>JALUUL010000086.1 GCA_027021385.1 Planctomycetota bacterium | reverse complement strand
GGTGGCCTTGCGCTTGGTCGCCTTCTTCTTGGTGGCCTTGCGCTTGGTCGCCTTCTTCTTGGTGGCCTTGCGCTTGGTCGCCTTCTTCTTGGTGGCCTTACGCTTGGTCGCCTTCTTCTTGGTGGCCTTGCGCTTGGTCGCCTTTCTGGCGGCTTTCTTCTTGGCTGCCATGTCGGACTCCTGGATGAGTGACAATCAACTTTGCGGTGCACCGCAGTGCATAGCGACCGGAGAGAAGGGGTGGGAAAGACCCCGACGGTCTCTCCGGATCATTCTTATGAATCGTCAAGTCCAGGATCGAAATTCAGTCCCAAACCCTTTGGCCATAAGGGGGACGGAAGACATTGCGGCGAACACTCTTTGCAAACTCCCTAATTCCCTTGCGTTTCAAACTGCACACGAAAGATTCCGCCCTTCCTTCCCCGAAGGTCCCAAGATCGAATTTTTCCGTTTTTTCTTACGGAAACTCGGCTTCGGAGAGATCGCCTCCCGCAAGTCGGGGCGCGAAGCATGAAAGAACAGAGGCGAGGACCGGTGGGTCCCCGCCCCTGTCGTCTCGGAGGGGAGACCGGATCCCCCACCTCCGGAGATCACTGGAAGAGGTCGTCGAGCTTGTCCTTCGCCGAGGATCCGTAGCCGCTGTCCAGCTCGACCTCGTCCGAGGGAGGACGGTCCTTGTTGGCCTCGGCCTCCTGGAAGATCAAGCAGAGCTTCTTGCAGGCCTCGTTCGCGTAGAGGCGAACCATGCCCACCGTCGTCCGGTCATCGAACATGATCGTCAACAGGGTTCGATCCCCGACCAGGGAAAGCTGGATGTTGTCCCGCTCGCCCTGGTGGAACAGGGCCGAGAAGTGCTCCTCGCCGAGCAGCTTCGCCATCTCCTTCGTCGCGGCGAAGGAACCGGCGACCAGGGCCGAGATCGTATCCATGTTGATCGACTTGACATCCCCCTGCCGGGTCACCATGTGCCCTTCCTTGTCCACGAGCAGGGCGCACTTCGCCCCCGAAAGACGGAGGAATTCGGCCAGGACCTTGTCGATCTTCTCGATGTCGTCCTTGTAGAAAACGAGACGTTCCTGGCGAAGTCGTTGGTCGGATTTCATCACAGCCCCCTTTCAAAAGCCCTGCTGGGAAACCAGGAAGGCCACCCCCGCGACAGCTGCGATGAGCAGGACCATGAAGGCGACGAGAATCCCCTTCCCTCCCCCTTGGGGGCGCGGTTCGACTCTTCGCGGAGCGGAGGCCACGGGGACCTTCCTCGGTCTGGGGGCGGTCCTCCGTTCCGGGTGAGCGGTCCTCGGGCGTCCCGCGGCCGCAGGACGGGTCTTCGCCGGGGCCGGCTGGGTGGGAGCCGGAGCGGGAGGCTTCGAGGCCGCCGGCCGCCGGGCGCCCGCCGAACGGCCTGCCCCTCCCTTGTCCACCTTGTTGATGCTTTCGAGCACCATGCCCGCCAAGGTCTTCAGGGTCGGGAAGACCCCCTCCCCGGTCCTGGCCACGGCCTCGAAGGTCGGAACCCCGTAACGGTTCATTTGCCGATCCAGTTCCTCGACCGACATCGCGTTCGGTAGGTCCCGCTTGTTGTATTGGATGACGTGGGGAAGGTCCTCGATGGCCTTTCCGTATTCAGCGAGGTTCTCGCAAAGGTTCTCGTAGCTCTCGATGTTCTCCTGGATCTTCTCCGGATCCGAGTCCGCAACGAAGATCACGCCGTCCACCCCCTGGAGAACGAGCTTCCTGGTCGAGTTGTAGTAGACCTGGCCGGGAACCGTATAGAGCTGGAACTTCGTCTGCATCCCGGCGATCTTCCCGAGATCGAGCGGCATGAAATCGAAGAACAGGGTCCGGTCGCCGTCCGTGGAAATCGAGGTGAGTTCCCCCTTGTTCTCCTCGGGGGCCTTTTGGTGCACGACTTCCAGATTCGTGGTCTTCCCACTCATACCCGGACCGTAGTACACGATCTTGCAGTTGACTTCTTTCAGGGCGAAGTTGATTTGAACCATGGCTCGAAGGACTCCTCAAGGTGGACTTTCCGTACGGCCTCTTCTCCTCCTGTTTCGACCCGTCCCCCCCCCCTCCTTGATCGAAACGAGGAAGCGGCCGGGACCCCCGCGGCGCAGAGACACGGAGGATTCCCGCAATCCTCGATGTCGCCGGGTTTCGAGGCACGCGGCCGGACCCGCTCAGACGTCGATCGTCGCAAGGCGGCGAAGTCCCGCGACGGCCTCCGAGGCCGCCTCCTCCACCTCGGCCTTGTCCGAGAACTGGTCGGTCAGGATGACGAGGTAATACTCCTTGAAGCCGCGGATCAGGACCTTGCCGTGCGTCGCATGGAGGACGATCTGCCCGAAGTGGCCTTGCCGCCCCCCTTTCAGGCAACGATTGGTCGCGAGAATCAGGAACGAGCTGAGCGCCCCGATCACATCCTTCCGGTAGTCCCCGTGGACCTTTCCTGCGACCACCATGCCGTCGGCCGTGAGCACGAGACAGGCCTTCGCGTGGACCCTGTCCGCGAGATCGGCGAGGATCGATTCCATCTCAGGCCTCCACGCTGCTCATCGAGAAGAGGGACCCGGCCACGAGGTTCTGGAGTTCCTGGAGGATCCGCTCCACAGCGGCGCTCCTGCGGCATTGCACGGCCGCGCAGACGTCCCCGAAGCTGCAGATGCAGAGGTTTCCGAACCCCCCTTCCACCGTTCCCTTGCTGAAGTTGCCGAGATCCATCCTCCGGACGGCCCTTTGGGAGGCCTTGGCGACGATCCGGATCGTCTTCAGGAACGGATCCTTCCCGCTGCGGATCTCCCCCTTCACGAGGGCCTTGCTTCCTCGGATATAGGCGGCCTTTTGCACCCCTTCGATCGCGATGATCGCCGCTAGTCCCTCTCGGATGACTCGAAGGGTCTTGGCCGAGGCCATTCCCGGAAGCTTCGTTTCGGAAACCGAGATCCGGAAAGGAAGCCTTCCCTTGGCCTCCACCTCATACAGGAGCCGCGTCGGGTCCGCTTCGGAATCGTCGGGCTTCCCGATCGATTCGAGGATGCGACGTACCTCGGGATCGGCCTTCCCCAGTTCCACGACCCGATTCAGATGGTGGTAGGAGAGGGAATGGGCCCCGATCTGATAGAGAAACTCCCCGAGAAAGCGGTGCGTTTCGACGTGATCGGGCTCGAGGTCCAGGACGGCGAGGAAGTCCGCGAGAGCCTCGATCCCATCCTGGGCCTTCAGCTCCTTCATGAAACCTTTCAGCTTCTCCCTGGCCGCAAGGACACGGACCGGGACGTCGTCGGGATGCCTCTTCAGGCATTCCTCGCAGACCCGGAGGAAGGAGACGCGATCCCCGAGGGAATGATATGCCTCGGCCAGTTCCCGGTAGACTTTTGGATCCGGATTCTCCCCGATCCTCGAGGACAGGTCCTTGACCTTGTTCTCGAGCACCTGGCGGCGCGCGTGACGGAAGACCTTCCGGAGTTCCTTTGAACGAGGGAAGAGAAGAAGGCCTTCCTCCGCGACCCTGAGGGTGTGATCCGGCCATCCTAGGTTGATATAGACCTGGGCCAGATCAATGAAGGTCGAGGGGGAAGGGTTCTCCCTCGCCTTCCTTTCGAGATTCCCCAGTTCCCTGGTCAGTCTGAACCGTTTCAGCAGGTTCACGAATCCTCCCTCGGACCCGGGTCTTCCACGGAGCGGGCCTCGAATCCTGTATCGGCATCCCCGGGGGGGGCGGTGAAACCCAAGCCCGGGGTCCTCATTCCAGAACGTGGAACCTCCCGTCGCTTGAGGGGAGGAGCACCCGGTCCCCCACGACCGAGATGCGGTCCCCGACCCCGGCTCCGACCGGATAGTCCCATCGCAAGGAGAGGTCCGGGAACGACAGCCGCAGGACATGCCCCTCCCCGTCTCCCAGGACATAGGGAAGGAAGAGGCTGTCCTGGAAGAAGCGGATCCTTCCCTCCGGGCGCCCCGGGATCCGCCCCTTCCGGACCAGACGCCCGTTCTCCGGGTCGAGGATCCGGATCTCTCCGGCCTCCGTCACCCGGATCAGGCGCCCTCCTCCGGCGACCCAGGAGCCGCGCCCTCCGCCCTCGCCGGCGGACACCTTCCTGGTCCGTTTCGTGACGGCGTCGAACCAGTTCCAGTTCTCCCCCTCGGAGGGAAGAAGGAGGGCCCGGCCGATTACCAGGGGATTCTCCCGGATCCCCCTCTCGACCCGGATCTCCGAGAGCAGAACCCCGTCATCGGGGCTCACCGATTGCACCCGGCCGTCTCGATGGATCCACCAGAGCCTGTCATGGGCCCACCGGATCCAGGACCGGCCCGGCGCCCTGTCCTCGAGACGCCAGATCCTCTCCCCCGTCTTCCTGTCCCGGCCCTCCAGGGACCCGTCTCCCCCGACGAAGACGAAGATCCCGCCGACCATGAGAGGCCGCCCCCCCCGCTTCCAGACTTCCGCCTTCCATACCGGGGTCCCGCTCCGGCGCTCGAGAACGAGGATCCGCCCGAGAACACTGAAGACCGAGATCCGAGCCGAATCCACGGCCAGAAGGGATCTCGCCTCGTCCAGGTCCGGAAGGGCGAAGGTCTCGAGGATCTTCCCCGTCTCCTTTTCGAGGCCGGCGATCTTCCCGCCCTTGAGTCCGAGGAACCAAAGGTCGCCGCAACCGAGGACCCCCGTCACCGGGGGAACCGGAAGATCCACGACTGAACGAGGGCGAACTCCGAGGAGGAACGGGGGCGGCTCCTCGTCGGCGCCGCGGAGCCGGAGCCTGCCCGGCAGAAACCCGTCCTTCAGGAGCACGACCTCGACCTTCCTCCCGAAGGGAAGCTGGAGGACGGCGGGGGTTCGAACGACTTTCCCCTCCATGTCGAGAAGGTCCTTCCCCCCGATTTGGATTCGGGCTCCTCCGGGGATACTCCCGATCCGGGTCGGCACGAGGGTCTTTTCGGCGACCTTCGTCAACGTGTATTCCTTATGGAGCTTGAGGGCCAGTTTCCTGGCCTCGCCGACACGCCCTCGATCCAGAGCCGCCTGAAGAGCCCCATGGAGGCGTTTCGCCTCCTCGAGATGGGAGCGGATCCTGCGGATCGAATCCTCGACCTTGTTCTCCTTCAGGAAAGCGAGATCCGCTCCTCGCCCCGCCTCCTCGGCGAGGCTCTTGATCCTGGTCAACTGGCGCAAGGCTTTCTCGAGGTCCGGGGTCTTCTTTTCCGCAAGGAGGTACTCCTCCCAGAGCCGGCGGTATTCCTCCCTCTTCGCCCGGGCCAGGGCCAGGGTCCTCCGGCGCGCGGCCTCCAGTTCCGCCTCGTGGGCCTCCTTAGCCGATTCGATCCTTGCGATCTCCGCCTTGACCTCGCTCTCCACGAGGGTCAGCGGATGCTTCTTCAGGAAGGTCCGATAGAGGGAGATCGCAGCTTCGAAGTCTTTCCTCTCCAGAAAGGGCGAGGGATCGACCTTGGCCAGGTCCTCGCGGGCTTTCTGGTCATAGAGCCAGTAGAGGGTTCCCGCGGCCAGCAACCCTACGAGGACCGTCAAGAGAACGATCATGCCCCGTTTCCGCGACTTGATCTTCTCGTCCTTCTGGATCAGGAGGCGGATCCTGTCCGACACGTCTGAACGGCTCCGGTCGATCATCAGGATCTTCTGGAGATAGCGGACCGCCTCCAGGGGGTCCTTCCTGGCGACGAAATCGTCGGCGATGGATTCGTAGAGTTCCATGACCCGGCGGGTGTCCCCCGCCTTGCTGTGCACGGAGATCAAGGTCTTCTTCAGCTCGATGTCCTCGGGGCAGGATTCGAGCAGGCTTTCCAGGACCGACCGCGCCCGGGTGATCTCCTCGAGTTCCAGGTAGATGTCGATCAGGCGCTTCCCTACTTCATGGGGATCCTGCTCGGGCTCTTCTTGCCGGACCAGGACCTGAACGAAACGCTCCCAGGCGTCCAGGTCGGTCGGCAGATGCTGGAGAACCAGGGCCAGGGTCTGGGCCGCCTGGTCCAGATCCCCCTGCTCGAGGCAGTAGGCGGCGTAGGATTTGTAATGCCAGCAGGCCTTTGCGGCCTCGTTCTGCATTTCGTAGGACTTCGCAGCGAGCAGATGGGCTTCGGGGATTCCGGTCCCCAGTTCGATGGCCCGCTCGAGCATCAGGATCCCGTCCTCGATCCGGGCCTCCTCGATGCATTCCTTCGCGTGAGGCACGAGTTCGTCCGGGGGGACCGGACGCAGGATCCCCTTCTGGACCAGCATCGAGACCGTCTTGAAGACATGGAAAGCGTTGATCCCGCTGCTTTCCACGACCCGCTGGAGATTCCTCTTCCCGTCGATCAGGTCGAGAATGGCCATGCCCGACTCGTCGACCTCGGCCAGGAGTTCCCCCTTCTCCTCGTAGGCGGGTTCGAAGACCTCCATCTCGCTGGGGACCTGTTCGCGGATGTAGGACCACTCATCCAGCCTTCGGGCGGCCTCCATGACGAGGGAGTCCGCATTCAAGAAGAAGTGCTCGTTGATGACCCCTTCCCGTCCCTCGAGACGGTTCACCCCCTCGAGGAATTCCCAGTGGACGTTCTCCCAAAGGAACAGGTCATAGATGTCCTCCTCCATCTGGTCCCGGAACACCTCGAGGAAGGCCTGCTCTTCGAGGTGTCCCTCGGCGATCAAGGACTCGACCGTCGTGATCGGGTCCCCCGCGTTCCTCCGGCGGGCCTCAGCCAGATAGGAGGGGTCGACGAGGTTCCTCCGCACTAGAACGTCAAGGAGCCTGTCGAGATAGACATGCTCGTTGTAATAGAGCGTCACGCCGGGTCGATCGAAGTACAGCGCCCGCCACCTCGCCTGGCTGTGGATCGAGAGGATCCCCACCTTTTGGTTCAGGGCAAGCATTTGGAAGACATCGGCCAGGCCGACGCTGGCGAGATCGCCCTTGAGCGCCATTACGCACCTCGAATCCGGAATCCGCCCGCCCGTACGGGCGCGGGATGGGAGTAGTCGTCCTCCTCCCTATCGGGAGGACGAGACTCCGACCTTTCGCCCCTTCCGGCACCCGCCGGGCCCGGATCGAGAACGGCGAATCACCCTCCTCCACGGGCGGTCGCGGCATCCTTCCGCCCCCATCGGGGCGAGGACTCCACCTCCTCCCTCGATTCCCGACCCCGGGAAACACGCTCTCCTTTCCGGCTGATCCGGTGAATCCCCGAAGTCTTGCCTGAGAAACGGGGGAGTGCTACAACCGTCGAACGTGGGTCCTCCGCGGCGGGGATCCAAAGATCGTCCACGAGCAGGTGCATCCTTGTCTCCACATGCACACCGATTCGACAGGGTTCTTGCTTGGGCTCTACGGTTCTGGTTCCGCCTCCGGCGTTCGAGCCCCTTCGGTCCCCGGAAACGGGCGGAGAAGAATGCGGGAAACGTGATCCGCCGCGCTTCTCCCTGGACCCCTCTCGAAACGACACCGGCCTTGATGGGGAGTCATCTTCCCGAAACCGGGCTTCCTCCCACCGGCACTGTCCTCCGCGTCCCCCGCCTTCATCTTCCCCCAACCGCTAGGGACGAGAGCCATTCCTGGACCTTCCTTCCGATCTTTCCCGGTCCTCTCCCCGGAGAGCCGGGAGTCTCCTTCCCCCCTCTACTCCCTGAGGGCAACCGGGAGGGTCCGGCCGAGGAGGAGCAGGAGGAGGATTGGGACGCGGTCTGGGGCGACTTCCTCCTCAGTCGGCCATCCCTCGACGGGGATCGAGCCGAACCCGGAGAGGAGGAAGAAGAGGAAGAGGATACCTTCGACGGGTCGCTCCCGATCTTCGAGGGGGAGACGCCGGGATCCGAGGAGGAAGGAGAACCTTCGACCCCGGAGGACCGCCCCTTCTCCTCCCCCGACTTCCGGGATTCCGAGGAGGAGCGGAAGTTCCGGAACCTCCCCCCGATCGAAGCCTCCCAGATCGAAGAGCTGGATTGGCACCTCCTCGAGGCCTGGTTCCGCGAGGAAATGGGCGATCCCTCTTGAGGGGGATCCCCTGGACCGCCAGATCCGCCCTCCCTGGAACCCCAAAGGCCTTCGCGGCCGCCTTTCTCGGGTGTGGGGAGCCTCGATTCCGGCAAGCTTTTCTGGCCTTCCTTCCGGACAGCCCTCACAATCTTCGCCCGTTTTTTACGCAAGCTCGAAGGAGACCGCCGATGCACCGGAGCCCGCTCGAGGAAGCCCATGAAGCCTTGGGAGCCAGAATGGTTCCTTTCGCCGGCTGGAGGATGCCGGTGCAATACGGTTCCATCCTCGAGGAAGTCCGCACGGTCCGTGAACGGGTCGGCCTCTTCGACCTCAGCCACATGGGGCGTTTCCGGGTCTCAGGTCCGGAAGCGACCGAAGCCCTCCAGAAAGTCCTGACGAACGACGTCGCCGCCATCAAGAAGGGAGCGATCCGTTACGCCCTGATCACCAAGGAGGACGGAGGCGTTCTGGACGATGTTCTCTGCTATCGAGACCCCGAACGCGGGGACGAACTTTTCCTCGTTGTCAACGCGGCCAACCGGGAAAGGGATCTCGAGTGGCTCCGGACCATGACAGGGGGCATGGAGGCGCGGATCGAGGACCGGACCTTCGAACTCGCGATGATCGCCCTGCAGGGCCGGGCCTCCCTCCAGGCGCTCTCCGGGATCAGCGGGAACCTCGACCTGGAAGGCCTCGGATACTACAAATGGACGCGAGGCGAGGTCGCGGGCGTTCCCTGCGAGGTCTCCCGAACCGGCTACACGGGAGAAGACGGCTTCGAGATCTACTATCCCGCCGACCAAGCCGTGAAGGTCTGGGAGGCCGTGCTCGAAGCCGGCAAGGAGTTCGGAATCCGACCGATCGGACTGGGCGCCCGGGACACCCTCCGCCTCGAGGCCGGGATGGCCCTCTACGGACATGAACTGAGCGAGGAGATCAATCCCCTGGAAGCGGGGCTCTCCTGGGCGGTCCGGCTGAAGACGGACTTCATCGGAAGAGACGCCCTCCTCGAGGTCAAGGAGAAAGGCCCGGCCCGGAAACTCGTGGGTCTCGTCACCTCAGGGAAGAGAGTCCCGAGGCAGGGTTATCCCGTCCTCCTGGAAGATACCGAGGTCGGCTTCGTAGCCTCGGGAAACTACTCCCCTACCCTGGACCGGAACATCGCGACCGCTTTCGTCCGGGCCTCTCTCGCCGAGGCGGGCGCCTCCCTCGCCGTCCAGGCCCGCAAGGACCGCCTGGACGCGGAAGTCGTCCCCCTTCCGTTCTACAAGCGACCGTATTGAGGACCGGAACGGACCGGTCCTCTCGAAGGAAATTCCAAGACCAAAGGATTCCGGCTCATCGACGAGACGGAAGCACCGCCAGGAGAAGAACATGGCACCCAGTGATCGCAGGTATCTCGCAAGCCATGAATGGGCCAAACGGGAAGAGGACGGGACGATTCTCGTCGGCATCACCGATTTCGCGATTCAGCATCTCTCGGACCTGGTCTTCCTGGACCTTCCCTCCACGGGCAGCAAGGTCGAGCAGGGGGCGCCCTTCGGCGAGATCGAGTCGGTCAAGGCCGTCTCCGAACTCCTCTCTCCCGTCGGAGGGGAGGTCGTCGAGGTGAACGAGGACCTCGCGGACGATCTCGACACCCTCGCCTCCTCCCCCTTCGAGAAAGGCTGGATGATCCGCGTGCGCCCCGAGGGCGACGGCGGTTGGGACTCCCTTCTCGAGGCCTCAGCCTACGAAAAGGCGGCGGCGGAGGAGCGGCACTGAAGCCCGGGGAACCGCGACCGGAGGCTCTGTTCCTCCTGGAGGACCCCCCGGGCTCCGGCGCCTGGAACATGGCGGTGGACCGGGCACTGCTGGAGAGCGAAGGGGCCTGGCTGCGATTCTATGAATGGAGCGAAGCCACGATCTCCCTCGGTTGGTTCCAGACGATCGAGGACCTGCCCGACGCCCCTGAGGGGGTACCGATCGTGAGGCGCCTCACCGGGGGAGGGGCCCTCCTCCACGACCGGGAACTCACGATCAGCCTCGCCCTGCCCGAGGCCCTGCTTCCCGGCGGGGGGATCGAAACCTATCGCCCCCTGCACGACGCGGTCGGCGAGGCTCTCCGGGCGCTCGGGATCCCGGTGGAGACGGCGCCCCGCCGGCCCACCACGCGGGCCCGGGGGGGAGCCGCCTGGTGTTTCGCCCGCGCTGCGGCCCCCGACCTCGTCCTCCCGGGTTCGGGGAAGATCTTCGGAAGCGCCCAGCGGAGGCGGCGGGGGCGGATCCTCCATCACGGTTCCCTGTTCCTGCGCGCCCCCTCCCGCCCGGCCGGAGCCGCGGCGCTCGATCTCGAGGAGACCGGCCCGATCCTCTCCTCCGTCGCGGCTTTCCTCGGGCGGTTCTTCGAGCTGCCCCCGCGGAGGATCCCCGAACTCCCCACCGAGATCTCCGCCCGAGCACGGAGATTCCTGGAAGCGGCAGCGGGAAGCGCCCCCGCCCCGGGAAGAGACGGGAAGGCCCGGGACCTTTCCAAGAGCCGCCCTCTTTGAAGTTCGAGGCTCCCCCGTCCGATAAGGGCGGAAGGCCGCTCGATTCCCTTGGGGCGGCCGGGCTTCGAGACGCCCGAGGAGCGATATGACGGCCACGACTCTCGAGGAGCTGATCGGCGGTACGGTCACCATTCCCACGGTCCCGACGACCCTGAACGAAATCAACCGCATCCTGGAGGATCCCGAGGGTTCCGCCCCGGAGGCCGCAGAGGTCATCGTCAAGGACCAGGCCATCGCGACGAAGGTCCTCCGGCTCGCGAATTCCCCCCTCTACGGCCTGCGCAACCCGATCAGCAACATCCCCCATGCGGTCAGCATCCTGGGACTGAAGACCCTGAGAAACCTCGTCGTCCAAGCGACGATCCTCGATCAGTTCCGGAACAACGACCCGAAGGGCCGTTTCGACGCGGCCTGGCTCTGGGACCACTCGGTCAAGACCGGGCAGTGCGCCCGGACCCTCGCCCGGCGCTTCCCGAAGGAGTTCGGGATCGACCACGAGGAGGCCTACACCGCGGGACTCCTCCACGACATCGGCATGATCCTCCTCCTCGAGAACACGGGCGATCGATTCCAAGAGGCCCTGGAACGATCCTCGAAGGAATGCCGGCCCCTCCACCTCGTCGAGTCGGAGATCTTCGGCTACCACCACGGCCAGGTCGGAGGTTTCCTGGCGAAGTCCTGGAAGCTCGGCCCCCGGCTCGAGAGCGCGATCAACGACCACCATTCCGAGCCCTCGGACGAGGAGGCTTGGAAAAACGGCAGGATCCTGAAACTGGCCAACGGCATCGCCCACAGAGTCAGCGGAAAGGACCCGGGATATCAGGGCGACCCGATCGAGGAGGAATGGCTGCATTTCCTCGACCACGAAGAGGAGAACGGAATCCAAAGCCTGCTCGACGAGATCGCCGCGGTCGGAATCGAAGAGGAGTGAGACGGGGACGGTCCCCGGCCTCGGAGCCGACAAAAGGGGAGAACTCCCCGGTCAGTCCGCGATCTCCAGATAGACCTCCGCGAACTCCCCGTCCCCCTCGAAGGCCAGGACTCTCGAACCGTCCCGATCGAGAACGAACAAGCGCCCCTCGGGACCCCGGGCCAACCCCGAAGGGTTCTCCAGGGTCTGGTTCCGCGGGAGCCGGCAGATCCCGGTCCGCTTGAAGTCCCGATCCACCAGGAGGACCCTGGGGCGGGGCTCGGCCAGAAGAAGGGCGAGGCGGTCCCCGACCGCGGCGATCGCCTGGGGACGCCGCCCCCAATCCCGGGGGATCTCGAAGGAACAGAGGAAGCCCCCGTCGAGACGCCAGACCTGGAGGGCGTCGTTTCCGGTGTCGGCGACCCAGACATCCTCCCCGAAGAGCGTGAGGTCCAGGGCCGGACCGAAGCTGCGGCTCCGGTCTCCGAAGGCCTCCAGGCTCGAAAGAAATCGGCCCTGCGCGTCGAAGACCTGCAGCCCATGGACCCAGGGACGATCCCCGCAGGTGATCCACAGCCTTCCCGTTCCGTCCCGGACGACCGAACGCGGATAGGCGAGCATGCCCTTCAGATCCCTGGGCCGGGAGGCCTCCTCCGGAAGGCCGAAGCCTCCGACCTCGTGCCCGAAGGATGAGAAAATCCGAAGTCTCCCCCCGGCCGTGTCGGCAACGAAGATCCGCCCCTCCTCGTCGAGATCGATCCCTCCCGCATCCGCCCACCCGCCTTCCGTCCCCCCGTAGGAGAACCGGCTCCGGAGGGTCGAATCGGCGAGATCGTAGACCCGGATCTCCCCGCGGGCGGCCCCCCGCGCGAGCGCGAGAAGCCTTCCCTTCGTTGCGATTCCTCCGAACATGGCTGCATCTTTCCGCCAGAGGGAAAGCGCGCAAGGACTCCCGGTGTAAAAGCCGCCCGGCGGGCGGAAGGGCCGCGCCGGCATCCCCCCCCGAAACCGCGACCGGTGCTCTTCCCCCCGCCCCGGAGGAAGATCGCGCGGAAGATTGTCCGGTCCGGTCGGGAAAGCCTAAAGTATCCGGTCTTTTCCCGAATCCTCCGAGGTCGAACCGCTCTCGATGCCACACATCCTTCCATTTCCGGCCTCGAGACTCCTCCCGAGTCTCCTCGCCTTCCCGGCCCTCCTCTCCTCCTGCGCGGGACCGGCCCTCGCTCCTCCGCCGCCGTCGAGGACCTTCGAGTTCTCGATGAAGGCCGTCCTGCCGGCGGGCCCGGGGCTCCGAGGCCCGGTGACGCTCTGGCTCCCCGCTCCGGTCGAGGAGGATGCCCAGGAACTGGGTCCGCTCCGGACCTTCGCGCGGGGAGGGGAGATCCGCGAGGGAGCCGACGATCTGGGCAACCGCTTCCTCTCGATCCGGGGGACGCCGGAACCGGGCAAGCCCCTCCTTCTCGGCTATCGAGTCAGGGTCCGGAGATACGAGGTCCGGAAGCATCGAGGAGGGGAGGAGTCCGGAAGCCAGCCGAAGGTGGACCGCTGGCTCGCGGCGCCGCGGCTGGCCCCGGTGGAACGGGTCAAACGCGAGGCCCTCTTCGCGACCGCGGGCGCGACCTCGACCCTGGCCAAGGCCCGCATCCTCTACGACAAGGTCGTATCGGAGGTGGCCTACGAAAAGCCTCCGGGCGAAGGATGGGGCCGCGGCTCCCTGGACTGGGTCTGCACGAACAAGTACGGGAATTGCTCGGACTTCCACACCTTGTTCATCGCCTACAACCAGAGCATCGGAACCCCCGCCCGCTTCGAGATCGGCTTTCCCCTTCCTCCCGAAACCTCCTTCGCTTGGAAGGAGATCCG
This sequence comes from Planctomycetota bacterium, assembly GCA_027021385.1. Taxonomy (GTDB): domain Bacteria; phylum Planctomycetota; class UBA1135; order UBA1135; genus JALUUL01. Next base: position 194,213 of record JALUUL010000086.1, on the reverse strand, counting down.
CGGATACCACTGCTGGGCCTGCTTCTTCGTTCCCGGCTTCGGATGGGTCCCCGTCGACGCCTCCGAGGCCCGGAAACACCCCGAGCGGAAGGAGTTCTTCTTCGGCGGCCTGACCAAGGACCGCATCCGCCTGACCCGGGGACGCGACCTCGTCCTCGACCCTCCCCAGAGCGGTCCCCCGCTGAACTTCTTCGTCTACCCCTATGCGGAATGCGGGGGGAAGGACGTCAGCGATCGGGTCCGCCGGGAGATCCTCTTCCGCGATCTCGGCCCTCCGGTCGGCCGGAAGGATTGAACGGGAACGGAAAGGAAGATGCTCCTCACCGGACTGATCCTGTGCGACCCGGAGACCGGGCCCGCCTCGGTGAGGGAAGGGGACCTCCGGATCTCGGAGGGGAGGATCGAAGCCCTCGGCGACCTCCGCCCCCGGCCGGGGGAGTCCGTCGTTTCGGGGGAAGGCCTGTGCTGCTTCCCGGGTCTCGTCGTCGGACACGTCCACCTCTGCCAGACCCTCTTCCGCAACCTGGCCGAGGGTCTCCCCCTCCTCGACTGGCTGCGGACGCGGATCTGGCCGCTGGAAGCCGCGCACGACCCTGAGAGCCTGCGGATCTCCGCGGACCTCGGCCTGGCCGAACTCCTCCGGGGCGGGGTGACCGCATTCCAGTCGATGGAGACGGTCCATGGAACCGCCGAGGTCTTCGCCGCGGCCGAGGCCTCGGGGTTGAAGGCCCTGATCGGGAACGCCCTGATGGATTCGGAGGATCCGTCGATTCCGAAGGACCTCAGGATGGAGCGGAAGCGTGCCCTGGAGGAATCCGAGGCCCTTCGGCGCGCCTGGCACGGGAAGCATGGAGGACGCCTCCGCCACGCCTACGCCCCCCGCTTTCTCCTCTCCTGCACCCGCCCGCTTCTCGAGGAAGTCGCCGAACGCTCGTCCCTAGAGGGAGCGCGGATCCACACGCACGGAGCGGAGCACCCCCTCGAGGGCGAGGAAGTTCGGAAGCAGTACGGGAAGGGAGCGATCCGCGCTCTCGAGGAACTCGGCCTCCTCGGGCCGGGGACCTCGATCGCCCACTGCGTCCACTTGGAGGAAGGGGAGCGGGAACTCCTCGCGGACCGGGGTTGCACGATCCTCCACTGCCCGACGGCGAACCTGAAGCTCGGATCCGGGATCGCGGGAATCGCGGCCTCGAGACGAGCCGGAATCCCGGTGGCCCTCGGCCCGGACGGGGCCCCCTGCAACAACCGCCTCGACCCCTGGATGGAGATGCGCCAGGCCTTGCTCGCGGCCTCCCTAAGGGACGGTCCGGGCTCGCTGAGCCCCTGGGACCTGCTTCGCATGGCGACCTCCGAGGCCGCGGACGCCCTGGGGTTCGAGGGGGCCGGCCGCCTGCGACCCGGAGCCCCCGCGGACCTCTGCCTCGTCGAGTTCCGCGATCCGTTCCTCGGACCCGGCGGCGACCCCGCCGAAAAGATGATCTGCGCCGGCGGACGGGATCTCGTCCGCCACGTCCTCGTCGAGGGCCGCTTCCTCCTCCGGGACGGGAGGCCCCTGCGGGGCGAGGGAGACCCCGCTCTTCTTCGAGACCGCGCGGAACGGGCCCTCGCCCGTCTCCTCGGCAGGGCGGGTTTCGCCCGCTGACCTTGCAAGCCCAAGCCGGACTCCCGATCCTTGGAGCATGCGACGCATCCTTCCGATCTGCCTTCTCGCGGCCGCCCTGGGACTCCCCCCGGCCTGCAGGACCGGAGCCTCCGGCCCGGCCCGTTCGGACTTCCCCGATTGGTCCGCCCTGATGGAGGACATCGGGATCTTCTTCGACGAGGAGGTTCCGAAAGTCCTGGGCTCCTCCGACCCCGATCTGCGAAGGATGCGGAAAGAGGCCGGACGTCTCGCGGCCGGCCTCGACCTCGGCGCGGGCCCCCTCCGCCCCGCGGAGGGCGGGGAGGATTTCGCCCGCCACGCCCGCAAGGCCGCGGGCTTTCTCCGCTCCCTCGCGGAGGCAAAGACCCGCGAGGACCTGGAACCCAGGCTGGCGGACTTCGAGGAGAGCTTCTGCACTCCATGTCATGACCGCTTCCGCTGAGGTCTCGGCCCCTCCCCGCTCCGGACCGATGAAGAAGGGTCCATCGGGGAACAAGGAAAGGTTGAGGCATGTCCGCCCCCCAGAATCCTAGGGTCCGGGTCGCCCTGATCGGCGCGGGCCGGATCGCGGAGACCCACCTGCATGCGCTTCGCGGCCTCTCGGGGCCGGAGGTTCGGGCGGTCTATGATCTGGATCCCGGAAAGGCCGAGGACTTCGCCCGGAGACACCGCATCCCCCTCCACGGCGGGGACTGGCGCCCGGCGGCCCGCGGGGGGGAGTTCGAGGCCGCCCACGTCCTGACCTCCCCTCCGACCCACACGGACCTGAGCCGGGCCCTTCTCGAGGAGGGGATCCATGTCTTCGTCGAGAAGCCCATGGGAGTCGACCCCGGGGAATGCGAGGCCCTGGCCGCCCTCGCGGAGCGCGAGGGGCTGGCCTTCGCGGTCAACCACAACCAATGCCACCACCCGACCTTCCTCGAGTTGAAGGCGGCCCTCGAGGCGGGGCGCATCGGGAGGATCGAACAGGTCTTCTCGATCACGAACCTCCCCCTGCGGCAGATGCTCCAGGGGCAATGGGCTCATTGGATGTTCGCCTCCGAGGGGAATCTCCTCCTCGAGGCGGGTCCCCACCCGATGTCGATGGTCCTCGACCTCGCGGGCCCCCCCCGGGCCTGCCGGGCGCTCCGTTCCTCGCCCTTCCGGACGCCCGACGCCCGGAGGATCTGGAGGACCTGGAGGATCCTCCTCGACTGCGGTCGGATCTCGGCCGATCTCTTCCTCTCGCTCGGCCGGACGCACCTCGACTCCCGGATCCTCGTGCTCGGGACCGACGGGGCCCTGGAAGCCGACCTCGTCCACGGCTCCCTGTCCGTCCGGGAGAAGACCCCCTGGCCCGAGTTCTGGGACACGAGGGTCCAGCTTCGCGCGGACGCCCGGAGGTTTCGACGAAGGGGAGGGGAGTCCGTCCGCTCCTTCGCGCTGGCGCTCTTCGGTCTCGCCCCGCAGAGCGACCTCTTCTTCCGCTCGATCCGCGCCTCGATCCTCGCCTTCCACCGCGGACTTCGTGGGGAAGGAAGGCGCCCGGACGCGCAACCGGGCGTCCTCGCGATCCGATGGCTGGACCGAGCGCTCCGATCCGCCGAGGACTGGGGGGACGGGGAGGTTTCCGCCCCCCCATCCTCCCCGAAGGTCGAACCCGCGCCGGAGCCTCCCCGCCCTCGGGCGGAAGGCCCGCCAATCCTCGTCACCGGAGCCACCGGATTCGTCGGGAGGAGCTTGTGCAGGACCCTGCGCGAACGCGGACTTCCCCACAGGGTCCTCCTTCGCTCCCCTTCCTCCTCGGCGGGGTTCGAGGGGGCCGAGGTCGCGATCGGAGACCTCGGCGACCGGGCCTCCCTCGAGGCCGCCGTGCGCGGGTGCGACGCCGTCATCCACCTGGCCACGGGACTCGGAACGGACCTCGAGGAGACCCGCCGACTCGCCGTCGAGGGGACCCTGGCCCTGGCGGAGTCCGCCCTGAGGGCCGGAGTGCGGGCCTTCCTCTTCACCTCGAGCATCGCGGCGCTCTACCTCGGGGGACGGGAACCCGTCCCCGACGATAGCCCCCCCGATCCGAGACCGAGGGGGAGGAGCGACTACGCCCGCGCGAAGATCGAGGCCGAGATCGGGCTCCGGAAACTCGCCCGGGATCGGGGCCTTCCCCTCGCGATCTTCCGGCCCGGGCTGATCGTCGGCCCCGGAGGACGGACGCGGCATTCGGCTCTCGGGTTCTGGCCCCGGGACACGATCTGCCTCGGATGGGGGAAGGGCGACACGCCCCTTCCCTTCGTCCTCGTCGACGACGTCGTCGAGGCGCTCCTTCTCGCCCTCGAACGCGAGGAGGCCCTCGGGCGCAGCTTCCATCTCGCGGGCCCGGTCCGGCCCTGCGCGGCCGCCTTCGTCCGGGAACTCGCCCGCCGAAGCGGCAGACCGATCCGCTTCCTGCCCCGATCCACCGCGGGGATGATGGCCGCCGACCTCTTCAAGTGGGCGGTCAAGATCGGCGCGAAGAGGCGGTGGTTCCCGTTCCCCTCCTATCGCGACCTCAAGACCCGGGCCCTGACCGCCCCCCTGGACGCCCGGGCGGCCGTGGAGCTTCTCGGTTGGAATCCGGAATCCGACCTCGAAGCCTTCCACCACGCCGCGATCGACCTCGCCCTTCCCGAGGAGGAGAGGCCGTGACCCGGTCGGAGCGGACCTCGATCCCTCCCCATCCCCGCATTCTCCACGTCTTCGCGACCTTCGATGCGGGCGGCCCCCAGGTCCGAACCGCCAAGCTCGTCCGGGCCCTCCCCGAGACCTGGAGGCATCGCTTCCTCGCGATGGACGGGAGGACCGGGGCGGCGGCCCTCCTCCCCCCGGAACCGGGCTGCGAGGTCCTCGACGTTCCGCCCCCCCCGCGAGGATTCCTTCGGGTCCGGCGCCTGCGACGGCTCCTCCGAAGCCTGCGCCCGCACCTCCTCTGCACCTACAACTGGGGGGCGATCGAGGCGGCCTGGGCGGCCTCGACCCTTCCCGGGTTGCCGGTTCTCCACCATGAAGAGGGTTTCGGGCCGGAGGAGATCCGCCGGCAGAAGAGGAGGCGCGTCTGGTTCCGGCGTTGGGTCCTCTCGAAGGTCCAGGGTCTGATCGTCCCCTCCCGGGTCCTCGAGGGAATCGCTCTCAGGGACTGGAAGATCCGCCCCCCCTACCTCCATTACCTCCCGAACGGGATCGAGACCGGAGCGTTCCATCCTCCCTCCCCCGCGGAAAGGCGCGCCGCCAGGGCCGCGCTCCGCATCCCCGAGGGGACGGTGGCCTGTGGATTCGTCGGCGGCCTGCGCCCGATCAAGGACCTTCCGGCGATGCTCGAGGCCTTCGCGACCCTCCCGAAGGACGCGGAGGCCCTCCTCCTCCTCGCGGGCGAGGGGAGCGAGGGAGAAGCCCTCCGCGCGCGCGCCGGAGAACTCGGAATCGCCGATCGGGTCCGCCTTCTCGGGGAGATCCCCGACCCTCTCCCTCTCCTCCACGCCCTCGACCTCTTCGTCCTGAGTTCGCGGAGTGAGCAGATGCCGCTCTCGGTCCTCGAGGCGATGGCATGCGGGATCCCGGTCGCGGCCACGGCCGTCGGGGATCTCCCCGAGATGCTCCGGGAACAGGGCCTCGTCCTCCCCCGAGCGGGCGACGTCGCGGGGCTCGGAAAGCTCTGGACGGAACTGCTCGAAGACGAGGCGAGACGCCGCGCCGCCGGGGAGGCGAACCGGAGGAAGGTCGAGAAGGCCTACGACTTCGCGCGGATGGCCGCCTCCTACAGGGACCTCTACGAATCCCTCCTGGCCTGAGGCGCCGGCGGAACGGGGAAGGCCCGGAGTTCCCGGGCCCGGGGGATGTCGCTCCCCGGACCCGCCCCGGACGCCCCGCCTATCGGACCTCGAGCACCGGGGCCCGGGTCAGGACCCAATCGGCCTCGACGAGACGGTCCGGATCGAAGAGATGGGTCGCGTTCAGCGAGTACGTGTAGACGGAACCCTGGTTCGAAGCGGAGGGCCAACCGGCCCCGACCGTGTACTTCCCCCATCGGGTCAACCCGAGCGCGCCGAAAACGGGATAGCCTCGTTTCCCGACCGCGAACTGGTAGGAGATCGAGGTTCCGATGAAGGATGTCTGGTTCGGAATCCGGTTCCAGACGAACTTCGCGCGTCCCCGGCTGTCGTTGTCCGCCCGCCCGAGGCGGATCCCGGTCGGGTTCAGATAGAGGAAGCAGGTGCTTCCCAAGCCGAAGGGCGTCGATCTCGGGTTGCCGACCCAGGCGACGACCGGCGCGCCGGGAACCGCGGTGTCGACGTAATTCACGAAGTGGGAGCCCGGCCAGGCGGCGAAGTTGCTGATCGGCATGTCGGGCGTTCCGGGGCACTGCGTCCCCTGGGTCGAGAGGGAACCGATGTCCAAGGTTCCGGCGGGGGTGTAGACCGCATCCACGTACCAGAATCCGTCCGCTCTGGCCGTCGCGTAGGCGCGGAAGTCGAAGACCAGGTTCTTCGCGTTGGCGGGCAGCACGAAGGGCTGGCTGAAGGGGAAGGACACCGAAAACGGAGCTGTGCTCCCGGAGGGGGGTTGCGGATCGGCGGGGTAGTTCACGGTCGCCGGTGCGGCGGCGCTCCCGAGGACGAGGCTCTTCCCCGTTCCATGATTCCCGTCGAAGAAGATGTCCATCCGTTCGGGGTCATTGCCGTCATAGGAGACGTAGAGACGAATGCTCTTCGAGTTCTGGACGAAGGGGGTCACGAGCAGGCCGTCCCGCCGGGCCTTGACTCCCGTCAGAGTCCTGGAGGCGTTCCCCCAGGGGAAGACGGCGGCCTTGTAGGAGTAGACGGCGCGCGCCGGGGTGAACCGCCAGGTGGCCCAGTCGAGATCGTTACCTTCGATCCGGTCCATCCCCGAGGGGAGGGTCGTCGAGGTCTGGGCGGGGACGACCGAGGCCGTCAGGAACGTGAGGGACAGGGAAAGACAGGGGGCGAGGATCTTCATCGAGGGTTTCCTTTCAAGACGAAATGGTTCGTTTCGAGACGGGAATCCCCTCCGCGGGCGCCCAAAGGACCCGGGACGGAAGCTTTTCCGAGGGAAGCTGTCTCGAAACGAGATCCTACCCCTTTTCCAAATTCGCTTTCCACCCTGGAAGCAACCGGGTTTCGGAATCGGGTTTCCGCCCTCCCGATCTCGCCGGGGAAGGCCAGAGAAGGCGCGGGGCCCGCTCCGCTCCCCGGGGCCTAAGAAACCCCGATGGCATCGGGACTTCCCGGACCGCCCGGTCGAGGATTCAGCGCACCAGGAGGACCGGCGCCCGAGTCGAGAGGTAGTCGGCGTTCGCAACCCTGTCCGGATCGAAGAGGCTCGAGGACGAGAGGGCGTACTTGTAGACCGTCCCCTGGTCCACCTTGTTCGCGTAGCCGCTCCCGATCGTGTAGTCCCCCCACTGGGTCACGCCGACCGCGCCGAGGAAGGGATAGCCCGCCTTCACGACGGCGAACTGGTAGGCGATCTTCTTCCCGATGAACGAGGCCTGGTTCGGGATCTTGCCCCAGGAGAAGGTCGCGCGCCCCAGGGTCGAGTTGTCCGCGGTCCCGGTCAGAAGGACCAGGGGTCTCACGTAGAGGGTGCAGCCCTTGCCGAGCGGGATCGGAGTCGCCAGGGGAGCCCCGATCCAGGCGACGACAGGCGCCTTCGCGACACGGGTGACCACATAGTTGATGAAGGTCGCGTTCGGCCAGGCGACGTAGTTGGAGATCGTCATGAGCGGCGTGGTCGGACACTGGGCGCCCGCCCGAACCAAGCTGCCCCGGGTGAGGGCGCCGCCGCTCTTGAACTCCGAGTCCACGTACCAGTAGTCCCGGGTCGCGACCGTGCCGTATGCGCGGAAATCGAAGATCAGGTTCCGGGCCTTCGCGGGAAGGAGGAAGGGTCGCGAGAAGGGGAAGGAAACCGTGAACGGGGCGGTCTTTCCGACCGGGGGCTTGGGGTCGGCGGGGTAGAGGACGCTCGCCGGGGCAGCCGCGGTTCCGAGAACCATCGTCCGCATCTTCCCGTGGTTGCCCTCGAAACGGACATCCAGGGCCCAGGGGTCGTTGCCGTCATAGGAGACGAAGAGGCGAATCTTCTTCGTATTCTTGACGAAGGTCGTCGTGATCAGCCCGTCCCTTCTCGCGGAGACGGCCCGGATGACCTTCGGCGAGGCCCCCCAGGGAAAAGCCGTCGCGTTGTAGGAATAGACGGCCCTGGCCGGCGCGTAGCGCCAGGTCGCCCAGCCGGAGCCGGTCCCTTCGGTCGAGTCCTTGCCCTTCGGAAGGGTCGACGAGACCTGGGAAAGGCCTGCCGACGCCGAAAGGAGACAGGCGAACAGGATCGCGGGAATTCGCATGAGAAACCTCTCGAGGTCGAGGGGAAGCGGAAAGGATCCAACGAGAGAAGTAACCATTCCGATCCGAGTCCCACGATCCGGACCGGACGAGGGTGCAGACGAGGAAAACCCCGCCGGCGGATGGCTCCCTTTTGCCGGAAAGAGACTCTCCACGCAAGGAAAGTCTCCGTCCCGGCGCTCGTCCCAGGGGAGCAGAAGCGGCCCTATTTCTGCCAGTAATACTTGATCGGGTTCGTCGTGAAGTTCGTGAACTGCATCGAGCCGGTCTGGAGGTTGAACAGCAAGCCCTGGCAGTAGACCCGCTTCTTCGCCAACCTGCTGTCGTTGGGCACATGGATGCTCACCGCGTACTTCCCCCCCTGCGACCTGCCGATCGCGAAGGGGAAGAGCGGCACGCTCGTGGCCGCATCCAAGTACCATGTCCCGAAACCGGGAAAGCGCAGCTTCCCGGGCCTCATGGAGAGAAAGATCGCCCCCCAGGCCGGCGGCCGGTCCGCATACACCTCGAACCTCGCCGACCTCCCGAGCGCGAAGCGCTTCGAAGACACGTAGAACTGCCGTTGCAGGTTGTAGTAGATCCGCAGAGGGGCGAGCCACGGATTGTGGGGGAGCTGGAGGATGTCCATGTCCCCGTCCCGGTCCAGGTCGGCGGCCACCGCCTTGAAGCAATAGCCCCAGGTTGTGGCGTCCGGGGCCGCGGGCGCCTCCTTGAAGTACCCCTTCCCGTCGTTCAGGAACACCCGGAACGGACAGCGCCCTCCCGAGAGGATGTCCTTGTCCCCGTCTTCGTCCACGTCCACGGCGAGCACCCAGTAGTGCTCCTCCTTCGGATTCGGGAAGCGGGTCGCCGTCACGTCCTTGAACACCCCCTTCCCGTCGTTCAGGTAGAGCCTGGAGGGCTCCTTCTGCGAGGCCGTCACCAGGTCCAGGTCGCCGTCCCCGTCGAAGTCCGCGAAGGCTCCTCCGCCTGTGTTGCGCTGCTTGAAATCCGGCTGGACGGAAAGCTTGAACCGCCCCTTCCCGTCGTTCAGGAGGAGGAGGTCGTTCTGTTGGCTCCAATAACTGAGCCAGCCCCCGGTCGCCCAGAAGAGATCCGGATCCCCGTCTCGATCGACATCCCCGATGACGATCTGGCTCGTGTCGTACCTGTTGAGGCTGGGGGAGGTCGGGAAGCGCTTCGTGCTTTCGTCGCTGAAGACCCCCTTCCCGTTGTTGATGTAGATCCGGTTCAGGCCGCCGACGACGCCGGTCAGGATGTCGAGATCGCCGTCCCCGTCGATGTCTACGGCCCGGCAGTCGGCGGTGATGAAATTGTTGGCGGGCAGACTCCCGGACGGGGCATAGGTAAAGTCCCCCTTCCCGTTGTTCAAGAACAGGCGGTCAGGAGCAGGCTTTTCGAAAGTGTAAAACCTATTAGCGAAAGGTGGAATACTCCTTCCTGCGAAAATATCAACATCCCCGTCTCCATCGAAATCACCGCCGGCCATCTGGTAGATATATGATTTCTCCACAGCTATATTCAGCAAAGGAGCCTTCCGTGCCGAATCGTAATAAAACTTACCTCCTCCCTCTCCCTTGAAATGAAGGAAATACAACCAGCGGCCTTTTGGGGAGGGCCCTTGGCCTGAGGCAAGAGAAGCAATGCGGGAACCCATTATCAGATCAATAAAACCATCATGGTCATAGTCCAATACAATCGCTGCTGTAGCGTCCTGATAGACACTCTCATCCGTATAGGGATTCCGGATGAACCAATCCGGGAAATGGGTAAACTTGTACGAGGTTTGCGCCACCCCAGAGACAGAGAAAAAGGGGAGCGCGAAAAAGCCAAGACAAGCCGCCTTGGATCGCGCATGCTTCCGCCTAAACACCTTCATGATCGCCTCCATGCTTCCCTTGAATGGCCCGAGCCGGAGAGCGGAGGATTCCCTCCCCCACTCTCCGATCCGCCTTCATTTCCTTCTCTTTTTCCGGTAGACCTTGTTTGCGTAGCTCACCGCTCGAGCCCGCATCTCGAGGACGAGGGAGGCCTCCAGGTACTTCAGCCTCTTGGCATCCCCAAGTCCCGAGCCCTTCTTCGGCGACTGCTTGGCCCCGGCCCCTTTGCCGGTCGGATCCTCGTTGTTGATCCCCAGAAAGGTCTGCATGTTGTACAGAGGGTTCACCAGGGCGTTCGGGTCTTGCAGGCAGTAACGCTCCCCCGACCAGCCGTTCATCGGAATGATGTCGGGGCCTGGGGCCGAATCTCCATATCCCCACGCGGGGCTTGAAAGCACGGTGTAGTTCGTCGAACCCTGATACCCGAAGGGACCGAAGATCGTATACGGCCCGGGACCCAGGTACCCCCAGCCCTGAGTCCAAACCCAGGATCCGGGGGGATTCGCGGTTCCCTCAAGCAAGATCGACACATTCGGATCGTAGTAGAGGTACTTGTTGTCGGTTTCTATCGCCGAGAGCTGAGGGGGAGTGCCGCCGTCATCCCAATTGTGGTGGTACCAAGGATTGGAGCCGAAGTAATCGAGAGGATTCGGACTGGTCAGGCTTTCGAAATAGGTCGCCCAGAAGGGATGCGTGTCGGGCAGGAGATGGGGGGAGGTGTCGCATTCCAGCCCCTTCATGAAGGGCTCCCAAACCGATTGAGCGATTCTAACATTCCTAAAGGAATATGTTACGCCCTTTGTATACCTCCCCGAAGGATTGGGCGTGAATGAGGGGATCTGCACGTAGTCCCACCAGACGTAGTTCCTCCCCGTCCATTTCACAAACCATGGCCTTGGATACGTCCCGGGCAGGTTGAAGAAATAGACCTGCGTATGGTCCGTGATCGGGAGAGTGCCCTTTTGACTCCCGACCTCTCCGTTGGGGACGTTACGGCTGAAGATCCTGGTCCCTTCGATGAATCCAGCGGCGATCGTCAAGCCCATCTCGTCCGCGCCCAGGTCGAGATCGCTGTATTGGCCGGGCTGGAAACCGGTCCGCGACGCGATCCTGGGATTTCCGAATCCCTCCCCATCCCAATCCATCGAATGGAGGGCCGCGTAGTCCGAAACCGATTTGTTCCCTTGCGACCCGGGACTAGGAAGGCCGGGATTGTAAGAGATATAAGGAGAGTTGTTGGCAAAGTCGATCGGAAAGGTCAGATATCCCTGGTTTACCAAAGGGTTCAATGCCGTCGAGGAAGGAGGATTCGTATCCAGGGATACCAAGGGAGCCAATCGAAAATCGTGCGGGGAACGGTCCGAACTCTGGGAATTCCTGAAGATATCATTGATGTACAAACTCCCTCTAGCGGTACCGAGTCCCGCATGCGTATATGCCCGAATATCCACCCTCGGGGAGTAGATACCCGGACTCCTTGGGGAAGTGCCCGGCCAAAAGGGGAGAAAGTTCATGGGCTTCGGGCTGTTGGCCACGGCCGTCTCATAGGCATTGAAGTCCAGCATCAAGGGTCCGACACGGATCAGGAGGTCGGAGGTATCCAATCCCCAAAAAGGCGCGGTAGCCGTGGAGTTTATAGGTCCAAAATGCCCGTAAGGGTCGCCCGAATCGATGATGTTGTTGAAAACCCTGGGAAAGGCGTATCCAATCCTATTTTGATTGTAGAAGCTGTCGCCGCTCCAAATCCCCACCCGGTTCCAAGCGATGGTGTTGTTCACAATGATTGGGCTGTGGCGGTACTTGGAAATATCATCGTCGTTATCGATCGAAATCCCAACCCAGTTGTCCGTGATGAAGCAGTTGCTGATCACCACGTATACATTGTCCTCCCTGAAAATGTGAATCCCGGCCCCATTGGGAAACCCATTGTTTTCATTCGCGCGAGCCCCTCGGATCGTCAAGCTGTCGATGAAGCAATCTTCATAGGTGATCTTTTCATTCAAGTTTTCACCCACGAGAATGATAGGCACATAATCATACCTTGCATCGAATACAGTGGACAACGCCGACGTTCCTTGTATGCTTACACGATCCGGAAGATAGATGGGGAAAGTTTCGCCGTTATACGGAAGGCCTGACTTGGGGTCGATCTCCTCTCCTTGAGAATTTGGGGTTTTTATCGGGCCATAGATCCCTTCCAAGCAATGAACGACTATATAGTCGATGTACAAATCGGGATCCCCGCCTTCCCTATAGGGTTTCTTCCATGGAAGATTGACAGTCCAGCGTTGGTAGGTCCCCAACACAGTTTTCGGGCTTCCAAACTCATCCCCCAGGTACCGCATGGCCCCATTTACAGTACGGAAGGCATAAGGAGCATGCTGGAGATAGCCGTCCGATACCTTGGGCTTTCTGCTCTGGTTCTTGTGGTAAAGATGTTTTGAAAGAGCAAGGTAATCCCGCTCGGCGTTAGTCGCGAATCTTCCCGTGGGATTCATCCCTCCCGTAAACCTGATCGAACGCGCTTTCGTGTCGTCCCCATGGAGGGGATCCACGTAAACATGAAACACGAAGCGGGTGCGGCTGCCGATATCCTGGGCGGGCAGGGAGGATCGTAGTCCACCGGCTCCGAGCACAAGCCCGAGGGCTAGAAGCCCGGCTTTATCTTTAGAGAGAGAGAGAGAGAGAGAGAGAATGTCTCATGATGAGTCTACTCCTCTTTTTGGGTCTTGGGTTCAACTGAATCTTGAATAGAACATGCCCCAAAGGGCGGAATCATTCTGTTCCCGAGCAGACACGGAGTCAACCCTCTTCTTCGTATCGGGCGGAGTATGGGCAGACTCAGACCTAAGGATCTTGGAAGCAGAGAGTTAGGCCGCAACTCGCGCGGCGGCGCTTCGCGTCCCCGCGGGGAGGGGGCGCCTCCCGCCTGCTCGGCGGGAGGCGGGCCTCTTTCACACTCTCAGAGCTGGACCCTGGCGGCGTTCGACACGCTCAGGATCCCTCCCGGCCCCGCGAGCAGGACGACCGCGTCCAGCTTCGAACCCTTCAGCAGATTCAAGGTGCCCGGAGGAATCGAGAAGGCCTTGTTCGGGAAGAGGCTCGGGTTCGTCGTCGGCTTGAAGTGCGCCGGGTTCCCGGCGGCGATCGGCCAGGTGAAGCTGGCGAGCGAAAGGGCGTCGAGTTCGAGCCCGAAGAAGTTCCCGTGCCCCGCGGGTCCCTTCGTCGCCAGGCTGAGGAGGGTCCACCCCTCGGTCCAACCCTTCGGAAGACCGGTCAGGGAAAGCGTCAGGTCCCCGAGTCCACGCGAAGTCATCGCGAGCGAGGTGCCGCTGCGGTCCCTCATGCCGGCGGGTCCGGAAACCACGAGGGCGTAGTCGACGTCCGTGACCCGGGTCTCCTTGTGGGTGTCCACGTTCACCGAGGACGCGCGCACGTCCACCCTCCAGACCCCCGCCGAGGGGGACTTGACGAAGACGTTCTCGACGGGATCGACGGAGTTCTTCGTCCCTCCCGGGCGGCTGTAGTTCCCGGAACGCAGCCCGTAGTTTCCGAAGTAGACCGTCCTTCCGTCGGGGGCGTGGAGGCTGAGATCCAGGTCGTTCAGGGCCGTCTTGGAGGAGGCCGGATTCGCGGCGGGCTCCGCCGCGACGAGGGTCGCCTTGAGTTCCGACCTCCCCGACGGGACGAAGACCCAATAGCTCCGCGTCTGCCCGAGCCGCAGGATATCGTTCTCGTTGACGATCAGCATCGAGTCACGCTGGGCGTACATCCTCCAGACGTTCGGCCAGCCCCAACCCTGGTGGGTCCGGGTCAGGTCATGCGTCGCCCCGGAGAACGGGTACTGGCTCGCGTGGTTGATCAACAGCGCCTTGACAGTCGTGAAATGCGGAAGATAGAGGTGCCGGTTCCTCCAATCCCCCCGCTTGCCCATGTGCCCGAAATACCCGTCGGTCCAGAGCTCGATCGTCAGACCGACATGCCCGGCCGCGATCGGAGTCGCTCCCGAGGTCCCTCCGAATCCGCTCGTATACGAGGTCGAGCTGTATCCCGTCGTATAGATCGAATCGTAGTAACCGCAGAGGTCGGGTTTGATCCTTCCGTCCGCGGCGGGACCGGTCGATCCCGACCGCGCCCACCGGTCGTCGGTGGGCGTGAGCGTGTTGTAGTGCCGGATCCCCCCGATCGAGAGGATGTTCTTGGCCCAGGCCTGGGGCCGCGAGGGCGTGGCTCCGGCGTTGCTCTGGCTCTGGGTGATCGGAATGTCGTGATCGAAGATGATCGTGTCCATCTCCGCCGAACGGGTCGTGTAATAGTTCGTGCGGGCATATCCCCAGGAAGCCGTCTGGAACATCACGCGGTAGGTGTTCTTCAAGGTCTTCACGAGGTTGTAGCGGTTGCTGTTGTTGTAGACGTAGGCGTAATGGGTGTAGTAGCCCTGCCCGTCCGGAAGCATCCCCCGGGCGATGGACAGGACCCCCTTCGCGAAGACGATGCCGAAGGTCGCGTTCCCGTGCCCGGAAGCCGAACCGTTTCCGTACGGGATCGGGGTGGAACGGTAGGACGTCGATCCGAACTCCCGGTGCGTCCTGTAGATCCCCTCGCAGATGTGTCCCTTGATCCCCTTCCCCGTGTGACCGCCGAGCGGGCCCTTGGGCTCGATCGCGTTCGCGCCGCCGTAGTTCCTCGCGTTGTTCATGTCCTCCTCGGGCGCGGACCAGGGATCCAGGAAGGCGACCTCGTCGAGGTCCGCGACCCGGAGAAGCTGGGCCCGGGTCAGGGTCGCCTCGCAGAGGACGTGGTCCTCGCTCGCGTTGTCGATCCGTCCCCCCAGGGCCTCGATCGAGGTCGTCAGCGCCTTCCGGTCCCTCGTCCGATCGACGTAGAGGATGTCGTAACGCCGGGCGGGCGTCTCCTCCCCACGGAGAAGGGCGCCGAGGATCTCCTCCGAGAGCCGGTAGGCCTTGTGGTAGGGACCCACCCAGCGGACGAAGGGGAGTCTCCGCAGGGCCGGGACCCGATCGCGGGGGCAACGCACGAGGTAGGCCTGGTCGGGCATGTAGGAATGCACCTCGACTCCGATATCCTCGAGACGCCGGAGGTAGGCCTCGGTCGACTGCGTCCGGAACTGGACGAGAAAGAGGCGCGAATCCGGGGAGGCCCGAAGGAGAGCGGGAACGGAGGGCTCCCGGACGAGGGGATCGAAATCGCGGTAGCGCAGGCGGATCACGGTCTTCGTCGGAGCCGGGTCCGACCAGGTCTTCCCGAGGTCCAGGCTCAACCTGTAAACCTCGCGGCCTCCTTCCGAATCCAGTCGGAAGAGGGTGCGCGATCCCTCGACCCTGTGGACACGGGAGGGGGAATCCGCCCCCTGCGCGGAAAGTCCTCGGGGAAGGATCAGGGACAGGAGAAGGCCTGCGGCCAGCGAAATCGGAAGGGACGGCATGATGACCCCCTGGAAAAGAGAGGACTGGAAACGGAGGGACGTCGGAAAAAGGAAGATCAAGGGCCCGCGAGGGGAAGGAATCGATTCTCCCAGATCCGCTCGATCAGGCAAGGGAGGACGGGGGCGGATAAAGGGGAATTCCGCCGCCGCCCGCGGCTCCCCCGAAGAAGCATTGCGTGAATCGAAACGGGCGGAAGGTACACTACGCCCTCATGTCCGAGATCATCGACGTCATGGCCCGGGAGATCCTCGATTCCCGGGGAAACCCGACTCTCGAGGTGGAGATCGCCCTGGACAGCGGAAAACGCGGCCGGGCGGCCGTCCCCTCCGGGGCCTCGACCGGAGTCCATGAAGCCGTCGAACTCCGCGACGGCGGGGACCGCTACCTCGGCAAGGGCGTCCGGAAGGCGGTCCAGCACGTCTGCGAGGAACTCGCGGACCTGGTCGTCGGCGAGGACGCCTTCGACCAGGTCACGATCGACCGTGCGATGTGCCGCCTCGACGGGACTCCGAACAAGGAGCGCTTCGGAGCGAACGCGATCCTGGGCATCTCCCTCGCGGTCGCGAAGGCCGCCGCGAAGGAGGCGGGTCTCCCCCTCTACCGCTATCTCGGAGGCCCGAACGCGCGCCGCTTGCCCGTGCCGATGCTGAACATCCTGAACGGGGGAGCGCACGCCGACAACAACGTGGACATCCAGGAGTTCATGATCGTCCCGAGCGGCGCTCCCTCCTTCGCCGAAGGCCTGCGGATGGCGGCCGAGACCTACCATCGCCTGAAGGCCCTCCTGAAGGAGAAGGGGAAGAGTACCTCGATCGGGGACGAGGGGGGCTTCGCCCCCGACCTCGGTTCGAACCGCGAGGCTCTCGAGGTCATCCTCGAGGCGGTCCGCGGGGCCGGTCTCGAGCCGGGACGGGACGTCCAGCTCGCGATCGACGCCGCCGCGAGCGAGTTCTACGAGGACGGAAAATACGTCCTCCGGGGGGAGGGGCGCTCCCTCGATGCGGATGGCATGATCGAACTCTTCCGTTCCTGGCTCTCCGAGTACCCGATCTTCTCGATCGAGGACGGCCTCGCCGAGGACGACTGGGAGGGCTGGGCGCGGATGACGGCCGCCCTGGCCGGCCCCGAGGAGGAGAAACCCGTCCAGCTCGTCGGAGACGACATCTTCGTGACCAACAAGCTCCGGGTCGCCCGGGGCCTGGCCGAGGGCTCGGCGAACAGCGTCCTGGTCAAGGTCAACCAGATCGGCACGCTGACGGAAACGCTCGAAACGATCGAACTCGCGACCTCCCATTCCTGGACCTGCGTGATCTCCCACCGTTCGGGCGAGACCGAGGACACGACGATCGCCGATCTCGCGGTCGCGACCGGGGTCGGCCAGATCAAGACCGGGGCTCCCTGCCGTTCGGAGAGGGTCGCGAAGTACAATCGGCTGCTCCGGATCGAGGAGGAACTCGGAGAGGCCGCCCGATACGGGTCGGAGTTCGGCGAAACGGAAGACTGAGGGCGGATGCAGCGGGGAATCGAGGGCGGGGACCGGATCCGGGCGGGCCGCTGGCTGCCGGCCGCCTTCACGATTCTCTTCTCCCTCTTCACGCTCAAGGTCCTCCTCTTCGACGTCCTCCCCGGATGGAGGGAACTTCGAGCCGCCGAGAAGGCCCATGCCTTCCAACGGACCCGGGAACGACGGCTCCTGGACCGCGGCGAGAGGCTTCGGCGCAGACTTCGCTCCCTCAGGGAAGACCCCCAGGCCTGGGAGCGGGCGCTCGACGCCAAGGGCGTGCTTCCTCCCCGTCCGGACCATCCGGAAACGAGGCGCTGAGGGGTGCGGGCGGGCGCCCGGCGGGGATTCCGGCTCCTCCTCCCCCTCCTCCTGGGGGCCCTCCTCCCCTCGGGGACCCCGGCCTCCCCGCGGCCCCAGTCCCCCGACAACGAATCGAGGGAGGCCGGAACGAATCGCAGCTTCGTGATCCGCCGGGTCGATCGCTCCCGCCTCCGGAAACTCGAGAAGGGGGTCGACGCCCTTCTCGAGGGTGAGGCGGAGAAGGCGCGCAGGATCTTCGCCCCGCTCCTCCTTCCCGCCTGGGCCGCGGCGCAGGTCGACTTCGGAAGGCGCGAGACCCGGGACCTCGGAACCCTGATCCGGGACCTCGTGGCCTCCTGGCCCGAGGCGCGGAGGAGGACCTTCCTCGAGGCCTGGGAAAAGGAGGCCCGGACGGCCCTGACCTGGGCGGGCTCGGACCCGCGCGTCCTGGCGGGGATCCCCTCGACCTGGCCCGGGACCGAGGTCTCGAAACGGGCCTTGCGGAGGCTCGCGGCCCTGCGGGCCGAACGGGGCGAACTCGAGGAAGCCGCGGGGATCCTGCGGGCCCTCGGTCTCCCCCCCCCTTCCACGCGCCCGTCCGGGATTCTAAAAACCCCGATGCCCCTTCCCGGCCGCGACCTCGCGGGGACCGCCCCCGGCGCTCCGAAGACTCCGCCCTCGGGACCGCCCCGCGCCCTTTCCCTCTGGCCCGGGAACCGCGTCCTCCGCTCCTCCTCCGCCGTCCTGGGCCGGGGCCCCGAGGGAAGGATCCTCTTCCTCCTCTCCCCGACCCATCTCCTGACCGCCGACCTTGGCCCCGACGGGACCCTGCGAAGGCCCTCGTTCGTCGATCTCCGCGTGGATCTGCGCGGTCCCTCCGGAGAAAGCCCCGTCCTCCCGGCCGCGTCGGGGGATCGCGTCGCCTTCGTCTTCGGGACCGGCCCCGGGAGGAGCGGCTCCGCCGCCCCCCTTCTCGCCCTCTACCGCCGCCACGAGGACGGACGCCCGCGTCGGGTCTGGACCTGGCGCCCCGATCGGGGGGTTCCGCTCGGCGGCCCCCTCCTGGCCGGGGACCGCTGTTTCGTCCGCACGGTCCGCTTCGAGGACAAGCTGAACGCCGTCCTGTCCCTGACCTGCCTGGCCCGCAACGGCCGTCCGCTCTGGTCCCGCGACCTCTGCCAGGGAGCCCCCCTGGGTTCGGACCTGATCGAATCGAGGCAGGAGGAACTCGGCCCCGGCCGGCTGCGGCCCGCCCCGATGGCCTTCGCCGACGGGGACCTGTTCGTTCCGACCGGGCTCGGTCTCCTCTTCCGTCTCGACGCCCGGACGGGTGAGGTCCGCTGGTCCTTCCGGACGGCCCGGCTCGAGCGGCTCGGAGGCAAACGGACGCCCTGGCGAAGGCCCTTCCTCGCGGTCGGGGAGGACGACCTCTGCTTCGCCCCCTCCGATTCGGATTGGTTCTACCGGCTCCGGAGGAACCCCGGCCGGAAGGGCCTCCTCCTCGACCCGCCCCTCCCGCGGCGAAGCCTCCGTTCCTTCCTCGGACGGGTCCGCGGTTCGGGCAGGGTCTACTTCCTCCGGGAGGGTTGGCTCGAAGCGGGTCCGGTCAGGCTCCGGCTCCGTCCGGAAGGCGGGGCGCCGCCAAAGAGGCCCCGCTACGACGCGCCGCCGTTCCAGAGCGGCGAGACCCTCCCGGAACGGTTCCTCCTGACCGAGGGGAGCCTCGTCCTCGTCAACGATCGCAGTCTCTACTGGCTGGACCTCTCCAAGGACCTGTACTACGAGCGGGCCCTCGAACTCGGGGCCGCCGCGCCCGAACTCCAGGGGCCGATCCTCCCCCTAGAGGGCGGAGGGGTCCTGATCGCCGGTCCGAGGCGCCCCTGGATCTGGAGATGACCCCTTCCGGCGCGCCCTGAGGATCCGGGGTCTCCCCCCCAGATCCGGAAGGACGCGGACCTCTTCGAGACTCCCGCATTCCTCGGCCAGGAGCCGGGCCCCCTCGATCGTGTCGATTCCAAGTTCGAGGAACACGAGGCCTCCGGGATTCAGCCCCCGCCCGCAGCCCTCGAGGAGGGTCCTGACGGCCGCAAGGGGATCTCCGGCGGAGGCGAAGAGGGCCTCGGCCGGTTCGAAGGCGAGGACCTCGGGGTCGCAGAGTTCGGGACGCCTCGGATCCACGTAGGGCGGATTCGAGACCAGGGCGTCGAATCGCTCCCCCCTGGCGGCCTCCCACCAGTCCCCCCGGCGGAAGACGAGCCGGTCCTTTGGGGCGCCGAGGGTCCGGGCGTTCCGCCGGGCCAGGGCCAGCGCCTCGGGGGAGAGGTCCGAGGCCAGGACCTCGAGGTCCGGACGTTCGAGGACGAGGCTCACCGCGATGCATCCCGAACCCGTCCCGGGCTCGAACACGCGGCTCCCTTCCGGCAGCGAGGCCAGGGCCGCCTCGACGAGGCATTCGGTCTCGGGCCTGGGGATCAGCACCGAAGGATCGACCTCGAAGACCCGGCCGTGGAAGGAGCGCCGGCCGAGAACGTAGGCCAGGGGCTCGCCCTCGCCGAGCCTGCGGACCATCCCCCGGAACGAGGCCCTCTCGGCCTCCCCGAGAGGGCGCTCATGGTCCATCAACACCCTGAGCCGGTCCGTGCCGCAGACCGCGGCCAAGCAAGAGCAGAGATCGGAGCGCCGCCGGGCCCCCCCTCTCCCCCGTTCCGCGAGCCAACGCTCCGCCGCTTCGAGGACCGAGCCGACCGTCCAGTCGTTCCCGGTCATCGAGACGCCCGTCAGCGCCGGCGGGCCGCCGCGCGTCCGGCCTTTATCTGCTTGTTCTTCTGCACGCCGCCGAACACCCCCAGGATGAACGTGAGTTCGACGTAGAGAGACCCCAGGAGGACGAAGAGGCGTCCCGGACCGTAGTGCTGGAGACCGTTCCCGAAGGCCGACAGCTCCCTCTTGCCGATCAGGGCGAAGAGGTCGCCCCAGCCCTCGATCCCGGGTCCGAAGTCCGGAGGTTCCGGGTTCATGAACAGGTGCCAGAGGGACCAGAGCAGGGGGATCCCGGCCAGGAGGAGCCAGCGGAAGCGCACCTTCCCCGTCGAGATCGCGCCCCACATCGTCCACATGACCCCGAGCCCGATGATCAGCCAGAGCGCTCCGGTGAAGCTGCGGTAGCCGAGATGGGTCCAGTCGGAATCGAAGGGCATCAGGGCCCCCAGCGTGATCAGCAACCCCCCGAAGAAGAAGCGGTAGTAGGCCTTGTCGGCGCCGAGGTTGAAGAACGGAGCGGCCATCCCCGACATCAGGCGCTGGAGGATCATCGCCTGGTACTGCGGTTCCGCCGCCCCCGACGGGGCGGGCGCGCCCCCGGGGTCCGATTCGTGGAGGGGTTCGAGTTCTTGGAGCTCCTCGGGATGCGTTTCGGTCATGTCCGGCTACCTCTGGGATCTGGCTGCTCTCCCCGTTTCGGGGAGGAAACATCCTAAACGGGGGCGGGGAAAATGGTTCAACCTTCTTGGAAACTCGACTCCTTGAGGCGGAGGTCCCGTTCCAATCGCAGGAGATCCTCGAACAGGGGATCCAGGTCCCCTTCCAGGACCTTCTGCAGGGAGTAGTTCTTCGGGATCCGGTGATCGGTCACCCGGTTGTCCCGGAAGTTGTAGGTCCGGATCCGCTGGTTGCGGTCCCCGCTCCCGACCTGCGACCTCCGGACCTCGGCCCGTTCCTCCTCCCTGCGCCTCCGCTCCTGGTCGTAGAGCCGGGTCCGGAGGAGTTGGAGGGCCCGGGCCTTGTTCTTGTGCTGGGACCGCTCTTCCTGGCAGTAGACGACCAGGCCGGTCGGGAGGTGCGTGATCCGGACCGCGGACTGGGTCTTGTTGACGTGCTGGCCCCCGGGTCCCGAGGAGGTCGTCGTCTGGATCTCGAGGTCCTTCTCGTCGATGCGGACATCGACCTCCTCGGCCTGGGGAAGCACGGCTACGGTCGCCAGCGAGGTATGGATCCGTCCCTGGCTCTCCGTCGCCGGGACCCGCTGCACCCTGTGCCCCCCCATCTCGAACCGGAGGCGGCGGAAGACCTCCTCGCCCCGGACCTCGAAGAAGGCCTCCTTGAAACCTCCGAGTTCGGAGAGCGAGACCGCGAGGGGGCGCATCTTCCAGAGCCGCCGCTCGCAATACCGTTCGTACATCCTCGCCAGGTCCCGGGCGAACAGTGCCGCTTCGACCCCTCCGGTGCCGGCCCGGATCTCGAGAACCGCGTCACGGTCCAGATCGGCGTCGTCCTCCAGGAGAAGACCCTCGAGTTCCTCGACGAGGGGGGGAAGGGCCTTCTCGAGTTCCGACACCTCTCCCGCAGCCAGGTCCTCGAGTTCCGGATCCTCGCCGCCTTCGCAGAGGTTCCGGGCCTCCGCGAGCCGTCGCTCGAGTTCCTCGACCCGTTCTTCGAGGTCCCCGATCTTGCGGAGCCGCCCGAGTTCCCGGAACAGGGTCTTCGAGCGCCGGGGGTCCCCCGTCCATTCGGGATCGAGGGCTCGTTCCTCGAGTTCCCGGCGGCGGGCGGCCAGTTCTTCGAGTCTCCGCCGGAAACCGGGGGAAAGGGGAGCGGTCATCGGAACCGGGGGGCCGCGGGCCCCTCGTCGGGGTTCAAGCCTTGTCCTGCTCGGACTTCCCGTAACGGCGCAGGAACTTGTCGACGCGTCCGGCGGTATCGACGAACTTCTGCTTGCCGGTGTAGAACGGATGGCACTGGCTGCAGATGTCGATCTTCACCGAAGAGATCGTCGACCGCGTGGTGAAGGTCGCCCCACAGGCGCAGGTCACCGTGCACTCCTGGTACTTCGGATGGATGTCTTGCCGCATCCTGGCTCGGCCTCCTGCCGGGAAGGGTCGGGCCCGGGGCCCGGAACGAGGAAAGGGGAAACAGCATAGGCGGCCCGCCGCCACCGTCAAGCGAAGGGGAGGGGCATCCCCAGGTTCCAGGCCTCCCAGGCGCGGAGGACCCGGTCCATCGGAAGCCCGACGACCGTATCCCTGCGGCCGGCGAGGAGCCTCGCCCAGGCCCCGGCCTCCCCCTGGATCGCGTAGGCTCCGGCCTTGTCCTTCCATTCGTCCCCTTTGAGGTAGGCCTCGAGGACCTCCTTCCCCGGGTCGCGGAGGAGAACCCGGGAGGCGGCGAGGGCGCGGACCGGCGGGGCGAGTCGCCCGCTTGGGGGCGAGGGAAGGAAGGCGACGGCCGTCAGGACGAGATGGGGCCCCCGGAACAACCGCCGCAGCATGGACTCCGCCTCGGACGCATCGGCGGGCTTTCCGAGGACCCCGCCCTCGTGGACGACGACCGTATCGGCGCCCAGGACAAGGCCGCGCAACCCCGAGCACCGGGCGCCCCGCGCCTTCGACTCCGCCGCGTGGAGGACCTGCTCCTCGATCCGGCCTTGGGGAAGCTCCTCCCGGAGGGGCTCGGGGCCGGGGGGCACCGGGAGGAAGGGGAGGAGGGCGGCCTCGAGGAGGGCTCTCCTCCGGGGGGAGGTCGAGGCCAGGAGCAAGGGGCCCGGTGGGTCCTGACTCAGACCTTGCGGTCCTTGCACATGAGCACCAGGTAACAATTCCGGCAGGAGGGGTTCTTGGAGTGGCAGACCTCCTCCCCCAGCTCGAGCATGTTGATCTGCGCCGAGACCGCGTCCTCGCCCTGGAGCGCCTTCTCGAGAGAGGCGACGAGGACCTTCGGGGACCCCGTGCGCTCGACGAGCCCGACACGCTGGGCGACCCTCGCGAGGGAATAATGGAACAACACCCCCTCGAAACCCTGGAGGGACAAGGCCAGGAAGTGCGCGAGCGGCGGGCCGAGCGAGGTGTAGCGGTCGAGGATCTGCAGGCGATCCTCCGGAGGAAGGTCCCTCAGGAACTCGAGGTCGACCTGGTTCTGGTCCTGGTAGACGTCGTTGATGAAATCGAGGACGCGCTCGCAGCGGTCGTAGAGATCCTTGAGGCCGAGATCCTCGAGCAGTTCGTGGAACTCGATCGCGTCGCTGATCCGGAACTCGTTCCAGTCCGGGAAGGTCTCGAGCAGTCTCCGCACGGCCTCCATGCAGGCCCCCGAGGGGTTTCCCCCGATCGCGAAGATCGCGAAGATCCCGACCTCGACGACGGTCTTCGGCGCCTTCCTCGCCGGGGGGCGGGGGACCTTGCCCATGTACTGGATCAGGGTGTGGACCAGGTCCTTGGGCTTGACCTTCTTCGGGGTCTTGCCGTAGCTGCGGGGGCGGTAGGTCCGCATCCGGGATTTCCGCTGCCGGGCGCTCGGGACATCGATCTCCTGGACCTCGACGGGCTGCGAACGAAGACGCAGGCTCCGGGTCGCGCCGGGAGAGGGTTTCGCCGTCTCCACGGGCTCGGTCTTGACCTTGACGACCTTCGCCTTCTTCGCGGGGCTCTTCTTGGCCGTCGCCTTCTTCGCCTTCTTCCTGGTCGACTCGGAGCTCTTCGCCACCGCCTTCTTCGCGGCCGCCTTCTTCGCGGCCGCCTTCTTCTTGGCTTCCGCGAGCTTGGCGACGACCTTCTTCACCTGGGCGCCGGTCCTCTTCTTGGGCTTTCTCACCGCTTTCTTGGATCCGGAGCCCGCGGCGGAGGATTTCGCCGGCGTCTTGCCCGCGGTCTTTCCTCTTCCGGTCTTCGTCTTCTTCGCGGTCCCCTTCGCCCGCGCGCCCGCCTTCGCGGAGGCCGCGCTCTTCGTCTTCGCGCTCCCCCCCCGGGTTCCGGAGGTCTTCTTCGTCGTCTTCGCCCCCGCGCTCCGCGAGGCGGATCCGCTCCCTCCCTTCCGGGTCTTCGCCTTCGCCGTCTTACGGCTCGGCGTCTTCTTCGACGAGGGAGCCCTGGTCTTCCCGCGGGAGGTCCCGCTCTTCTTCTTCTTGGTCACACCCCACTCCGACGCATCTCAGACCCTCGACCCATCCGGGGAGACGGGGCTCGTTGCTTCCGGACCTCGATCTCCGGGAAAAGGGTTTCCTACTCGGAGCTTTCCGCCTCCGCGGCCGCGGCCTTCTTCGCGGCGAGACGCGCGAGGCGGCGCTCCTTCTTGGCCTTCGAAAGGCGCATGAAGCGCTCCTGCTTGCGCTTCGCCTGGTTCGGATTCGTCTTGCGCTTCCGCCTCGTTCCGGTCTCCTCCGCGGGCAGTTCGACGCCGGCCCTCAGGCAGAGGGCGCGGGCCGTCTCCGAGAGCTGGGCGCCCCGGGCGACCCAATCGAGAACGCGGTCGCCCTTGATCCGGCACTGGTCCTCGACACGAGGGGCGACGGGATCGTAGAAGCCCAGGATCTCCAGTTCGCGTCCGTCGCGCGGGGATCGGGAATCCATCGCGCAGAGCCGAAAACAAGCACGATTCCGCCGGCCGGTCCGGCGCAGTCTGATCCTTACGGTCATCTGGTTCTATGCGGAACCCCCTCGGGAGGCTCCGTTTCCAGGGTGTGAATCGGGGTCGGATCCGGGGCGGAAGCCCCGCCGGACGGCGGGCCGCACCCGGGACGAAGGGCGACCATCAAACACCCCCTCTCCCGCCGGGGCAAGGCCCGGCAGGCGGGGATTTTCGAGCATTCGGGAGGCCGCGCCCCCCGAGCCCGCCGCCCGGCAGGCCGAGCGGTCCTCATCCCGGGCCCGGGACAAGGGCCGCTCCGACGGGGAAGGGCGCCGTCCCGGCCGGAGACCGGGTCAGAAGCCCCGCCCCCTCTTCCTGCCCCCGGGCCTTCCCGAACCGAAGGGAGCCCCCCCCTTCGGGGTCCTAAACCCCTTGCGCGGTCCCTTGCCCGCCAGCATCTCCGGGGAGAGTCCCCCGCCGATTCCCCCCTTCCCCATCTTCCCGAACATCTTGCGCATCTGCTTGAACTGCTTGATCAGGTTGTGGACAGCCTGGAGTTCATTGCCCGATCCGGCCGCGATCCTGCGGCGTCTCGAAAGATCGATGCGGTCGGGATCC
The DNA here is from genome assembly GCA_027021385.1 of Planctomycetota bacterium. Classification (GTDB taxonomy): domain Bacteria; phylum Planctomycetota; class UBA1135; order UBA1135; genus JALUUL01. The sequence goes on along the minus strand of JALUUL010000086.1, from coordinate 169,113 downwards.
CTCCGTTCGAGGGGGGTCATCGAGAGGATCATCGCCTCGAGCCTCGCGAAGTGCCCGTCCTCGATCTCGACCCCTTCGAGGGCCTGCCCCATGCCGGGAAGCATCCCGAGGACCTTCTTCAAGGGGCCGAGCTTGCGGACCATCTGCATCTGCTTCAGGAAATCCTCGAAGGTGAAGCGCCCCTTGAGCAGTTTCTTCGCGGCCTTCTCCGCGTCCTTCTCGTCGAGGACCTCCTGCGCCCGCTCGACGAGTCCGACGACGTCCCCCATGCCGAGGATGCGGCCGGCCATCCGATCGGGATGGAACTCCTCGAGATCCTCGGTCTTCTCCCCGACCCCCGCGAAAAGGACCGGGCACCCGGTCACCTCGCGGACCGAGAGCGCGGCTCCGCCCCGGGTATCGCCGTCCAGTTTCGTCAGGACGATCCCCGTCAACGGCAGGCGCCGGTGGAACTCTCCCGCCGAGTTGACCGCGTCCTGACCGAGCATCGCGTCGCATACGAGGACGACCGCGTGGGGCTTGCACCTCTTCACGACCTCCTCGAGTTCCTTCATCAGGCGGTCGTCGACGTGGAGGCGTCCCGCGGTATCCAGGATCACGAAGTCGTGCCCGTTGCGGAACGCATGGCGGATCCCGCGCTCGCAGACCGCGGGGGGATTCCCGTCCACCCCCTCCTCGTAGACCTCGATCCCGAGCTGGCGGCCGAGAGTCCTGAGCTGTTCGACCGCGGCGGGTCTCTGGAGATCGGCCGCGACGAGGAGCGGACGCTTCTTCTTCCGCTTGCGGACGTAGTGGGCGAGCTTCGCGCAGGTCGTCGTCTTTCCCGACCCTTGAAGGCCCGCCAGCATGACCACCGTCGGCCCCTGGTCCGCGACCGGGATCCTCGCGGTCTCCGAACCCATCAAGCGGACGAGTTCGTCGTGGCAGATCTTGACGAACTGGTCGGCCGGAGAGACGGACTGCAGCACTTCGCGCCCCAGGGCCGACTCCTTGACCCGGTTGACGAAGCTCTTGACGACCTTGAAGTGGACGTCGGCCTCGAGGAGGGCGCGCCGGACGGCCTTCAGGCCCTCCTGGATGTTCTCCTCGGTCAGGTTCCGTTGTCCCCGAAGGGACTGGAAGGCCTTGCCGAGCGCGGAGGTCAGGGATTCGAACATGGCGGAGACCGGTTGAGGATCCGGCCCTCCGCCGAGGAGGCGGAGTCCGGAAAAGGCGGAGGATCATAGCCCGGAAACCCCGGGAGCGCCTCGTCCCGGGGGGCGCCTTCCTCAGACCTCCTTGAGCCTCACGATGTCGGCCCCGAGGGCGGCCAGCTTCCGGTCGAGGGACTCGTACCCCCGGTCCAGGTGGTAGACCCGGCGGATCGCCGTCGTCCCCCGAGCCACGAGACCGGCGAGGATCAGGGCGGCCGAGGCGCGGAGATCGGAGGCCATGACCGTCGCCCCGCAGAGTTCCCTTCCACCCTGGACGATCGCGCAGGGGCCCTCCCTCCGGATCCGAGCGCCGAGCCTCGCGAGTTCCGACACGTGGATGAAGCGCTCGGGATAGATCTTCTCGGTGATGACGCTGACGCCCTTCGCGACCAGCATCAAGGCCATGAACTGGGCCTGGAGGTCGGTCGGGAAGCCCGGGTAGGGCATCGTCGCGACATCCGTCGCCTCGAGTTCCTCCGGGTCCATCGGAAGGGTCCTCAGGAACGGAATCCCTTCCTCCCCGGGTCCATCCCCTACCCTCCGCTCGTCCTCGTAGAAGATCCGATCCGTCAGCAGCCTCCCCCCCTGCTCCCCGGTTCGGGGAAGCCGCAGCGCCCTCCCCTCTCGGGAGACTCGGGGCGGACGCGCCTCGACCAGCCCCGGAAGCTCCGCCCCGAGTTCCGCGCCCGCGCCGTCCCCGGGTTCGCGGAACCCGATCTCGAAGCGGGCTCCCGCCCGCTCGAGCGCGTCCAGGAAGGCCGAGAGATGATCCGGCTCCGCGCCGAGGACCTCGACCTCGCCGCCGGTCAGGACCCCGGCCGCGAGGAGGGTCCCCGCCTCGATCCGGTCGTTGATGACTCGGTACCGGCACCCCCTGAGTTTCGGAACGCCCCGGATGTGGAGCCGGTGGGTGCCGATGCCCTCGATCCGCGCGCCGCAGGCCCGGAGGAACCTGCAGAGGTCCGCGATCTCGGGCTCCTGGGCCGCGTATTCGATGACCGTCTCCCCCTCCGCAAGGCAGGCCGCCATCAGGGTGTTGGCGGTCCCGAGGACGGTGCTCCCGAAGTTGCTCCCAAGATACACCCGCCCCCCCCGCACCGGCCCCGAGGCATGGACATCCCCCTTGTCGATGCGGATGTCCGCCCCCAGGGCCCGCATGCCCTTCAGATGGAGGTCGATCGGACGGTGCCCGAAGACGCAGCCTCCCGGGTGACTCACCTGGGCGCGCCCGCGCCGGGCCCAGAGCGGTCCCAGCAGGCAGAAGCTCGCCCGCATCGTTCGGACGTAATGGTAGGGGGCATGGACGTTGCGGTCGTCGACGACCTCGACCCGCAGGCTTCCGTCGGGCAACCACTCGTGGACGACCCCGAGGTGCTCGAGGATGTGGCACATGTTCCTGACGTCCTCGAGCCGTGGAACGCCCTCGAGAACCGTCGGGCCGTCCACGAGAAGGCAGGCCGCCAGGATCGGGAGACTCGCGTTCTTCGAGCCCGAGACCCGAACCTGCCCGGAAAGCCGGGCGCCGCCGCGCACGCGGATCTTGTCCATGCTCCCCTCCCTTCGCCCGGAGCGAATCGAGAACGCCGCAGCACCGCCCTGCGGCCGTCCGGCCCATGTCACCGCCGAGGTCCGGACACGAGCGATCCTATCCCGAACCGTCCCGGCTCGCGAGAACTCCCCCTCCTCCTGCTCGGGAAACCCGGAGCCCTTACGGCAACCGACCAGGTCGGGGGGATCCTTCTTCACCACCCAGGCGCGAAGCCACGCCCGTACCTTGGTCAGCGCGGCGTCCGGCCCCAGCGCAGATCGCGGGCCTCACGGAGGACACGATTCCAGTCGAAGGCCGGTCCCGGATCGATCTTCCGCGTCGTGACGTGGTAGTGGCCGAGCACGCCCTCGAAATCCGCGAGTTCCTCGGCGGACAGGGCGGAGTCGCGCACCTTTCCGTCCGCGTTCCGGGGGGCGTCGAGGCGGATCCTGGGAAAGATCCGGTTCAGGGCGGCCAGGAGGCGGGCGAGGCTCCGGTACTGGGCTTCGGTGAAGTCGTATTGGTAGAGGCGACGCCCCTGGACGACCCCGGACTGCAAGGCCTCCCTGGCCGGACGGAACGGACCGTCCCCTCCCCGGATTCCGGTCTCGTCCATCCAGGAAGGGAACCGGATCCGGACGCGGCCGCCGACACGCCGGTACCAGGAGCGCAGGACCTCGTGGTCCGGTGAGGGGTAGGCCCCGATCTGCGCGATCTCGATCCCGATCGAACGCTCATTCGCCTTGCCGGCGTGCCAGGCGCGTTCCTTGAGATCGAGGGTCTGGTAGATCGTGCCGTCGACGTCGAGCATGAAGTGCACCGAGAGACCGCGCCGGTCCTGGAGTACCTTGAAGCACTGCCGGGAAGTTCCGCAGACGTCGTAGTGGACGACGAACTGGCTCACCCAGCCCTGGAGTTCGGGGAGGGTCCAGCCCCGCTTGCGGATCTTCGCCGCCAGGTCCTCGGGAAGGCCCTTCCTGAGGCTCGCGTACCGCGGTCCGGCCGGGGGCGGCGTCCGAGCCGGGACTTCCTCGGGGAACCTCGGTTCGACCCGGTAGGCGTCGTATCCCCGGGGATCCATCCAGAGGACGACCGGGGCCCCCACGTGGAAGAAGCGCCCGCAGGCGACGATCTCGTCCCCGACCCTCGGGGCTTCCTCGCCGGGAACCCGACTCGACGGGTTTCCCGCGCAGCCCCCCGCGATCCCCAGGAGGAGGAGACAGATCCTCGGGCGGAGGCGGCCCCCTCCCCTTCCTCCTCCGGGAAGCCATGGGTTCCACTCCCGATTCACGACCGCGCCCCCTCCCTCTTCATTCGCGCAGCGCCTCGAAACGGAGGACCTGCACCGGATCCCCGGATTCCCCCTCGAAGATCCGCAGTTCCCAGGTCCCCGAACGCAGACTCCCGAGCGGCACCCTGCAGTCGAGGTCCTCGAGGACCATCGCGGAGGGTCCCTCGGGAGGAACGACGCGGATGCGCAGTTCGAGCCGTCCCGGACGGCCGGAAGCGGGCAGGGCCTTCATCACGACCGGCGCCGGTTCGAGCTTCCAGCCGGCGCTCGGCATCGACCTGCGGAGCCGGAGAGCGAACTGGATCGGCATGCTCTCCATGACCTCGACCTCCTTCCAGGCGTAGCGGCCCGTCCCCCCCTCCGAGTCGGGCCCTCGGATCGACGCGGCCCAGGCCCCGGCGGAGGGGAGTTCCCCCGAGGGGCGGGAAGCCGCCCCCTTCCCCCGCGGGTCGGACCCGCCGTCCCCGCCGTCGCGCCCCCCGCGGCAGGCGGGAAAGGACCCGAAGAGAAGAGGAAGGAGAAGGAGGAGAAACGAAGGTCGCGCTTTCGGCTTCATCGTGGACCGCTCTTCGGAAAAGGAGGCGCGCCGGCGAGGGACCGCGCCCGCTCGAGGACTTCCTTCCGGAACCCCTCCGGAAAGGACTCGGGAAAGGGGACCGGAGCCTCGACCGCGAGGTCTTCACCGGTCGAAGGGTGCCGGCATTCCACCCTCCAGCAATGGAGGAGGGAAGCCCGGGTCTCGGGAAACCGGCTCCCGTATTTACGGTCCCCGACGAGGGCATGCCCGATCGCCGCGAACTGCGCGCGGATCTGGTGCTTCCTCCCGGTCCCGAGTTCGACGAGGACGAGGGCGCCGGGCTCGGCCGCAGCCAGGACGTGGAAGACGAGTTCCGCCCGCTTCGCCCCGGCGACCTTCCGGTCGCAGACCTCCACCTCGGCCCCGCCGGGGTCGCGCCGGCTCCGCTCCCGGATCCACGCGACCAGCCTCCGACCGCTCCCTTCCGGCCGGCCGAGGACGTGCACGAGGTAGAGCTTGCGAACCCGCCCCTCCCGGAAGGCGGCGGTCAAGCCCCGGAGCCCAAGGGGACTCAGACCGACCATCAGCACCCCGGTGGCCATCCGATCGAGCCGGTGCGTCGGAGCCGGGCGGAAGGTCCTCCCCCTTCCCCCGAGTTCTCCGAGCATCCCGGCCAGGTCCCGCTCCGTCCCGTCCCCCTGGACCGGGACCCCTGCGGGTTTCCGGAGGGCTCCGAGGTCCTCGTCGCGATGGAGCCATTCGATCCGGAACCCAAGGCCCTTGGGAGCCGCGGGGGCGGGGCGTTTCCCGAGCCTCGCGAGTTCGGCCTCCGAGGCCTCGAAGCGGCAGGTCTGCCCGGGCTCGAGACGGGTCGAGGCCGCGACCCTCCGGCCGTCCAGGCGGACTTCGCCCTTGCGCAACCATCGATGGAGAAGGGACAGGGGGGCCTCGGGCAGGAGTTTGCGCAGGTATCGGTCGAACCTCTGGCCGGCGTCCGCCTCGTGGATCCGGTGCTCCTTCAAGTTTCCCACCGCGGTCCATCTTCCGGAGGCCTTCCCGCGGCGCAAGCTCCCGACTGCCGGTCCGACCGAGGAAGTCCGGCCCGGTCCCCCGGGACCGGGCGATCGTGGTCGCCGGCCCCTCAGGGAGCGGTCAGGGCCGCCCGTTCCCGGGTCCGCGGCGAGGCCAGGGCGAGGATGTCCGGATAGAGGAGTTCCGTTCCGACGACGCGATCCCCGCAGATCCCGAGGAAGCGGCCCCCGACCCATTCCGCCCGGGGCGAATGGCGGAGGGCGGCCCGCTCGAGCAGATCCCTCAAGACCCCGACGTCCTGCGGAACCGCCGGGTCTTCCCGGCCCTCCCCCGCCCCGGCCCGGCGCAGGAGGAGCGCGCAGACCAGGGCCAGGTCCAGGCGCGCGGACTCGCTGGTCCAAGCTCCGTCCTCGACCGGGAGCCAGGACCGGAAGGACTCCGCCCCACCGAGGAGGCGCCGGACCCCGAGCACGAGGGCCCGGGGAGGAGGGCCTCCGGCCTCCGCGAGCAGGAAGGCGCGGAGCGCCTTCAGGCGGAGCCATCCCCCTCCCTGCAGCTCGACCAAGCGGTCCCGGTAGCGGGCCCGGGAGACCTCGCGCCCCCCGGGAAGGCGGATCGGATCCTTTCCGAAGGAGATCCCGGCCAGGACCACGGGCCGGGGCTTTCGTCCGGTCCTGCCGGACCTCCGGCAGGAGAACGACAACAGCGGAACGAGGAGAAGAAGGATCGCGGCTATCCTTCCTCCATGACCTTTCCGGATCTCCAGGCCCTTTGCGAACGTCCCGGGCTCCCGGCCCGGGAGCGCGCGCTTTGCCTCGCCTTCGTCGCCCTCGTGCGCAACGAGCCGGACCTCCTCGGCGCCTGCGCGGACCTCGCCCTCGAACGGGGCGCGGGCCCCGCGGACCTCCGGGGGCTCTGTCTCTGCGCGATCCCCTACGCGGGCTTCCCGCTCGCGCTGTCGGCCTTCCGGGCTCTCGGGGCGCGTCGTCTCCCCCGGGGGAAGGGCGAGGGAAGGAGCGAACCCGCCACGCTCACGGAGGGAGAGCGTGCCTTCGGCGAGGTCTACGGGGAGGCGACCCCTCGCGTTCTCGCGGACATGGCGGACCTCGACCCGGCCCTGCCCGACCTGGTCCTCCGGCTCGCCTATGGAGAGATCCTCGGCAGGTGCGGCCTTCCCCTGCGCACCCGCGAACTCCTCGGCGTCGCCGCGCTGCGGAGTCTCCGGCTCCTCCCCCAGATGCTCTCCCACGCCCGGGGAGCCTTCCTCGCCGGGGCCTCGGTCGAGGAGATCGAAGAGGCCGCCCGGACTCCGGAACTCTGCTTCGACATTCCCATCGACCAGGGCTTTCAAGAGACCCTCCGAGCCTTCCTCAGCAAGGTTCCTTGACGCCGGCGTCCGCGACCAGCCGTTGCAGGAGCCCGATCAGCGGGGCGTCCTCGGCCTCGCCCTCCCAGCGGAGTTCCGCGGCCGCCCGCTCCCCCGCCTCGAGCAGGTCCTCCCGCCCGAGGGTCTTCCGGTCAAAGGCGTCGGAGAGGGCGACGATCCGTCCGAGCAGGGACCTTCCTCTCTCCTCGTAGGCGCCCCCGATCCCCTCCTCCGCTTCGTCCCTGTGAAGTTCCGAGGCCACGAGGGCCGCCCTCCGCATCAAGTCCGACTCGCAGCCCACGAGAACGAAACGCCGGAAGGATTCGATCGCCTGCTCCCTCGTAGGAGGGGCCGCGACCTGCTCCGGCGTGACGACCGGGCCGCCGTCCCGCGGTTCGACCCCGAGATCATGGAAGAGGGCGGCCACTCCGAGTTTCCCCAAGAGCTCGGGGCCGAGATCCAACATCCGGCCCAGCCAGACGGAGACCACGGCGACCCGCACGCTGTGGTGGAAGAGATGAGGACCGCGGTCCCGGAGGGAGTCCAGGGCCAGCAGGCAGGCCTCCTCCTCGAGGAGGTGCTCGACGATTCCCTGGATGATCTGCTTCCCGAGTCGCAGGTCGAGGATGCAGCCCGAACGCAGGCCCTCGAGGCATTGCTTCTGGACGAAGATCGTCTTCAGGAAGGTGCGCTCCCCCTCGGTCTTCGGAGTGCGGGGCCTTTCCCGCCGGATCCTCGGGATCGGACGGATCATGACGATGTCGTGTTCGCGGAGGGCCTCCTCGAACTCCTCGAAGGGACAGGGGATCCCCTCCTCCCGCGCGAACAGGGGCATGAAACGTTCGATCTCCCCCTTCGTGATCCCGCGCAGGAAACTGATCCCGGAGAGTTCGCGGCCGATCAAGGCCTGCACGAGGAACTTCAGGGCGGCGAAGCCCTCGACGCTGACCTGGGCGCGGATCCCGTTCAGGAAGAGGTATCCGTCCTTCTCGACGATCGCGAGTTCCCCCTCGAGATCGAGGACCTTGCCCAGGGAGGGCATGAATTCGGTCACGGCCTTCAGGAACAGATCCCGCCCGTCCTCCCTCATCTGGGCGGCTTTGAGGAGGACGAAGAGGCGGCGGAGAAGACGGCGGAAGCGCCCGTCCCGATTCCTCGCCCTGAGGACGGCGGACGGCGAACCCTGGGGGCCGGCGGAGGACATGGCAGGATCCGGGTCCCCGTCAGGCCCCCGCGCCGGTACCCACGTGCTTCTCGACGAGTTCGATCAACTCGTCCGGTTCGAACGGCTTCCGGAAATACCCCGCCGCCCCCATCTCCGAACTCTTCTGGTGGCCCCGAGCGTGCTCGCGGGCCGTGAAGATGATCACGGGGATGTTGGAGGTTCCTTCCTCCCGTTTCAGACGGGTCAGGGTCTCCCAGCCGTCGATGCCCGGCATCATGATGTCGAGAAGGATGAGATCGGGTTTGATCTCCCTCGCCTTCCGGATGCCGTCTTCTCCGTTCATCGCCGACTCGACATGGTAGCCCGCGGATTCGAGCACCATCTGTGTCGAGACGATGATGAGCTTCTCGTCTTCGATGATAAGGATGGTTCGGTCCATCATCTCTCCTCGTCAGCCCCGATGAGGCTCGCCGTTTCCGTTTCGTTCCGCCCGTAGTCCTCGTCTTCCCGCCACACCGGCAGGCAGACCGTGAATTCCGCTCCCCGGCCGGGTTCGCTCTCGACCTCGATGAACCCTCCATGGGCCTCCGCGACGCCCCGGGCGACGCTGAGCCCAAGCCCCGCGCCGCCATGGTGTCGGGTCAGGGGGTTCTCGACCTGGAAGTACTTCTCGAAGATCCGTTTCCTGTGTTTGGGCTCGATCCCGGGGCCGTTGTCCTCGACCTTCACCCGCAGGACGTCCGCGTCGGTCGCCAGGGAGATCCTCACCTTTCCGCCGTCCTGGGTGAATTTGATCGCGTTCTCGACGAGGGCCTGGAGCGCTCTCCGGAGATCGTCCCGGTCGGCCTCCACGAGAGGACTCTCCTCGGGAAGGTTCAAGACGAGGTCGATTCCCCGATCCCTCGCCGTCTGGCGGAAGGGTTCGCTGACCATTCTCAAGAGTTCGTCGATCGGGAAGACCTCGAGGTCCATCGCGAAATCCCCCGACTCGATCCTTCCGAGGGAGATCAGTTTGTCGATCTCGTGTTCGAGCCGCAGGCTCTGCTCCCGGATGGAGTCGATCACGCGTTGTTGGTTTTCGGGAAGCTTCCCGAGGGCTCCCTTGCCCATCATCGTCGCGAAGGTCTTGATCCCGGTGAGAGGCGTTCGGAGTTCGTGGGAGACGATGGAGAGATACTGGTTCTTCATCTGGTCGGACTTGCATTCCGCCGTCACGTCCTTGATGACCGTCAGGATCCCCGCGAAACTCCCCCTGTAGTCGGTGACCGCCGTCGTCCGGATCTTGTGGTATTCGACGGCCCCCCCGGGCCCCAGGCTCTCGAAGGTGGATTCGCTGGGTTCCCCGCTCTCCCTCGATTGCTCCTGCTCCCGGACGATCTCGTCCACGAGTTCCTTGCCGCGCACGCAGGTCGAGAGCGGCCGGCCGATCGCGACGAAGGACTTTACTCCGAGGAGGTCCTCCGCGACGGGGTTCATCAACGTGACCTGCCCCTCGGGGTCCGTGAACACGATCCCGTCCATGATGTTGTCGAAGATCGTCATCATCCTCGACAGATCGAGATAGAAGACGTCCTGGGACTCGTCGAAAGCCCTGCACTGGCGGAGATAACGCTCCTTGAGTTCGGTGATCTCCTTCTTCAACCGCCAGACGGACTCCGCTTCCTTCCGCCTGGCCATCTCCCCTTTTCGTCGGTGGAGTCCGAGAGTGCGCATGACGACTTCCGCCTCGCGCTCTCCGTCCTCGCTCAAAGGCTGCACGAGGAAATCCCTGGCTCCGAGTTCCATCGCCCTCCTGAGCCGGCCCGGCGAAGGGGCTGCGACCATGGCGACCAGGATCATTCCCGCCTCCGGGGCGGAGAGCATCTCCGCCGCCCGTCCTTCGATCTGGGTGGGATCCACGAGGACGAGATCGGGACTCAGGTCGGACATCATCCGCACGGCGCCGGAAGGAGCGGCCCTCAGGACATGCAGACCCCGATCGAGCAGGGAGAGTTCCAGCGCGGCAAGGCCCGGCTGGTCTTCCGCCAATACGAGAATCTGTCCGGTCCCTCGCGTCATGTCCGAAGGCCTCTCCATCCGGGCGCCGGAAATAGGATCCCCGCGGCGGGTCCGGAATCGCTTCTCGTGACCGCCGGTCGGGGAGACCGGCTCCCGATCAATCCTGCCCGTTCTTCTGGATCGCCTGGAGCGCCTCGTCCTCGGACTCGTAGAGGTTGAGGTGCTTGGAGATCCGCATGATGTCGAAGATCTTGATGATGAAGGGCTTGATGTTGGTCAGGTAGAGCTTGGCGTCTCTCGAGGCCGTCAAGTTGTTGGCGGCGATGACCAACCCCACTCCGCAGGAGTCGATGATCTTCACGTTCTCCATGTTGAGCAGGAAGTACTGGTAACCTTCGTCGATCTTCCCGTTGATCATTTCCTTCAGGCTCTCCTTCAGCGCATCCGTCACGTAGAAGTTCAGGCTGCGATCATTGAAGGAAAGGATGACCACCTTGTCCTTTTCGAGGCAGGTAACGGAAAGACCTTGACTCTTCTTCCCGACGATATCCATTTGACACCTTTAGGATTCCTGACGTTGGAGCGCAGTCGGAGAAGACACCTTCTCCGATCTCCCTGCTCCGGACCGGTTGCGGCTTCTATCGGTTCCCTCTCGCCCGCCGGTTGAGCGCTTCGCCCGAATCCCTCGCGAAACTCTCGGGCCGTCGCTCCGAAACCCCGGATTCGAGGAAGGATCCGCTCCGTCCGCGGGGCGGAGGGCAGGCCCCTCCCCCCGGCTCAGACCCCGCGCTTTCCCGCGTTCTCCCTTCCCATCTCGGTGAGCCGGCGTTTCGACTTGCGCAGCCTGAGTTCGTTGGCCTTGGCGACGACCGAACTGATGCTGCGGCCGAGGACGCGGGCGATCCGAAGGTTCGGGGTCTCCGGAAAGAGGCGCTTCAAGGTCTCCACCTCGGAGGGGGACCATCGCGGCATCCTCCGGGGGGGCCGGGGTTCCAGGACCACGATCTTCTCGATCCCCGGCAAGGGCACCTCGACGAGGCGCCGGTCCTTACCCAAGCCGAGTTCGGCCGCCTTCCTGCGGACGGCCGCGATCTCCCTTCCGAGCACCAGGGCCAGAGCCCAATCCGGCCGGGAGGCGCCGAAGTTCTTCAAGAACTCGATCTCCCAGCGCTGGTAGCGCCCGCGGCGCTTTCGACCCGCCCAGGTCCTCAACACCTCCGTGACGGCCTCCACCTCCCTGCCCAGGACGAGCGCCATCGTCTCGAGGTCGCTGATCCCCACCATCTCGCGGAGCGCGGACTCGTCCTCGGCCGAACAGGGTCCGGGATTCCTGCGGCCCCCGAACATCGTTTCCGCCTTCTGGCGGATCGTCTCCTCCGTCCTGCGGAGTTCGCGGGCGAGCTGCGGGATCGGCCTCCTTCCGAAAAGGGCCCGGAGCTTGGTGAGGTCCGTCACCGACCAGTTTCCGCGCTTGCGCATGATCCTCCGTTCAAGCGATCCTGGCACGGAGATGATCCCGAACCTCCTCCGCCGTCGCAAGGGCGCAGACCTCGGTGAAGAGTTCCCGGCCGAGTTCCAGGGAAGTGGAGCGGATCGCCAGCTTGCTCCGCGGCAGAAAGACCGGCGACATGCTGAACCTCCGAAACCCCATGCCCACCAGGACCGGGATCAACAGGGGTTCGGAGGCGATCTCCCCGCACAGGGAGGTCGGGATCCCGGCCTCCGCGGCCTGGGACGCGATCTGCCCGAGGAAGCGGAGGAATCCGGGATGGAAGGGGTCGTAGAGCTTGGACACCCGGGGGTTGTCGCGGTCGACCCCCAGAAAATACTGAGCCAGATCGTTGCTGCCGACGCTCAGGAAGTCGAGGGAGTGGGCGACGTTCGGCACGAGCATCGCGAAGGCCGGAATCTCGACCATGACCCCGAAATGGAGATTGCTCCCGACCGGCTCCCCCTTCCGGATCAGATCCTCGACGACCCGATCCATGATCTCGCGCGCGACCCGCATCTCCTCGGCGTTCGTGACCATCGGAAGCATGATCGAGGCCTGTCCGTGGACGGAAGCCCGCACCAGCGCCCGAATCTGCGTGTAGAAGAGATCCTGCCATTGGAGGCTCAGGCGGATGCCGCGCCAGCCCAGGACGGGATTCCGTTCGACGGGGGTCCGGAGATACGGGAGGGGCTTGTCCCCCCCCACGTCGAGGGTGCGGAACGTGACCCTCTTCCCCTCCATCGTCTCGAGGACGGTCCGGTAGAGTTCGTACTGCTCCTGCTCGGAGGGGAACATCTTCCGCTCCATGAAGGCGAACTCGGTCCGGAACAGGCCGACCCCGTCGACGAGTTCGGTTTCCAGCCCCTCGAGTTCCATCGGACTCTCGAGGTTGCAGTAGAGCCGCACCCGGACGCCGTCGGTCGTCACTGAAGGGGAGAGACGGACCTCGAAGATCCTCCGCGCGGCCTCCTTCTGCTTCTCGATCAGCCTCCTGTATTCCCGGATCCTCTCCTCGGTCGGATCGAGGATGAGCTTTCCCGCGTCACCGTCGAGGATGGCCTGCGTTCCGGTCTGGATCCTGGCGAGATGCCTCTCCAGACCCACGAGGCAGGGGATTCCCAGGGAACGCGCAAGGATCGCCCCGTGGGAATACTTCCCGCCCTCCCCCATCAGGATCCCCTGTACCTTGTTCGTGTCGATCTGCGCGATGTCGCTCGGAAGGAACTCGTCGACGGCCAGGAGGTGATCGCGGTCCATCCCCACGATTTCCTCGCGGCTCCTCTCGAGGAGAGCGTTCATGACCTGACGGCCGAGATCGCGGATGTCCCCGGCCCTCTGCCGCAGGGTCGGGTTGTCCATCGACTCGAAGATGCCCTCGTACCTCGCCACGACCTGTTGCAGCGCGACTTCCGCGTTGACATGACGATTCCGGATCCGGTCCTGAACCTCCTGGAGAAGGCCCGGATCCTTGAGGAGGGCCAGGTGGGCGGCGAAGATCCCCTCCTCCTTCTTCGCGAGCTGTTTGGAGAAACCGGCCATCAAGGCCCGGAGGGCCTCCTCCGCGCGCTCGACGGCCTTGAGAAAACGGTCGCACTCCTCGTCGACCCGGTCCGGGGCGAGCCGCTCCGTCGGAACGAACTCCCCGGCCGTCCGCATGTGGATGACGGGGGCGATCGCGATTCCTGGGGCGGCGGCGACGGCCTTGAGTTCGGTCGACATCGAGATTCCGGGACTGGATTTCGGTTCGCGAGACGCGGGGACCGGGACCGGTCGGAACGGCCCTCGCCGGTCCAAAAGGAAAGCGCTCCCGTCACGCGGAGAGCGCGGCTTCCGACCAGCAAAGGGAGGGGAACGGGGGAATGCAAGGACTCCGGGTCCCCTCCCATCGGAGTTTCCTTCCCCTTCCTCTTCCTCCCGGCCGGCGGCCCCTGCCCCTCCCCCGTCGATCCATCAGCTCGAGCGGAATTCGACCGATAGAGGAACAGGGTCCCCGACGAAGGGGGAAGACGAGACCGAGCGGAGCTGCAAGATGGCACGGGAACGGGACGAGGAAACCAACGATCTCAAGGAATCCCTGGATTCGTTCTTCGGCGGATCGGAGGAGGAGTCGCCCGCGCGGGAGGACCGGGGGTTCGACGATCCCGGATGCGAGGATCCTGATCTCGAGGATCCCGGCGGGTACGAAGACTACCTCGACCCCGACGGGGAACCGGAGGCCTCCGACTTCGACTCCCCTCCGGAGACCTCCGTCGCGGGGGATCCGGAGTCCGGATCGGGCATGAGGATCCCGGTCCTCCTCGCCGGAATCGTCTTCACGGCCTGCGGGATCTACCTGGGGCTTTCGAAGGGGGATTCCTCCTTCGCCTCCTTCCTGACCGGCTGGGGTTTCGAGCCTTCCTCCCTCCTGCTCGGAGGACTCGTCCTCTGCGGGCTCGTGCTCGCACAGAGGAGGAGCGACCCGGTCGCCCGAAGGATCAGGGAGGACCTCGAGGACCTGGTCGCCCGGGTCGATTGCAGGCTGGAAAAGAGCGCGGAGGAGGTCGGCAGGAGACTCGAGGAAACCGTTCCGGTCGACGACCAGCAACTGAACCTGAGCCTCAAGAAGCTAGAGAACATGATCGCGAACCTGAACAAGGCGATGCGCATGTTCAACAAGCCCCTCCTCGACGTCGTCACGCGCCTGAGCGACATCGAGCAGAAGATCGAAGATGTGAACCAGGAGATCCGGGCCGTTGAGAAGGCCATGGCCGAGAATCTCGTGACCTCGGAGAAGAAATGGGAGGGCATGATCGAAATCCTCCGAGGGCACACGGACGCTCTCGAGGAGCAGCTCCACCAGAGCCGGGACCATCTCCTCGACGAAATCAAACCCTTCATCGAGGAGAAGGCGAACAACGCCGGAATCAAGATCGGACAGCGCCTCGACGAGGACCGGAAGGAACGGGAAGCCGATCTGGAGAAGCGCTTCGAATCCCTGAAGGCCGCCCTCACCGAGGAGAGGCCCGATGCCCGCGAGGTCCCCGTCGACCTGGGACCGATCGAGGCGAGCCTGCGGGAAGTGCTCGACGCCGTCCGAGGCCTCGAGGCCTGCGCATCGTCCCCCGTTCCCGTTCGGGAGGGCGGAGGAGGTCTCCCGCGGACTTCCCCGGAACCCGCAGCGACCGCGGGAGAGGCAGCACAGGCCTCGAAACCCTCCGCCGAACCCGCGACGGATCCCGGCCGGACGGTCCGGGTCCTCAGCGCGATCGAGAAGCTGAAGCAGATGCGCGGGGGTTGACCCGGAGCCCACTCCCCTTCCCTTCCGCGTCCTTCGTCGCACCCGTCCCCGTTCCGCTCGGGGATTCCCGGTCCCCCCTCCACCCGGACCCGCTTTCCCGCTAGAACCATGGCATGCGGCAAGTCGAGGATCCTCTCGTCCTGATCACCGGCGCCTCCGCGGGAATCGGCCGGGCCTGCGCCCTGGCCTTCGCGGCGGAGGGTTGGTCGGTCGCTGTCGGAGCGCGTCGCGCCGACCGGCTCGAAACCCTCCGCGGAGAACTCGAGGCGGCCGGAGCGCCGAGGGTCTTCCATCGGGTCCTCGACGTCACGGACCGGAAATCGGTCGCCGCCTTCCGGAACGGACTCCTGGAGACTCTCGGCCCGCCGGACTGCCTGGTCAACAACGCGGGGCTCGCGCGTCTCGTCGAACGCCTGGACGAAGGGGAGGGCGAGGCCTGGCGGGAGATGATCGAAACCAATCTGGTCGGGGTGCTCCACATGGTCCGCACATTCCTTCCCGGGATGGAGGAACGGGGCCGCGGACACATCGTCATGATCGGGTCCATCGCGGGCCGTCAGGCCTACGCGGGCGGATCGGTCTATTGCGCGACGAAGCGGGCCCTCCAATCCCTCTGCCGGGCCCTCCGGCTCGAGACCCTCGGCAAGGGGATCCGCGTGACTTCCGTGGATCCCGGCATGGTCGAAACCGAGTTCAGCCTCGTCCGGTTCCGCGGAGACGAGACGAAAGCCTCCGGAGTCTACGAGGGCTTCCGGCCCCTCGAGGCCGAGGATGTCGCCGCCTGCGTCCTCTTCGCCGCCACCCGCCCCCCCCACGTGAACCTCGACGAGATCCTGGTCATGCCGACCGCTCAGGCGGATCCCTGGCACCTCCACCGCGAGGAATCGATGCGATGACCGACTTCCGTGAAACCCAAACCTTCCAGAACCTGGTGGATGCCTTCTCCCGCGAAGCCAGGGCGAACCGCCTCTATCTCTATTTCTCCAGGAGGGCGGCCCTCGAAGGATTCGAGGAGATCTCCGAGACCTTCCTCGAGGCCGCGGAAGGGGAAACCGGACACGCGCTGGGCCACCTCGATTTCCTGAAGGACCACGGCGAGCCGACGACCGGAAAACCGATCGGAACGACCCGCGAGAACCTCGAGGTCGCGATGGAACTCGAACTCGAGGAGAACCGGGAGATCTACCCCCGGATGGCGGAGGAGGCGCGCAAGGAGGGTTTCACCGAGATCGCCGCCTGGTTCGACAGCCTCGCCCGGGCCGAGGACTCCCACGCGGACACCTTCCGCAGCGCTCTGGAGCGCCTGGAAAAACGAAGGTCTTGACCCGGAATCCGAGACCCTCGAGGCCGAAGGGCGCCCGGACGGTCTTCCTCCTCGCCCTCGCGGCCTTCCTGCTCCTCGCCCAGGAACAGCCCTACGGGGACGGGATCACCTATCTCGTCTGGCTCCGCGACCGGAACTTCCTCGCTCACCATCTCCTCTACCTTCCCGACCTCTTTCTCTTCACCCGCCCCCTCGTCCTTCTGGGAGCCTCCGAGGCGCGCGCCGCCTTCTGGTTCTCCGGGGTCTGCATGGCGGGGGGACTCGCGCTCTGCCATCGGCTCCTCCTCGACTCCCGTTCCCTCAGGGGCGGCCGGGAACCGCCGGGCGGGCTCTGGACCTTCCTTCTGGCTTCCTCCCCGGTCGTCGTCTTCTACGCGACCCAGGTCGAGAACCACGCCCACCATTTCTTCTGGGTCGCCGCGGCCCTCCTCGCCCTCGACAGGGCGCTCGCCGGGGGGAGGACCTCGCGCGCCCTGGCGGGACTCGTCCTCGCGGCCGCCTTCGCAAGCCATTCGAGCTTCGCCCTCCTTCTTCCCGCCCTCTTCCTTCTCTCCTGGAGCCGTTTGAGCGGGGGGGGATTCGCGTTGCGATCGGGTGCCTTCCTCGACCTCGCCCTCCTCTTCCTCCCGACCCTCGCCTTCAAGTTCGCCGACCCCTGGATCAAGGCCGATCTTCTCGGGGGCGGACCCGCCTATCTAAAGGACCGGAGCCTGGCCTTCGCGCTGCGGACGATGCAGGCCAAGAGTCCGGCGGAATGGATCCGCTACCTCGGAGAGGAGGTCCTCCTCGCGGCGCCGGCCCTCTGGCTCCTCCTGCCCGCCGCCGGGCGGCGTTTCGGAGGGGGGAGGATCGCCCTCGCCCTCCTCGGCCTGCTCCCCTATCTCCTCCTCTTCGGGAACTGGCCGGTCGAGGAATACGGGGCCTACTACCTCCCGGTCCTCCTCCTCTGGACCGTGCTCCTCGCATCCCCCCCCGGCCCCATCCTCCTCCGGATCGCCCTCTTCCTCGGCATGTTCCAGGGCGCGGTCGCCGTCCATCTCGCGACGACCTGGGTCTCCCGGCACCCGGATCCCCCCTGGGAATGGGCGGCCGACGCCGCCGCCCTCGGCGGGCCGAGGACTCTCGTCATCGCCGAGGACGGCCTGCGCTGCCTGCACCTCGACTACGACCACGGTCTCGAGTTCCTGCCTCTTCGGGGAATCGCGGTCCAACTCCTGGAGGGCGGAAAGCGGGACCCCGAGGCGATGCGAAGGCTCGCCACGGAGACCCTCCCCCGGGATCTCGACCGGAGGCTCGCGGAAGGGCAGACCCTCCTCGTGAGCGCGGAGGGCTGGGAATACCTCGGGTCGCGCTTTCCCGAGTTCCGGGAGTCGATCCTCGCCCGGTATCGTCTCGAGAAGGCCCGAAAGGGCCGTTTCCGCGGCTTCCGGATCCTTCCGAGGGACTGAGTCCTCCTCAGGTCCGCACCCCGTCGAAGAGCACGATCCCGAGGCTCCCGAAGAGGATCGTCGGGAACCAGGCCGCGATGACCGGATGGATCGTCCCCTGGGCCCCGAGATTGCGGAAGATCAAGTCCGTGACGAGGTAGGCGCCGCAGACGACCAGCGCGAAGGCGATCCTCTCGAGCTTGCTCCCCCGTTCGAAACGCAGGGCGAAAGGAAGGGCCAGGAGCACGAGCAGGAGGTTCGCCAGGGGGAAGGTGAGGTTCCCGTGGAGGGCGAGGACGTATTCGGGAACCTCGGGTTTTTCCCGGACCAGCACCAGGAGATCGCTGTAGGTCAGGTCGAGGACCTCCCTGCGTTCCTTCAGCTCCTTCCGCAGACGATTCGGGTCGAGACCTCCCAGGGGATGGAAACGCAGATCCTCGAGGAGATCGGTTCCGGGAATCGATCTCCTTCCTCCCTCGAGGTACCAGCCCGCGCCGAGGGGTCCGTCTTCCCGGTAATCCGCCGCGTCCGCCCGGACCAGGGAGCGTCCCTTCCCCCGGGACACGTGCATCTCCAGGCCTTCCATCCTGCGGCTCCGCACGCGATAGCGGTCGAAGAAGATCGTCTCCCCCCCTCCCAGACGGACGACCTTGTCCCGGACGACCCGATCAACCTCCCCGTCGCGCAACATCGCCTGATAATCGTCCTTCAACGGGAGGAAGGAGGGCAGGAGGTACTCCCTCGCCCAGAACATGACGGCGATGTTCGCGAGGACGACCAGGAACAGAGGCCGGAGGATCCTCGTCAAGCTCCTCCCCGTGAAGAGCATCGGCACGATCTCGTTCGCGCCCATCAATCTTCCGATCGCGAACATCGCCGAAGTCACGGTCACGTAGGGGGCGATCGACAGGAAGAAGAACGGGAGGTTGAAGAAATAGTATGCGAGAACGAGGAAGAACCCCTGTCTCCCCAGCGACGACGGAAGCGCGGCGAGGTTCTTCGCATAGGTGTCGAAGCTCAACAGGAGATCCATCAGGATCAGGAGGCCGATCAGGAAGACGAGACAGACCGCGTAGGATCCGAGACAGATCCTGAGGACGTAGCGGTCGCAGAGCCCGAATCCGGACCCCTCGCGCCCCGCGTCTTCGAAACCGTCGGTCCTCATCTGCGGAAGGCCCATCGTCCGAGCAACCAGGAGAAGACGAGCATGCCGGCGGCCGGAAGGAAGACCGGCCAGACGGCCCCCAGGCTCCGCGCGAGGGGGGGAGAGAGGTAGGAAAGCCCGTAATAGAGGGCCAAGGGCAGGAAGGAGAACGCGAACGCGGTCATCCGGCCCGACCTCTTCGAGAGGATCCCGATCGGGAATCCGGCCAGCGCGAGGAGCAGGCCCGCCAGAGCCTGCGTCGATCGCCTCCAGATCCGCCAAAGGTTCTCCTTCAGGCGCGGGACCCTTCCACGCGAGACCTCGGCCCAGAGCTGGGCCGTGCTCAGGTCCTTGACCCCTTCCCGGCGTTTGTTCTGTTCGAGGAGATCCCGGAGATCGAAGGAGAGATCGATCTCGCCTTCCCGGAAACGGGTCTGCCGTCCTCCCTCCCCCCGCGCGACGAGGAAGCCCTCGACATTCAGGAGGCGGACCAGGAGGACCTCGCCCTGCCTCTTGGACCCGAAACAGGCCCGCTCCGCGAACCCGACCCGGCGCCCCCTCCTTCCCCGGATCTTGAAGACGACCTTGCGGTAGCAGTTCCCCTCTTTCTTCTCCCAGCTCATGCTGAGACTCGAGAACTCGAGGCGGTTCGCCGTCGGGCGGTTGTTGAGGATGAACTGCTCGAGGAGGGTCTTCGCGGGACGGTATTTCTGGTAGTGCGCGAGCGGGACCAGATTGTGCAACAACCAGGAGTTCAGGACCGTGACCGCGGCGCCGGAGATCAGAACCGCCCCCATCAGCCTGAGCGGTGAGACGCCGGCGCTGCGCAGCGCGGTGACCTCGTTCTCCGACGAGGCCCGGCCGAAGGTGAAGACCGTCGCAACGAGGAGGGAGATCGGAAGGAGATGATGGATCGAATCGATGCCCCAGAGCAGGGTGATCCAGAGAGCCAGGATCATGTCGGCCCCCTGGCTCCGGTAGATCCCCCGGGCCGCGAGACCGAGGAGGCACACGCCGAACAACAGGACGAAGGTCAGCCCGAAGTTGAACAGCAGCTCTTTCAGGTAGTAGCGGTGTATGCGCCACACGGCGGGGCCATGCCTCCTCGTTCCCCCCCTCCGAGGAGGAACCTCCCGCGGAACCGAGGCCGCTCCGGGATCTCGTAGATGGAAACGGGAATCATGGACGCAAGGTCCCCCTGCCGCCAGACCGGAGCCGAGAGCCCTCGGCTCCCCCGGGAGAGGCGGGGGCTCATCGCGGGACGGGAACGGTTAGGCTTTCCCCGTCATGTCCTCCGTCGAGGAACGCCCGCTCCCCGAGGCTTCCGCGGCGGGGATCAGGATCCCCGATCCCCGCGCCGCGGAGGAACTCGCCTCCTCGCTCCTGGATCCCCGACTGCCCGGACTCCTACCTCTCCTCGAGGAAGGCCGCCCGCTCCCCCCCGGACTCGAGGTCCTCGACCACGGACCCTTCCGCAGCGTCCTGCGCCTTTCGGGGCCTTCCGGAAGCGTGATCGCCAAACTCTTCCGGAGACGGGCCCGGCGTCATCTGCTCGGAGCCCGCAAGGAGGCGGAGAGGATCCTCGAGGCCCGGGCCAGGGGTTGCAGGGTCCCTGGGCTGTTCGCCGCTTCCGAACTTGGACACGCCCACTGGATGTTCCGGCTTCTCCTCGAGGATCTCGGGCCCGGATCGACCCTGTCCGGCTTCGAGGATCCGCGCGTCTTCGAAGAGGCCGGGCGTTTCCTCGCCTCCCTCTACGCCCGCGGGCTCGCGCACGGGGATCTCCACCCGGGCCAGCTCCACCGGGGGAAGGAAGGGCGTTGGAGCCTTCTGGACCTCCGCGAAGTCCGCTTCCGGGACGGCCCGGTCCGGCCGACCTGGAACGACCTTCTCGGACTCTGTCTGCCCTGGCCCTGGCCCGAGGACGAGGCCAAGCGCGAGGCCCTTCTCGGCGCGCTCTCCTTCCCCGCGGCCCCTCCCGGCTTTCCGGCCCTCCTCCGCGCGCACTGGAAGAAGCGCAGGTCGCGCGCCCTGCGGGATTCGGGCCCGTTCCGCAGGGTCGGGCGAGCGATCCTCCGCCGGAACGCGGGCCTTCCGGCGGACCCGGCGGCGATCCTCGAGATCCTCGAACGGGGGGAACGGATCCGAGCGGGCCGGAGGGGAACGGTCGTTCGCTCCCGGCTCGGTTTCGGAAAGCTCCGGGAAGGGCGAAGAGCCGAGGCCCTCTGGCTGGCCGCCCACGATCTCGAACTCAGGGGGTTGCCCGCCCCGCGGGCCCTCGCCCTGATCCCCGCGGGAGGGGGGGGATCCTGGGTCCTCTCCGCCGCCCTGGACGAAGGGGGGCGTTCCGCCCCCTCGCTCGACGACCTCGCCCGGGCCGGCCCCCTTCCCCTCGCCGCCGCGGAAGACCTCGGACGGCTCCTCGCGAGGCTCCACGCCTCGGGTCTCCGACACCGGGACCTGAAGGGAGACAACCTCAGGTTCCCCGGGGGGCGGGCCCATCTCGTGGACCTCGACGGCCTGCGCCCCCTCCCCCGCCTTCGCCGGGAAGCGGCGCGCGCGGCAGACCTCGCCCGCCTGCTCGCCTGGTGGCGCTTCCAGGCGGACAGACCTCGGGGGGAGGACCCGGGGCGCCTGCCCCGGACCCTCCTGCGCGCGTACTACCGCGAGGGCCGCGCCCTCGACCTCGTCCTCCCTCCTCCGCGTCGCCTGGCCGCCGCGGTCGGGCTAGGCTGCGCCGCATGGCGGCGGAGGCACGAGCGGAAGGAAAGCGACCCCTTGGAATCCGGCGCCGCCTCCGGAGGGTCCTGAAGCGGGCCCGCAGGGAACTCGTCGGCCTCTCCGCCGAAGCCCTGCTCCGGCTCCTCGGTCTCCTTTCCTTCGAGTGGAACCTGAGGGTCTTCCCCCTCCTGACCCGATTCCTGGCCCCCCCCCTCCTCCGGCGGAAGGTCCGGACGAACCTCGCCAGGGCCTTCGGCGAGGACTACGCGGCGAAGAACTGCGGAGGTTTCACGGCCGCTCTCTCCTCCAACCTCGGACTCCTCCTCGCCGAGAGCCTCGCGGCCTGGAAGGGGAGACTTCCTGAAGGCTATCTCGAGGACCGGGACGTCGCCCCCGTCCTGCGGGCCCTCCTCGCCGAGGGGCGGGGTGTCGTCGCGGTCACCGGCCACGTCGGGAACTGGGAGCTTCTCGGACGCCACATCCACCGGCTCTCGATCGACCGGCCGGTGGCCGTCATCGTCAAGCGCCTCTCGAATCCGCGCCTCGACAGGATCGTGACCGGCATGCGGCGGGAAACGGGAATCCGAATCTTCTACCAGGATGTCTCGCTGCGGCACCCCCTTACGCTCCTCCGCGCGGGAGGCCTTCTCGGTCTCGTCCCCGACCAGGACATCAAGAGGGCGAACGGGATCTTCCTCCCCTTCTTCGGGAAGGACGCCTTCACCCCGACCGGACCCGCGGCCCTCGCCGTCGCTTCCGGAGCGCCCCTCGTGACCGGATTCACCCGCAGGACCGGCGGGGGGCTCGCCTTCGAGGTCTACGGCATCCACCGTCCCCGTCCCGGGGCCGACCGGCACGAGGAGATCGAGCGCCTGACCCGGGCCTGGAGCCTCGACGTCGAACGGCGCATCCGCGCCGTCCCCGAGGACTGGGTCTGGTTCCACGATCGCTGGAGAACGACCCCCGAGAGGCTCGCCGCCAGGATGGCCCGGCGGCGAGCTTGAGGTTCCTCCCGCCCCGGGGGCGGATCAGCGCGTTCCGGCTCCGAAGTTCTGCGTGTAGTAGCGGCCGACGATCCCGCAGCCGAGATCCTTGTGCGAGCGCCGCAGCAGATTGCGATGGTGTCCCGAACTGTGCAGCCATCCGTCGAAGGCGCCGGGAACGCTCGAATGGAGGGCGATGTTCTCCCCCCCCCCTCCGGGATAGCCCGCGAGCTTCATGCGCATCGAAGGGGTCTTCCGCTGCGGGTTCGGCGAGAAGTGCGAGAAATAGCCGAGCTTCGACATCTCCCGGCTGTGCCCGTGGCTGGAGAGGATCAGACGGGAGTCCGCGCGCAGGGGCGGAACGCCCATCATCATCCGATAGCGGTTCGTCATCTGGATCAGATCCGCTTCCGCCCGGCTGACCCTCTTCTCCTCCAGCCAGGCCGCGAGTTTCTTCCGGTTCTCCTCGAGGATCCGGTTCGCGGCTCGGATCCTCCGCGCGTCGCGTTCGTCGAGGGCGAAGTTGCGGATGTCGGTCCGAGCGCGGGCGAGAAGGACCTCGAGCCCCTCCTCCTTCGGGGGAGCCTCCCCGAGATCGCGGAGCTTGCGCTCGATCCACCGGAAGGTCTCGATCTCGGCGGCGACCTTCTTCGGAAGGCTCACGACCGCCTGCTTTCCCTCCCAGACCTCCCGCACGGCCGCGACCCTCCGGTCGACCTCAGCCTGGACCTTCCAGTATTCCTTGGCCTTCTCCGGACTGACCGCCGGCGGCCGATACGGGTAGAAGTATTTCTCCGTATCGAAGATCAGGGCCATCGCATGCGCCCGGCGCTTGTCGAGTTCCTCGCGCACCGCCCGCAGCTTCCGGAGGGAGGCGCGAACCTTCGAGTTCGAAAGACGTTTCCGGATCGCGTTCCTGCGCGCTCGGAGTTCTCCGCTCAGGACCGGGAGGAGCGAGGCGTCCATCTCGAGGAGCTTCGTGAAGCGACGTTCCCGTTCCTCGTCCTCCCTGAGTCGGAGGATCCGGTCGATCTCGGCCAGGAGGGATTTCCGCTTCTCGATCCGTTCGATCTCCCGCGGGGCGAAGAATGCCCCTCCGACGAGTTCATACCCCCCGGGCCCGGCAACCTCGTCCCGGGACAGGGCGACGAGGAAGGAGACGAGGTCCCTCGTTCCCTCGTCCTCCCAGGCCTTCCGGCAGAGGGCGAGGGCGGCTTCGGATCTGCCCGCCCGCAGGTCGAGCCACGCGGCGGCGGCCTTCTCCCCCGCCGTCTTCGCGGCCGCTTCGAAGAGGGAGGCCAGGGCGGGATCCGACAGGGATGCGAGTTCCCGGACCTCTTCCCCCTCCTCGGTCGCATAGGTCAGGACTCCGCGCCGGTAGGCCTTCAGGCGTCCCTTCCGGCCCCCACCGAGGTCGAGAGCGGCGAAACGCTTCGGGTTCTCCGCGATCCTGGAGGACAGGGTCTTGAGACAGGCGGCGAGAATCCCGCAGAGGTCGGCCTGCCGCCTCCAGGGCCCGGCCGCGGCGGAGGCGGCGTCCTCGAGAGTCCGCGCGACCTCGTCGAAGCGGCGGGCCGCCTCCCGGAAATCCCTGCGCGCCAGCGCGTCTTCTCCCTCGCGTATCGGATCCCCCCCCTCCTTGGAGACGGGAGGGCGGGGAGGAATGGGGCCTGTCCTCCCTGTCGACGTCCGCTCGCTCCCCCTCTCCCCTCCGGTTCCCCGGGGCGGGGGCGCCACCGGACTCCCGGTCCTCGGAGGCTTCGAAGCCATCCGCTTCCTGGCGATCGCCGCACGGGTCTCCCGCAGGATCCCGTCCCGCAAATGGAGAAGCCCGGCCAGGGGACCCCGCTCCGGATAGAGGGGCAAGCGCTCCTCGAGGAAGGAGAGGGCGGGCCCGCTCCCCTCCGTCCTCCACAGCGTCTCGGCCCGGGCGATGTCCGCCTTCATCGCCTTTCGCGCCCGGGCCTGCACGGCCCAGATCCGCTCGCGGACCTTGTCGGCCTCGGAACCCGCTTCGAGAAGAAGCGCCCGCAGTTCCTCCAGGACCACCGCGAAACCCTCTTCTCCGATCCGCCCCTCGATCACGTCGAGGGCCCGATCCAGGAGGTCCCGGGCCCTCAGTCCCTCGGCCTCCTGGCCGACCTGCGCGGACCCCGCGTCCTCGGAGGCGGCCTCTCCGGCGCCCGCCTCCGCCCCGGATTCCTCGACCTTCGCGGCGATCCGCGGAAGCTCCGAGAGGAGGCGCCGCACGGCCGTCTTCAGGTAGCGGTCACGGCTGCCGGCCATCCAGGATCTCGCCGCGACGATCGCGTCGTTCCGTCCGTATTTCCGGACCAGGTCCTCGAGGTATTCCTCTCCCTTCTCATAGGCCCTCGTGTAACGATCGACGAGGAAGCGGAGACGCTCATGGGCCTTCGGATACCGGAGATCCCAGTCGGGATGGTCCCGGAGGGAGGTCTCGAGCAGGGACCTCGCCTCCGCGCACTTCCCGCCGCGGGCGAGATCCTCGATCCTGCCGAAGACCTGCGGAGGCCTTCCCTCGCTGCAAGAAGACGGAAGCCAGGAGAGGGCGAGGAGGAGGAGGGCGAGGAGAAGGAAGGAGGGCGGAGCCTCCCTGGAAAAACGAAGGGTGCGGGCAGGCGATCTGCGCATCGGATTCTTCGCGGGTCGGCGGGGGATTCGGACCGGGACGGGGACCCGTCCATCCTAACGCCTCCCTCTTCTTCCGGCACCGGGAGGTCTTCCCTCTTCGAGATCGCGGGGGACGGAGGCTAGGCTTTCGTCCTCGAGGACCGTCACGGCCCAGGGACCAAGGATCCGGGAGACAGACGATGCGGATGATCATCATCGGCGCCGGCACGATCGGCGGCACCCTCGCCGCCATGGCCTCGGAGGCCGGCCACGAAGTCACGTTGATCGAGCAGGACGAGGGACGGGCGGATCGGGCCGGGCGCGACCTCGATTGCAGGATCCTGAAGGCCGACGTCGCGAGCGGGGGGATCCTCGAGGAAGCCGACATCGAGCACAGCGAGGCCCTGATCGCGACGACGGGCGACGACGCGACGAACCTGATGGCCGTCATGCTCGCGAAGGAGTCCGAGGTCGAGAACCGCATCTCGATCGTGAACGATCAACGACATGTCCGGATGTTCGAGGATCTCGGGGCCCGGGTGCTCGTGGACCCGGAAGTCCTGATCGCGCGCCATCTGCTCGGCCTCCTGCTGCAGCCGGGCCTCAAGGACGTCGTTCCGATGGAGGACGGAACCCAGGTCTCCACCGTGACCCTCGGGAAGGCCTCCCCCCTCGCGGGCCGGACCCTGGTCGAGATCGGAAAGGAGTCCCTGATGCCGAAGGACACCCTGATCATCTGCCTCCGGAGAGGAAAGAAGGTCCTGATCCCCAGAGGCGACACGACGCTGGCCGAAGGGGACGTGATCACCCTCTACTCGAGCCACCCCCTCTCCTCGAAGGAATCCGAGATCTTCGGCTCCTGAGACGGACCCGTGCTCCTGAACCTTCGTCTCGTCCTCCGCGACCTCGGCCTGGCCCTCCATGTCCCAGGCCTGATGGCGCTGGCCACCCTCCCGGTCTGTCTCCTCTCCGGAGAACGGAGCGCCCTCGAACCCTTCCTCTTCGTCTCCGTCCTCTCCCTCGTCCTCGGTCAAGGTCTCTTCCGCTCCTTCAAGGGAGCCGGGGATTCGAGACTCGGGGAGGGCATGGTCGTCGCAGCCCTCGCCTGGTTCCTGATCCCTTGGCTCGGCGCGATCCCGTTCTGGAGCCTGGCGCAGGCCCTGCAGGGGACCGAGGCGGGCACTCCGACCGTCCTCGCCTTCCTGGATCCGTGGAACGCGATCTTCGAGTCCTATTCGGGCTTCACCGGCACCGGCTTGACGATGGCGGCCCGCCCGAGCGAACTCCCCGCCAGCCTGCAGTGGTGGCGGAGCTTCACCGAATGGATCGGCGGGGTCGGCGTCATCGTCCTGATGCTCTCGATCCTCCGACCGGGCAAGGGGACCTTCCGCCTCTACTTCTCGGAGGCCCGCGAGGAGAAGATCTTCCCCTCGGTCCGCGCGACGGTCCGCACGATCTGGTGGATCTTCCTCCTCTACTCCGCCGGAGCCGTCCTCCTGCTCAAGGCCGCGGGCCTCGACTGGTGGACGGCGCTGAATCACGGGATGACCGGACTCGCGACCGGGGGGTTCGGAATCACCGACGACAGTTTCGCCGGCGAGAGCCCTTCGGTAAAGATCGCGGCCATCGTGACGATGGTCCTGGGAGCCGTGAGCTTCGCGAACCTCTTCGATCTGACGCGGCACGGAAACCTGAAGGCCCTGGTCCGCGACGCCCAGCACCGGCTCCTGTGGATCCTCCTCCTCGGGGGCTCCCTCGTGCTGGGGCTCGAGAACCTCTGGCACCACGGGGAAGGCCAATGGCTCGACAGCGCGTTCCAGTGGTCGTCGGCCCTGAGCACCGCGGGGTTCCAGAGCGTGGATCTCGAAACCTGGTCCGCGACGGGGAAGCTCCTCCTCTCCTTCGCGATGATCCTGGGCGGGGCCGCCGGTTCGACGGCGGGAGGACTCAAACTGATCCGGGTCGCCTGGCTGAAGGCCGGCATCCTCTGGAAATTCCGAAAGGCCGCGAAATCGCCCCACGAGATCCTCCACTTCGAGTTCGACGGGGAACGCATCCCCGAGGACGAGGCCGACCAGAGACTCGGCTCGATGTCGGTCATGGTCATCGCCGGGATCGGTGTCCTCTGGCTCTCGATCATGGTCATGGAGCACTTCCTCCCGAAGGGTTTCGACCTCGCGGACCTGATCCTCGAGATGGCCTCGACGCAGGGAAACGTCGGGTTGAGCACCGGGATCACCGGCCCCCACCTCGCCTGGCAGGCGAAGGCCGTCATGTGTCTCGTCATGTGGGTCGGAAGGCTCGAGGTCCTTCCGGTCCTGATGCTCTTCGCCCTCCCGATGCTCGGCCGCCGCAAGACCTGAGGAGGGAACGGCCTCAGTCCCCGAGGGTCGGGGAGAAGTCGGAGGGTTCGAGAACGGGCCCCCGGGCCAGGGCGGCCGCGCGGCGGATCTCGTTCTCGAGCTGCCGGACGTTGCCGGGCCAGGATCGGGTACGCAGGAAGTCCCGGGCGTCCTCCGACAGCTCGAGGGGACGGCCGAGATCCTCGGAGGCCTGGAACAGGAAATGTTCCGCCAGAAGCAGGATGTCCCCGCCCCGTTCCCTCAGCGGGGGCAGATGGATCTCGAGAACGTTCAGCCTGTAGAAGAGATCCTCGCGGAAGGCCTTCTCCCGGACCCGCAGGCGGAGATCGCGGTTCGTCGCCGCGATCAGACGGACGTCGACCTTGCGGACCCCCTCTCCCCCGACCGGGCGGATCTCCCCGTCCTGAAGGACGCGGAGAAGCTTGCTCTGCATCGAGAGCGGCATGTCTCCGATCTCGTCCAGAAACAAGGTTCCCCGGTCCGCCGCCACGAAATGCCCGGGATTGTCCCGATGCGCTCCGGTGAAGGCCCCCTTCGCATGCCCGAAGAGGATGGATTCGAGAAGGGTCTCGGGAATCGCGGCGCAGTTCTCGGAGAGAAAGGTCCGATCCTTCCGGGGGCCGTATTCGTGGAGGGCGCGGGCGACGAGTTCCTTGCCGGTCCCGCTCTCCCCCGTGACCAGGACCGGGTAGTCCGAGGGGAGCACTTTCCGGAGGAGGGTGAAGACCTTCTCCATCGCGGGCGAGGCTCCGAGGATGCCGAACTCTCCCGGAAAGGACCGGCCTTCCCGGCGCGCGAGGACCCGCCGTCCGGCATCTTCGAGCAGCGAGATCCATCGCCGCCTCGCCCCCTCGGCCTGGATCTCGGGAACGGACTCCTCGAGGCGCTCCAGGAGTTCCCGGAAAGCGCGATCGAGATCCTCCTCCGTCTCGCCCATCCTCAAACCTCTTCCACTCGCTGCAGGTTCGCGTACTCGAGGAGCAGGGTACGCACTCCGGACGGGAAGAGAACCTCGACCTTCGCCCGGGCGCCCCGCCCCCGGACCTTCAGGATCTTCCCCAGGCCGAAGCTCGCGTGCCGGACCCGTTCTCCCTTCCGGAACTCGGGCGCGGAATCCGGATCATGGAAGAAAGGTTCCGGGGCCTCGCCCCAACCTCCGCCCAGGTCCTCCTCCGCCGGATCCTCCGCTCCTCGCGGGGTCTCCGGGTCCGCTCCGCAGTC
Organism: Planctomycetota bacterium; assembly: GCA_027021385.1. Lineage (GTDB taxonomy): Bacteria > Planctomycetota > UBA1135 > UBA1135 > JALUUL01. The sequence continues at coordinate 140,440 of JALUUL010000086.1, read as the reverse complement.
GATCCCCCCCTCGATCAGGAAACGGGAGGGATCGGTCCAGCGGCTCCCCCCCTCGAAGCTCGTCCGCCGTTCGGCCAGCGAGAGATGGAGGCTCTTCCGGGCTCTCGTCGCCGCGACGTAGAAGAGCCTCCTCTCCTCCTCCAGGCCCTCGGGCTCCTCGATCGACCGGCCGTGGGGGAAGATCCCCTCCTCGAGGCCGATCACGAACACGTGGTCGAACTCGAGCCCCTTGGCCGCGTGCACGGTCATCAACTGGATCCGCCCCTCTCCGCCCCCCGTCTCTTCTTCCGCATCCGTCAGGAGGCTGACCTGGGCGAGGTATCCGGCCACCGGGTGGATCTCCTCCTCCCCTGTCCGCCCTCGCCGGGCCTCGCATTCCTCGTCGAAGCGGCGGGCGTCGCGCAGGAGTTCGCCGACGTTCTCTTCCCGGTCCGCGTCCTCGGGCCCTCCCGTCCGGCAAACCTCCTCGATGTAGGAGGTCCGATCGAGGAAGACCTCGAGGGTCTCCGCGACCGAACGCCACGAGGCCTCCCCGGCTTCCCGGAGGATCCCCCCGAGAGCCCGCATGCCCTCTCTCGCCCGTTTCGGGGCGTCCTCCGGCGCCTCCCCCCTTCGCAGGAACTCGGCCGGTCCGAGCCCCGCCCTAGCGGCGGCGGCTCGAAGGCGTTCGGCCGACACCTTCCCGATCCCCCGCGGGGGGACGTTCAGCACGCGCTCGAAGGACAGGAGATCGCGCGGATTCACGCAGACCTTGAGGAAGGAGAGCAGATCCTTGACCTCCTTCCTCTCGAAGAACCCGAGATCCCCGACGAGTTGGAACGGGATCCCTCCGCGCCGGAAGATCGTCTCGAGTCCTCTCGAGAGGAAGCGGGCGCGATAGAAGACCGCGATCCGGCCCGGGTCCACCCGGCGGTCGAGGAGTTCCAGGACCCGGCCCCGGACCCACCGCGCCTCCGCCTCCGCGTCCTCCGCCCGGTGGAGCCGGACGGGCTCCCCCTCGTCCAGCACGGGCAGGAGGACCTTTTCGTGGCGCAACCGATTGCAGGCGATCACCCGCTGCGCGAAGGAGAGGATGTTCGCGGTCGAGCGGTAGTTCCTCTCGAGCTTGAGGACACGCGTCCCGGGCCAGTCCTCGGGAAAGGAGAGGATGTTCCCGACCTCCGCCCCCCGGAAACGGTAGATCGACTGGTCGGGGTCCCCGACGACGCAAAGGTTCCCGTGCACCGCGGCCAGTCTCTTGACGATCTCGTACTGGATGCGGTTCGTGTCCTGGAACTCATCGACCAGGATGTGAAGGAAACGGCCCCCGAGTTCCCTGCGGACGTCCTCCTCCTCGTCGAGCAGGTGGAGGAAGCGCAAGAGGAGGTCGTCGAAGTCCATCGCGTTCATCGAACGCAGGGTTTCCATGTACGGTCCATAGACCCGTCCGACGAACTCGTCGAACGGAGCGAAGGGATCGGGCGCGAAATCGTGGGGCCAGACCCCCTCGTTCTTGAGCCGGGAGATCCGGGCTCCGAGCACCGAAGGGCGCACTTCGCGGGGGGAGATCGAGAGGTCCCGGCACAGGGACTTGAGCAGCCGGTCCCTGTCGGTCGTGTCGTAGATCGTGTATTCCTTCGTGAACCCGATCCTCGGGGCGTGGATCCGGAGGAAACGGGCGCAGGCCGAGTGGAAGGTGCTGAGACGCACCCGGGCCCCGGGGACCAAGTCCTCGACCCTCTCGGCCATCTCCCGGGCCGCCTTGTTCGTGAAGGTCAGCCCGAGCAGTCTCCATTCCGGGATTCCCGAGGCCACCAGGCGGGCGATCCGTCGCGTGATGACCCGCGTCTTCCCCGAGCCCGCTCCGGCGACGACGAGAAGGGGGCCATCCTCGTGGAGGACGGCCTCCTTCTGGGCCTCGTTCAGGTCTTCGCACAGCCGATGCATACGGAGGAGGGATCGTAGCGCCCGATTCCCCCGCGGCCACGCCGTGTCCGGAGACCGCGGGGTGCGCCGTCTCCGGACACGGGATCCGGGGCGACCCCCGGCGAGACCGGCCCGAGGTCGCCCGGAGCGGGCCGCTCCTCCGGATCAGAACGAAGTCGTGAAGGAGGCGACGAAGGCGTTGTTCCGGGCCCCGGGAGTCGATCCGCCCTCGAGGTTCCACTGGTATCCGAAGCGGATCACGCTCATCTCCCCATTGGGGCGGAAGTTGATCGAGAACTCGTTGCGATCGAGACGGGCCCCGTCCAGTTCGACCCTTTCCCCGCGCAGGAGGAAGGTCAGACTCGCCTCCTCGTCGAAGAACTTCGGAATCCCGTCGCTCTTTCCGGAGGAGAGGGGCAGGCGCCATCCGACCTGGAGGTATCCCCCCCCGACGCCTCCCGGAACCCCCCCGGCCCTGGCGGCCGCATCCCGTTCGAGGCGTCCCCAGACGACCTGTCCTCGGAACAGCAGTCTCCCCGGAATCGAAGCCTCGAGGGACGGCAAGAGGCGACTGTCGGTATCCACGTCCAGGACCGCGAGATCCAGGTCCAGGCGGCCCTCGAGATCCCAGCTCCCGTGAAGCCCGGAGAGTCCGACCCGGTATCCCGGACCCTCGGCCTCGAGCCGCGCCGTGACGGTCGCGCCCCCGTTGTTGTCCTCGTAGGACGAGAAGCCGCCCCCCGTCGGGAGGTGCGTCCGGGCCCGGCGGAAGCCCTTGGTGCGATCGATCAGGTAGGTCCCGTCGGCGTCCTGCCCCCGCAGCCCTCCGTGGATCAAGACGGAGGCCTCGAGGTTTCCATCCCCGGGGAGACTCCCGAGTCGGCCTCGGAATCCGAGCCCCGCGTCCCGGTAGGTCGAAGGAATGATGAACCTGTCGACGAGGGGACGGTCGGTGAACTCGAGTTCGGGCCCGTCGTGGTAGAGGTTGACCCTGCCCAGGGGCACGAGGTGCACGCCCGCGCTCACGGCGAACTCCGGAATCGGCTGGTATTCGACCACGGCCTTCTCGAAGGTGATCTCCTCGGCCCCGTCCTCGAGTTCGACCTCGACCGAAAAGAAGACGTGCGGGCTCAGCATCCCCTCGATCTCGGGAACGAAGCGCTTGAGTTCGAATCTCCGCTTCTCGCCTTCCCGGTCATAGAACCGGACATCGACGTAGCCCTCGATCTCGAACTCGTAGTCGAAGAGTTCGTCCCCCCGGAGCTTCGGGGTAGGGTCTCCGACCTGGCCCGGGAGAGCGGCCTCGGCCGCCCTCGGTCTCCGGGTTCCGGTCCGGTAGGTTCCGGTCCCCGAATCGAGGATTCCCCCCTTCTTCGAGCCCGGGTCCTGCGAGGAGAGGGGGGACGCGGCAGTCAGAAGACAGATCGCTCCGAATACCATGGCCCTGACGAAGGAAATTGTTGCGTAACTTTCGTTTATTCCTTTGGTTACCATCGTTTCTCCCGGTTCTTCGGGACTCCTTAGTTGCGGATGATTCTCAAAAACTACCTTGCAACATATGGATCGCAACAAAAATCCGCATCCTTTTCCGGAACGCAAGGAGGGGATCGTCCGGTTCCCTGAATCGGTTGGCGGGGATGGCGGAAATGAGGGTCCCCCCCCGCGCACCGACGGTCTCGCGCACCCACTGAAGTTGGCAGGGATGGCGGAAATGAGGGCCCCCCCGGGGATTTCGGAGAAGCCCCCCGGACAAGGGGATTCCGGAGCGCCTCCCGGAGCGGCAAGGCAGGGAAAGGGAGGGAATGGGCGGGCGGAGGAGAGGGTTGGCGTACCCGGAAGGAGTCGAACCCTCAACCTCCTGATCCGTAGTCAGGTGCTCTATCCAATTGAGCTACGGGTACGCGCGGGCGGAGAAGGATAGGCGCGGCGCGGCCCCGGTCAAGGGGGAGGAGAGGGCCCGGAGAGCGTCTCCCCCCCACACCGGCGGGTTCCCCCCGCAGGAGGGAGGGAAGGGGGCCGCCTTCCTCCCGGGACCTCAGCTCTCGAGGCCGAAGAGCCTGCGCTGGATTCGGAAGGCCTTCTCGACGGCGTCCCGGCGGCGCGCCGCCGGGACGAGGTTCTCCTCGGTGTCCTCGAAGATCCAAGCGTCCAGGAGGCCTTGCGCATAGTCCAACAGGTGGCCGACGAGGACCGGAGCCGGGTGTTCCTCCCGGAAGTCCGCCAGAAGGATCGGCATCCACTGGTGCCGGACGAGTCGCGAGAACTCACTGTCGAAACGGCCCTCGAGGGTCGCGGCCAACCACTGGGTCGCGGCGGAGCGGCGGAGCCGTTCGATCGAGGGACGGGTCTCGGGTCCCTCGTCGAAGAGGTCGGGAGAGAGGAGGCCCTCGGCCTTCAAGGCGGCGGTCCGGCCGCGTTCGGCGAGCTGCCGGGCGAGGTCGTAGACCCTCGTCCCCAGGTCCGACCGGAGGTCGTCGAGGGCCTCGCGGGCCTCCGCATCGAACTCGCACTCGGTCAGGATCGTTCCGAGGAAGCCGACTCGAGGCGGGTCCTGGATCCGCTCTTGCGGAGGGACCTCGACCCGAGCCGCCGGGCGGGAAGGAGGTTTCGGGGGGGAGGAAGGGCCGGTGCTGCGGGCGGAGACCATAGGACTACCTCGTTCGGGGGTTCGGCAGCCCTTTCGGACCGCCCCCGTCCGGAGGTTGAGTCCGATTCGCGATTCCTTGCGAAATCGGAATTCCACCCTCCTCTCCAGCCGGATCCGGGTCGCCCCCCGGGCGGAAGCTCAGGACCTCCGAGCCTTCCTCCGTGGAAGGAGCTTGCTCCATTCGGTGCAGTAGGCCGCGTCGAAGTCCCGGCAGACCTGCGGCCTCACCGGGTAGATCGAACAGCGCATCTGCCCCTCGACGGGCTTCAGGAAGACGCAATGCCCGTCGACCTGCTTGAAAACGGTCACGTAGTAGCCGCTCAGGTCGTCATCGGGGAGGAAATAACGCCGGTTCTCCCGCTCGGTATCCTCCTTTCCGAGGAAATCCAGGATCCGGCGTCGCTCCTCCTCGTTCAGGTGGATCCGGTCGAATCCGCAGCAATCGGATTTCACGCAGCGGTCGCAACGATCGGGATCGTAGTCCTCGTCTCCCTCCGCCAGGGCGTCCTGGATCGCGCCGACCAGCTTCCGGACGAGGTCGCGCAGGCCTTCGTGCTCTTCGAGATCGAAGGTCCGCGACATCGACAGGTTGCCCGATCCGAATTCGTTTCCCCGGTCGGGATAGGTCGAGGTCACCTCGAGTTCCTCGTCGTCCAGGCGGATCTCGATCTCGTCGAGGTGCCGGAACAGGAGTTCGAGTTCCGGGTTCCGCCGTCCGAGTCGCTGGGCCTTCGGTTCCCGGCTCTTTTCTTTGGTCTTGCCCATTCCATCGCAACCGGCCCCGGCCGGTCCTCCCTGGTCCGCGGTTTCGGGACCGGACGCGTCGGGTCCCGAGCGAAGCGGAGGATGATAGGCCCGGGGTCGCCCCCTGTCAGCCGCGAGAGGTCCCTCCGGCCTCTCCACCCGCGCGCTCGAACTCCATCCAGCGCTCGCGTCCGGCCCGCGCGGGCGGTGAGCCCTCGGCCTCCGCGCTCCGAAGGAGAAGGAAGCCCGCCCCCTCGAAGCGTTCCCGGATCTCGGTCTCGTCGAGTCCGTAGGGGGGCCCCCCTTCCCTCTCCTCCATCGGGAACATCAGCCCGAGGAAGAGACCGCCGGGCCTCAGGCAATCCCGCACGGCCGTGACGTAGTCCCCTCGCAGTCCGGGATCGATCGCGCAATAGCAGGTGTGTTCGAAGACCCCGTCGAAGGCCTCCCGTTCCTCCCGCGGCAGCTCGAAGAGATCGGCTTGGCGGAACTCGCAGAGGGAGGACAGGCCGGCAAGCGCCGCGGCCCGCCGCCCCGCCCGGACGGCCTCCTCCGCGAGGTCCACGGCGACGACCTCGAAACCCTCCGAGGCGAGGAAGAGGGCGTCATGCCCCCGGCCCGCGCCGGGCACGAGGATCCGGCTCCCCGGGGGGAAGATCGGCTCCCTCCGCCGCCGGGTTACGAGGGCGGGGGAAGGCCCCCCCTGGTCCCAGGGGGTGTCTCCCTCCAGGTATCGTCGGTTCCAATCCGGATGTTCTTTCATCGAATCCCCGCCTCGCCGACCGAGCATCCCGTCCTATGCTGAGGGACGCAAGGATCCAGACAAGATGCGACCAGGCCAGGCTTTTTCGATCCTCCCCCTCCTCCTCCTCGCCGCCTGCAGCACGGTTCTGATCACCGGGCGCAGGCAGTTCACCCTCCTGAGCGAGGAACAGGAGATCCGTCTCGGGGAAAAGTCCTATCCCGAGGCGCTCGCGGATTACCCCGAGGTCCGGACCGGCCCCGAGGTCGCGAGGCTTAGGGGCGTGCTGCGCCGCCTCCTCCCCTACACCGGCAAGTCCTGGGAATGGGAGGTCCGGCTCCTCGAGGCCGACGACGTCGTCAACGCATGGTGCCTTCCGGGGGGGAAGATGGCCTTCTACACCGGCATCCTGAAGATCTGCCGGAACGAGGACCAGATCGCGGCCGTCATGGGACACGAGATCGCCCACGCCCTCGCGCGGCACGGCAACGAACGCATCAGCCGCTCGATCGGCTTCCGGGCCTTCGGCGATCTTCTCCAAGCCTTCCTCGGGGGTCGCGATCCCGGCCGGGCGGCGACCCGAACGAAGGTCATGACGGCCTACGGCGCGGTCACGAAGCTCGGTTTCGTCCTCCCCCATTCCCGCACCCAGGAGAGCGAGGCGGACGAGATCGGACTCCACCTGATGGTGCAGGCCGGCTACGACCCCCGGGAGGCCGTTCGTCTCTGGGAGAAGATGGCCCGTCTGAGCGGGGCCCGGAGTCCGCTCGACCTCTTCCTCTCGACCCACCCCGCCCCCGAGGCCCGCGCCCGGCGTCTCCGCGCCCTGATCCCCTCGGTCCTCGCGCGCTACGGCCGCGCCGGGGGTTGAGGCTCCCCCGCCCTCCCGCGCTCTCAGAGCGGAAGGCTGATCTTCGTGTAGATCACGTTGCTCGTGCGGGCCTTCCGGAGACTCTCGATCTCGAGGGTCTGGACCCAGAGCCGGACTCCGAGGGCCGAGGCCGGGATGTCGAAATCCCACGCGACACCTCCCGATTTCCCCACCGTCTGCGCCCCGAGGATCATCGGGAACTTGAGCCCCAGGACCGCGCCGGGCCAGGGGAGAGGGATCCGAGCCGTTCCCTGGAACCCCCAGAGGAGGACGGCCGCGGCCCCTCCCGGAGCGTCCCGAACCTCGAACGAGGCCGTGTCCTTGATGACGACCGGGAGAGGGCGCACCATCACCCGGAAATCCGGCTTCATGTCGAAGACCCAAACCGTCTCGTTCGACCGGGGCGCCTGGTTCTCGAGGTATCCTCCGACCAGCAAGGCGCCGCGGTCCAGGGCCAGCCCGGTCCCGAACCGGGAGTACTTGGTCGTCAAGCCGGAACCCGAGAACGAGGGCTCGAGCTTCCAGCCCTTGGGTCCCTTGCGCCAGGCATGCACCGCTCCATGGACCCTCCCGGACGCGTCCCGTCCCCCCGAACCGACGAGACAAAGGCCCCCCTGCAACGCGACCCGCCCCTGACCGCCGAAAGACGCCATCTGCGCCGGCCAGGGGGAGGCGAGCTTCTGTTCCTGGACCCAGCCGGTCGCCGTCTTCCGAAAGATGTAGGCCGCTCCCGCATTCCAGATCGCCCGGATCTTCTTGCCCGGAGACCCCACGACCGCGACTCCTCCATCCATCGAGATCGAAGAGCCGAAAGCCGCGTTGTCCGCGAATCGGGTCGCGCGGAACTTCTGCTTCTGGATCCAGGAGGTTCCGCTCCATTCGAAGGCGTAGACGGCGCCGATCGCGTAGCGTCGTTGGTACTCATCGCCCTCGCCTGAAGCCCCGACGAGGATCGTGGTCCCCTGGATCGCGACCGAGGAACCGAAATGATCGTCGTTGTAGGCGTCCGAGGCCTTGAGCATCCCCTCCTCGACCCATTTCGTACCGTCGTATCGGAACACCCACGCCGCGCCCGCATGGTTGGGCCCACCCCAGTTCAAACGCGGAAGCCTCGTCCAGGGGGCTCCGGCGACGATCCGGTTCCCCGAGACCGCCACCGAGGAGCCGAACCACTTCCCTCGCTTGAAGACCGCCTCGTGGACCCACTTCCCGTTCTTCCTCCGGAAGACGTGGATCGCACCGTTCGAGGTCTTCGAGAGATGGGCCGGGGCCCCGACGACGAGGACCGAACCGGAGAGGGCCACACTGCTCCCGAAGCGATCGAGGAGGGTCGGCGTGGGAGCTTGCAGTCCCGCCTCGAGCACCCACCCCCCGGTCGTGCGCCGGTAGACGTAGACCCTCCCCTGGTAGTTGGCGGTGATCTTCTCGTCCGGCGCGCCGACGGCCGCGAGATCCCCCGACAGGGCGAGACTCCTTCCGAAAGCCGTCGCAGAGGTCGGGTTCGCGAGCTGGATCCGCTGGAGTTCCTTCTGCCCGGAAAGAGCCGAGGAGAGGGCGGAGAGGAGAAGGGGGACGAAAAGAGAGATCGGAGGCTTCATGTCTTCCTCCCGGAAGGGCTGGCGGAGAAGGATACCCGCAACCGCTTCGCAAAGACCAGCCCCCCCGAAGACAAGGGACGCCCGCCTTCTATTTGTCGACGAGATCCTCGAGTTCGGGACGGCCCGAGGAGAGGTAGACGCGGCGGTGCAGGCCCCCCGCCCCCCCGTGATCGACGACCCGGAGCGCGAGGATGTTCGCGCCCTCATGGAGGAAAGGGGAGATCTCCGCGGAGGTGCGGACGAGCCAGACGGTCTCTCCGGTCTCGGGATCGCCGAAGGCGGCGACCCTGCGTCCGTTCAGGAAGAGGATGTAGGAATCATCGACGCCCTCGAAGACCAGGTGCAGGGGCGTGCCTTTTCTCCACCACGGCGGCGGGACGAAGGTCTTCCGGTACCAGGCGATCCCGTCGTAATGCGGCAGGCCGGCCTTCTCCCAGTGCACGCCCGTCCTCGATCGGAGCCAGCCTTGGTCCTCGAGACCGGGCTTCATCCAACCCTCCTCGAGTCCCCTGTCCTTCGGGTCCTTCCGCAACTTCCAGATCCCGTCCAGGAAGGTCTTCGACGCCCCGAGCGCCTCCTTCCAATCCAGGAGCAGATCCCTGGAGAGCCGGGCCTCCGGGGGGCGGGAGTTTCGGAGGTAGTCGGTCAGGGCGCGTCTGAGGATCGCGCGCGCGGGATTGCCCGGCGTCTCCCCTCCCCCCTCTCCGCCGGAGAAGAGTGGGGGCTCCGGCCGCTCCGAGAGGTCGAGACCGCAGAGGAGGATCCTCCCCTTCCCGACCCTCGCCTCGGCCAGGGAATACAGGACCTGGACCTCTTCCTCCTCGTCGTGCGTGTCCCAGAATCCGAGGAGGGGAGCGAAGGCCCTGGAAAGGGGCGTGTTCGCGAAGGGCCGCCCGTCCAGGTCCAGGTCGAAGAGTTCCAGACAGAGATCCCGAGGGAGTCCCGGGAGGACGGCGGGTCCCGCCCTCGCGAAGGGGGCTCCCTGCAACCACCAGAGCGCGCCGCTGCGCGGCCCCCCCCTCCCTCCCGACTGCAGGACCAGCGCGCCCCCCTCCTCGACCCAGCGAAGCAGCGAGGGCTCCATGCCCTTCGCGAAGCGCACGGGCGCCTTCCCGGGCCCGGTCTTTCCCGCTCCGGTTCCGGAGGGGCGGGGGAGGACATGGAAGGTCCAACGGTTCGAGGCGAGCCCCTCGAGCCGCAGATCGAGGGTCCACCGTTCGGGATCCTCGCTGCCCCGGGGCCAGCCCCACGGAACCCGGAACGGAGCCGAGAGTCCCCTGCGATCGCCCTCGAGAAGCCAAGGGCTCCTTCCCTCGCGTTCGGCCGCGGCGGGAACGTAACCCCCGTCCTTTCTCCATCGCTCCCGCCGCCAGATCCAGCGGCACATCGGCGTCCTCCCGACGAGGCGCAGGAGATCGCCGGCGAGGCGCACACGGAGGGGACTCCGCTCGAGGGCCCCCCCGTCGACCGAGCGCAGCGCGCGCTCCTCGTCGAGCACGAGCATAAGGTCCCGGTGCCAGGAGAAGTCCTCCGCCGTCCACTTCGGCCGGTCGAGATCGTCGAGATAGCCCATCCTGCACTTCGGGATGTCGCGCCAGACGCTGGAGACGTATCCCGCGCGGGGGAGGAGGAGCCGGAAGACCTCGATCTGGAACTTCCGCTGCGCGAGGGCGAAGGCCTTCGACTCGGCGAGGAGCCTCGCCGCCGCCCCCTCCCCGTAGAGGCGCCCCATCCGCTTTTCGAAGGCCTTCTGCGAAGCGAAGGCCCGGGGCTTCCACCAGGGGTCCGGATCCCCCGCGAGCCTCCGCTCGATCGCCCCGAGATCCGCCCAGGTATCCGCGGCGAGCGCCTCTCCGAGCACGAGGGGCTTGGACCCGTGTTCGCGGATGTAACGGTCGAAGCCCCGCAGGCGGGCGGCCCACCCCCTGCGGTTTCCGTAAGGGTGGTCGTCGTAGAAATCATGGTAGCGGTTCCACGAGATCCACGAACTGTCGTCCTCGACGAGGACGCCCCCCGTCTTCTCCTTGCAACGCTCGTAGAGGATGCGGACCGTCTCCTCCGCCGCCTTAGCCCTGCCGGTCTCGCAGGTCAGGGAACGCAGCAGGACCGCCGCCTCGTCCCGATCGACCCGGAAGAACTCGTCGTATTCGCGGAGGAGTTCCGGAAGCCTCGCGGCCGAGAAATCCGGATGCCAGGCCGGGTACTCGAGCCATACGGCCACCCCCTCCTCGAGCGCCGCCCGGAAGAAGGAGGGGGGCGGCAGCCAGAGGCAGGCCTTCACGAGGTTGAAGCCGAAAGACCGGATCCTCCGCATTTCCCGGCGCCAGAACGCGGCCCCCTCCCCGGGGTCCAGGCTCTTCGTGTCATACCCCCAATGCAGGACGCCCCGGGGCACGAAGAATCGACCGTTCAACCGGATCGACCTGCCGCGGACCTCGACCTCCCGGAAGGCCAGAGGCCCCTCGATCGCATCGACCGCCTTCCCGCCGGAGTCGAGGAGTTCGATCCTGTAGGCATGGACGACCGGGTTCTCCGGACTCCAGGAGCGCACGGACCCGGCGGGAAGGTCCAGTTCGACCCGTCCTTCCCGGAAATCGAGGCTCCGATCGAGAAGACGCGTTCCCCCGCCCTCGAGGAGGAACCGGATCCGCCCCCTCCCCACCCCTCGAAACCGGACCTCCCCGAGCACCCGGGCTCTTCCCTCCGGAAAACGCCCGACGACCCAACTGTGTTCCCGGTCGAGGACGGGACCCCGCTCCCCCTCGAGATGCACCGACTGCCAGATTCCCCCGAAATGCGGCTGGATCGCGGGGAGGAACCCCTGCAAGGAATGCCCGACCTCCTCCCGGACCACGACATGCAGGCGGTGCAGGATCCCGGGTCCGAGAGCCTTCGTGATCTCGATCCGAAACGGCGTCCATCCGCCCAGGTGGCTCCCGACCTCGACCCCGTCGACGAGGACCCGCGCGCGCGTCATGACCGCTCCGAAACGCAGGAACCAGCGCCGGTCCTTCCCGCCGGGAAGCCGGAACTCCCGCCGGTACTCTACGTCCCCGTCGAACCCCGACCCCAGGACCTCCTCGAAGCAAGCGGGCACCCGGATCGGCCTCCAGCCGGATTCCTTCCCGCCTTCCCGGCCCCCCTTTTCCTTCTTTCCCGGGAGGGGCCGGCATTGCCATTCCCCGTCGAGCGGGATCCGGACGAAGGCCCGATCCTCCCCCCGTCCCGCCCCCTCCGGGGGGGACTCCCCGGCCTCGAAAGAAAACCCGGCCGGTGCGAGGAGGATCGAGAGGACGAGGAATCCGACTCCATGCATGCCCCCACGATACCTCCGCGGAAGGCTCCACCGGGAGGGGGTCGGAGGGAAATGGCGGGGGCCTCCCGGCCCCGGAGGAACCGCGCCTCAGCCCTTGACGCAGCAGACCTGCCGGAGTTCGTGGACGACCTCGACGAGGGACCGCTGCGCCTCCATGACCTTGTCGATCGGCTTGTAGGCCATCGGAGTCTCGTCCAGGACCGCCTCGTCCTTGCGACACTCGATCCCCTCCGTCGCGTTCCGGTGTTCCTCCAGGGAGAAGCGCCTGCGCGCCTCCGTGCGCGACATCGCCCTTCCGGCCCCATGGCTGCAACTCTCGAAGCTCGCGGGGTTCCCCTTCCCCCGGACGACATAGGAACGGGCTCCCATCGAACCCGGGATCAGACCCAGTTCCCCCTTGCCGGCCCGGACGGCCCCTTTCCGGGTGACGTAGAGATCCATCCCGAAATGCCGCTCCTTCCGGACGTAGTTGTGATGGCAATCGACGACCTCTTCGGTCGTCCGGAAGGGCGGAACCCCGCCCTCCTCCCGAAGGGCCTCGAGGACCGCCTCCATCATCAGGTCCCGGTTGGTCCTCGCATACCGCTGGGCCCACTCGACCGCGGAGACATACGCCTCGAAATGTTCGGTCCCCTCCTTCAAGTAGGCCAGGTCCTCGTCGGGAAGGTCCGCGAGATGGCGCCGCATGTCCTTCTTCGCGAGCTGGATGAAATGACGTCCGATCCGATTCCCGACACCGCGCGAGCCGCTGTGCAACAGGATCCAGACCCTGTCCTCCTCGTCCAGGCAGACCTCGAGGAAATGGTTCCCGGTGCCGAGGGTCCCCAGATGCTCGACATGCCGTCCCCGGTCGAGGGAGGGGAACTGCGAGACGATGCGTTCATACCCCCGCCGCAATCGTTTCCAGGCCTTCTCGACCCGGGCCGGAGGGCGTCTCCAGGCCCCGCGGTCTCCGCGGCCTCCCCTGCCCGTGCGCCCGTGGGGGACGGCCTTCTCGATCGCCCTGCGGATCTTCCCGAGATCGTCGGGAAGCCTCCCGGCGGTCAGATCGAGGCGGAGCGCCTGCATGCCGCAACCGATGTCCACCCCCACGGCCGCGGGGATGATCGCTTCCTTCGTCGGGATGACGCTCCCGACCGTCGCCCCGATGCCCGGGTGCACGTCGGGCATCGCGGCGACATGGGGTCGGATGATCGGCAGGCTCGCGATCCGCCGGAGTTGGGCGATCGCTTCGCTCTCGACGGGGACGCCCCGGATCCAGGCGCGGATCGGGACCCCCCGCCCCTCGATCAGTTCCCCTTCCAACTCTTCAGCATCGCGTCCTTGACGGTTTCCTCCTTCGCGTTCCACTTCTTGATGCAGCCCTTGCAGCAGAAACCGATCGTCTCGCCCTTGTAGACGGTCGTGATCGTCGTCTTGACCGGCTTGTTCATGATCGGGCAGAGGTCGTTGACCGGCCCCCGGCCGGAGGGAGCGCTCGCGCAGGCCTGGAGGAGGAGAGAAAGGGCGAGAGTGGAGATGATCTTCGAGCTTCGCTTCATGGTCCTATTCGTTCGTATCGAGGAAGTCGGTCGTGAAGCCTCCCCCGCCGTCTTCCTCAATCCGGCGCGGGGGGCGATCCAGGTGATACTCAAGCCGCTTCCCGAAGTTCCCTGTAGGGCCCGATCTTGAGCCGGAGCTTCCAGGTCTCCCAGGAACAATAGAGAACGGGGACGACGAAGAGCGTCAAGAGCTGGACGACCATACCCCCGAAGGAGGGAATGGCCATCGGCACCAGGATGTCCGCCCCCTTTCCCCGGGAACTCAAGACCGGGAGAAGGGCCAGGATCGTCGTCCCGGCGGTCATAAGACAAGGCCGGATCCTACGCTTGCCCGCCTCGAGAACGGCTTCGCGGATCCCCTCCTTCGTGACGGGTCGGTTCCGCTCGAAGCTCTGCTTCAGATAGGTCGCCATGACGACGCCGTCGTCGGTCGAGATTCCGAAGAGGGCGAGGAAACCGACCCAGACGGCCACGGAGAGCTGGATCGGCTTGATCTGGAACAGCTCCCGCATCGAGGTCCCGAAGATGTCGAAATCCAGGAAACCCGGAAGTCCGTAGAGCCAGATCATCAGGAACCCGCCGGACCAGGCGACGACGACCCCCGAGAACACCATCAAGGTCGTCGCGCTCGAGCGGAACTGGAAGTAGAGGAGCAGGAAGATCAGGACCAGGGCGAGGGGGAGAACGACCTTCAAGCGCTGTTCGGAACGGACCTGGTTCTCGTAGTTTCCGGCGAAACGATAGCTGACGCCGGCGGGGACATGGAAATCCCCCTTCGCGATGGCTTCCTTCAGATATCGATCCGCCGCCTCGACGGCCTCGACCTCCGAGATCCCCGGCTTCTTGTCGAACAGGACGTACCCGGTCAGGAAGGTGTCCTCGCTCTTGATGGACTGCGGGCCGCGGATGAAGTTGATCCGCGCGAGTTGCCCGATCGGAATCGGGGTCCCGTCCGCTCCATGGATCAGGACCTTCGAGATCTCATCGGGATTGTTCCGGAGTTCCCGGAAATAGCGGATCCGGACCGGATACCGCTCCCGACCCTCGACGGTCAGGGTCACCGGCTTTCCGCCGATCGCGACCTCGATGACCTGGGTGGCCTTCCGGATCGGGATCCCGTAACGGGAAAGAGCGTCCCGGTCCAACTCGATCTCGAGGTAGGGCTTTCCGAGAATCCGGTCCGCGATGACCGCGGAAGCCTGGATCTCCGGAACCTCCTTCAGGAGGCGTTCGATCTCGATCCCTACCCTCTCGACGGTCTTGAGATCCGGCCCCTGCACCTTGACACCCATGGGGGCCCGCATTCCGGTCTGGAGCATCACGAGCCGGGCTTCGATCGGCTGGAGGTAAGGCGCGGAGGATGTCCCGGGAAGCTTCGCGACCTTCTGGATCTCGTTCCAGATGTCGTGGGGCGTCTTGATGTGTTTCCGCCACTGGCGGAACGGACGTCCACCGCTGTCGGGGATGAGATTCCCCTGTGCGTCCCGGACGAACTCCTCCTTCTCCTCGTCGTATCGAAAACGGATCCGATGCCCCGACTTTCCAAGCCGGTACTCGGGTTTGTACTGGATGACGGTCTCGATCATCGAGATCGGGGCGGGATCGAGGGCCGATTCGACGCGGCCGGCCTTCCCGACCGCCCACTCGACCTCGGGAACCGAGCGGATCAGACGGTCGAGCTTGGCGAGGACGTCCACGGTCTCCTCGGTGCCCGCGTGCGGCATCGTCGTCGGCATGAAGAGGAAGGCGCCCTCGTCGAATCTGGGCAGGAACTCCTTTCCGAGCCCGGGGAAGGACTTTCCGAGGGATGCGACCCTTTTCTGCAGGGTCTCCGTCGGCATCAAGCCCGGCAACCATCCGAGGGTCTTGTCGAACCCCAGCCAGATCGTCGCTCCCATGACCGCAAGGGAAAGAGGAACGAGCAGGAAGAGGGCCCCCGTCCGAAGGAAGGTGGCGAGGAAGAACGGATAGGCCCACTGGAAGATGCGGAACACGAAGAGCAGGGAAAGCACGAGCCCGCCGGTGAAGAAGAGGTTCGGCATCGTCCCGCGCTCGGCCCCCAGCGGGACCCAGGCGCCTGCAAGGAACCAGACGACGACGAGGGCGGAGAGCAGGCTCGCGTTCTTCGCGACGATCCGGAACAGCCGGGAAAGACCTCCCTTCTTGACGACCCGTGGGCGGAACCCCAGGACCGCCATCGCGAGGACCGGGAGGACAACGACCGCGATGAGGACCGCGCAGAGGAGGGCGAAGGTCTTCGTGAACGCGAGGGGTTTAAACATCTTCCCCTCGACCGCGGTCATCGTGAACACGGGGAGGAAGCTGATGACGGTCGTGGCCGTCGAGGTCAGGACGGCGCTCCCGACCTCGTGGGCCCCCCACCAGATGACCTTCCAGCGGGGAAGAGCGGGGTCGGCCTCCTCGAGTCGTTTCAGGATGTTCTCGGTCAGGACGATCCCCATGTCGACGAGCGTCCCGATCGCAATCGCGATCCCGGAGAGGGCGACGACGTTCGCGTCCACTCCTCCCCATCGCATCGCGATGAAGGTGAAAAGGACCGCGAGCGGCAGCAGGGCCGAGATCAGGAGGCTCGAGCGGAGGTGGAGAACCATGATGAGAACCACGAGGATCGTGATCAGGATCTCCTCGGCCAGGGCCTCGTTCAGGGTCCCGAGGGTCTCGTAGATGAGCCCCGTGCGGTCGTAGAAGGGGACGACGGCGACCTTGACCCTGTTCCCGTCGGCGTCGACACGCTCGGGGAGCCCGGGTTCGATCTCCTTCAGCTTGGCCTTGATCCCCTTGATCACGGCGAGGGGGTTGGCTCCGTACCTCGCGACGACGACCCCGCCGACGACCTGGGCTCCGTCCTTGTCGAGCATGCCCCGGCGCAGCGCGGGGCCGAAATGGACGTTGCCGAGTTCCCGCAACCGGATCCCGACCCCTCCTTCCGCCTTCACGACGGACTCCTCGAGATCCTTCAGGTTCTTGATGAACCCGAGCCCGCGGATCACGTATTCGGCCCGGTTCATTTCGATCGTCCGGGCGCCGACGTCCAGATTCGAACGCCTGACCGCATCGTAGACCTGATCCAGGGTCACGTGATGCGCCCGGAGCGCGTCCGGATCGACGTCGACCTGGTACTCCTTGACGTAGCCGCCGACCGAGGCGACCTCCGAGACCCCGGGTACGGCCAGGAGGGCGTAACGGACCTGGAAGTCCTGGATCGAACGGAGTTCATCGAGACGGAAGGCCGGGCTCGGACGCCCCTTCTCGTCATGGGCCTCGAGGGTGTACCAGTAGACCTGACCCAGGGCGGTCGCATCGGGCCCGAGTTCGGGCCTGACCCCTTCCGGAAGGAGACTGGAGGGAAGGCTCGCGAGCTTCTCGAGGATTCGACTCCGGGACCAGTAGAAGTCGATCTCCTCCTCGAAGATGACATAGATCGAGGAGAAGCCGAACATCGAGTTCGAACGGATCGTCTTGACCCCGGGAACCCCCATCAGGGAAACCGTCAAGGGATAGGTGATCTGGTCCTCGACGTCTTGGGGCGAACGCCCGTCCCACCTCGTAAACACGATCTGCTGGTTCTCCCCGGTGTCGGGGAGGGCATCGACCGGAACCGGGTCCCGGGGGATGCCGAGATCCCAGTCGAAGGGGGCGTAGAAGATCCCCCCCGCGATCCCGAGCAGGGTGACGAGGAGGACCGCCAACCGGTTCTGCAGGCAGAACTTGATCAGCGAGGCGAGGGGGCCCTTCGGCTCCTCGTATGGGGCGTATTCCGGTTCCGTTCCCGTCATCGGTCGGACCCCTTCTTCTTTCCGTATCGCTCGACGACACTCCCGCAGCCCAGCATGTCCGAACCGTAGTACGGATTCCGGATCCCCTCACCGATCTGCAACCAATCCGCCCCCTTCCCGTCGAAAGCCATCGGGCAATGCGCACGGACGAGCCCCGGGATATCGGCCGCCAGAGCGGCGCCCCGGCTGGCGAGATGGAGCCCAAGCCTCCGGAAAGCGTCGAGAAGAACCCCCTTCGGCACCGCGCCCTTCGGAGCGCCGAGGAAAGCCTTGCCGAGGCTCGCAGCCGCCAGGCTCCCCTTCAGATTGTCGGCGAGAAGCCGCAGGAGGGTTTCCGCCTCGTCCTTCCGATCGGAGGACAGGGCCCGCCAGGTACGCAGGTAGAGCTTCAGGGCCTGCGCATCCCGGCCGGCTTCCCCGGAATCCTCCTTCCCCGGATCCTCCTTCCGGGGGGCCTCCTTCCTTGGAGTCTCCTTCCTTGGAGTCTCCTTCCCGGGCGCCTTCTTCCCGGGAGCCGCTTCCGGAGCGCGATAGCGCCGGACGACGTTCCCGCAGGAAGGCATCTTCGTCCCGTACCAGGGGTTCTTGACCTTCGTCCCGAGTTGGAGCCAGTCGGCTCCCTTCCCTCCGAAGGCCATCGGGCAATGGGCCCGGACGAGCCCTTCGAGGACTCCGTCCAGTTCCGACTCCTGCTCGAGGAGGGCGTTCCCCAGGTCCCGGAACGCGGCCCTCAGGTCCTCCAGGGAGGAATCCGCGCCGACCTTTCGGAGCGCAAGGGCCGCGGAACTCCCTTCCGCCATCCCGGCCAGGCGCGCCAGCGCCTTCCTCGCTCCTTCCTTGTCATCCCGGAACAGGGCGTCCTGGGCTTCGAGGTAGACCCTGATGCAGGGGCCCCTCTCCTCCGGACGCAACGGTCTCCCGACGACCTTCGGGGCCTCGTCTTTCGGCGCCTCCTTGTGGCCCTTCATCTCTTTGGGTTCCATCATCGCGGGCAGCGCCCGCAACTGGGCTTCGGAATCGAGCTTGAAAGCTCCCTCGGTCACGACGAGTTCGCCGGCCATCAGGCCATCGAGAATGATGACCCTGTCTCCCGCTCTCGGTCCGAGCAAGACCTCCTTCGCGACGAACTTAGGCTCCTCGCCCGGAAGGCGGACCCAGACGACGCTCCGCTTTCCGGTATAGAGAACGGCCGAAGCCGGCACTGTCAGAGGATCCCCGTTCTCGAGCGGGGGAGTCAGCCCGAGTTCCCGCCCCTGGACCAGTTGCATCCCGCAGATCGGACAATCGCCGGGCCCCTTCCGGATGATCTCGGGGTGCATCGAGCAGATGAAGGAACTCGAATAGTCCTCACCGACGACCTCGCCCTTCGCATCCAGGGCGACATGGACCCGCGCGCGGACGAACATCCCCGGCCGCAGCTCCAATCGCGGATTCTGGAGGACCACTCGGAGAGCCAGGGTCCTCGTTTTCTCGTCGAGGACGGGGTTCAAGAGACTGATCCGTCCAAGGAAGATCTTGCCGGGAAGCGCCTCGGCCATGACCTCGACTTCCTGGCCGTAACGCAGCATCGCAAGATCCCGTTCGTACGCGAGGAGGTGGACATAGATCTGCCCGAGATCGGCGACGTCGAACAGGGTCTCCCCGGTCTTGACGTAGTCCCCGATATCGACGCGTTTCCTGAGGACCAGACCGTCGTATTCGGACCGGATCAGCGCATGGTCCTCGGGAGCCCCCCTCTTTTCGAGGGAACGAATCCAGGCCTCGTCCATCCCGAGGAGGAGAAGCTTGTCTCGGGCGGCGCGGACCGAGTTTTCCGAGGACCGTCGCACGACGGGACTCTGGTCTCCACTGACCTCGCCAAGGGACTCCAACACCGAGAGGTATTCCTGCTGGGCGGCGATAAGTTCTGGGCTGTAGAGCAGGGCGAGATGGTCGCCCTTCCTCACGGTCGTCCCGGTGAAGTCCACGTAGAGGCGGTCGATTCTCCCCGGAACCCAGGCCGTGACGGCGTGGACCCGGGTCTCGTCGACGACGACTTTTCCCACGAGGTTGACCGATGTCTCGACCTTCCGTTTCTCGGCCTTGACGGTCTTGACCTCGGCCAGCGCCATGCCCGACTCGCTGAGCGACAGGACCCCGCTTCCCCCGGAGTCCGCCGGAATCAGCTCCATCCCGCAGATTGGGCATTTTCCGGGACGGTCGAGGCGGACCTTCGGATGCATCGAACAGGTCCAGACCTCGGTCTTCGCCTCCTCGGCCGGCCGGCTCTCGGCCTTTCCGCTCCCTCCGGCCTTCATGTCCATCGGCCTTAAGGGAGCGAACTCGAAACCGAACAGGACCCCTGCCGCGATTCCGAACATCGCCCCGAGGAAGATGCCGGCCGCGAGGTTCATCCGATCGCCGTGAAAGATTTTGGAAAGTTTCATCGTCCCGACTCCTTGGAATTTCCGTCACTCCCTCCCCCCGCATCTCCGCGGCTCTTGACCTTCGGAGCGAAGCTGCGTCCACCTGTCAAGGCATGGAGAAGAGCCGCCCCCTTGGCCCGGTCCGCCCGAGCACGTTCGAGGGCGAGTTCGAAATCGAGTTGGATCCGTTGGGCATCCAGCAACTCGAGAAAACTCTGTTTGTTGGCGCGAAAGGCGGCCAGGCTGACCTGGACCGATTCCTTCGCCTTCGGAAGGAGAACCTTCCGGTAGAGGCCCTCCCTCCTCCTGCCGTCCATGAAGCGGAAGTGGGCCGAGCGGAGGTCCAGGCGAAGACGGTTGCGGGTCTCGAACAAGCGCTCATGGAGACTCCGGCGGATCCGCTCGGCCTGCCGTTCGAGCGCCGAGTATCGTCCTCCCTGGATCGGCAGGCGCATTCCGAGTTCGAGGGCGAGCGGATCGTCCCCGCTCCCGGAGACCCCGGAGGTTCGGGCGTCCCCGGTCACGAGATAACGCAGGGCTACTTCCAGGTCGGGAATCCGGGTGCTGTGAGCCAAATCCACCTGGGCCTTCGCAGCTTCCTCGAGGGCGCGGACCTCGGAGAGGGCCGGATGGGATTCCTCGACCTCCTTTTCCAGCTCCGGAAGCTCCTTCGGCTTCTCGAGATCCTCGTCATCCGAGAGGGGGTCGAAGGCGAGTCGGATCGGGGTCGCGGAAGGCAGGTCGAGAAGCGAATTGACGGCCGCGAGGCGGACGACCTCGAACTCACGGAGCTGTTCGATCCTGTCCTCCAGTTTGCCGATCTCCACCTGGACCCTGACGAGGTCGGCGTGGGCGTTGCGGTCGACCCGGTACCTCGCCTCGATCACACGGAGCCAATCCCGCAGGAGCCCCATATTGGATCGTTCGATCTCGATCGAACGCCGCACGAACTCGAGTTCCGCCAGGGCGTCCCGGAGCTTGGCCAGGGCGTCGAGCGCCTTCTGCCGGAAGGTCTCTCCCGCGGCTTCCGCCCGGGCGGCCGCGACCCGTTCTTCCGCGTCGAGCCTCCGCGACAGCGGGATCTTCTGCGCGAGACGTAGATTCCAGCGCTGGGGACCCACCCTCGTCTCGACGGGCTCCAGGAAGGCCCCGACCATCGCCTGCGGCTCGGGAAGCCAACCCGCGGCCTTCGTCCCCGATTCCGCGGCCTTCCAGGCCTCGAAGGCCGAGGCGAGATCACGATTCGCACGGACGAGCCGGGTGAGGAGACGATCCAAGGTCCAGGCCTCCGCGGGCCGGACCGGTTCCCCGCCCGGAGTCCGGGGAGTCTCTACGTTCATCTCGAGAGCCCGCCAGGCGGCGGGGAAGGGAAGGTCCGAAGAGATCTCCGCCCTGGAGGCGAAACAACCGCCCAAACCAAGGAGAAAAAAGCCTCCGGCCACTCCCGCATGCAATGGCCATGCGGTCTTCATCATTTCTTCCAATCGCTGCGATCCCTGTTTTCCCGAACGGCACCCGAAGTCCGCGCACGGAAACGCGAGCCCCGGGAGGGGGGCCGGTAAAGGCCGGCCCGGGTATGGGCGGGGAATTAGAGCCGAAGAGGCAGGATGGAGCGATAACGGATCAGGCTTCCCCCGAGGATTTCCGGACCGGGAGGGGGGGGGCTCCGGCCAAAGCCGCGGGGGGGGATTCCACCCGGATCCATCCGGGGAAGCCCGGGATCGAAAACCGGGCGCTCCCGGAGAGAGGGGGCGGGTAGACGAGGCCCTCCTCTCGAAGGAAGGGTTTTTCGGGGAACAACTGGATCTCTTCCGCCCTTGCGGCACCGGCAATCCCCGCAGGAACAACGTGGATCACCTCCCAGGGCGGGGACTTCCGAAACTCCCCCGCCCGCCGACGCAGGAGAAGGCTCCCAATCGCTCCCGAATGGATGGAGAAAGGCTGCTCTCCGGGGGCAAGAGCCGCAGGATCCGGCCGCAGCGCATCGATCCACAGGAATGGATCTCCCGGCCTCCGTGAAGGCGGACCCGGCCCCCCCGCCCTCGTGCACGCAGCCTTGTGCGGACAGAGGACCCGCGGTCATCAAGCCCAAGGAGAGCAGGAGAATCCCGAGAAGTCGGATCATGAAGCGTGCTCAACGTAAGAGGGAGGGTCATGCTCCGCAATGATTCCAAAGGATTCGCGAAGGTCTCCCAAGCTCTTTCTCGGATCGGCATGATGTCGAACTTTTCCCCGGCCCCCCGTTTTTCGTCTCAACGGAGGGAGGGATCCTCCCTCCTCCCGACCTGCACGATGGATACGCCCGGAACCCGGGAACTCCGACCCCGATTCGGAGCCGGAGACCGCCCCCCCTCTTCCCCGTTCACCCGGATCCTCGAACTCGGGGCCGGGCCCCGTCATCTCGAACTCTGCCTTCGGGCCTGGCTCCGGGGTGAGGGACTCGGGCAGGCCGCCGCCCATCGCGCCTATCCCCTCCCCGCCGCCCTGCGGCGCGCCCTTCCGGGACTCGAGCGGGACCTCGCCTCGATCCTGAGGCTCAGGAGGGAGGTCCCCGGAACCCGCGGGACGGCCCGCCTGGTCTTCGAGACGCGACGAGGCGGGATCCTCGAGTCGGTTCTCCTTCCGAGAGAGGCCGTCTGCGTCTCCGTCCAGGCGGGATGTGCGGTCGGATGCCTCTTCTGCAAGACCGGGGAAGACGGGTTCGAAGCCTCGCTCGACGCCCTCGAGATCTGCGCGCAGGTCGTCCACGCGAGACGGCGCAGGCGGGTCCGCCGGGTCGTCATGATGGGGATGGGGGAACCCCTTCATAATCTCGGAGCCGTTCTCGAGGCCCTTCGCCTCCTCGGAGGTCCCGGGGGATTCCCCCACAAGCAGTTGACGGTCTCGACCGTCGGGTCCCCCGCGCTCTTCGATCGCTGCCTCCGGGAACCCGTACGGCCCTCGATCGCCCTCTCCCTCCACAGCACCTACGAAGAGAAACGGGCCTTTCTCCTGCCGCATGCTCCGAGGATCCCGATCCCCGAACTCCTGGACCGGGCCTTCGACTACGCCCGGAGGACCGGCTGGCCGCTCCAGTGCCAGTGGACCCTTCTCGCGGGCTGGAACGACGGACCCGACGAGATGGCCAGACTCGCCGCGCACTGCGAGGGTGAGAAGGTCTGCGTGAATCTCATCCCCCAGAATCCGGCGGAGGGCCTTCCCTTCGAGGCCCCGCCCGAGGGGCGGGCCCTCGAGTGCCTCGAAATCCTGCGCCGGAGAGGGGTCTTCACGACCCTGCGGCGCTCGGCCGGAACCGAGGTCTCGGCGGCCTGCGGTCAACTCCGAGCCCGGCTTCGGCCCTGAGCCCGCCCCTTCCTGCGGAAACAGCCAAGGAGGTGGTCGTCGACCATGCCGACCGCCTGCATGTGGGCATAGACGATCGTCGGACCGACGAAGGTGAACCCCCTCTTTCGCAGGTCCTTCGACCAGCGGCGGGAACGTTCCGTCTCCGCGGGGATCTCATCGAGGCTCCGCCGGGAGTTGCGGATCGGCTCCCCGTCGACCCAGGACCACTGGTAGGCCGCGAAGGATCCGAACTCCTCCTGCACCTCCAGGAAGGCGCGCGCGTTCGAGACCGCGGAGCACACCTTCCGGCGGTTGCGGATGATGCCCGGATCCTTCAGGAGTCGCTCGATCTCCGCATCCCCGAAGGAGGCGACCGCGACCGGATCGAAACCGCGGAAGGCCCGGCGGTAACCCTCCCTCCTCTTCAGGATCGTGATCCAGGAGAGGCCCGCCTGCGCGCCCTCGAGCACGAGGAACTCGAAGAGCCTGCGGTCGTCATGGACCGGGACCCCCCATTCCTCGTCGTGGTACCTCCGGTAGAGCGGATCATGACCGCACCAGGGGCAACGCGGCTTTCCGTCCTCGCCGACGAGGATCGTTTCCATCCCCTTCATCTCCCCTCTCCTCCACTCGCTGCCGGGAAGACCGTGGATCCCCCCGCTCCGCCGGACCTCACGCCACCGCCTCCAGGTCCAGGGCCTCCTCGATCCAGGACCGGAGGCGCTCGCGGTCCCCTCGGTCGAGGACGCTGACCATCCTCCCGCCCCCGGCCTCGACGAGCGGGCGATAGGCCTTCGCGTCCACGAGGTCCGCCTTGTTGTAGAGGACGAGACGGGGGACCCGCGAGGCGCCGAGTTCATTCAGGGTCCGGTCGACGCTTTCCTCGCGCTCCTTCCAATCCGGGGCCGAGAGGTCCACGACATGGACGAGCAACCGGCTCTCCCGGAGTTCCTCGAGCGTGCTCCGGAACGCGTCGAGAAGACCGGAGGGGAGATCGCGCAGGAACCCGACGGTGTCCGAGAGGAGGACCTCACGTCCCGCCGGAAGCCGCATCCTGCGAAGGGTCGTGTCCAGGGTCGCGAAGAGGAGGTCTTCGGCGGGGACCTCGGCTTCGGTGAGGGCGTTCATCCACGAGGACTTCCCCGCGTTCGTGTAACCGACGAGGGAGACGACCGGCAAGCCGGATCTCCGGCGTCGCCGCGCGCGCGTGCGTTGCTGCCGCGCGACCTTCTCCAGCAGCGTCTCGAGCCGGTGGATGCGGTTGCGCATTCCGCGACGCTCGAGTTCGAGCTTGGGTTCTCCCTTCCCCCTCGTCCCCGATCCCCCGAGGCTGCCGCGCCCGATCCTCGACATGCCGTGCGCCCGCTGCACGAGCTTCGGCATCTGGTAGCGGAGCCGGGCCAGAGCGACCCGGAGCCTCGCGGCCCGCGTGCGGGCGCGGCGCTCGAAGATCCGCAGCACGAGTTCGGTCCGATCGAGGACCTCGAGTCCGGTCCGCTCCTCGAGGTTCCGCGCCTGGATGCCCGTGAGTTCCCGATCGAAGACGAGGATGCGGGCGCCGTTTCGGATCGAGAGCCGGCACAGTTCCCCCACCTTGCCCGAACCGACGAGGGTCCGCGGATCGGGCCCGTCCCTGCGCTGCAGACTCAGGCCCGCCACCTGGAACCTCGCAGACCGGGCGAGCTCGGCGAGTTCGGCCATCCGCTCCCGGTCCCCCTCCTCCCCTTCCTCACGGAGCCCGACCAGGAGGGCGCGCTCCCCTTCGCCGGTCCTCGCAAAGCCCTCGGCAAGGCGCCGGCATTCCTCCTCCAGGGCCTCGATCTCCTCCCTCCATTCGGGGGAGAGGGCGCCGAGGCGCCTCGGCTCTCCATCCCGGACGACCGTCCCCTCCCGCCCGGTCGAAGCGATGCCTTCCGGATCGAGCCGCGCCTCGCGGACCCAGCGGATCTCCCCCCCTTCATCGAGGAGGAGGCGCAGGAGTCCGTCCAGGCGGTGACGCACGAGGATCTCCCGGTCGGCGTCCGTCAGGTCCCGCCTTCCCCGGAGTTCGGTCCGGACGAAGTGCACCCCCTTCAAGCGACCGGCGGCCGGAGCCTCGCCGGAATCCAGGGGAACCGGGACGCCGTGCATGTCCCCGATCACGACATTCAGGACGCGCCCTCCCCGGTCGAGAAGGAGGCCGACATTCCTCCCGATCTCCCAGGCGAGGTCGGCGAGTTCCCGGGCCAAGGACACCCCGATCGCGAACCTCGGATCGGAGCGGCGGGTCAGGAGCCGTTCGAGAGCCTGCACCCTGCTCCGGCGCAACCCCTTCAGGTCCCCGTGAAGCCTCGTCATCCGCCCGCGTCCCCCGCCCGATGCGCGAGCCTGGCCGCCCGCCGGCGTTTCGCCTCCTCGAAGCGCCGGACCTCCTCCTCGGTCTCAGGGGCGATCTCGGGGATCGGCCTCGGCCTCCCCGTCTCCCGGTCGAGGGCGACGAAGGTCAGGTAGGCCGACGCCACGTGGTAGAGACGTCTCGTCGTCCGGTCCTCCGTCCAGACCTTGACCCCGCATTCCATGCTCGTCCGGTGCGCGTAGTTGACCGCCGCCTTCAGGACGATGACGCTTCCGACCTTGACGGGATGGAGGAAGTCGAGCTGGTCCACGCTGGCCGTGACCACAGGTCCCCGGGCGTGCCTTCCCGCCGCGATCGCCGCGGCCACGTCGATCCAGTGCATGACCCGCCCCCCCATGCAGTTTCCGAGGGGGTTCGCGTCGTTCGGCATGACGATCTCCGTCATCTCGACGTAGGAACGGGAACTGGGAACGGCTTCGAGATCCTGGCTCACGGTGCGGCCTCGCGGAAAATCAGGGGCCGTCTACGATGGGACGGAATCGGGGGGAAGACAATGGAAGTCCTCCCCCGCGGTCAGGGGATCCGTTTCGAAGCTCCGCCATCCGCTCCCCCGCCGGACCTTTCGGCCGAGGCCTCGACCGCCCGCCCGCCGTTCCCCGGCGGACCCTTCCCCGCCGGGGCGAGCACCGGCGGGTCCCGGAGTTCGAAAAGGATCCGAAGGTTCTCCTCGACCCTATCCATCGAGACGAGGACCCATCCCTCCCGGAACGGCTCCTGCCGGAACGCGCGCCCCAGGAGATCGATCCTCCCGACCTCCTGGCCGTCCTTCCGGAGAACCTGGTACCAGGTCTCGCCCTCCTTCCCGGTGTGGATCTTCAGGAGCCGCATGCGACCGACCTCCCTCCCCCCCGCGAGGACCCGGTAGTCCTTCAACACCTCGACCGGGCGGGGGCGGAACTCGGCGCCGATCCTCGTTCGAGTCGTCTCGACGAAGCATCCCGGAAGAAGGAGGGCCGGGAGGATCGCGAGGGCGGGGGGAAGGCGGAGGATGGATCCAAGCATCGACGACATCTTATGCTCCCTTCCATGGTCGGTTGGAGGGACTCCCTGGATGAAGTCTTCTCCAAGGGGGGAGCCCTCGCGAGGCGCCTCGCCGGGTGGGAGCCGCGGGAGGAACAGAGGAAGATGGCCCGGGCGGTGTCCGAGACCCTCGGAGAGGGCGGGCACCTCCTGGTCGAGGCCGGAACCGGGGTCGGCAAGTCCTTCGCCTATCTGATCCCCGCCCTCCTCCGGGCCGAGGAGACCGGGGAGCGGATCGTCGTCAGCACCTGGACGAAGACCCTTCAGGTCCAGCTCGACCGGAAGGATCTACCCTTTCTCCAGGCCGTTCTCCCCTGCGAGTTCACCTGGGCCCTCGGGGTCGGACGCGGGAACCACTGCTGCCTCCGGAGGCTCGCCCGGGCCCGCCGCGAGGGGAGGACCCTCTTCGAAGAGGAGGGGAAACGCCTGGAACTGGGGCGCATCCAGGAATGGATCGACGGGCGCCCGGGAGGGGGAACCCTGCTCGACCTCCCGTTCCGCCCCTCGGCCTCGGTCTGGGAGGAGATCCGGGCCGAGGCCGGAAACTGCCTCGGCCCCGCCTCGCCCCGCTACGGGGATTGCCCCTGGCAGGAGTCCCGCCGCCGGCTCGACAGGGCCCGCCTCCTGATCGTCAACCACGCCCTCTACTTCGCGGACCTCGTCCTGAGAGGCAGGGGGGCCTCCCTCCTCCCCGACCATTCCCTCGTCGTCTTCGACGAAGCGCACCACCTGGAAGACGTCGCCGCCGAGGCCCTCGGTTTCCAGGTCTCCCAGGGGTCCCTCGAATGGAGTCTCGACCGCCTGCTCTCCCGCAACGGAAGGAAGGGACTCGTCAAGGGGCGGGGATGGAGCCGCCTGGAGAACGGGATCTCGGAGGCCCGCGCGTCGATTCTCGAGTTCTTCGGCGGACTCGCCCGTCTCCTGCCGGGGGAGGGGGATGCGGAAACCTCCCGCCGCCTGTCCGGCGCCCCGTTCCCGGTTCCCGCCCCCGTCTCCCGCCTCCTCGCCCTGGCGGAACTTTGCCGGCGCTCCGCGGAGAACTGCGGGGACCGGGACCTCGCGATGGAACTGCGGACCCGGGCCCGGAAGATCGCGGCCGACGCCGCGGCCCTCGAGGCCTTCGAGAGGGACCTCGGGGACCGGGCCCTCGTCCGCTGGCTCGAGCGCGACCGGAGGGGCCGCCCCGTCCTGCGCGCCGCGCGGACCGAGGTCGGCCCGATCCTCGGGGAGGACCTCTTCCGGAACGGCCCCCGCTGCATCCTCACGAGCGCGACCCTCGGCCCCCGCGCGGAGGGCTTCGCGTGGCTCCGCGCCCGTCTCGGAATCGAAGAGGCCCGCAGTCTCGCCCTCGATTCACCCTTTCCCTACAGGGAGCGCGTCGTCCTCGAGATCGCCGAATGCATGCCCGACCCCGTCCGCCAACCCGAGGCCTTCGAACGGGAGAGCCTGGAACGCATCCTCGCCCTCGTTCTCGAGAACGACGGGCGGGCCCTGGTCCTCTGCACCTCGAAACGCTTCCTGGACCGGGCCCACGCCTATCTCTCCGAGCGGCTCGAAGACTCCGGCATCCGGGTCCTGCGCCAGGGCGAGGGTCCGCTGGACGGCCTCCTGGACGCGAAGCGGAGTCAGCCGAGGAGCGTCCTCCTCGGAGCCGACAGCCTTTGGGAGGGGATCGATCTCCCCGGCGAAACCCTGACTCTCGTCATCCTCGCGCGCCTTCCGTTCCCCGTACCCGGGCGTCCGTTGACCGCCGCGCGGCTCGAAGCGGTGAAGGAGCGTGGCGGCGACCCCTTCCTCGAGGAGTCCCTTCCCCGGACCTCGGTCAGGCTGCGCCAGGGCTTCGGGCGTCTCGTGCGGGGCGCGGCCGACCACGGCCGCGTCGTCCTTCTCGATCCCAGGGCCCGCCGCAGCCGCTACGCCGCGACCCTTCTCTCCTCCCTTCCGGTCCTCCCCGCGGATTCCTTCGAGGATCACCCCGACTGAGCGACCGCTTCCCACGAGGGATCGGGAAGTTACTGGGATCCAGGGAAAACCCGGGGACGGGGGCACCCCCCTCCCCTCTGGTACACGCCCTCCGGCACGGCTCCCGCCTATACCACCAGCAGATGGTTTTCGACCTGCCATCGACCGTGAAGGGCAAGATCTCGACCCGATCCTTCCGCGAACCCTCCCTGTTCTCCCTTCCCTTCGACATGCCGATGTCCTTCGACGCATCGAAGGAGTCCCCGGCCTACGACCTCAAGCATTACGGAAACGATCTGTTCGATTCGACGACCCGGACCTTCCGGTACGCCTACATGGACGGGACCGGCAATACGAGCTTCGTGCCTTTGCTCGGCAATGGATCCCGTTGCTTCGGGAGCAACCCGTTCTCCTCCTCGCCGATCTCGATTTCTCGAAAATCCTCCTCGTGACCACCTGAAGCTCGAGCACGACCGGCTACGCACGCTTCCCGGCGCTCACCTCCAGCT
The DNA here is from genome assembly GCA_027021385.1 of Planctomycetota bacterium. Classification (GTDB taxonomy): domain Bacteria; phylum Planctomycetota; class UBA1135; order UBA1135; genus JALUUL01. Next base: position 111,664 of record JALUUL010000086.1, on the reverse strand, counting down.
AACTGATCGACCTTCCCTACGACTTCACAACGAGACTCCTGGGAGTCTGGCGGGTCCCTCCGTCGGGCTCCTCCCTTTCGACCGCCCCGCTCCCCCGCCCTGGTGAAACCCGACCGGGGCGGTCCTATGCTTCCCTTGCCATGAAGCACATGGATTTCGACCGCTTCCGGGAAGCGGGGCGCATCGCGGCCGAAGCCAGGGAACTCGGGCGCAGCCTGATCCGGCCCGGCGTTCTGCTCCGGGAAGTCGTCGAGGCCTGCGAGGCGCGCATCCGCGAACGTGGGGGCGAACCCGCCTTCCCCGCGCAGATCTCCCGGAACCATGTCGCCGCCCACTATTGCCCGCCCCCCGACGACGAGACGCGGATCGAAACCGACGACATCCTGAAGCTGGACCTCGGCGTCCATCTCGAAGGACACATCGCCGACACCGCCCTGACGGTCGACCTCCGCGACGGGGAGGACTCGCCCCTTTCGACCGCTTCCCGCATGGCTCTCGAAAACGTGCTCGCGATGATCGGACCCGGGGTCGCCCTCCGCGAGATCGGAAGGACGATCCACGACACGATCCAGGCTCTCGGGTTCAAGCCCGTCTTCAACCTGACCGGACACGGCGTCGCGCGCTGGCAGGTCCATTGCGCCCCCCAGATCCCGAACTACGACGACCGCCGAAGCGGACACCTGAGACCGGGTCAGGTCGTCGCCATCGAACCCTTCGCCAGCGACGGCAAGGGCTACATCGACGAGGTCGGCGCGCCCGAGGTCTTCCAGCAGAGCCGGCCCCTGCGCCCCCGGGACAAACTCCCCGAGGAACTCGTCCGTTTCCTCGAGGACCTCCACCGCCTGCCCTTCGCCAGGCGGGACCTCCGCCGGCGGATGTCCGCCCGGGACGCCGAACGAGGGCTCGCGCTCCTCAAAAAACGCCGTCTTCTCGTCGAATACCCGCCTCTCGCCGAACGGCCCGGAACCCGGATCAGCCAGCACGAGCACACGATCCTGATCCTGGAGGACGGAGCCGAACCCACGACGAAGGTGGCCTGAAGCTCGATGGATCGACCCCTGCGCATCGGCCTCGACGCCCGGGAGGGTTTCCGGGAGAACCCGAGAGGGATCGGTCTCTACGCCCGCCATCTCTGGAGGGAGTTCGGCGCGATCGGCGGGGACTTCGAATTCCTCCTCTACCACGAACGCCCGCGCCCCGCGGATCTCCCCCCGATCCCGGAATCCTGCCGCCCGGTGCGCTTCACGGTCCGCGGTTCCCGATGGCAGGCCTGGGAGCGCTTCGCCTTGCCCGGCAGGCTCAGGCGCGACCGGATCGACCTCTACCACGGCACCTACAACAGCCTCCCCCCGAGGCCCTGGTTCCGCCCTTCCTTGAAGATGGTCGTCACGATGCACGACGTCGTCGTGACCTGGCTCCGCGCGGACGAATCCGACCCCTGGGTGCGTTACGTCAAGCGGAAGACCCCCGGAATGCTCGCCCGGGCGGATGCCGTCGTCACGGTCTCCGCCTACTCCAAAGGGGAGATCGAGGATCGTTTCCAAGTCCCGTCCTCCCGGATCCGGGTCCTCCACAACGGCGTGGACCCGGTCTTCCTGGAGGACGGCGGCCCCGGCGGGGAAGACCGCTTGCAAAGACTCCGGGGCGAAGGCCCCTACCTCTTCGCGATCGGCAGCGCGCTCGATCGCAAGAACAGCGACCTCTGCTTCCCCCTCCTCCGGAGGCTCTCCGAAAACCCCGACCTCCGCGATCTGCGCCTCGTCATGTCGGGGCTCGAGGGGGAGGCCCTGGAAAGGCGGCGGCGGGCCGCCTCTGAGGCCGGGGTCGCGGACAGGGTCCGGTTCCTGGGATACCTGACGAAGGAGGAGCTGAGGGAGCTGTACCGCGGGGCGGAGGTCTTCGTCTACCCCTCGCGGGTCGAGGGCTGGGGGATTCCGATCCTGGAGGCCATGGCCTGTGGGACCCGGGTCGCGGCGAGCCGCGGTTCGGGCATGGAAGAGGCGGCGGGCGGACTCGCATGGCTCTTCGACCCGGAGGACCCGGATTCGATCGTCGAGGCTCTCCGGGCCGCTCTCGACGGGAGGGACGACCCCGACCCCGAACGACGCAAGGGGCGCGAGCGCGCCCGCTCCTTCACCTGGCGCCGCCACGCCGAGGGGCTCTGCGCCCTCTACCGGGAGCTTTGCGGGTGAGCGGTCCCGCGCTCGGGCGGCTCGGCCTGGTCCTCTGGATCCTGGCCTCGGTCCGCCACCGTTTCTTCTGGGGCGGAGACCTGGCCCCGTTCCTCCATCTCCTCGAGACCGCGGCGCTCGGTCTCGGAGGCTTTCTGCTCTACCGGGGAGCGCGGAAGAGCGGGGGACTCGCGGTCTCCAAGGTCTTCCGGGAAACCGCGCTCTGGTGCCTCCTCGCGGCGATCGCCCTGCCGATCCTTTCCGACGACGCCCTGAACTACGCGGTCTTCGGCCGGGTCCTCGGCCTGCACGGAGCCAACCCCTATCTCGTGACCCCGGAGCATTTCGCCGGAATCGACCCCGCGGTCGGGCTCGCGAAGGGCTGGGCCGCGTTCCCCCTGCCCTACGGCCCTCTCCTCGCCCTCCTGCAGGCGGCGGCCTCCTGGACGGCGGCCCTGGTCCCCGGACTCGGCCCCGAGGCTGAGGTCCTGGGAGCGGCCTTCCTGCTCCAGCTCTGCTTCGCGGCGGCCTGGTTCGGTTGCGGCCTCTGTTTCGGCCGGAACGCCACCGGAAGGGAGGCGGCCCTCCTCCTTGTCGCGAACCCCTACCTCCTCCTCGAAGCCGTGGAGAACGGACACAACGACGCCTTGATGGTACTCCCCCTGCTCGGAGCCTTCCTGACCGCGGAACGCGGGAAATTGCGGCTCGCGGGCTTCCTCCTCGGCATCGCGGTGCTCCTGAAGTTCATCCCCCTCCTCCTCCTCCCGCTGTTTCTCCGGGAGGCGCATCGAAGGGGCCGCCTCCGCGCCTTCTGCGCGGGAGCAGCCCTCGGACTCCTCGGACTCCTCCCCTCCTGGTACGTCTTCTGGAGGGACCCGGGCGGATTCGAGTTCCTGGCGGCTCAGACTTTCCTCGAGGGAGGATCAATCGTCGGAGCGCTCTGCCTGATCCTCGGTGGGGAAGCCCGACCCGCCCTCGCGCTGGTCTCGATGGGGCTCGCGGGCGCCTTCGCCCTCCTCCAGGCCTTCCGGCTCCGCGAGGGCGGGCTCGCCCGGCGGGGCCTGCGCAGCCTCGCCTTCCTCGTGACCTTCGGGCTCCCCTTCCCAAATCCCTGGTACGCCCTCTGGTGGGCCCCCTTGACCCTGTGCCCGGGCATCCCCCGGAACGCGGCCCGAAGACTTCTGTCGGTCCTCGCGCTCTGCGGGCCCCTCTCGTATGCGGCCTGGCTGCTGGCCCGCGATCTCGGACCGGTCCATCAAGGTCTCCAGTATCTCGCCGGCATCCTCATCCCGGGCCTCCTGGCTCTGCGCCTCCCGGGGACGGAGGGGGAAACAGGGAATCTCCGCCCTTCTCGAACGGGGGAATCTCCGAGACTCCGCCGCTCCCCGCTCTCACCCCCTCGTGTCGAGAAGGCGCAAGCGCCGGCCGAGCCAGAGGGAGGAGCCGACGACGCTGACGCTCGAGAGACTCATCGCTAAAGCCGCGACCGGCGGAGAGAGCAAGGGCCCGCCGAAGGGTGCGAGGACTCCGGCCGCGACCGGAATCGCGCAGACGTTATAGCCGAAGGCGAGCCAGAGGTTCCGATAGAGGGTCGAAACCGTCGCCCGGCAGAGTTCGAGGGCGACCGGGAGGGATCGCAATCCCGGACGGAGGAGGACGAGGTCCGCCGCCTCGGCGCTGAGCGCACTCGCCCCGCCGACCGCGATGCCGACCGAGGCTCGCGCCAGGGCCGGGGCGTCGTTCAAGCCGTCCCCCACCATCCCGGTCACCCCCTCGCGCGCCAGGCGATCGAGGTGCGCGAGCTTGTCCTCGGGCAGCAGATCCCCGTGGGCCTCCCGAATCCCGAGGCGCTCGGCCAGGTCTTGGACCGCCTCGTCCCGGTCTCCGGAAAGGAGGACCGTCCGCACCCCTTTCGCCGCGAGGACCTCGAGGATTCCGGCCGCCTCCTCCCGGAGCGGATCGGCGAGTTCGAAGAAGGCCGCGAAGGAACCGTCGACCGCCATCGCGACCACCGAGCCCCCGGCCTCGGTCTCGGGCGTCTCGATTCCCCGTTCGGCGAGCCATCCCGGCCGGCCGCAGAGGACGGACCGCCCGTGGACCCGGCCCTCGATCCCCTTTCCGGGAACGGCCTCCGCCCCCTCGGCCTCGGGGATCTCGAGTCCGCGCTCGAGGGCCGCCTCGACGAGGGCCCGCCCCAACGGATGTTCGCTGCCTCGCTCGACGGCCGCGGCCGTTCGGAGCGCTTCCTCGTCCTCGAGGCCCTCGGAGCGGATCGCGACGAGGCTCGGCCTGCCGTGGGTGAGGGTCCCGGTCTTGTCGAAAGCCAGGATGTCGAGAGAGGCCGCCCGTTCGACGACCCCGGGTCCCTTGAGGAGGACCCCGAGCCTCGCGCCGGCCCCCGCGGCGACGACCAGGGCGGTCGGGGTCGCGAGCCCGAGGGCGCAGGGACAGGCGATGATCAGGACGGTCGTGAATCGGAGAGCCGCCCCCGAGAAGCCGCCCTCCCCGCCGAGGACGAACCAGAGGACTCCCGACAGGACCGCGAGGAGGACGACGACCGGAACGAAACGGGAGGCGAGACGGTCGACGAGGTCCTGCACCCGGGCCCTCTGGGACTGGGCCTTCCGGACCAGGTCCAGGATGCGCCCGAGGGTCGAGTCCTCGGCTCCGGACCGGGCCTCGACCGTCAGGACGCTTCGCCCGTTCAGGCTCCCGCCGAGCAGCGGATCCCCGACCTTCTTCGGGACCGGCATCGGTTCCCCAGTCACGAGGGCCTCGTCGCACTCCCCCTCCCCCTCGAGGAGGACGCCGTCGAGGGGCACGACCTCTCCGGGACGGACCCGGAACCGCGCGCCGGGGACGACTTCCGCGAGCGGGAGATCCCGTTCCCCTCCCCCGGGTTCGAGGACATGAACGAACCGCGGCTGCCGGTCCGCCAGGGCGGAGACGGCCTCGAGGGCACGGCGGCGCGCCCCGCATTCGAGCCAGCGTCCGAAGAGGACGAGACTCGTGATGAACCCTGCGGAATCCAAGTAGAGCCCGCCCTCGCCCCCGGCCGTCCAGACCGTGAGGCCGTGTAGGAAGGCTGTCCCGGTCGACAGGGCGATCAGGAGGTTCATGTCCGCGCTCCGGTGGCGGAGGGCGTTCCAGGCACCCTGGAAGAAGGGCCGGCCCGGCCCCGCGAGACAGAGCGCGACGAGGACCAGGGAGAGAGGGAGCCCGGCGGGGCCGAGCGGGCGCCCCAAGGGGGTCATCCCGATCAGGAAGACCGGCAAGGTCAGCGAAACGGCGAGGAGCAGGCGGCGCCCGAGGCGGCGCTGTTCAGCGGCGGTACGCGCGGCGGGGCCTTCGCGGGCCTCCTCCGCGGGTACGATGCGGAGATCGCCGGGTCTCGCCTCGACGGCGATCCGGCGGATCTCCGCGGGATCGGGGCCGGGGGCCAGGAATACCGCGCGGATCCTCTCCCCCTCCCCATCGACCTCGGGCGAGGAGGACTCGAGATGCGCCGGATGCCGCCGCAGGGCTTCGCGGAGGGCCTCGCCCGCGCCGTGGCGGAAGTGCAGGTCGAAGGAGACCGCCGGGACCCGGTAGCCCGCCTCGACGACCGCGTTCCGCAGGCGGCTCCCGTCGAGCGGCCGTTCGAGTCGAAGCCGCGCCTCCGCCAGGGTCAGGTCGACCTCGGCGGCCGCCACCCCTTCCACGGCTTCCAGGACCTTCTTCACATGGGCCACGCAGCCTGCGCAGCTCATGCCCTGAACCTGGAGATGCAGGCCCGAGGGCCCTCCCTTCACGATCGCATCCGCTGTCCCGGTCATCCCGCCAACATAGGACGGAGCGTGGGATTCAGAAGGGGGGAGTCAGGACCGCCCCGCGGCCAGGATGCGCTCGGCCAGCATGTCCGCGGCCCGGGCGGTCGAGAGACCCTGCTCCTCCGCCAGATCGAAGACCTCGTGGAGGGCCTTCGGGATGCGATCGATCCTGGCGTAGGATTCCTCTTCTCGATAGCCGCCGGGGAGGAGTTCCACCGCCACGTTGATGATCCCTCCCGCGTTGATCACGTAATCCGGGGCGTAGAGGATGTTCCGTTCGCGGAGCATGTCACCGTGACGGTCCTCGAGGAGTTGGTTGTTCGCAGCCCCGGCGACGATCCGGCAACGGAGGTTCGGAATCGTTTCGTCGTTCAGGACACCGCCGAGGGCGCAGGGGGTGAAGACGTCGGCGTCCATCGTCAGGACCTCCTCCTCGGACGCGAGTCGGACGCCGGTTTCCTCGTGGAGGACCACGACCCTGTCTTCCCGCATGTCGTGCGCCCAGACCTCCGCCCCCTTCGTCCGGAGGCTCCGCGCGACGACCGAACCGACGGCGCCGACTCCGAGGATCGCGACCTTCCGCCCCTTCAAATCCTTGGACCCGAAGACCCGCTCGACGCAGGCCTCGATCCCGAGTACGACGCCGTGGGCCGTATAGGGACTCGGGTTGCCGGACGAGCCCTCGCTCCTCGCGAGTCCGGTCACATGGGCCGTCTCCCTGTGGACGATCTGGAGGTCCGGAATCGTCGTGTTCACGTCCTCGGCGGTGATGTAGCGTCCGCCGAGACTGTCGACGAAGCGCCCCATCGCAAGGAAGAGAGCCTCCGACTTCTCGTTGGGGTCTCCGATGATGACGGACTTCCCCCCGCCGAGACCGGTATGAGCCACGGCCGATTTGTAGGTCATGCCCTTCGCGAGCCTCAGGACATCGGTCAGGGCCTCCTCCTCCGAGGCATACGGCCACATCCGCATCCCCCCCAGGGCGGGCCCCAGCGTCGTGTCATGGATCGCGATGATCGCATGCAGGCCGGACTCCGGGTCCTTCGCCCGGACGACCTTTTCATAACCTTCGACCGGAATCTCGGTGATCTCCATGTATGCCTCCGGCTCCGCCGAGGAGGATGTCTTGATGTCCCCGGGCCTGGAGGCCGGGTCTCGCGTTCTGCTCGACCGCCGATCGACCGGCGGCCGGGAACGAGGGCGGGCATCATAGCTCCCCCACCCCGGCAGACAACGAAGGGGGCGGGACGCTCGGTCGCAGCCGCTCAAAAAACCGTCCAAGGGGTCTTGAAGCCGAAACGGCTCTCGGGGAATGCGATCCCGGTGGGAACCCTCGATTCCTGGGATTACGCTCCTCTTCCGCAGGGCGGTCCCGCCCTGTAGACCCGCGGTCCTACTTGGCTTTCTTCTTCCTCGAGGACTTCTTGGCGGTCTTCTTCTTCGCGGACTTCTTCCTCTTCTTCGTCCCTGCCTTGGCCGCCCGGGCCCGCAAGAGGTCGAGGGCATAGTCCAGGGTCAGCTCCTCGATCGTCGTCCCCCTGGGAATCGAGGCGTTGAGTTCCCCGTCCGTCACGTAGGGTCCGAAACGTCCGTCGAGGACCCGGACCGGCGCTCCGCTCTCGGGATGCTCCCCGAGGACCTTGAGCGGTTCCCGGCGGCGACGGACGCGCCCGCGCTTCTTGGGTTCGGCCAGAAGGGCCAGGGCGCCCTCGAGATCGATGTCGAGCGGCGAGCCTCCTTCGGGGATCGACCGGGTCTCCTTGCCCGCCTTGACGTAGGGTCCATATCTCCCGTTCGCGGCGATCACGGGTACCCCGCTCTCCGGATGGTTCCCGAGTTCCCGGGGAAGGGAAAGCAAGGCCAGGGCCGTCGAAAGATCCAGGCTTTCAGGGTCCATCCCCTCGAGCAGGGAAGCCATCTTCGGCTTCTCCCCGTCGAGATCCTCGGGGTCCCCGAGCTGCACGTAGGGCCCGTATCGCCCGGTTTTCACGTAGACATTGAACCCGGTCTCGGGATCCCGGCCCAGGACCTTGGGCCCCTCCGCGGCGCGGGCGAGGATCTCGAGGGCCTTCTCGACCGTCAGCTCGTCCGGAGCCAGGTCCTCGGGCAACGAAGCCCTTCGTTCCCCGTCGGAGAGGAACGGACCGTAGCGGCCGACTCGGACCTCGACGACCCTTCCTTCGAACTCGCCCAGGCGGATCCCGCAGACCTCCCTGGGATCGATCTTGGATTCGACCTCCGCGAGCTGGTCCTTCAATCCGGGATGTTCGTTCCCGAAGTAGAACTTCCGGAGGTAGTCCCGGGAATCGAGCTTGCCGAGGGAGACCTGATCGAGCTGATCCTCCATCTCCGCGGTGAACCCGTAGTCGACGAGGTAGGAGAGCCAAGCTTCCAGGAGTTGGACGACCGCGAAGGCTGTGAAGGTCGGAACGAGGGCCTTCTGGACCTTACGGACGTATTCCCGTTTCAGGATGGTCTCGATGATCGAGGCGTAGGTGCTCGGACGTCCGATCCCCCTCGCCTCGAGTTCCTTGACGAGCCCCGCCTCGGTCAGCCGGGCCGGCGGCTGGGTCCGATGCTCGCGGACCTCGAGGGAACGGATCTCCACCTGTTCTCCCCGGTCGAGGGGAGGCAGGCGCTTCTCCTCCTTCTCCTCCCCCCCGCCGTAGGCCAGGAGGAAGCCCGGGCGCTTCACGACCTTGCCCGAAGCCTGAAACTCGGCCTCGTCGATCCGGATCACGGCCTGGATCCGGACCCCGGTCGCGTCGACCATCTGGCTCGCAACGGTCCGTTTCCAGATCAGTTCGTACAGGCGGCGGCAATCCCGGCCCAGGGCACCTTCGACCTCCATGGGGTCCTTGAAGACCTCCCCTGCGGGGCGGATCGCCTCGTGGGCCTCCTGGGCGTTCTTGACCTTGCTCTTGTAGAAGCGCGGTTTCCCGGGGAGGTTTGCGGAACCGTAGCGGGAGACGATCAGGCTGCGGGTCGCATCCAGGGCCTCCTTCGAGAGGGTCGTGGAGTCCGTGCGCATGTAGGTGATGAACCCCGACTCGTAGAGCCTCTGCGCCAGATCCATCGTACGCCGCGCCGCGAAGCCCAGGCGCCGGTTCGCATCCTGCTGCAGGGTGGAGGTCGTGTAGGGCGGCGCGGGGCGGTCGGTGAAGGGCTTCTCCTCGACCCCATCGACCTCGGCCTCCCCCTTCTCGAGCCGGACGCGCAGTTTCTCCGCCTCCTCGGCCCCGAGGAGGCGGGGGAGATCCCCTCCCTTTCCGGAGAGTTCCCCGGTCCTCGGATCGAAGTCCTTCCCCGTCGCGAGCCGCCTCCCCTCGAGCCGGACGAGGGCGGCCTCGAATTCCTTCCCCTCCTTCGAGAAGACCGCGCCGATTCCCCGATAGGAGGCGGATCGGAAGGCCATCCTCGCCCGTTCGCGCTCGACGATCAGGCGAACGGCGACCGACTGCACCCTCCCCGCCGACAACCTCGGCTTGATCTTCTTCCAGAGAAGCGGCGAGACGACGTAGCCGTAGAGGCGGTCGACGACCCGCCGGGCCTCCTGAGCTCGCACGAGGTTCTCATCGATGTCCCTCGGTTCCTCCAGGGCATGGAGGATCGCGTGTTTCGTGATCTCGTGGAAAACGAGGCGGCGGACCGGGATCTTGGGTTTCAGGACCTCTTTCAGGTGCCAGGAGATGCTCTCCCCCTCCCGATCCTCGTCCGTCGCCAGGAACAGGGTCTCCGCTCCGGCGAGCAGTTCCTTGAGCCTCTTGATCTGCGCCCGCTTTTCCGCCGGAATCACGTAGAGAGGCTTGAACCCGTCCTCCACGTTCACCCCGAGTCGGGCCCAGGACTCCTTCTTGTATTTCGCGGGGATCGCAGCCGCGGACTCCGGCAGATCGCGCACATGTCCGATGCTGGCTTCCACGACGAAATCCTTTCCCAGGAACCGGGACAGGGTCCGCGCTTTGGCCGGCGATTCGACGATGACCAGGTTTTTCGTCATGAATTCGAGGGGGATGCGATCCGGCGCAGCCCGAGGGCCATCCGACCGGCTCCTTGATCTCGGCCCGTCCCGGGGACCGGGGGTTCGGGGGGCTCCGGCCCGGCGACCGAGCTCCCGGGAAGCCGGCGGATCCTAGGTGCAGCCGGATCGGGAAGTCAAGCCGACCCGGAATCCCGCGCCCGAGCGCCCGGGCGCAGACCGGAGATCCCGAGCATGAGCCCGCGGAAAAAGGTCCGCCAGGTTTCGGGCGCGCCGGGCGCGAGAGACCACGCCCTCCGTATCGGCTTGAGACTCGCTCGGAACTGACCCGCATCCTGGATTTCCCTGGCTTCGTCGAGCCAAAGAAGGGCCTCGCGGCGGGCCAGGAGGTGACGGAGTTCCACGGCCCTTTCCGAGCGGCGGCGGAACTTCTCGAGGACGAGGCGGACGCCTTCTCGGAATCTCCGCGCCCCCGAAAGGCTGGAGGGCCGGCGCCGATATCGGGCGAGGGGACGGTCCACGTAGAGGAACCCCCCGAGTTCGCTCATGCGCAACCAGAGATCGTAATCCTCGACCGCGAGAAGACCGCGATCCTCGTCGAAGCCTCCCGCCCGCTCGAAGGCCTCGCGGCGACAGAGGACGGTCAGAGTCGCGATCCCGTTCCCCCGGAGCAAACCCTCGAGATCCAGGGCCGGCGGACTCCTCCGCCCTCCGGAGCGGCTCCAGCGACGGAGTTCCCGGCCCTCGCCGAACTCCCAGGCGTCCGAGCAGACGAGGACCCGCGCGGGATCGGCCTCGAGAAGGGGGACCTGGACCGCAAGCCTCTCGGGTTCCCAGAGATCATCCGCGTCCAGGAAAGCGAGGAAGGGACTCGAGGTCATCGCGACCGCGAGGTTCCGAGCTGCGCCCGGCCCTCGGTTCTCCTGTCGCAGGAAGAGGATCCGGTCCAGGAGATCCTCGATCTCCTCCTCGAGCCCGTCGTCCGATCCGTCGTCGACGACGACGATCTCCGCCGGGGGCAGAACCTGCGCGAACACGCTCCCCAAGGCCTCCCGGATCCAGGGCCGGGATCGCCACGCCGGAAGGACGGCGGCCACCGGAGCCCGACGGCTCATTCGAAGGCCTCCTTGATGCCGAACATCCGCTTCAGGATGCCACGGTACTCCGCCAGGTCCTCCCGCCTCGGAATCAGGAGTTCGCAAAGCCCTGCCCCGGTGTTGCGGATGTAGGCCGCGAGGGTCGCCACGGCGGAGAGTCCGTAGGCAAGGCTCGAGGCCAGGGCCGCCCCCGCGGCGCCGTGTTCCGGAACCCAGAGGAGGTCGAAGAGGGTCATGCTGGCGAGAACGATGCCGCCAAGCAGGATGCAGGTCTTGATCCTCCCCCTCCCGGCCAGGTCCGCTTGGAGCACCTTCGCGACCGTGAAGAAGAGGGTCCCCGGAAGCAGGTAGAGGAGGGCCGGGGAAACCCGCGGGGCCCAGGTCCGCTCCCAGCTTTCCCCGAGGAGCAGGCCCAGGAAGGAATCATGGACGAGCCAGACCACCGCCGCTCCCGCGAAACATACCCAGAGCGTGTTCCGGCAGACGGCAGGCGTAAAACGCCTGGCCCGGTCGGGGTCGAGCCCCGCCACCTTCGTGAACAGGAGGTCGCGGAGGGCGTCGGGAACGTACCAGATCAGCTCGGCCAGGGTCACGGCGAGGCTGTAGAACGCGACCTCGGCCCGAACGTGCTCGGTGGCGAGCGCCATGCCGTCCGCCGGGAGACCGAGAACAAGGGCAGTCAGGATCCCCTGGAGGAGGAGCCCCGTCCCTGGAAGGTAGAGCAACCTGACGAGGTAGAGGTCGACCCGGTGGTTCAGGTAGGTCAGCGTCGAGTTCAGGTTCGCCTTCCAGCCGAAGGCCAGGGCCTTCCGGAAGAACCTCGGATGCCAGGCGGGTCGGATCGGGATCTCGCGGCGGAGCAGCCAAACGATCAGGAAGGCCAGAAAGACGGCGGGAAGAAAACGGGCCCAGACGACGGAGACGGCGGAACGGCGTTCGGCGAGGAAGTAGTAGACGCAGAGGAAGGCCGGCAAGTAGGCCAGGCTCGGAATGAGGTGGATCAGGTTGTAGGCGTGGATCCTGCCGAGAACGAGCTGCAGGGAATTGCGGTAGCTGACGATCAGCATGAAAGGTGTCGTCAACGCGAGCGGCAGGAGGAGGCCGAACGGTGTCTCGGTCCCGAGAGACATGGCGTACAAGTGAACGACGAGGACCGCCAGGAGCGCCAACCCCCCTCCCCAAAGGATCGCGACGAGTGTGGTCGTCTCCCCCGCCTCCCGGATCGAGGCCTCCCCGCGCCGGACGAAATAGATCGCGGAGGCGGCGAGCCCGAGATTCGAGACGGCCATCAGGATGAAGGGGAAGGTCGAGAGCAGATCGAGCGAACCCTTCTCCGCCGGGGCATCCTTCAGGATCCACAGGATGACCAGTCCCGCCCCCTTGTCCAGGAGGACGATCGCGAGGTTGCTGAGGAGAGTGATCAGGAAGGAGGTCGAGAAACGCAACGGTCAACCCGGAGGGAATTCGGGCCCCGGGGAAGAGGAGCCCGCGGCCAGCCTACCAGCCGATCTCGGAACGGGCGTATTCTTCGTTCGCTTTCTCGATAAGGGCTCCGAGGTCCTCCTCTTGGACCCCCACGATCTCGTAGAGTTCGGGATCCGGGTCCTCGTAACGGGCCTTCGACAGGGCGGGCTTCCCGTTCTTCGCAGCGAGGGCGTCCGAGAGGGCCACGAGGGAGGAGAGGGTCTTGTTGAACGGATCGCGGTCCGGGCAATGGTGGTATCGGATCGCGATCGTCAGATCCTCCGGCAGGAACCACTTGATCGCGAGGACGGATCCCACGTCCGCGTGGGTGAACCCCAGGATCTCCTGTTCGAGCTCGAGGAGGTTCCGATTCTCTTCGAGGCCGACTCTCAGGATCTCATTGAAATTCTCAGGGGCGTTCTCGACGAGGATGATCTTGCCGATGTCGTGCAGGAGCCCGCAGATGTAGAGATCCTCAGGATGGAGCCCCGTGAACTTCTGGCTGGAATGCCCGATCGTGCGGGCCAGGATCCCGGTATAGATCGAATGCTGCCAGAAGGTGTTCGGATCGAAGTTGGGAACCTTCTTGTTGCTTTTCTTCGCGAAGACGCTGAAGACGGCCGCCTTCAACGCGACCTTTCGGGTCATGTTGAAACCCATGATCGAGACCGCGAGGTTGACGGAACCGACCCGGACCTGGAGCCCGTAGTAGGCGGAGTTGACGATGCGCAGGATGTTCGTCGAAACGGCCGGATCCAGGCTGATGACGTTCGCGACCTCCTCGGCCGAACTCTCGGGGTCGTTCATTACCTCGTTCAACTTCACGAGGACGTCGGGGAGGGTCGGCAGCTCCAGCGTCCGGTTGATCAGGTCCAGGATGCTGGGGGTCATCGATTGGTCGGTCGAACTCATGGGAGCACTCGCCTCCTGTCTGCCCGGGCCGCGCAGCATCCGCCCGTCCCCTGGAAACGACATTCCCCCGGAGACGAACCGGACGGGCCGGGATCTTGAGGAGTTCATCGGCCGCATTCCTCTCCGACCTGAAGCCCCGCTCCCCGACCACGGGGGTCCGCCGGCCGGGGCGCTCCCGCCCCCGCCCGCATTCCCCCGGGTCCGGGCCGGGGGCGGCGGTTAGGCTGTTGCGGATGTCCGACGGATTCGGTCCCGACGTCCTCCTACTGGCCCAGAGGCTCCCCTTCCCCCCCGACCGGGGGGACAGGATCACGACCTGGAACCTCTGCCGCCATTTCCTCGGCCTCGGAGCCCGGCTCCGGATCGGCTCCTTCCTCTGGGGACCCGAGGATCTGGAGGGGCTCCGGCGCCTGCATGCGCTGGGTTGCGAGGTCCTGGCTCCCGGCCTCTCCCCCCGCGGGCGGAAAATCTCCTGCCTGAAGGAGTTCCTGCGAGGACGCCCGCTGACTCTCGGCTATTTCGGGGACCGGCGCCTCCTGCGGAGTCTCCGCGACTCCCTCCGGGACCGCCGGCCCGACCTCTGTCTGGCCTACTCCTCCTCGATGGGGGCCTACCTCCTAGGGCTCGCCTCGGAACTCGAAGGAGTCCCGAAGGTCATGCACTTCGCGGAACTCGATTCGGACAAGTGGGCCCAATACGCCCGCAACTCCGGACCCGCCGGACGCTTCGTCTATGGACGGGAGGCGAGGCTGATGCTGCGCTTCGAGCGACGCCTCGCGGCGGCGATGGACCTCAACCTTGTCGTCAGCCCGGTCGAGGCCAAACTCTTCCGGAAGCGGATCCCCGACATCCCCGTGTCCGTCCTCCCGAACGGCGTGGACCTCGAACATTTCCGGCCCGGCCCTCCGGAGGAGAAGGTCCCCGGACGCCTGATCTTCACGGGCGTCATGGACTACCTGCCGAACGTGGACGGCGTCCTCTTCTTCGTCCGGGAGTGTTGGCCGGCCCTGCGGGAGCGCGTCCCCGACGCCAGCTTCACGATCGTAGGGAGGAACCCGACCCCCGAGGTCCGGAGGCTCGGGGATCTCCCCGGCGTCGTGGTCACCGGCGGCGTCCCCGAGACCCCGCCGTGGTTCCAGAAGGCCTGCGCGGCCGTCGTCCCCCTCAGGCTCGCCCGCGGGATCCAAAACAAGGTGCTCGAGGCCATGGCCTCGGGCCTCCCGGTCGTCTGCACGACCAAGGCCCACGAGGGGATCCGGGCGGAGCCGGGAGCGGAACTCCTCGTCGCCGACGAACCGTCCCGGATCGTCGAAACCCTGACCGGACTCCTCGAACGGCCGGCATGGGCCGAGGAAGTCGGCAAGCGGGCCAGGGCCTGCGTAGAACGCAACTACGACTGGGACCGGATTCTCGAGGGGCTCGACCGAAAACTCGGGCTCCTTCCGTCCGGGGCGCGGGCCGGGCCGCCGCCTCAGGTTTCGAACGGCGGGATCTCCCCGCCTTCCTGAAGATCGGCCCGAAGGGTCGCGAAACTCGTCGGAGTCTCCCAGCAGCGGACCTCGTGGAGGGGAAGATCACGGCAGCGGTTCCAGACCCAGAGGCAGAGGTTCTCGGCGCTCGGATGAGGGAGGAGATCATTCAAGTAGGCGTGATCCAGTTCGGAGACCACCCGGTCCCCGACGACCCGCTTCAGTTCGACGAAGTCGAAGGCGATCCCATCGGCGGGATCGACCTCGGCCCGAACCGTCACCTGGAGTCTCCAGGTATGTCCGTGAAGGCGCTCGCACTTCCCGTCGTAGTTCGGGAGCTGGTGGGCCGCATCGAAGGTGAACTCCTTCGTGACGAGCAGAACGGGCTTCATCGGAGCCCTCCCCGGTCCTCAGCCGCCCTCCCCGCGGAAGCCGGGCTCCCGGCCGTTCCGCCTTCCTCCTCGAGGAAACGCAAGACCTCCTCCTTCAAGGCGGCCAGCATCTCCCCCTCGGGGACCTTCCGAACCTGGACGCCGCGGCGATAGAGGAATCCCATCCCCCTCCCCCCTGCGAGGCCGATATCCGCCTCCCTCGCCTCACCCGGCCCGTTGACCGGGCAGCCGAGGACCGAGATCCGGACCGGCCGGGGCCCGAGCGTCCTGGCGAAAGCCTCGACCTCGGCGACCAGGGGCAGCATGTCGATCTCGATCCGGCCGCAGGTCGGACAGGCGACGACCTCGGGTTCGGTGACCCTCCGCCCGGTGGCCTTCAGGATCGCAAAGCCGGCTTCGACCTCGAGACGGCTCGGACCACTGAGCGAGACGCGGATCGTGTCCCCGATCCCGTCGAGCAGGAGACTCCCGATCCCGGCCGCGGACTTGATCTCGCCGTAGCCCGGTTTCCCCGCCTCGGTGATCCCGAGATGGAGGGGATAGGGGAGGCGGGCGCTCGCGAGCCGGTAGGCCCGGACCGCCGCCAGGGTATCGGTCGACTTGAGCGAGACGACGATGTCTTCGAAACCCAGTTCCTCGAGGAGGGCCACGTGCTTGGCCGCGCTGTCGACCATCGCCTCCGGGGTCGGACTCCCGTATTTCTCGAGGAACTCCTTCTCGACCGATCCGGAGTTGACCCCGATCCGCATCGGAACGCCCCTCTCCTTCGCCATCGCGACGACGCGTTCCACTCTCTTGCGCTGACCGATGTTCCCCGGATTCAGGCGGATCTTGTCGACGCCCGCCTCGATCGCGAGGAGGGCCATCCGGGAATCGAAGTGGATGTCCGCGATCAGGGGGACGCGCATCGCCTTCTTGATCTCGACGAGCGCCTTCGCGCTCTTCTCGAAGGGAACGGCAACCCGGATCATCTCGGCCCCGGCCTCTTCCAGCTCCCGGATCTCGGCAAGGGTCGCATCGATGTCCTCGGTCCGGGTCGTCGTCATCGTCTGCACGGCGATCGGATGGTTCCCGCCGATCGGCACGGAGCCGATGCGCACGACCCGGGTCGGTCTTCGTTCGATCGATTCCAAGGGGCCTCCAGAACGAGGAAGGGGGAAGGGTTCATAGCCCCGGAAATCCCCGGCCACAAGAAGAGGAGAGGGCGCCTTTGACCCGGGGCGGGGAGCCTCCCAGGATGGCCCCATGGCGAAGGAAGACCGGAACCCTCCCCCCCTCGAGGTCACGGGACTCGTCGTCCGCTACGGCGGACGCCCCGCGGTCGACGGACTCGGCTTCCGGCTCGAACGGGGGGAGATCCTGGCTCTCCTCGGCCCCAACGGAGCGGGCAAGAGTTCGACCGTCCGCTGCCTCGCGGGGCTCCGGGAACCCGAGGGGGGAGAGGCAAAGGTCTTCGGACTCAGGACCGGTCCGGACCGGCCGGAGGCCCGGCGCAGGCTCGCCTACGTCCCCGAGAACGCCCCCCTCTACGAGGTCCTGACTCCCCGGGAGACCCTTGCCTTGAAGGGCCGGCTCCACGGGATCTCCGAGGAACTTTGCGAGACCAGGAGCGAGAGCCTTCTCGAACTCCTGGACCTGGCCGAGGTTCGGGACCGGCCGATCCACGCCCTTTCCCGGGGGATGAAGCAGAAGGTCTGCCTGGCCGCCGCCCTGCTCACGGATCCCGAGATCCTGATCCTGGACGAACCCCTCTCCGGCCTGGACCTCGCCTCGGTGGAACTCCTCGTCGAGGTCCTGCGCCGCCTGGCCTCGGCGGGACGCTCGATCCTCTACTGCTCGCATCTCCTCGCCGTCGTCGGGAACCTGGCCGACCGCGTCCTCGTTCTCGACCGGGGACGGCTGGCGGGTTCGGGGAGGATGGAGGACCTGAAGCGTATGGGATCGGACCTCTCCCGCTTCGTCCAGGAGACGGCCCGGATGGAGGACCCTGAAACCCGGGCGAAGGCCCTCCTCGACCTCCTCGAACGAGAGAAGAGTTGAGGGCGGAACGCTCCTAGCGCCGGGAGGCCTCGAAAACCCGCACGGCTTCGCGGAGCCTCCAGGCCGGCAGGGCGGCCGGGACGACCCGGACCCCCTTTCCGGATCGCGGCACCTCCCTGGCCCCCTCGCCCGCGGTCGCGATCAGGTCGACCTTCCAAAGCCCCCGCTCTCGGCGGAGGATGAAGGCCCCCGAGCCGGTTCCGCCCTCCCCGCCGGGATCCCGGACTTCGAGCCGGATCCGGCCGGCCTCCCGCTCGATTCCGAGGAGGATCGGGTCCCTCCCCCCCTCGGGAGCGGGGAGGAACCGGAGGTAGGGGCGGCTCCTCTTCGTGACGTAGGGCTCCATTCCCCCCGTGTCCCGCCGTTTCAGGGCGGCCCAGAAGGACCGGAAGGCCGCCTCCGCGCGGGCCTCCTCCCCTCCCCCGCAGGAGGCGAAGGTCAGAAGGCCGAGCGGAAGACAGAGAAAGAGGAGCGACGGCTTCGGCATCTCGCGATTCCGGAAGGGGTAGGGGGCATCGAAACCTCCGTAGGTTTCGGAACTTCGACTCCGGAGCTTGAGGCGGGGACCCTCCCGTCCGACACTGCCCTGTTCCGGGCCGGGTCTCCGTCCTTGCGGGGCGCGCGCCCCCGGCCGACACTTCCAGCAACCATAGGGATCCCGGTCCGATGCGAGCGGGCGGATCCGGATCCCTTTCCCCTCCGGGAACCGAAACTGATGAGCCAGAACACCAAGGTCACGATCTACACGATCTTCGGCTGCCCGTATTGCGCGAAGGCGAAAGAGATGCTCGACCTCCTCAAGATCGAATACGAGGAGAAGGACCTCTCCGTGCATCCCGACCGCCGGGCCTTCACCTCTTCCATCCTCCCGGGCCACACGACGGTTCCGCTGATCCTGATCGGAGACGAGGCGATCGGCGGCCTGAGCGAGTTGGAGACCTTGCACGGCGAGGGGAAGCTCGAGGAAAAGGTTTTCGGCGGGAACGGGACCACGGAGTCCTGAACGTTCCGATCCGCCGGCCGGGCCCCCGGAAAGACGAAGGCAGGAAGAGTCACAGATGTCGACGAAGATCCTGAACACCCTGATTCTCGGTTCCGGTCCCGCGGGCTGCACGGCGGCCATCTACACGGCCCGTGCCTCCCTGTCCCCCGTCCTCCTGAAGGGCGGACAACCCGGAGGGCAGCTGACGATCACGACCGAGGTCGAGAACTATCCGGGCTTCCCCGACGGAATCCAGGGCCCGGAGATGATGGAACTCCTGGAGCGTCAAGCCTCCCGGTTCGGCACCGAGATCCTTCCCGAGACCGCCGAATCCGTCCAACTCGACCGGCGCCCCTTCGTCGTCCGCACGGACTTCGGGAACACCTTCACCACGAAGACCCTGATCATCGCGACCGGGGCCTCCGCCAACTACCTCGGGCTCGAGAGCGAGACGGCCCTGCGGGGCCGGGGAGTCTCGGCCTGCGCGACCTGCGACGGTTTCTTCTTCAAGGACAAGGACGTCTGCGTTGTCGGCGGGGGCGACTCCGCCTGCGAGGAAGCCTCCTACCTGACGCACCACGCAGCGAAGGTCCACATGCTCGTCCGCAGAGACGAGTTCCGCGCGAGCAAGATCATGCAGGCCCGCGTTCTCGAGAACCCCAAGATCGAGGTGCAGTGGCGGACGGAGGTCCTCGAAGTCCTCGGAGTCGAGGAAGGCAGGGTGCGCGGTCTCAAGCTCCGTCGCAACGACACAGGCGAGATCTTCGAGCAGCCGACGGACGGACTCTTCCTGGCGATCGGGCACACACCGAACACTTCGATCTTCCCCGATTCCCTGGAACGGGACGCCAAGGGATATCTGAAGACCAAACCCGACCGGACCGAGACTTCGATCCCCGGGGTCTTCGCCTGCGGCGACGTCCAGGATCCGTTCTACCGCCAGGCCGTCACGGCGGCCGGAAGCGGGTGCATGGCAGCGATCGAGGCGGAACGCTTCCTCGAAGAATCCGGGGACTGAGCCCGGAGCCTCAGGTCTCGTCCTCCGGGCGCATCCAGTCCAGGACCCAGTCCTCGGGAAGTCCGAGAGTCCCGACGATGACCCGGCCGGAAACTCGGGGACCGTCCCCTTCCATCAGCCCGCGCTTCGGGCGGGCGAAGGTCACGGTCAGGGAGGCATGGACGCAGGGATCGAAGGCCCCACCCCCGTCCGCGTCCAGACCGGAAGGGACATCCAGGCTCAGGACCGGCAGGGGGGTCTCGTTCATCCAGGAGATCCATTCCGCCATCCGACCCTCGGGGGCCCGGGCGAGGCCGGTCCCCAGGAGCGCGTCGACGAGGAGTTCGACCTCCCCAGCGAGACGGCAGAGATCGGCGGGACCCGCAGCTCGATGGATCTCGAGCCCGGAAGCCTCGAGAATGCGCCGTTGGAGGGCCGCGTCCGGACAACGCTTAGGATCGGGATCCGAGAAGAGCACGACCCTCGCCCGGGGCGAGAGGAACCGCGCGAGAGCCATCCCGTCGCCCCCGTTGTTGCCGGGGCCCGCCAGGACCAGAGCCTTCCCGTTCCCGAGAAGGGGACGGGCCTGTATCGCCGCCGACCGGGCGGCGTTCTCCATCAGAAGCAGGGAAGGCATCCCCAAGATCTCGACCGCCTCCCGATCCAGACGCCGCGCCTCGGCCACGCTCTGGGAGAGAAATCGTTCGGCCTCGATCCCCTCGAGATCGAGAGCCGTGAGATTCGTACGGGCTCGATGACGGTCCTTCATCCTTCCCTTACTTCCCCGCGGCATCATAACCTCGATCTTCCCGGGTCCATCCGGGTTTCGGCGGGCGCTTTTCCTTGAAACCGTCCCCTTCATGGAGGCCGGCCTTCTCCCTGGGCTTTTCCTGAGCCATGATGTCCTGGAAATCTGGGAGATAAAGGAGAAGGAATGGAATACCGCAGCCTCGGGGAAAGCGGATTGAAAGTCAGCGTGGTAGGACTGGGGTCCTGGCTGACCTTCGGGGGATCCGTGGACCGGGAGCTGACGCGCGAGGTCTGCAGGACCGCCCTGGAAGAGGGCGTCAACTTCTTCGATACCGCGGACGTTTATTCCGGAGGAGCGGGGGAGACCGCGCTGGCCTTCGGTCTCGAAGGGGTTCCGAGAAAGGACTATGTCCTGGCCAGCAAATGCTTCTTCCCGACCGGAGAGGGTCCGAACGATCGGGGGCTTTCCCGAAAGCACATCTTCGAATCCTGTGAGGCTTCCCTGCGCCGCCTCGGGACGGAATACCTGGATCTCTACCAGTGCCACAGATTCGACCCCGCAACGCCCCTGGAGGAAACCTGCCGGGCGATGGACGACCTTTGCCGGCGGGGATGGATCCTCTACTGGGGTATGTCGTGCTGGTCGGCCCGGAGGATCCAGGAGGCCCATGATCTCTGCCGGGCCCGAGGTTGGGTTCCCCCGATCTCAAACCAGCCTCCCTACAACATCTTCGAACGGAGCATCGAGGACGAGGTCCTGCCCGCCTGCCGGGAACTGGGCGTCGGACAGGTGGTGTTCTCCCCTCTGGCCCAAGGGGTCCTAACCGGAAAATATGGAGACGGAAAAGAGATCCCAGACCGCTCGAGGGCGGCGGACCCCGAGAGGAACCGTTTCATCGGGCGCTACATGAGCCCCGAACATCTCGCCGCCGCCTCGAAGATCAAGGCTTTCGCGGACGAACTCGGAGTTCCCCCCTCGGCCTTCGCCCTGGCTTGGTGCCTCAGGGAGGACGGGGTCGCAAGCACGATCGTCGGAGCCACGACGTCCGGCCAGTGCCGGGACAACTGCAGGGCCTCGGATCTCGAGATCCCCAAGGATTTGCTCCGTGCGGTGGACGAGCTCTGCGTCTCCCTGCCTCCCGCCCGGTCCTGAGTTCCGGATGCGAAACCGGCTCTCCCCCGGACCGGAGAAGAGCCGGCTCCTTCACGAACCCGACCGGAAGCGGTCCGGCCCGTCCATGGATTCCGCCGGGCTCAGCTCAAATCCATCTTGGGTTTCCGGCCCCGGCGGCGCCTTCCGGCGAAACCATCGAGCTGGCTGTTCAGGATCTGGAGGTACTGGCGGGAAGCCTTGACGAATCCCGAATCGAACTTGGACGAACGGGCGTCGAGGCCTTCGACCGCCTTCTCCAGGGCCCGCCGCGCCGCGCGGAAATGCTTGAACACCGGATCCGTCGCGATCTCCTTCAGGTTTTTCCGGGCCTCGAGTTCCTGGATCTTTTTCCGCAGCTCCTCGATCCTCTCGTCCATCGAGCGGCGGGCTCTGGTCTTTCGGGCCTTGACCGGCTTTTTCGCCGTCTTCTTGGCGCCTTTCTTCGTAGCTGCCATCTTGGAAGACTCCTGGTAGTGAAGGTGTTGGGGGTAAGACTTCCACCCCCGTCATGAAAACTTCTTCCCTGGAGAATATGTTTCGGGGTAAGGGAGTTTTCAAGCTCCTTTCTCGACCATTCACGAACTTTCTTCGCTCGTTTCTGCATATTCAGGTGGAATTTCACCATCCGATTTCCGCGAAACGTCGGGTACTTTCCGACCCGCGGAAAACAGGAAGAACGGAACGGTCCGAGAAGGGGAATCGGATCCCGTAGAAACACCCGTTCGGAGTCGGTCGGGAACCTTAGGATCGGGGGCGATCCCGGGAATCCGTTTCCGGAAGGAGTTCGAGGACCCTTTCGAGGATCGTTTCGACCTCGACCATTCTCCCCCGGGCGGAATAGCCCTCGGCGAGTCGACCCTCGACAGGGCCCAGGATTTCCCACCCGTCCTCCCGAAGCCGCTCGAGGTTGCGGCGGACGGGCGGGGATTCCCACATCCGGTCGTTCATGGCCGGGCACAGGATCCTGGGCCCCCGCTGGCAGAGGGCCGCGAGGGTGACCGCGTCACCCGCAAAGCCCAGAGCGAGCTTCGCGAGGAGGTCCGCGGTCGCGGGGGCGACGACCATGAGCACACATCCCCCAGCTGCGATGTGCGAGGCCCCGCCGTCCGGCTCCACGGCGAGACTTGAGGTCACGACCGGCCCTCCGGTCACGGCCTGGAACGACAGGGGCCGCACGAAGGCCTCGGCCGCCGCGGTCAGACAGGTCCGGACCGCGAACCCTTCCGCTGCGAGGGCGCTGGCCAGAGCCACGGATTTGAAACAGGCGGCCCCCCCGCCGACCCCGAGCAGGACCTCCCCTCTTCCCCCGGACATCCCTCCACCGGACATGGTCATCGTCCTCTTCCTTCCAGTCCCAGCCAGCGCCGGATCTCCGTGACGGCTTCCCCGAGATCCCTGTTGACGACCACATGGTCATAAAGGTGGGCCATATCCATCTCGGATCGGGCGATCGAAAGCCGTTTCAGGATCGCTTCCTCCGAATCCGTTCCCCTGGCCCACAACCGCTTTTCAAGTTCCTCCAGGGACGGAGGCATGACGAAGACATATCTCCCCTGGATTCCCGAATCCCTGAGCTGTCTTGTTCCCTGGACTTCGATCTCCAGGATCACCGTGAGCCCTTTCGCTAGTTTCCGTTCGACATCGGCCTTCAAGGTCCCGTAGCGGTTTCCGTTGTATTCGGCATGCTCGAGGAACTCGCCGTTCTCCACCTTTTTCTCGAAGTCCCCGGGGCTCAAGAAATGGTAGTCCCGTCCGTCCACTTCGCCCTGACGCCTCGGTCGGGTCGTCGCCGAAACCGAAAGCACGACTCCGGGAATCTCGATGAGGGCCTTGCATATCGTCGTCTTCCCAGAGCCGGAAGGCCCGGAGACCACGACCAATCCCCCGCCGTCCGCAGAATTCCCGTTCATGCCAGATTCTGCGCCTGCTCCCGGATCCGCTCCAGGCATGTCCTGAGTTCGACCACGACATGTGCCAGCTTCGCGTCCTGGGTCTTCGACCCGAGCGTATTCGCCTCCCGAAGCATCTCCTGAGCGAGAAACTCCAGGGGTCTGCCCAGGGCCCCGCCCTCCTCGAGACGACGGCCTACCTCCTCGAGATGGAGGCGAAGCCGGGCGATCTCCTCCGCGACCTCGAAGCGCTCGGCCAGGAGGGCCAGCTCCCGGGCCGTCATCGGAGGCAGATCCTCCCCTCCGCCCGACCAACCGCAGTCGCGCAGAACCGTCTCGACCCGACGCTTCAGGCGTTCACGGGCAGCGGCCAGGGCCTCCGGCAGGGCCTCCTCGTAAGCCGCAAGCCAGGCCTGCGCCTTTCCGCACAGTCCCCGGAGTTCCGCGAGAAGGCCCTCGCCCTCCCGCCGCCGGACCCGGAGCAGGGCCTCCAAGCCCCGCTCGACCAGGGCCTCGATCTCCTTGCGGGCCTCCGGGGAGAGCGGCGCCCCCCCCTCGACGAGGACCCCCGGGAGGCCGAGGAACGGAAGCAGATCCCTGGGTTCGTCGAGGCGGAGGCGCGCGGCCTCTGACCGGCAGCGCACGACCCAGGCTTCGAGAGCCTCCGCCGCCAGCCGGAGGGATCCCGAGGACTCCCCCTCCCCCCGATGGAGGAAGATCTGGAAGCTTCCCCGGCGGAATTTACGGCGTAGAGCCTCGTCGACCAGGGACTCGAGTTCGGATTCCTGCGGGAGGCGCCCCTTCCAGACGAGGCCCCGATGGTTGACCGAGCGGATCTCGAATCGCGTCGTCTGCCCGTCGATGACCGCCTCGACCGCGGCGAAGCCGGTCATGCTCTCCGCGGGGCGCATCGGGATCCTACTCCCTCCCGCCTCCGGGGTTGTCGGGAACCGGAACGGGAGGAGTTCCTCCCCCTGGATTCTCCGGGGCCTGGACCTTCGATCCGTCCTTCGGCGCAGGAACGGTTCCGGAATGCCTGAGGACGTGGATGAACAGGGCCGAGACCATGAAGACCCCGAAGACCGTGAAGGTGAACTTGTTCGGCCCCCCGGATTTCACCCCGAAGGTCTGGGCTCCCATCCCTCCGAAGGCCTCCGCGAGTCCTCCGCCCTTCGGCTCCTGCAGCAGGATGACGACGATCAAGAGGAGGGCGCTCAGGAAGAAGAGGATCCAGAGGATGGTCTTGATGAGGAGGATCAGCATCGCAAGTATTCGCCCGCGCCGCGGTCCGGCCTGCAGGCCGGGACCGGCGCCATCTGGAAAAAAGGAGCCGTAGGGTACCGCCGAGTTCCGGCCTTGCCAGCCTCAGCGGTCGAATTCGACGATCGGGAGGAAGGTTTCGGCCTTGAGGCTCGCCCCGCCGACGAGCAACCCGTCGATTTCGGGTTGTGCCATCAGAGCTCCGGCGTTATCGGGTTTCACGCTCCCCCCGTAGAGGATCCGCAAGCTGGCGGCGACCTCCCCACCCGGGAATTTCACAGCCAACCAGGCCCGGATCAAGGCATGGACCTCGTTGGCCTGCGAGGGGGTCGCGGTTTCTCCGGTCCCGATCGCCCAGACCGGTTCGTAGGCGAGCGTGATCCGGGGGGCCTCCTCTTCCCGAACCCAATCGAATCCCGCCTCGAGCTGGCCATGGATCACGGCCTCAAGATCTCCGGCCCGACGCTCCTCCAGGGTCTCGCCGACGCAAAGGATCGGAAGGAGATCGTGGTCGAGAGCGGCCCGGACCTTCCTCCCCATCCATTCGTTCTTTTCGAAGAAGATCCGCCTTCGCTCCGAATGTCCGATCAGAACCCGGTCCACGCTGATGTCCCGGAGCATCGGCGCCGAGATCTCGCCGGTGAAGGCTCCTTCCTCCTCCCAATGCAGATTCTGGGCGCCGAGACCGACAGGAGAACCCTGGGCGACGGCCGCGACATCCGCGAGATAGAGGGCGGGGGGAAAGACGGCGACCTCCCGATCGTCCCCGTCTCCGATCCTCGCCTTCAAGGTCTTCACGAGGTCCATGGCCCGGGTCCGGTCCAGGTTCATCTTCCAGTTCGCGGCAATATAGGGCTTGCGGGTTCCGCCCATCATGAACCTCTCAGGGTCGCTCGGCTTCGGGGAGGATCCAGCTTTCGGGAAGCGCGGCCGCGGAGAAGGGCCTCTCGGCGGGAGCCCCCTCTCTCCCACCGTCCCGGAACGGTTCCTGCCATTCCCTCCCCTCGAACTCCGCCAGCCGGCGGAGAACCCGGGAAAGGGGCGGAAGGTCCTCGCATCGAAGGGCCTGGCTCCCGTCCGAGCGCGCGGTCGAGGGGTCGGGATGCACCTCGGTCATGACGGCGTCGGCGCCGGCCGCGACCGCCGCCTTCGCCATCGGGGGGACGAAGGATCGATTCCCGGTCCCGTGACTCGGATCCACGACGACCGGAAGGGAACTCCGGGCCTTGAGGGCGGGGACCGCCGCCAGATCGAGGAGATTGCGGAGAGAGGGCTCGAAGGACCGCACACCCCGCTCGCAGAGGGCGACCCTATCGGCCCCCGCCTCGAGCAGGTATTCGGCGGCGCCGAGGAACTCCTCGAGCGTAGCGGCGCCGCCTCGCTTCAGGAGAACGGGCTTCCCGCTCGCCCCGACCTCCCGAAGGAGGGGGAAGTTCTGCATGCTCCGGGATCCGATCTGCAGCATCGAGGACTTCGAGGCGACGAGTTCGACGTCCCGGGGATCCAGGACCTCCGTCACCAGCGCGAGCCCGTGGGCCTTCGCGGCGGCGGCCAGGAGATCCAGTCCGGATCTTCCGAGCCCCTGGAAGGCATAGGGCGAAGTCCTCGGTTTGAAGGCCCCCCCCCGGAGCATCGAAGCTCCGGCGGACGCGCAGGCGCGCGCCGTCCGCTCCAGGACGCCGGCATCCTCGACCGCGCAGGGTCCGGCAATCCAGACGAAGGCTCCCGCGCCGAAACGAAGGCCTCCTCCTCCGGGGATCTCGATCTCGAAGGAGGCCCGAGCCGAGGTCCCACGGGGGAAGGGATCCCCCTCGGACAGCACCCGGAGGACCCCGGGCCAGA
Source organism: Planctomycetota bacterium (assembly GCA_027021385.1). Lineage (GTDB taxonomy): Bacteria > Planctomycetota > UBA1135 > UBA1135 > JALUUL01. Next base: position 85,458 of record JALUUL010000086.1, on the reverse strand, counting down.
GCCGCATGCGGGCCAGGAAGTCCGGATCCGGAACCTCAGGCTCCGCGAGTTCACAGATCCCGGCCTCTCTGTGGAAGGCCCGCAGCCGTCCCGTGGACTCCGCAAAACACCGCAATCGGTTCAGGGCCGATCCGGAGAGGGTCCGGTCGAAGATCAGAATGGCCACGTTTTCCGCGCGAATCCTTGTGATTTCGGGCCTTGCGGCGGCGCCCGCCGGAAGGAGGACATGGAACGCGGCCAAGGGTAGGCCGAGCCCCCCCGGGGATCAACGCGGAGGATCCCGCCGGTGAAGGCCCCCCCGCCGGGGGGTTCAGCGGTTCGGGGGTCCCCCGAGGAGTTCCCCCTTCGCGGAATCCACCGGAACGGCTCCCTCCGAACCTTCCGCCCCCCCCGCTTTCCTCCCGAAGTAACGCCCGATCTCGGCAAGGATGTCCCGGACCTCGCCCTCGTCCTCCTCGGCGCCGACCGTGAAGAACAGCTCTTCCTGGATCAGCTTCTGGGTGACATCGAGCCTGCGCCGCACCTCCTCGAGTACCTTGCGGGCCTCTCCGAGACTCGAGGTGTCGAGATCGAAGCGGTGCGCGGAGGCCGCAAGGGCGTCGAGCTGCCGCTTCTTCGCCTCGAGAGCCTCGACGAGGTCCTCAAGCCTGGCCTTCTCCTGCCGGACGGCGGCCAGCTTCCGGCGGGCCGCGTCCAGGATCTTGCTCTGGCGCTCGACGAGGGCCTTCTTGCTCTTCAGGAGTTCGGTCTGGTTCCGGACCATGTCGAAACTCCGGGCGAGTTCCCGCTCGACCTGCGCGCGGGACCATCGCCTCCCGTAGACCGTCAACCGGAAAGCCCCTTCGCGCTGCAACATGCCGGCGGTCCGGCGGACCCGGCTCTCTCCCTTGGTGATCGCTTTCTCCAAGGCGGCGATGTCGGTCTGAAGAGTCTCGAGGGCGACTTCGGCGCGGGCCACGTCCTTCCGCGCATCGAGGATCTCCGGATCGATCCGGCGGATCAGGCGCCGGGCCCTCCGGAGTTCGAAATCGATCGGGACGCTCGACTTGATCTTCTGGCGGACGTCCTGGAAGGCCGTCTTCGCGTAGCTTCCCAGGCTGGTCCCGAACAGGAGGAATCCCGCCCCCGCGAGGACCAGCATGGAGAAAAAGGTCATCTTGAGCATTTTACGCATCGTTCGGTTCTCCTGCTTGGATCGAGGGCTCCGAAAGGGCGAACGGCCGCCTCTTCCGGGGCGTATCCCCTCCATGCGGTTTCGAGCTTCCGATATTTCCTTCCGGCTAGGCCTCCCGGCCGGCGGAACTCCGTCGGATCGGGGGGAGAACCATGGTTCCCGCGAAGGGAAAGACAGGCCGGCCGCTCGACCCGCGGCCCGGTGATCCGTCCGCGGACCCCCGAATGGGTGGCTTGGAAAAAACCGCGGAGTTCAGCCCTTCCTCTTGCGGAGGAAGGTCATCGTCGAGGAAAGGAGTTTGGCCTTCAGGGAGCCGAGTTCCTCCTCCCGGCCAGAATCCGCCCGGGCCTTCCGGGTCAGGTCCTCGACCACGGCCTGGCACCTCGGGCACCCGGCTTCTTCTACGTGGAATCGGAGATATCCGGAGGGCCCTTCCGCGAGCGCTCCTTCCTTCCAGGCGAGAAGGATGTCGGGATGCGGACAACTGACCCCCGCCTCCCGCCAGACCTCGCCCGCGGTCAGCATCAAACGCTCCGTCCTCTCCGGAACCCCGGCTTCCTCGTTCCGCTCCATCACCTCGCTCCCGGCAGCCAGAGACCCTCGAAAAGATCGTGCTTCGGGTCCATCCTCCGGGCCATCGCCCGCATCTTCTCGATCGCCCGGAACTTGATCCCCGCGACGGCCTTCTCGTCCTTGACGTCGAACTTCTCGGCCGCCTCCTTGTTCCGCCCTCCGAGCGCGATCAGGAACTCGAGGATCTTGAGTTTCTCGAACTCCCCCTCCTCCCAGAGTTCGGCGACGAGGGCCTTCAGAATTTCCGCCAGGGCCTCCCGGCGGGCCTGGACTTGTTCGAAGTGGACCGCGCTCTCCTCGGGGGACCTCCGGTCGGAGGCCATGAACTCGAGCCCCAGGTAGCTCCGTTCCTTGCCGTCATCCCCCTTCGAGGACATCGGGATCGGTCTCTTCTTCCGGAAATGGTCGACGACCCTGTTCCGGGCGATTCCGAACAGGAACTGCTCGAGTTCGTATCGGGGATCGAAGTTCCCGATCCCCCGGATCGCGCCCAGGAAGGTCTCCTGCGTCAGGTCCTCGGCCGTCTGGTGATCGGTCACCTGTTTCTTGATGTAGAAGTAGATGCGCGGTCCGTATTCCTCCTGGAGCCTCGTCCATTCGCCTTCGTCCAGCTCCTGGAGTTTACGGATCGAAAACGAACTCATCGGGGCCCCTCGGAAATCTAAGGAAGCAACGGGATGCCGATACCGATCACGGCGAGGGCGGACACCCCCATCGACAGGAACATGTAGATCATGAAGAGGACGACGAGGATCAAGAAGAAGAAGACGAGTTTCCCCGCAAGCCGGAGCAGGGCCAGCGGAATTGCGATCACGAGGCCCAGGACCTGGCCGAGGAGGACCCCGAACAGTCGGGCGGGGAGGAGTACGGCGATGAGCAGGGCCTGGAGGATTCCCCCGGCCAATCCCCTCAGGGTCGGAACGCCCCGTCCCGGCCGCGACCGGGCCGCGGGGGGCGGTGGAAGCCTCCCCCCCTCCCCGCTCTCCGGTCCCTTCGTTCGGAAAGAGGACCGTGAAGGAGGGATCCTCCCGCTCGAGGGGAGCGGAGGGGGGTGGATTCCGCGCTCTCCCCCCTTCCCGGACGGGGGGCCGTCCGCCTCCGACCACAGGAGGGACTCTCCGGCTCGCTCGGAAGCCCCCAGATTCCGGAGCACCTCCCGGAGGTCCTGGTATCTCCGGGCGGGATCCTTCGCCAGCATGCGGTTCAGGATCTTCCGGAACCGGGGAGCGAGACCGGCCGGCATCCTGGGTTCCTGTTCCTCATGCGCCTTCAAGACCTCCCACTCGTTCTCCCCGGTGAAGGGGACTTCACCGGTCAGGCATTCGAAGAAGATCACCCCGAGGCTGTAGATGTCGGAACGGTGATCCCCCTTCCGCTTGAGCATCTCCGGGGCCATGTAGTAGGGGGTTCCCCGCCCGAAGGACAGGGACATGCGGGATTCGCTGACCAGCTTGGAGAGACCGTAGTCCCCGACCCTCGCGACATCGCCTTTCAAGAAGATGTTCGCGGGCTTCAGGTCGAAGTGGACGAGCGAATGCTCGTGAAGGGCCTGCACCCCTCGTAGAACCTGGACGAAGACGCCGAGCGCCTCCGGTTCCTCCAGCGGGCCTTCCTCGAGCCTCGTCTTCAAGGTCTCCTCGCCGGCGTAGCCCATGATGATGTAGGGGATGCCCAGGACGACGCCTCGGTCCTCGATGCTGACGAGGTTCGGATGGTCGACCTGGGCGAAGAGTTCGACGGATTCGAGTTCCCGGAAGATCTGCTCCTTGACCGAGGGGTCGTCGACCTTCAGGAACTTGATCGCGTAGTTCTTTCCGATGCTCTCCTTCCGCGCCTTGAAGACGATGCCAAAGACGCCGCCTCCGAGCTTGTGCAGGATCTCGTAACCCCGGATGAACCCCGGTTTGCGGAAATCCCGATAGAAGCCCTCCCAATCCGCCCCCTTCCCGGGAGGATCGAAGGCCCCGCGGCCCAGGGCCTCGGCCGCCATCATCGTTTACCCTCCTCCCCCTCCGCCGGGGGGACGGGTATGATCCTCTTCTCGAGGAGAGGTCTCGAGAGCTTTCCCCTCCTCCCCTTCGTTCCCGCATCCCCCGCCTCGAGAGGAGAAGGTTTCCCCGACTCCGATCGGATCGAGGAGGAAGGGGTGGAGAGGACGGAAAAAAGGAGGACCGTGCCGGCGAAAAGGAGGAGAACCAGAATTCCGGCGAAACGCCTCCACAGGACCGATCCTCCACTCTTCGAGGGGGCGGGCGCCAGGGCCCGGTAGACCAGGAAGACGAAGAGGAAGAAGAGGAGGAGGGCCGTGAGTTTCATCGGTCCGTAGCGGAACCCCGGAACCAGGAGGACCACGAGCAGGACGGAGGCGAGGAATCCCATGAAGAAGGAGGACGACCTCCTGGGCGGAGCTTTCGCCGGTTTCCGGGCCCGATCCGGGGAGGGATGCGGAAGTTCGGGTTCCCCGACCTCCTCTTCCCCGCCCCGGGCCGCCGCCGATTCGACGAGGAGGATCGCGCGAGCCTCGGGAAGGACGGATCTCAGATCCGAGAGAACCTTGCCTAGATCCGGATACCGGTCCTTGGGATCCTTCGCCAGCATCCTACGCAGGATCGGCCGGAGGGAGCCGGGGATCCGTCCGCCGAAGACGACCTCGGCCTCCTCGTGGGCCTTCAGGACCTCCCACTCGTTCTCCCCCCCGAAGGGGGGCCGCCCCTCGAGACACTCGTAGAAGATCACGCCGAGACTGTAGATGTCCGCGCGATGGTCGGCTTTCCGCCGTAACATCTCCGGAGCCATGTAGTAGGGGGTGCCCCGCCCGCAGGAGAGGCTCTGACAGGAATCCCGGACGAGCTTCGAGAGCCCGTAGTCCCCGACCCGAGCGACGGAACCCTTCAGGAAGATGTTCGCCGGTTTCAGGTCGAAATGGGCAAGCCCCCGGTCGTGCAGGGCCCGCACGCCCCGGCAGACCTGGGATACGATCGACAGGGTCTCCTCCTCGGACAGGGGACCCTCGGACAGACGGCCCTCGAGGGTCTCGTCGCCGGCGTATCCCATGACGATGTAGGGAATGCCGTCGACGACGCCCCGATCCTCGATACTGACGAGGTTCGGGTGATCGACCTGCGCGAAGATCCCGACCTGCGCCAGTTCCCGGAGGACCCTGTCGTGGACCGCGGGGTCGTCCACCTTGAGGAACTTGATCGCGTAGGTCTTGGCGATCGATTCCTTCTTCGCCTTGTAGACGATGCCGAAGACCCCGCCCCCGAGCTTCTGGAGGATCGAATAGCCCTCGATGTATCCGGGTTTGCGGAACTCGGAAAAGAAACGCTCCCAATCCGGCGACGACTTCGAACTCCCGTCGAAGACGCCTCGTTCGGATGAGCCCTGTTCTCTCCGTTCCAGCAAGGGACCCATCCTACCCCTTCAGGAGGACATCAGGAGCCAGAGTCCCGCGCCCGAAAGAAGGAAGCCCCCGAGGAGGATCTTCCCCGTCAGGAAGCCCCGCGTCGAGCGGTCGAGCCAGATCCCGAGGAGGAGCACGACGCCGAGAAAGACCGAGAATCCGATCCAGCGGTTCTCGTATCTCCCCCGGAGTCTCCGGATCTCCCCGAACGAATCGAACAGGAAAGACCGCTCCTCCCGCCCCTCCACGCGCAGGCGATAGATCCTCCGAAAGGCGCGGCCGACCGAGGTCTCGAAGACCTCGAGAGGGAGGGGTTCGGTGATCTTGCGAAGTCCGTGAAGAGCGAGCCAGCGCTCCATGTGGGCCCGGAGTCTCGGGGAGGGCAGGAAGGGACCGGCCTCCCGTTCCCAGAGAGGCAGGTATCGTTCCTCGAGAACCCGGACGGCGAGGGTTTTCGCCCCGGAGATCGCGGCGACCCGGTCGAGTTCGATCGGTCCCTCGATCCACGGGCCTGCGGCCCCCCCCGCTTCCTGCGCCGGAAGGAGGAGAACGGCGAGCATCGCGACCCAGGAAAACATGGGGCCCCCTACGGAGGAAGGAGGGCATTATTCGGACCTTCAGAGGGGAAGGATCCGGAAGGCGACCTGCCCGCATACCAGCTCGGCCCCGGGATGGAGCCGGACCTCGCCCTGGAAGGGCCGCCCGTCGATCGTTCCCCTCCCCGCGAAGGAGAGCCGGAAGTCCCCCGGTCCCTTCACGAAGAGGGCGACCTCCTTCTCGGGACGGGGGAGCCTTACGTGTTTGTCGGGCCCCCTTCCGAAGAAGAGAGCCCCGTCCCTCCCCCCTTGCTTGATCCAGAGGATCCGGCTCGTCCCCTCGCATTCGAATCCCTTCTCGAGTCGAAGAAGAGAGGAGAGGGACCTCGGATGAGGGCGGAGGTAGCGGATCGGAAGGATCCCCCCGAGCAGGATGCGGTCCCCGGAACCCAGGTCGCACTGCTCGACCGGACGACCGTCGACCTCGACGAGGGCGCCCTGGAAGGCCTCGATGCGATCCCTGAACCCGCCGTGGAAGGAGAGTCTTCGTTCGAGGGTCGCATGATGCGGGCGGATTCTCGCGAGGACGGAGATCTGGGGGCGCACCGGAGCGGTCGCATTTCCGATGCGGAGCCGGTCTCCGGTGAGGACGAGAAACTCCCCCCCCTCCTCGACCTGGAGCCGGCACCCGCCCTCGAGATCCCCCCTGCGGGCGAGATCCTCCCGGGCCCGGAAGACGAGGGTGCGCAGCGGAGCCGGAGTCGGCCCCAATGCGGCGAGTCGGTCGCGGGCGCCGAAGGGGTCGTTCTCGGCCAGGTCCCGGATCTCCCGGATCTCGGCCCGCCCCCGCTCGACCTGGACGAGCTTGTGGGCCAAGCGGAGGACCTGGGGAGCGTCCTGCGCCGCCGCCCTAGCCCTTTCGAGGGCCTCTTCCGCCTCCTCGACCCTGCACTCCTCGAGGTGGGCGAGCCCCTCCTCGGCCCTCGCCTCCGCCTCCCGGACCCGGGCGAGGGCCCGGTCGGCGAGATCCTCGAGGGTCAGACCACAGAAAGCAGCGTAGTCCTCGATCGCCTTGCAGAGGTCCGCGGCCGAGGCCGCGGCTCCCGCGGCGAGTTCTTCCTCGAGATGCTCCATGAGCTTCGCCCCGGCCCGCCCGAGAGCCTCTCGATCCTCGAGGCCCAGGCCCGATCCTCCCCCCTCCTCGAGCCAAAGTCGGAGAACCTCGACGGCCTCCTTCGGTCTCCGAGCCTCGAGGGCCTCCGAGAAGGCCGCGAGGCGGGCCTCCCGGGCCCCGGCCTCCTCGATTCGGGCCTGGAGGGCCCGCGCCTCGGGGGAATCGCTCTGCAGGGCCTCGATCCTCCCCAGGCCCTTCCGGACCTCCTCCGCCGCCCCGCCGGCTTCGAAGGCGGCCTCGAGGGCCGCGACCTCCTTCAGGACCTTGGTCCTGAGGCGCTCGACGTCGCGGAGGAGATTCTGCGCCTCCTCCGCCCCCGCGCCCCCTCCGACCAGGGAGAGGAGCAGAGCCTCGGCCTCGCAGAGCCTTCCCTCCCGGACAGCTTCCCGGGCCCGGTCCAGGCGGCCTCGCCGCTCGGCCTCGTCCTGCTCGAGGCCATCCAGGAGGAGGCGTACCTCGCTGCAATCGGGCCATGCCCGCGCGAGGTCCTCGAGGCGCCGTCTCCCCTCCTCGACCTCCCCCCGCGCGAGGTCCGCCCTCGCAGCCTCGATCCCGGATTCGAGCTTCAAGGCCCCTTTCTCCGCCTCCTCCAGGGCTTTCTCCAGTCCCTTCCAATGCCGTTCGGCCTGGATCCTCCGAAGCTCGCGAAGGGCTCTCCGCGGGTCCTCGCCGCGATCCGCGACCAGGAGGAGGAGCCGTTCGAGCGTTCCCGAGAGCCGTCGCAACGACGGCAGTCCGGAGACCGGTCCGGGAACCCGCCGCAGCAAGGCCAGGGCCTCCTCGAAACGACCTTCCGCCGCCAGGAGGTCGGCCTCCGACCCCAGTACCCCGCCGATCGCCGCCTTGAGGTCCCGGGCCTCCTCGTAGTCCTCGGGCCGGGGTTCCCGCTCCCACCAGTCGTGGAAGGCGAAGGCCGCCTCGAGGGGCTTCCCCGCCTCCATCGCGACCCGAACCTCCTCCCAGCGCTTCCGGGCCCAGCGGGCCCCGGCCTTCACGAGCCGATCCCGGAAGACCATGCTGTCCGCCCGGAGACGGTGGGCCCGTTCGAGGGCCTCCCGGGCCTCCTCCCGGAACCCTCCCCGCATCGCCTCTCGGGCCCGTTCGAGACAACGGCTCGCCGCCCTCCGGCGGGATTCGAGCCTCGCCTCGAGGGTCTTTCGTTCCTCCTCCTCGAGCAGGGAGCCGCCCTCCTCCAGGCAGGCCTCCGCCTCGTGCAGGCGGCCGCCGTCCAGGGCCCGGTCGAAGCGCCTCCGCAACTCGGCCCTCCGGGCCTCGAACCCTTCCTTCGCCCGCAAGGCCTCCTCGACCGCGAGACGGAGGTCGTCGAGTTCCCCGGAGTCCGGGTCGAGGGCCGCGAGCCGCTCGAGGTCCCGGACCGCGAGTTCCGGTCTTCCGTTCGCCAGTCTCCGCTCCGCCCGGTTTTTCCAGGCAAGGAAAACCTTTCCACGGAGATCCTGGACCCTCCGGTCCACTCCGAACATCGGGTCGTCGAGCAGCGAAAGGGCCTCCTCGAAACGCTCCGCCCGGAGCGCCCGTTCCGCCCTGATCTTCTGAATCCATCTCTGGAACATCGACCTCGCCAGTTCCCTCCATGATCCCGGAAAACGGGATCCCGGGGAGGAGCAAACCTCCCATTCCGCGGAAGGAGCCAATTATTCCGGCGAAGGACCCGACCGGGACGGGATCAGGGGGCGACCTTGACCCTTTCCTTCCCCTTTCCCGACCAGGCCTGGACCAGGGTCAGCCTGGCGAGATCGAGAAGATCGTCCTTGTGGGCGACTCCGGGTTTCGGAACGGAGACTACGGCGATCGCCGGATCGAGGGGCGTCGGGCTCTCGACCTCCGCCTCCAGCGTATCGAGGATCCTCCGGGCCAGGACCAGGGCCCCCTCTTCGGAGGTCTCGGGGAGGATCAGCAGGAAGGAGCTGTCGTCGTAGCGCCCGACGAGATCGATGTCCCGGCACTGGTTCAGGAAGACACCGGCGACCTTCCCGAGGACGAGTCCCCGCTCCTCCCCCCCGAGCCCCGCGCTCCCGGGAAGATCGACGAGGAGCACCGTCAGGGGGTCGTGGAAGCGCAGCGAACGTTTGAACTCCTCCTCGACCTTGAAGGCCATGAAGGGCCCGTCGAAGAGTCCGGATTCGGGGTCCACGACCTTGGCGAGGAAATGCTGCTCCCGCCCCGTGGCCAACCCCTTCATGACCCTTTCCGCCAGCGCGCCCGCTCCCTCGTCCAGCTTGGCCTCGAGATCGGCCAGCATGTCGTCGAGGCTCTTCCTCGGTCGCGGGCGATCCTCGTTGGAGAGGCGGGCCAGGAGGTCGGGCCAGCGCACCCCCTCGAGATCGGCCGGAGTGAACAGCCGGTCGACCATGCAGTAGCGGCTCAACGCGCGGCAGGCGCGATCCGCATCCCCGGGGAGGAGGAGACCGACCCGGATGTCTCCGTGGAAACGCATCTTCAGCCCGAGGGCGAGGACGAAGGCGTTCGGGCTGAGCCCCTCGAGGCCGAGGAGGACCCCTTCTCCGGAAGCGACGTCCTCGAGCCCCCTCCCGCACTCCTCGGCCGTGGCCTCGCGCAGCTCGACCCCCTCCGGGACCGAGGAGGCGTCCGGGAGGAGGGAAGCCTGGGCGCCGGCGGCGAGCCAGATCGTAGTCTGCAAGGTCAATCCCCTTCCTGGAGTTCGGCGAGCAGGTCGCCGGGAATGTCGTAGTTGGCCGAGACCGCGCGGACATCCTCGAGATCCTCGAGGGCTTCGATCAGTTTGAGGATCTGGGAGGCCTTCTCCCGGTCCTCGACGGAGACCGTCTGCTTCGGGATCCAGGCGAGCCCGGCCTCCACGGCCTTCAGCCCCTTCCCCTCGATCCCCTCGGCGATCGTCTTGAAATCCGAGGGGGCGCCGCGGATCTCGAAGGCCTCCGCCTCGACGAGGAGATCGTCCCCGCCGATCTCGAGGACGAACTCGAGCATGTCCTCCTCGCCGGGGGCTCCCTCCCGTTCGACGACGAAGATGGCCCTCCGCTCGAACATCCAGGCCACGGCTCCGGTGGCCGCCATCTTCCCCCCGCGCTTCTCGAAGGTCTTGCGGACCTCGGGAGCCGTCCGATTCCGATTGTCGGTCAGGGCCTCGACGAGGAAGGCGACGCCGCCGGGCCCGTAGCCTTCATAGAGCAGATCCTCGAGGGAATCCCCTTGGAGTTCCCCGGTTCCCCGTTTGATCGCCCGCTCGATGTTGTCGCGGGGCATGCTCGCGGCCTTCGCGCGGTCGATCGCATAGCGGAGCCGCAGGTTCCCGGCGGGGTCCCCGCCCCCCTCCCTCGCCGCGCTGATGATCTCGCGGGCCAGCTTGGAGAAGAGCTTGCCGCGGGCGGCGTCGACCCGGCCCTTGCGGAACTTGATGTTTGCAGCGTGGGAATGGCCGGCCATCGCGCCCCCGTCGCATCTGGACTCTCGGAAAGCGCCCCGGAGACCCTCCGGGACCGCGCACCAATGTAGCGGAGCCGAGGCGCCGGGGGGAGGGCGCCCCTTCGGGACCCTCGACTGGGATCAGCGCTTCGAATACTGGGTCGCCTTGCGCGCCTTGTGCAGGCCCGGTTTCTTGCGCTCGACCATCCGGCTGTCCCGGGTCAGGTAGCCCTTCTCCCGGAGAACGGACTCGAGGGAGGGATCCTCGTGGAGCAGGGCCCGCGCGATGCCGAGTCTCGTGGCCTCCGCCTGCCCCGTGGGTCCCCCGCCTTTCACGTTGACCCAGATGTCGTAACGCTCGAGGGTCTCGGTCGCCCGGAGCGGAGCCACGACCGCGAACCGATGGTCGGGAGTCGTGAAGTACTCCTCGTAGGGCCTCTTGTTGATCGTGATGTTCCCGGTGCCGGCCTTGATCCGGACCCTCGCGACCGCGGTCTTGCGCCGTCCCGTGCCCCAAACGTAGGGATCGCTCTCCAATACCATGTTCGTTCCTCTTCCCTTCAGTTCCCGGGCTGCCAGCGGGGCTGGACGACGACGAGAGGCTTGGGGTTCTGGGCCCGATGGGGATGTTCCGGGCCCTCGTAGACTTTCAGGCGCCTCAGCATCTCGCGTCCCAGGCGGTTCTTGGGAAGCATGCGCCGGACGGCGAGGGTGATCAGCTTGACGGGGTTCTGGTCGCGCAGCTCCCCCAGGGGGATCTCCTTCAACCCGCCGACATACCCCGAGTAGAACGTGTATTTGCGGCGTTCGTGCTTCATGCCCGTCGTCTGGACCTTCGCGGCGTTGATCACGATGACCCCGTCCCCGCAAAGGAGGTGGGGGGTGTACTCGGGCTTGCGCTTCCCCATCAGGGTCTCGGCGATCGCGACGGCCAGGCGTCCGAGCCGATGCTCGGAGGCGTCGACGATCTGCCAATCGAAGCCCTTACGGGGGTCTGCCAGGGTGGTTTTCGACATGCTGGTGCTCCGGAACGGCTCGGCCCGAGGGGGCGATCGCGGACCCCCGGGCGGCGAGCAAGGCGGAACATCGTAACGAGGGCCGGAGCCCGGTCAATAGCCGCCGTCCCCCGATCCTCCGGCAGGCCCCCATCGGCGCGGGGAGCCCCTCCACGAAGGCTCCCTCAGCGCGCGGGGAGCCGGACGCAGTGGTCGCGCCAGCGATTCGGGAAGCGCAGGTCCGCCTGGGCGAGACCCTCGAGCCCGGGAAACCTGCGCAGGATCCTCGCCAGGGTCAGGGCCTTCTCCTCCCAGGGAACCCGTTCGTAGGGACTCTCGTTCCCGTGGCCCCAGAGAAGGCGGACGAGGCGGTGGGCCGGGGTCCGCACGAGGAGGGCGTGATCGGCGCTGTCCCCCCGCAACCCCCCGAGCCCCGCCAGTTCGGAGACGTCGATCCCGACGAGGACCGGCAGGGGACGGGACTCCCGCCCCCCCTCGCCCTGGTCGGGCCGGCGGAGGGCCCGGAGGATCCGGGCGACCCGCGGCCGGAACCGGTCCCTCCACAGGGCGGCCAGGGCCGCGCCCTCCCGCCAGGGGCGGGCCTCCGGCTCGGAATCCGGGGGCCAGGGCCCGGCCCCGAGGATCCAGGGCAGGGAAAACGGGCTCCTCTCCGTCCAGGTCTTCCCGAGGGCCGAAGGATCCGGAGGGGCGGCGGCCCGTCGCGCCCGTTCCCCGGGATCGAGGGGCAGCTCCCGCCCCCTCTCTCCGAGGAGACGGAAGTCCCCGTCCTTTCCGGGGACGAGGGCCGCGGGGCGCCGGAGCTCGAGGCTCAGGTCCACGAGACGGGGAAGATCCCGCCGGGCCTTCAGGGAGGAGACCCAGGGAAGACTCCGCAGGGCTTCGAGCCAGGCATGGAAGGCCTCGTCGTCGATCAGGGGGAAGGGCGCGCCGCAGACGCGCAGGTATTCCCGGAAGATCGATCGGGCCATCGACGGGGCCAGCCAGTCGGGGGCCGCGGCCTGCAACTCGACTCGGCGGGGATCGAAGCGATAGGCCGCGGAAAGCCCCGCCCTTGCCACGGGATGCCGGAGGAAGAACGCCCCCACGGCCCCGAAGAGGAGCGCGGGGACCCAGACCAGGGCTTTGGACCGCGAACCCGGCATCCGTCGAACCGGCCCGACGACGCGGCGTCGGGCCGGGCGGCGTTCGGACTCAGTTCAGGCGGGTGACCTGGGCCTTGCCCTCGCCCGCCTGCACGACCTTCCGCTCCCTTCCGGACTGCCGGAGACCGGAAGCGCCCTCGGCCTCCTCGATGAAGAGTTCGAGAACGTCCAGGGTGTTCTCCATCAGATCCTTGTCGAGGACGACCTCCTCCCCCTTCGCGAGTTCGAGTTCATGCTCGAGAAGGCGGCTCAGGACCTTGATCTGGGAAAGGCGGCGACGGGCGACGGCGCCCTGGGATTCGATGTTCTTCTCCATGTTCTTCCCCTCGGGTGAAAGGGGCCCTACGGTCGGGGCTCGAGGTCCCGCGGCCGGACCGCGGAGTCCTCCGCCCGGTTCCGGGGCCCGGTCATCGGACGGTCCACGCCGCCAAGGTCCGGGAAGCGGTCCCCTCGCGCTGGCGGCCAGGGCTCAGAGAAGCGACACTCCCGGCTCCTCCCGCCCTTCCCAGGAGTGTAGCCGGCACGAGGAAACCGAGGGAATCCAAAATGGCCCAAAGCCGGAAGAGATCGCCGCGGAGAACCCGCTCCCCCGGGGCCGGGAAACGCAGGACCGGGCGTGGGAAGCACGGAACGCCAAGGAAGCGGCCCCGGGGAGCCGGAGGGAGCCGGGCCCCGGAAGAGAAGGAAAGCCCGCCCCCGCCCCATTCCCGGACCCGGCCCCGAAAGACCGGGAAGGCGCGCAGGCCCTCCCCGGGGACCGGGAGCGGCCGGAGGTTCAAGGGCTTCGAACTGACCCCGTTCCAGGAGGAGGCCGCCGCGGCGATCGACGCCGGACACTCGGTCCTCCTCTCGGCCCCGACCGGAGCCGGGAAGACCCTCGTCGCGGAATACGCGATCCACAAGGCGATCGCCGAGGGGAAGCGGGCGATCTACACCGCCCCGATCAAGGCCCTGAGCAACCAGAAATACCGGGATTTCCGCGACGATCCCGAGATCGACGTCGGCCTGATGACCGGGGACGTGACCCTCAATCCGGGCGCCCGACTCCTGATCATGACGACGGAGATCTTCCGCAACACGATCTTCGAGGCCCCCGAGCGCTTCGACGACGTGGCCTGGCTGATCTTCGACGAAGTCCATTACCTCGACGACCGCGACCGGGGGACCGTCTGGGAGGAGTCCTTGATGTTCGCTCCCGAGGACATCCGGCTGATCTGCCTTTCGGCCACGATCCGGAACCTCGACGCCTTCGGAGCCTGGATCGGCAGCGTGCGCAAGCAGCCGATCGAGATCATCCACAGCGAGGACAGGCCCGTCCCCCTCGTCCATCGTCTCTACCACGAGGCGGCGGGGGGATATCCGCTGAAGCACCACCCTCAAGTCCAGCGCAAGGTCCGGACCCTCCTCAAGAGGAAGGGCCGCCACCAGCACGGGAGAGCGCGCAGCTTCAGCCCCCACCTCGCCTCCCGCCACCTCCTCGACGAGATCTGCGAACAGGGCCTCCTTCCCGTCCTCTATTTCTGCTTCTCCAGGAGGGAGTGCGAGATCAAGGCCGAACGCAATGCGAACCGCCGGCTCCTGACCCCGGCGGAGCGCCGGAGGATCGCCCGCCTCTTCGACAGGATCTGCGACCTCTTCCAGCTCGACCTCGAATCGGACGGGGAACTCGCATTCCTCCGGGAACGGGCCCTGCACGGGATCGGATTCCACCACGCCGGCATGCTCCCGATCCACAAGGAGATCGTCGAACGTCTCTTCACCTCCGGCCTCCTGAAACTCCTGTTCACGACCGAGACCTTCGCGCTGGGCATCAACATGCCGGCGCGAACCGTCGTGTTCGACAGCCTCCGGAAGTTCGACGGCGTGGATTTCGACTACATGCGCACGCGCGATTACATGCAGATGGCCGGGCGGGCGGGCCGCCAGGGAATGGACGACGAGGGTCTCGTCTATTCGATCCTGGACAACGAAGACGTCCAGTCCGCCCCGGTCCGGAGGATCCTCGAGGGGGAGGCGGAACCGATCGGTTCCCACTTCGACCTGGGTTATTCCTCGCTCCTGAACCTCTTCGGGAGGCTCGGCCGCGGACTCGTCGCCGCCTACGAACGCTCCTTCCACTGGTACACGCTCTCACGCGGCGCGAAGGGGAAGAAACGAGCCGCCCTGAAGGCCCGGGAGATCTCCCGCATCCTCAGGAGACTCGGGGTCCTGGTCGAAGCCGGGTATCTCGACGACGAGGAAGGCGTCCTCCCGCGCGGGAGGATCGCCTCCAAGATCAACGGCTACGAGATCCAGCTCACCGAACTCCTTTTCCAGGGGGTTCTCGACGACCTCGAACCCGAACAGCTCGCCGGCGTCTTCGTCTCCCTCGTCTTCCAGGAACGGAGGGGGAGCGAAATGCTCGCCCCGATCCCAGGCGAGGACATCGAGACCTGCGAGGCGGTCGACCGCGCCCTCCGGCGCTTCACGACGATCGAGGTCGGTCACGGTTTCCCCCTGACGATCAAGCGCGCCGAATGGGGACTCTACCCCGCCGCCCTGGCCTGGGCCCGCGGGTGCGATTTCGAGGATCTCGTCCATTTCACGACGACCCCCCCCGGGGATCTCGTCCGCAGTTTCCGGATGGCGATCCAGATGCTCCGGCAGCTCCAGTCCGCGATCGACCGGACCTATCCGCTCCACGAGCGCCTCGAGGTCGCGAGGGTGCGCATGAACCGGGACGTCGTCGACGCGAAGCGCCAGCTCGAACTCGGTTGACCCCTCAAGGTCCCCGCTTCCCGCCCTCCGGGGGGGGGAAGCGCTCCTCGAACCATCGATCCAGGAGGGAAGCGAGCTTCGCGTAGCAGTCCCGGTAGCGCTCGAGGCCCCGGCCGAAGGGATCGGGAACGTCGAAGACCTCGATTCTCGGACGCAGATCCGGTGGCATCGAAAGGAACATCGGTTCGAGGAGCCGGGCGTGCGAAGGGGTCATCGCGAGAACGAGCGAGGCGTCCTCGAGGTCCTGGAGGAGAAGACTTCTCGCCCGGTGTCCGTCCAGATCGACGCCGAACTCGGAGGCCGCGAGGCGGGCCTCGGGAGTGGCGCGGGTCCCCGGGCAGGCATGCGTTCCCGCCGAGGAGGCCCGCAGCTCGACCCCGCCGACGGCCGCGAGCCTCCGAAGGTAGCGTTCGGCGAAGGGGCTCCGGCAGATGTTGCCGGTGCAGACGGCCAGGACCCGGTCCGGAGTCCCGCCGCTCATCGCTTCCTTTTCGCGTAGGCGGGAGAGCCGGCCCAGCCGAACTTCTTCCGGAGGATCCGGAAGAAGTCGTTCCCCTTCGAGGTCAGCAGACGGAAGCGGGTCTTCGAGACCCGGACCCCGATCCGATCCCCCCCGCGAACCTCGACCCGGACCTGCCCGTCGATCGTGACGGTTCCGCAAGGCCGGCCCGAGGGCCCCTCGACCGTCAGGCGGAGCGCATGCCGGCCGGAGACGACGAGCGGACGCACGGGAAGGGCGTGCGGAGCGAGAGGGGTCAGGACGTAGGCGTCGAGGTCCGGGGCGAGGATCGGGCCTCCGGCCGCGAGGGAATAGGCGGTGGAACCGACCGGAGAGGCCAGGACCAGTCCGTCGCCGACATAGGTCGTCACGTACTCCTCGTCGACGTGCGTCGAGATCCCGATCAGGGACCGCGACTCCCCCCGCTGGACGACGACGTCGTTCAGGAGCAGCACCGGTCCTCGTTCCCCGGGGAGTTCGCACTCGAGCAGGAGGCGTTTCTCCTCCTCGAGCCGCCCCGCGAAGGCCTGTTCGAGAACCTCCTCGATCCCCTCCCTCGTGACCTCCGCGAGGAAGCCGAGCCTCCCGAGGTTGACCCCGAGGGTCGGAATCTGGCGCCTCCCCATCCGCCGGGCCGCGGAGAGGATCGTCCCGTCCCCCCCGAAGACGAGGCAGAGGTCGGCCTCGTAGCCCTCGAGGTCCTCCTCACGGTCGAGGGAGACGCCGACGACCTCGCAGCGGGCCTCGATCCAGGGAAGGTATCCGTCGAGGATGCGGCGGACATGCCCCTTCTTCGGGTCTCCGAGCAACAGGACCTTCGGGAGCCCGGCCGCCATGCCGCCCCGGGGCTCAGCCGCCCTTCTTCGAACCCGCCCCGGAAACGAAGGGACGCCGCTCGTGCAGGAGTTCCAGCTCCTCGATCGCGGTCAGGGCGATCCCCTCCGCGTCGAGAGAGAGGTCGGCGAGGATCTCGTCGCGTCCCGCGTGTTCGACGAAGACATCGGGAACGCCGAGCCGCTTGACCCGGGGGAGACGCCCCGGCGGCAGCTCGTGGAGGCTCTCGAGAAGCTTCGCGCCGAAGCCCCCCCGGAGGGAATGATCCTCGACGCTCAACAGGAGATCGAAGCGGGATCGCAGATCCAGCAGGAGGTCCCGGTCGAAGGGTTTCGCGAAGCGGGCGTTGACGACCGTCGCGTGGATCCCTCTCCGCTCGAGCCGTTCGGCGGCCTCCAGGGACGGCAGGACCTCGCTTCCGTAGGCGACGATCGCGAGATCCGCGCCCTCGCGAAGGGTCTCCGCCCTTCCGAGGGAGAGGGGCGGCCGCGCGGAAGCGGGTTCCCCCGCCACGACCCCGCCCCTCGCGTAGCGGATCCCGGACGGCCCCTCGAGGCCCAGCGCGAAATCGAGCATCATGCCGAGTTCCACGCCGTCTCTCGGAGACATCAGGACGATACCCGGGATCGTCCCCAGGTAGGCGATGTCGTAGAGCCCGTGATGCGTCGGGCCGTCCTCGCCGACGACTCCCGCGCGGTCCATCGCGAGGACGACCGGGACCTTCTGGAGCAGGATCTCCTGGAAGACCTGGTCGTATCCCCTCTGGAGGAACGTGGAGTAGATCGCGACGACGGGCCGCAATCCCGCGGTCGCGAGCCCCGAGGCGAAGGCGACGGTGTGCTGCTCGGCGATGCCCCCGTCGTAGGCCCGGTCGGGGAAGGTCTCCATGAAGCGGCCGACCCCCGTCCCCGCGGGCATCGCCGCGGTCAGGGCGACAACGCGGTCGTCGCGCCTTCCGGCCTCGACGAGAGCGTCGGCGAACCAGTCGGTCCAGGCCCGGCGGAGACTGGATCTCGGCCGCGAGGGGATCAGGACCTGGGGTTCGGTCCCCGCGGTCTTCGGCCCCTGGGGAACGGTCTCCGCCTCGCGTTTGGGATTCGGTTTCGCCGCATGAGCTCGATCGGGCCTCTCCTGGGATCCGGGGACCCCTTTCCCCTTCTGGGTCTTCACGTGCAGGAGGACGACCCCGTCCAGGCTCCGGCAATGCTCGAGGGTCTCGAGCAGAGCCGGGAGGTCGTGTCCGTCCACGGGCCCGACGTAATGGGAGCCCAGAGCCTCGAAGATGTGCCCCGGAAAGACCAGGTTCTGGAGAATTTCGAGACCCTCGACGAGGCTCCGGTCGACCTTCTCGCCCAGTACCGGCACGGACTGGAGGAGCTGATGCACGGTCTTCTTGGCCTTCCGGTAGAAGGTCCCCGTCCGGAGTTTGCTCAGATAGGAGGAGAGGGCGCCGACGGTCTTCGAGATCGACCAGTGGTTGTCGTTCAGGATGACGAGAAGGTTCGTCCCGAGGTTCCCCCCGTGGTTCATCGCCTCGAAGGCGACCCCGCACCCGAAGGCCGCGTCGCCGACGACGGCTACGACCCTGCGCTGGCGCCCGCGCCTCATGTCCGCGGTCGCGACTCCGAGCGCGGTGCTGATGGCCGTCCCCGCGTGCCCCATCGTGTAGACGTCGTACGGGGATTCGAAGCGGTTCGTGAAGCCGGAGATCCCCCCCTTCTGGCGGAGCGTCCAGAGCGCATCCTTGC
Organism: Planctomycetota bacterium; assembly: GCA_027021385.1. GTDB lineage: Bacteria > Planctomycetota > UBA1135 > UBA1135 > JALUUL01. Next base: position 67,200 of record JALUUL010000086.1, on the reverse strand, counting down.
GCCCGGTCAGGATCTTGTGGGGATAGGCCTGGTGCCCGACATCAAAGATCAGCCGATCCTCCCGGAAGTCGTAGAGGTAATGAAGGGCGATCGTCAGTTCGACGGCCCCCATTCCCGAACCGAGGTGGCCCCCGGTACGGGCGACGACCTCGAGGATGTAGGCCCTCAACTCCTCCGCGAGTTCGGGCAGATCCTCCCTCGACAGCTTCTTCAGGTCTTCGGGCCAGGCGATGCGGTCGAGATGGCGTCCCACGTTCTTCCCTTCAACGGTTCCGTTCGACGACGAAGAGCGCGAGATCCTGCAGGATCCGGCCCTCCGGTTCCACTCCGGTCCGGTCTCCGATCCATCGGGCGGCCTCGCGGGCCAGGCTTCCGGCCCGCTCCCGGGCGGCCTCCAGCCCGACGGCTCCGGGCCAGGTGGCCTTGCCATGGTCGCGATCCTTGCCCGCCGCCTTCCCGAGCGTCCGGGGGTCCGAGGTCTCGTCGAGACAGTCGTCGACGATCTGGAAGGCGAGCCCGAGCGCCTCCCCGTAGCGGCCGAGGACCTCGACCCGTTCCCGGGCGCCCCCCCCGAGGAGGCCGCCGATGCGGCAGCTCGCGGCGAGGAGGGCGGCTGTCTTCCCGCGGTGGATGGCCTCGACTTCCTCGATCCCGCAGTCCTTTCCCTCGGCCTCGAGATCCATCACCTGGCCTCCGACCATCCCCTCCGCCCCCGCGGCTCTCGCGAGTTCCGCGGCGGCCGCGACCTTCCGTTCAGCCGGGGCGGGCCCCCGGGCCAACACCTCGAAGGCCAGCGTCAAGAGGGCGTCCCCCGCGAGCACCGCGAGACCCTCGCCGAAGGCCTTGTGCACGGTCGGCCTTCCGCGGCGCAGGTCGTCGTCGTCCATGCAGGGGAGGTCGTCATGCACGAGGGAATAGCCGTGCACGAGTTCGACGGCCAGGGCTCCGGGCAAGGCATCCTCCTCCCGGCCGCCGACCCAGCGGCAACAAGCGAGGACGAGAGCGGGCCGGAGACGCTTCCCGCCTCCGAGCAGGGCGTGCCGCATCGCCTCCCGCAGGACCTTCGGCGCTCCGCCCTGCCGGTCGAGGACCTCGACCAGGTGGGGCTCCAAAGCCTCTGCGGCCTGCTCCAACCACGGGCCCACGGAGGAAGACATGGCGGATCATGCTAGCCCCGGGTCCTGAAGATCTCGATCGATCCGCGGGGAATCGGGAATCCCTCAGCGTCCCCGGGACCCGGGAAGGGAACGATAACGCCGGACGAAGCCCGTCAAGATCTCCTCGGCCTCCTCCCCGGGGATTCCGGGAAGGGGGAGGCGGTAGCCCTGGCTCCCGAAGCCCACCCGCCCGCCGAGATCCACGAGGAAGCCCTCGAAGAGTCGGAACTCCACGACCCCGGTGGATTTGTCGAACCAGACCTCGGCGCGACCAGCATGGATACGCCGGATCCAGACCCCCCGGCGGTCGTAGCCGTTCAGGTCCAGGGAGAAGAACGCCTTCCCCTCGACTCCCCCAAGGGAATGGACGCGGAGATCCTGGTCCGGCAGGCCCCGCGCCAGGAAGGCCTCCAGGCGTTCGGCCCAGGCGTTCTTGGCTCCGGGATCGAGGAGCCTCGGCTTCTTCGTCCCGGGCTCGGGAAACCGTTCGCGGTAGGCGCAGAGATCGCCGAGTTCCTTCTCGAGAAGACGTGGTTCGGGGACCTCGACCTCGCGGCGATAGCCCTCGGGAAGGACCTCCGTGCCGCCCCGCGTGACCCGCTTCCCGCCATGGAACTCGAGCCGGAGCACGGCCCTGTTCCGGAAGAGCACGGCCCGGCATTCCCCGGCCGCGAGCAACCCCGCCACCCGGCCCTCACGATCCCCCAGGGTCAGTTCGACTCCCCGCCAGAGCCCCCCCTTCTCCGCCTCCTCGACCCGGAACACCCTGAGCCCCGGAATCCCCGCCCTCGAGAAGGCCCGCTCGAAGGTCCGGGTCAGCTCCTCGGCCCGGGCCAGCCGCAGGGGGTCCCTCCTCCGCTCCGCCTTCTCCCTCTCCCTCTCCTTCCTGGCCTGGAGGCGGGCCTCGATCCTCGAGAGCAGTTCCCGCCCCTCCTCGCCCCTCAGTTTCAGGTTCAGGAAGCGGGCTTCGCACTCCTCGAGAGCGCGGAGGGATTCCGCGGCCTCCTCCCGGGCGCGCTCCAGGGCCTCCGCTCTCCCGGCGAGGGCCTCCTCGGCCTTCCGCCGGGCCTCCCTCTCCGCCGCCCAGGCCAGCAGGAGAAAGCCGAGCAGGAGCCCGGGGATCAGGGCCCAGGCGCCGGAGGAGCGGGATGACCGGAAACCTTCCACGGAAAGGCGGGAAGAATCAGCCCTTCGATTTCTTCTTCCTGACTCCGGGACCGGGACCTCCCCAACCATGCTTGTCCCAGCGCTTCTTCTTGTTGTTGTTGAACCAACGCTCCCAGAGGAGGGGTTCGCGGAAGGACTGCCCGGTCAGCTTCGCGAGCGTCCTCATCCAGGAGTCCTGGATCGCTGCGTAACGATCCTCGTAGATCTTCCGGGTCTGGTCGACGGGGTCGAGATTGGCTCTCGACTGGTTGTAGATCGCGCTCATCTCCTTGATCAGTTTCCCCGCGATCTCCTTTCTGAGCTTCTCCTTCTTCTTCGCGTAGTGGCCGAGAGCCTCTCCCGCGGCGACGCGGACCTGGTCGAAACGATCCCGGAGCGCGAGTTCCAGGAGCAGTTTCACCTGCGCATCGGAGGCGGGCTTCCCGAGATGACGGACGACCTGGGCGCGGAAGAGCATCCACTCCTTGTCCCGGAATCGCCTGTCCTTCACGACCTTGGCCAGGGCCTTCGCTCCGTCCTCCCCGAAACCGGAAAGAGCCTCGGAGGCCGCGAGAAGGAGCCCGACCTTCGTGGGCTTCCTCCGGGCGGAGAGGACCTTCGCGACCCCTTTCAGGACCAGCTTGCGCTGTTTGGGGTTCAGCTTCGGAAACCGATCGGCCAGGTCGTCCAGGAGCCGGATGCCCTCCTCGTCCCGCTCCCCCTTGCGCTCCTTGACGACCCCCGCGAGATCTTTCAGGAGGGCGGGAATCTTCGGGTCATCCTTCACGGGGGCCTTCTCGGCCTTCTGGAAGGAAGGGGGAAGGGCGGCGCCCCCCGTACCCGCGGCAAATGCGAACGCGAGGGACAGCATCAGGATTCCTCTGGCAAGCATCGGCCCGCCTCCTCTGTTTCTTGGGATTCCGCCTTGCCGGGGGAGCTTCGGCGTCATCCTTACATTCTACGCGGGTCCCCGGGAATGGGTCGTCACCCCCGGCCCCCGGACCGTTCAGGTTTCCTCACGGATCCACCGCAACCAGCGTTCCCTGGCGGCGGTCTCGGGAAGGATTCTCTCCTCGACCGAGGCCGCCGGCAGGATGCCTTGGACGGCATTCGTCAGGAACACCTCCCGGGCATCTTCCAGTTCTTCGGCGAAAACCGTGCGTTCCCGAACGGGAATCCCGTGTTCCCGCAAGATCCGGCACAAGCGCCCCCGGGTCACGCCGGGCAGGAACCCGTCCACGAGGGTCGGGGTCACGACCGTTCCGGAGGTCTCGACGAGGAAGAGGTTCGCCCCGCAGCATTCCCGGACCTCCCCCTGCTCCCCGAGGAGGATCGCCTCGTCGAAACCCCGGTCCCGGGCCTCCCGTAGAGCCGCCTCGAGGAAGCCCCGAGAGGCGTGCTTGAGGGAGGCGGTCGGATCGAGGTTCCCCCTACGGAACGGGGAGAAGGTCAGCCTCAGGGGGGGCGGAGGCTCCGGGAGGGGTTCGACGGTCCAGAGGAACCGCGGCCGCGCCCCGGCGGGGAGGAGATGGAGGCGTCCCCGGCCCTCGTCGAGGCCCGCCCTCTCGAGAAGTTCGTCGCGGATCTCCGCCTCCTCGAGAGGAGGAACCGGCCCGAAGGCGAGGCGGCCAGCCCCCCACCGGAGACGCTGCAGGTGGACTCCGAAGTCCGGGATCGGCCTCCCGCGGAGCATCCGGAAGGATTCGATGAGCCCGAGGCCACGGAGCAGAGAGCTCTCGAAGGGCGGGAAGAGGGGCGCATCCGGGTCCCGGAAGACTCCGTCCGCCCATACGGCCCGGCCTCTGCACGACCCCGTTCCCGGCCTCGGATTCATGCCCCGCCTCCCGGGTTCCCCGGCTCGAGGACCGCGAAGGCCTCCAGGAACCCCCGGGCCTTGGCTCGGGTCTCCTCGTATTCGGCCTCCGGATCGCTGAGGGCCGTGATCCCCCCGCCGACGCCGAAACGGATCTCCCCTTCCTCGACCTCGGCGCTGCGGATCGACACCGCGAGCCGCGCGTCCCCGCCGGCTCCGAACCAACCCGAAACCCCGGTATACCCCCCCCGGCGGCTGCGCTCCCGTTCCTCGAGAAGGGCGACGGCCATCGGTTTCGGCGCGCCGCTGATCGACCCCGCCGGCAGAAGGGCCGTAAGGAGGTCCCAGAGATCGGTCCCCTCCCCGGCCCGCGCGCGGATCCTCGCCCGCAGATGATGGATCCAGGGCAGGGAGAGGAGTTCGGGGAAGGCCTCGACCCGCACGCTCCCCGGGGCCGCGATCCTTCCCAGGTCGTTGCGCATGAGGTCGACGATCATCGCGAGTTCCGCGCGGTCCTTCTCCGAGGCGAGCAGGGCCTTCCTGCGCCTGCGGTCCTCCCGGGGATCCGGAGAAGCGGCGAGGCTACCCTTGATCGGGCAGGTCCGAAGCGCGCTTCCTTCGACCGTGAGGAAGCCTTCCGGCGAGGCCGAGACGAACGCGCGCCCCGGACCCTGGCCGAAGTAGGCCGCGTGGGAGGCCGGATTCCGGAGGGCGAGGTTCAAAAACAGAGGCATCGGCCCTCCCTCGCTCCCGACCCTCAGGCGCCGCGTCAGGTCCGCCTGGAAGATCCGTCCCTCCCGGCAGGCTTCGACGAGGGAGGCCACGACCCTCACGTAATCCTCCCTCGGGAACTCGTCCGCGAGAAGCCTCCCCTCGAGGGGAGGAATCTCCCCGATCCTCTCGAGCGCCAGGAAGGCCTCCTGTTCCCGCGCCGGGCCGCGAATCCCTCCCTCGATCCGATCGAGGACGAGGGGACGGTCGTAGAAGCCGAGATGGACGACCGGCAACCGGCTCTCAGGAAGGTTCCTCCGGGGCAGGCCGTATTCGAACCACCAGGCGAGGTCGTAGCCCAGGCTCCCGAACCACCCCGGCCCGAAACCCTCCTCCCCGGTCCCCTCGAGGCCCCGGACGGCGCCCTCGTCCCTCGCTTCCGCGAGCGCCCGAGCCGTCCAGCGCCGCATCGCAGGCGCGAAATCCCGCCCGCGCGCCTCGTCGAGGACCCGCCCCTTGGGATCGAGGAGGCGGATCGGATCCCGGTCCGGGTCCGCGGCCCGCGGGGCGACGACGAGGCAGCGGGGTTCGACGGCCGCGCAATGCCAGCGGGCCTCGGGCCCCGGCGGCCCGCCGGAGAACAGGAGCACGGGACGGTCCTCCTCCCGCTGCCGGGACAACCAGGAGAGCGCCCGCAGGTCCATTCCCGTCATCCAGGACCGGTCCGGATCCATGCCCGGAACGTTGACAGGGGCCGGACGCCGTTCAACCCTTTTTCCGTGAACCCGAAGTCCTCTCCTCCGCAGCCCGAGCCCTGCCGGCTCTTCCTCGACCACCTCGAGGGAGTGAAGCGGGCGAGCCCCCACACGCTGAGGGCCTACCGCCGCGAGGTCCTCCGCTGGATCGCCTTCCTGGAGGAACGGGGGGTGACGGCCCTCGAGGCGACGAGCGCGGACCTCAGGGCCTTCCTCGCGACCCTGCACCGCGGCGGCCTCGAACGTTCCTCGATCCGCAGAAGCCTGTCGGCCCTGCGCGCCTTCCACCGTTTCCTCCTCGAACGCGGGCACCGCGATACGGACCCGGCGGCCCCCCTGCGCGGCCCGCGGGGCGGCCGTCGGCTCCCCTTCGTTCTGACCGAGGGGGAGGTCGAACGCCTCCTCTCGCTCGAGTTCCCCGACGATTTCCAGGGGACCCGTGACCGGGCCCTGATCGAGACCCTGTATTCGACCGGCTGCCGGATCTCCGAACTCTGCGGGCTCACGATGCGGGATCTCGACCTTTCCGGCGGGCGGCTCCTTCTCCACGGCAAGGGAGGCAAGGAGAGGCTCGGCATGCTCGGGGGGCCGGCCCGCCGGGCCCTCTCCCTCCACCTCCCCAGGCGCCGGGAACGGATGCGCCTCAAGCGCAAGCGGAGCGACCGCCTCTTCCTGGGCCGCAACGTCACCCCCCTGACGCCGCGCCGGGTACGCCAGATCCTAGGGGATCTAGCCCGTCGGGCAGGACTGGCCCGCATCCCGAGCCCCCACGTCCTCCGCCATTCCTTCGCGACCCACATGCTCGACCACGGAGCCGATCTGCGGACCGTCCAGGAGATGCTCGGACACGCGCGCCTGGTCACGACGCAGATCTACACCCATCTCTCCCTGGAACGGCTTCGCAAGGTCTACGAGGCTGCGCACCCCCTCGCGCGCAGGGGGAAGAAGCAGCGCCCCGGCGGGGCGGATCGGTAGCCCGACCCCGGCTCCGGGCTCCGTTCCTCTCGGAGCCCCCCTAAAAAAAACGCGGCGCCGGCAAGGATGCGGCGCCGCGCTTGGCGTCCCCAGGGGGATTTGAACCCCCGTTACCAGGATGAAAACCTGGCGTCCTGGGCCTGGCTAGACGATAGGGACTCTCGAAAAGGCCGAAGTTGATAGCAGCTCGTCCCGCTCCAGACAACCTTCAGGACGACTCGAGCGGGAGTCCCTCCTCGAGGATCAGGATCGGGATCCCCCGGCGGATCGGGTAGGCGATGTCCCCCCCCTCCCGGACGAGGGCTTCGGTCAACTCCTCCTCGACCTCCGTCCCTCCCCGGTTGCGGAAGCCCCCCTTTCGGATCCGTTCGTTGAGACGGGCCAGCTCCTCGGCCGTCGCCGGACGGAGAGGAACACGCTTCTCCGGACAGCGGATGAGGTCCAGGATTTCCTTCAGGGACGGATCCATGCGCTTCTCCTCGTGTTCACCCGGGGGGGAAATGGTGAGGGCGGAAGGACTCGAACCTTCGACCCACGGCTTAAAAGGCCGTTGCTCTACCGACTGAGCTACGCCCCCGAGACTCCCGCCCGGCCGGCGACCGCCGGAATTCCGGCGGAAGGGCTAGACCTCCATGATCTCCGCGATCTTCCTCGAGAGGATCTCCTCGACCTCCTTCTCCCTCTCCTTGAGGAGGTCCTGGATCCGGTCGTGGAGGTCCTTTCCGACATCCTCGCTGAACTCCCCGGCCTTCTGCTGCTGGTCGACGTGCTTGTTCGCGTCCCTGCGGATGTTTCGGAGGCCGACCCTGGCCTGCTCGCCGATGTCCTTGACCCGGCCCGCGAACTTCTTGCGCTGCTCCTCGGAGAGCATCGGAAGGGTGAGTCGGATGACCTTGCCGTCGTTGCTCGGGTTCAACCCCAGATCGGACTTCAGGATCGCCTTCTCGATGTTCGAGGAGGCGGAGGCGTCAAAAGGCTTCACGGCGATCTGACGGGCGTCCGGAATGCTGATCTGCGCGAGCTGCAGCAACGGGGTCGGGGTCCCGTAGTAGTCGACCTTGATGTTCTCGACAAGCGCGGGGGTCGCCCGGCCGGTCCGGATCCCCTGGAGTTCCTGCTTCAGGTGCTCGACCGCTTTCTGCATGCGGTCACGGACGTCCTCCATCAGGTCCTTGGCGAACTCGGTCATCGCACCTCCTCCTCCTTCTCGGGGGGGACCACCCAGGTCCCGAGATCCTCGCCGCACACGATACGGTCCAGGTTCCCCTTCACGAAGAAATCGAACACGCAGATCGGCAGCCCGTTCTCCTTGCAAAGGGTCACGGCCGTAGCATCCATGACCCGCAGGTCCCGATGCAAGACCTCGTCGAAACCCAGCTGAGCGAAGCGCTTCGCGTCCCCGTTCGTCTTCGGATCCTTGTCGTAGACGCCGTCGACCTTCGTGGCCTTGAGCAGGGCGTCGGCCCCGATCTCCATCGCGCGGAGCGCCGCGGCCGTGTCGGTCGTGAAATACGGGTTGCCGGTCCCCCCGGCGAGGAGGATGACCCTTCCCTTCTCGAGGTGCCGGATCGCCCGCCTGCGGATGAAGGGCTCCGCGACCGTGTTCATCTCCACGGCCGACAGGACCCGCGTCCCGCATCCCTTCCGCTCGAGGGCGTCGCTCAGCGTGAGGGCGTTGATGACCGTCGCCAGCATGCCCATCTGGTCGGCCGTGGCCCGGTTCGTCCCGGCCTCGGAGAACAACGCCCCCCGGAGGATGTTCCCCCCGCCGATGACGACCCCGACCTGGATCCCCCGGGCGTGGACGGCCAGGACCTCCTCGGCCATGAGATCCGCGGCCTGGGGATCGACGGCGGCCTGGCCCTTCCGCCCGAGGGCTTCGCCGCTGATCTTCAGGAGGATCCGCTCGAGTCGCATCGCTGGCACCCCTCCCGGGTAGAAGCGGTGACCCCGTTCAATCGTCGACGTTGAAGACGGCGTACCGACGGATCACCAGGTTCTCCCCGATCTTCGCCACCATCTGCTTCCGGAACTCTTCGATCGTGATCTTGTCATCCTTGACAAAAGGCTGTTCGAGGAAGCACTTCTCCGCGAAGAACTTCTTCATCCTGCCCTCGACCATCTTCTCCTGGATCTCTGCGGGCTTGTCCCCGGCCGTCTGCCGGATCTGCTCCAGGAGGAAGCTCCTCTCCTTCTCGAGGTCCTCGGCCGGCACGTCTTCCCGGGAAAGGTAAGGAGGCTTGGCGAAGGCCAGATGCAGACAGAGTTCGTGCCCGAAATTCTGGAACTCTTCGTTCCGGGCGACGAAGTCGGTCTCACAGTTGATCTCGAGAAGGACGCCGAGCTTGTTCCCTGCGTGGATGTAACTGAAGACCATCCCCTCGGAAGTCTCCCGGGAGGCCTTCTTGTCGGCGGATTGGAGTCCGGCGATCCGGAGGGCTTCCTTGGCCTTCTCCCAATCGCCGCCTGCTTCCGCGAGGGCCCGCTTGCACTCCATCATTGGCGCGCCGGTCTCCCGGCGGAGCTTCATCACGGTCTTGGCATCGATCGTCGTCATGATTTCCGCAACTCCTGGGTCTCGCGGACAGGCTCCCCGCCGTCCGCAGGTGTTCGTTCGGCGCCCCCTCGGACCGGGAAGGGCCGCCTTGTTTTCTTCGAAGGAGGATTCAGTCCTTCGCCTTCTCCTCCTCGCCGCCTTCCTCTGCCGGCGGAGCGCTCGGCGCCTCGGCCCGGGGCTCCGGCGCCGCTTCCGTCGAGGCGGGAAGCTCGTCGGTACCGGCCGGCGGGGCCTCCGGAGCCGCGGCGGGCTCGGGTGAGGTCCCGTCGGTCCCGGTCTCCCCGGTGGAAGGGGGCTTCGGAGACTCGAGGATCTCCTCCTCCTCCGCCCTTCCGAAGGAGACCGAATCCGCCTTGCCCGACCGCCGGTCCGCGAAGCGGCCGGAAGCCGCCGGACGGTCGCTCCGCCCCCCCCGCCGCCGATCCCTGGTCCGTTCCTCCCGCCCCGTCAGGGTCGGGATCTCGGAACGGAACTGCATCGCTTCCTGATCCATGTTCTTGCGTCCCTCGATCACGGCGTCGGACAAGCGGGTGAGCAGGGACTGCACGCTGCGGAGGGCGTCGTCGTTCCCCGGGATCGGGATGTCGATCGGGTCGGGATCGCAGTCGGTGTCGAGGATCGCGACGACGGGGACGTTCATCTTGATCGCCTCGCGGACCGCGATGTCCTCCCGTTTCGGATCGATGACGACCACGGCCCCCGGAAGGCCCTTGAGTTCCCGGATGCCGTCGAGGTTGCGGCGGATCTTCCGGATCTCCCGGCGGAGCCGTGACTGGGCCTTCTTGCTGAGGCGGTCCATCGAACCGTCCGCCTCGCTGGCCTCGAGTTCGAGGAGGCGGTCCAGACGGCTGCGGATCGTGTGGTAGTTCGTCAGCGTCCCGCCGATCCAGCGCTCGGTGACGAAGGGCATCTCGCATCGATGCGCCTCGGAGGCCACGAGTTCCTTGAGCTGCTTCTTCGTGCCGACGAAGAGGATCTGCGCCCCGCAGGCGGCGAGGCGGAAGAGGAAATGCCGGGCTCGCAAGAGACCGCGGATCGTCTCCTTCAGGTCGATGATGTGGATGAGGTTCCGCTTGTCGAAGATGAAGGGCTCCATCTTCGGATTCCACATCCGGGCCTGATGCCCGAAATGCACCCCGGATTCGACGAGTTCCTTGACGCTGACGATGGCCATGAGGCTTCCTTGCCTGGATTCCCGGTTACCGTGATGTCGGTCCGGAACGGCCCATACCGCCTCCGGATCCCGCACCTCGAGCCCCGGACCCTTTCCGAGTGACCTCCTGGAAAGAATCGCGGGTCCGGCCCGGGTCAGTTGATGGAAAAGGATACGGCCCGGCGCCTTCGGACGAGTCCGGCCGCCGGGTAACGAGCCGGAAGATTCTACGGCCCCTCCGGGGGCTGGCAAGCATCGAATCCTCCCCCCCACGGATTCCGGAAGCCGCCGGTTGCATGGAGGGGAGAGGCGAAAGAGGGCGGAGAGGTCCGTCACTCCTACCGGGCCGGACTTGTCGGTCCGTCCACGCCGGCGTATCCTCGGGTCCGGCGGCGGAATCCTTCCGGGAAGGCGGAAAAACCGGGTTTTCCGCCTGTTTTCCGGCGGACCCACGCCCCTTCCCCGGACAACGGCCTCCGGAAATGGACGATCGAGAGTCCTTCATGCGACGGACAGGCGAGGTGGAAGTGGAACGGGGAGGAAACGGATCGACGAGGGGGGACGGACTCGGAAGGGGGGAGCCGGAATTGAGCGCATCCACCGACAACCACCACATTCTGGTCCTCGAGCACGGCCGAGGAGCCCTTCGGTTCGGGTCTCCGCCCCACGACCGCGGATCCGAGCCGGGGCGTGGGGAGGAAGCGGACGCTCTCGTCTCCGATCTGCGGCGGGCGGGATACCAGGTGACCCGGAGCGGCAACGTCCTGGATTCCCAACGGCTCCTCCGGAAGATCCGCCCCTCGATCATCCTCTGCCAGCCTCTCGTCTCCTCCGCGGAGGGGGTCGAGATCGAAATGCTGGCCTCGGTCCAGAACCGGGAAGATCCGATCCCCGTCCTCCTCCTTCTCGAGAAGTTGGAAAAGCTCCGGGAACTGCGACTCCTCCCGCTGCTCTTCAAGGACTTCCTGATCGCCCCGTTCCATCGGGAGGAGTGCCTCCATCGGATCGAACTCCTCCTCCAGGCCAAGAAGCGTTATCTGTCCCTGCAGAGCCACGCCCGCAAGCTCGAGGGGCAGGTCATCCAGGATTTCAAGACGGGTCTCTACACGGACCGGCACTTCCGCCATCTCCTGCGCCAGGAATTCCACCGGGCTGAACGCCACCGCCAACCCCTCTCGTTCCTCCTGATCGACATCGACGACTTCAAGGCGATCAACGACCGCTTCGAATACTCGTTCGGGGACTTCGTGCTTGGCCAGTTCGCGAAGATCCTGCGCGGCAGCATCCGCGACATCGACCACGCGGCCCGTTTCGGTGGGGACGAGTTCATGGTCCTCCTTCCGAACACGACCCCGGCCGAAGCCGTGCAGGTCGCAGCCCGGATCCGGAACCAGACGGCCCGCCGGGAGTTCGACAACGGCTCCTTCCGCCATCGCCTGACCCTCTCGATCGGGATCGATACCTACGACGGCCGAGGGGGAGCCGCTCCCGACGAACTCGTGAGCCGGGGGAATCAGGCCTTGAAAGAGGCCAAGGCCCGTGGAAAGAACCGGATCTGGCTCTGGTCGGGGGAAAGCGCCTTCGCGAAGAGCAGCGACCTGAAGGAGGCGGGCGAGGCCCGGACCGGGGCTGAGGGTCTCCCTCCTTCCTGATCCCTTCCTTGGATCCCCGGCCTCATCCCCCCGGGAGCCGCGGATCGCGCTCTCGGGAGCGGGCGCCCCGGAAGTCCCAGGGGACGGGCCGCCGCTCGCCAAGGACGAGCAGGGCGAGTAACAGGGCGAGCGCGCAGGCCCAGGGCCAGGGGGGCTTCCTCGAAACGACGCGCACCTGGCTCGGGGCGGGATTCTCCGAGGCCTGCTCAGCGCCGAGGAGATCCGCGATCTTCGCGCGGACCCCCCGGGGGAGCCCGTCCCCTTCCCGAATCTCGAAGCCCTCGACCTCGAGACGGGCCCTCCCTTCGTCGGGAGGCAGGAGGGACGCGGCGGTCTGGGCGATCCACTTGGGATACCAGGGTTTCCCGCACAGTTCCCCGTCGCCGCCGAGCCCGGCCCCGGCCGCGAGGATCGAGACCCGACCGAGCCCATAGGGAGCGGAGGCCTGGAGGACGGTCCCCGCGGGCTGCAGGGCGAGGTGAACGCGGGCGCGGCGGGAGGCCTCGATCGGGGTCGCCCCCTCGAGAGCCGGCCAGTCGACCTCCTCGAGGCCCGCGAGCACGGGCCGGGTTTCGACCGGGATCGGCTGGAGCCGAAGGGGGGGCTTCGGCCCCTTTCGGGTCGGGGCCTCGGCCCCCTTTCCGAGGCCGGGCGGAGTCTCGGGCTTCCGGGGGGTCCCTCCTTTCGCGTGCTTTCCCCGGACCAGGCGCTTCCGGGCGGAGACGAGGAGGGCGACCTCCCCGAGAAGCAGGCGGGGGATACGGTCCGGCCTCCGGGTCGCGAGGAAGCGCCCGCCGACCTCGGCGAGCTTGTTCTTCAGGGGGAGGAACTCCCCGGCCCCGGAGACATCCAGGAAGACCCCGAGGGCGGAGACCCCGATGCCCTCCCGTTTCATCGCGGCCAGAATCTCTTCCCAGGGGCGTTCGTGGTCCTGGAAGGCGCCGTCGGTCAGCAGGACGACCTGCCGGATCGGCGCCCGGCTGCGCTTCAACTGGTCCCAGGCGAGGGTCAGGGCGTCGAAAGCTAGAGTCTTTCCGTCCCCGGCCCTGAGTCCTCCGAGCGCCCTGCGCAAGGCCTCCTTCCGGGACGCGGGCCCCAGGCCGAGCAGGAGCCGGGGGCGTTCGCCGAAGGCGATCAGGGCGAACTCGTCCCCGTCTCCGAGTTGGGCGGCGGTCGCCCAGGCGCCCTTCCGCGCCATATCGATCTTCCGGGTGCCCCCCTCCCCGCTCTCCGCCATGCTCGCCGAGTCGTCGACGACGAGTACGAGCGCGACCGCCCGGGTCGGCCCCTCCGTGGGGGGGGCGCGCCGCTCGACCTTGGAGACAGGCCCGGGATCGGAAGGTCCTTCCCCCCCTTCCGGAGGCCCTCCTCCCTTCCTCTTTCCGGAATCCTTCCCCGCCCCAGAATCCGAAACGGGACCGGCCCTCGTTTCCGGATCCCCGGAACCCTCCCCCTTTCCGGCCCTCGGCTCTGGAACCGGCACGGCTGGGGCGACCGGAATCCAGTCGGGGTGCATCCGGCGCCCCGGCCCTCCAAGCAGGAGGAGCCCGTCCCCCCGGTCGACGCGGGCGAGGAGCCCGGGCGGCGGCGGACGGTCGATCGGAACGAGGTGGAGGGCGGCGCCCTCTCCATCCTCGACCTTCCGGAATCCCTGGACCTCGAGCGCCTTCGCGAGCGGAAGAGACCCGGGAAGGCCTTCCGTCAGGTCGAAGGAGGGAGGGGGCCCAGGTCGGAGCCTCCAGCTCTTCACGATCTTCCCGAACCGCCTCCCGCGCCTCCCTTCCCAGAGGAAGCGCAGCGTCCGCTCCGATTCCAGGACCGGAAGCTCGAACACGGCCTTCCCCACCCCGGATCCGGGAATCACGGCAAGAGCTTCGGGGGGCCCCTCTCCCCGGTCGAGCTGGAGCCGATCTCTTGGATCCCAGCCCCGCAGCCCGAGTTCGAGGCGGGCGGGGCGGCCCTTCCGAGCCCTCCCGAGCAGGACGAGTTCGAGGTCTCCGGGCTCGAACACCCGTTCCGCGGGACTCGACAGCACCTGGGTCCGCAGGGCGAGGGGATCGCGGCAGAGGCCTTCCAGGGAGGCCCCGGTACCGAGAACGAGGAATCGGTCTCGCTCGCCTTCGGGCCTCGATCCGATCGGCCCTCCCGGGATCCGCTCCCGGTAGCCCGGAACCGCCTCCATCCGGCTCTCGAAACCGGATCCCAGAACGATCCATCCCCCCCCTGCGAGAAGAAGGAGTAGCCGTCCAAGGATCCCGATCCCCGGCCTCATCCCCCTCCCGCGCGATCCGCCCACGTCCGGATCCTCGCCCCGGGCGACCTCATTCGAGAAAGACCGGATAGAGCCAATCCCCCCGGTCCCCGATGTGCAGGTCTTCCCCGAAATCGAGGACCAGGTCGAGGGTTCGACCTCCCCCGACCTCGACCGGGGGGAACCGCAGCGGACCGCTCCCGGCCTGCACCCCTTTGGCGGAGGCTGCGACCTTGCCGTCCACCTCGATGCGGAAATCCAGGTTTCCGGGGATCCGGAACCTCCGGGCCGTGTCGTCGACCCCGAACCAGCACAGGAAACGCCGGCTCCCGGGAGGAATCCGGAAGCGGAGCCGGCTCCTCGAATGCGCGCCGATCCCCTTCGTGAAGACCCTCCCGGCGACCGAGAGGCGGGTCCCCACAACGCTTCGGTCCCTCCTCCAGGGGAACAGGACCGGAACCTCCTTGAAGAAGCTCTCCTCCACGACCTCGAGGGGTTCGAGGTCGGAGAGCCAGGTCCTGCTCTCCCGGTCCTGGACGTGGAGGGAGACGAGTTCCGGAAACGGGAGGACGAGACGCTTCAGGAACGGGTGCTCGAGGACGAGCCCCCCTCCCTCCTTTGCCGCAGAGAGGGGCTTGCCGGAGACGAGACTTCCCCCGCGGGTCGCGACGACGATCCGGAGCCCCTTCACCGGCGGCGGGGGATCCGCCTCCAAACGAACCGCGGCGACTCCCTTCCAGGGGTGGAGTTCGGCCTTCTCCTCCTCGGAGAGGGCGAAGCGCACCCCTTCCCTGCCGATCGCTTCCAGGAACCCGTAGACCGGATCGAAACCATGGGGCCTCCGGAACAGGCAGAGATCCCGCCCCTCGGCATCCCCTCCGGAGGACCGGAGAGGGGTGAGAGCGGCGCCTCCCCCCGGAGCCACCAGGAACTTCAAGTCGTCGAGCGGGATCTCGAGGATTCCGAGTCCTCGGGTTCGGAACCGGAAACTCTCTTCCCCGGCCTCGACCTTCCCCAGGATCTCGCCCCGCAACTCGGTTCCATCCGCCAGGATCGCAAGGAATCCCTTCTCCTCTTCCGGCGCCTCCGCCCTCTGGAGGCCGAGGATCGCCGTCCAGGGGATCCTCTCCCCCCCCGCGGATTCGAGACCTCGATCGTCCCCCCGGCGAAGCGCAAACTTGCGCTCCGCCCCATCCGTCCCGAGGAGGACGAACTCGGCCACGGAGGCCGCGCCCCCCCCGCCGGCGCTCCTTGGGCTTACGGCGGGAGGACCGCCCCCCTGCCCGGAGCTTCCCCCGCCGGGGCCCTCCGGGATTCCGGCACCGAGGATCCACACGGCGCAGCAACAGGACCGGAACCATCGACGCATGCTCGTCATCCCTTCCTAGTGCGGGAAACTCCCGCGACGACCCGAAGGGAATAGCCTCGCAGGCCGGGAGGACAGCGTCCACAAGGACTCCGCATCCATCCAACGAACCCGCCCTCGGGGCTCCCCGCCTCCCGGGAACCGCCTTGCCAGGAAGGCAGCCCTCCCGCATCTCCTCCCCCGGCACCTTGACAGCATGGCAGGCCGGAACTCCCGCCGGAATCGAAGCATTCGGCACAAGATTCCACAACCACATACACCATAATGGCTTGCATCTACCCAAAGCTGCGGTGACGATCCGGCACCATCCTTGCATGCCCCACGGGCCAAGGCGGACGCACAGGTGCGCCGCGTTCAGGAACCCTTACCCCCCAAATATCTCAGAGGTGGATCGAGAGATGGCCAAGCAGCTGCTCTTCGATACGGATGCCCGCGAATCCGTTTTGCAAGGCGTGGCGAAGCTCGCCCGCGCCGTCGTTTCCACGATGGGCCCCAAGGGCCGGAACGCCGTCCTCGACCGCGGCTGGGGCGGTCCCCACATCACGAAGGACGGGGTTTCGGTCGCCGAGGAGATCGAACTCGAGAACCCCAACGAAAACATGGGAGCCAAGCTCGTCCGTGAAGCGGCCTCCAAGACCTCGGACGTGGCCGGCGATGGAACGACCACGGCGACCCTGCTGGCCCACGTCATAGCCGAGCAGGGTTTCAAGTTCCTAGCTTCCGGCACGGACCCCGTGGCTCTCAATCGAGGCATCAAGGCCGCGGCCGACAAGGTCCTCGATTCCTTGAAGAAGCAGGCGAAGGCCGTTCCCTTCGAGGACCGGGATGCGCTTTCCCAGGTCGGGACGATCGCCGGCAACAACGACCCGAGCGTCGGCGCCCTCCTGACCGACGCCCTGAAGCGAGTCGGCAAGGACGGGGTCATCACCCTGGAGGAGGGACGAGGCATCGAGACCGAAATCGAGGTCGTCGAAGGAATGCAGTTCGACCGGGGCTTCCTGAGCCCCCACTTCATCACCGACCCCGATGCGATGGAGTGCGTCCTCGAGGACGCATATGTCCTCATCCATGAGGAGAAGCTGACATCGGTTCAGAAACTGATTCCCCTCCTCGAGAAGGTGATGAAGAGCAACAAGCCTCTCCTCGTCATCGCCGAGGACGTGGAAGGCGAGGCTCTGGCCACGATGGTCGTCAACAAGCTCCGCGGCAACCTCCAGTGCGTGGCCGTCAAGGCCCCCGGCTACGGCGACCGCCGCAAGGCGATGCTCCAGGACATCGCGATCCTCACGGGCGGGCAGGCAGTCTTCAAGGATCTCGGACTGGACCTCGAAAAGATCGAACCCAAGTCCCTCGGACGCGCGAAGAAGATCATCGTCGGGTCCGATACGACGACGATCATGCAGGGCGCCGGCAAGGCGGCGGATGTTTCGGCCCGCGCCAAGCAGATCCGCAGGGAGATCGAGGAGTCGACGAGCGATTACGACCGGGAGAAGCTCCAGGAACGGCTCGCCAGGCTGACCGGCGGCATCGCGGTCATCCGCGTCGGGGCGGCGACGGAAACCGAGATGAAGGAACGGAAGGCCCTTCTCGACGACGCCCTCCACGCGACCCGCGCGGCTCTCGAGGAAGGGATCCTTCCCGGAGGCGGCGTCGGACTCCTTCGAACCCTCCCCGTCCTCGAGAAGATGAAGCTTGAAGGGGACGAGCAGTTCGGAGTCGAGATCATGAAGCGCGCCGTCCGGGCTCCGGCCGTCCGGATCGCGAAGAACGCCGGCAAGGAGGGAGCCCTCGTCGTCCGACAGATCCTCAAGAACAAGGGCGCCTACGGCTATGACGCCCTCCACGACCGTTACGGCGACATGTTCGAAATGGGCATCGTCGACGCGGCGAAGGTCGCCCGGGCGGCCGTCCAGAATGCGGTCTCGGTCGCGACCCTTCTCCTGACGACGGACGCGATCATCACGACGAAGCCCGAGAAAGAAGAAGGCGGTTCCGACGGGGACGAGGACGATTACGACATGTGATCCCCGGACCCATAGGAAGCCGAGGAACACGAAAGAACATCAAGGAATCCAGCAGAAACCCAAGGAGGCGTCAAATGGCCATCCGCCCATTGGATGACAGAGTGGTCATCAAGGTCCTGGAAGCGGAAGAGAAGACCGCAGGCGGCATCGTCCTCCCGGACACCGCCAAGGAGAAGCCTCAACGAGGCAAGGTCGTCGCGCTCGGAGACGGGAAGCTCCTGGACTCCGGGGATCGCGCCGCGCTCGAACTCTCAAAGGGAGATGTCGTGATCTTCGGAAAATACTCTGGGGCCGACGTCAAGATCGACGGCGAGGAATACAAGATTATGAGGGAGAGCGAGGTCCTGGCCCGTTTCGAGGGTTGACCTCCAGGAGGATTCACGACCATGGCAAAGCAGATCCTATTCGATGACGACGCCAGAAGGAAGGTCCTGAACGGCGTCGAGAAACTGGCCCGCGCGGTCAAGGTGACTCTCGGCCCCTCGGGCAAGAACGTCGTCATGGAGAAGTCCTTCGGAGGACCCCAGGTCACGAAGGACGGTGTGACCGTGGCCAAGGAGGTCGAACTCGAAGACCCCTTCGAGAACATGGGCGCGAAGCTCGTCCGCGAGGTCGCCTCGAAGACCAACGACGTCGCCGGAGACGGAACGACGACGGCGACGGTCCTCGCGGAGGCCATCCTCCGCAGCGGGTTGCGCTACCTCGTTTCGGGCGTCAATCCGATCGAACTCAGGCGCGGCATGGACAAGGCCTGCAGGAAGGTCGTAGAGACGATCGAATCGATGTCCAAGGCCGTCCGCAACCGACAGGAAATCACCCAAGTGGGAACGATCTCGGCCAACAACGACCAGACCGTCGGCGATCTCCTCGCCGACGCCGTCGAGAAGGTCGGGAAGGAAGGCGTGATCTCGGTCGAGGAAGGCAAGGGGCTCGAGACCCAACTCGAGGTCGTCGAGGGCATGCAGTTCGACAAGGGCTACATCAGCCCCTACTTCATCACCGACGTGCAGGACATGGAGGCCGTCCTCGAGGACACCTATCTCCTGATCAGTGAGAAGAAGCTGAGCAACGTCCGTGAACTCCTTCCCGTTCTCGAACAGGTCATCGGCACGCGGAAGCCGCTCTTCATCGTCGCGGAGGACGTGGAGGCCGAAGCTCTGGCGATGCTTGTCGTCAACAAGCTCAAGGGGGTCCTGCAGGTCTGCGCCGTGAAGGCCCCCGGTTTCGGCGACCGCCGCAAGGCGATGCTCCAGGATCTCGCGGTCCTGACCGGCGGGAAGGTCCATTCCGAGGACCTCGGGATCAAACTCGAAAACATGACCCTTTCGGACCTCGGACGCGCCGAGAAAATCACGGTCTCCAAGGACGCGACGACTGTCATCGGCGGCGCCGGGAAGAAATCCGAGATCAATGCGCGGGCGGACCAGATCCGGACGCAGATCGAGAAGACCACGAGTGACTACGACCGCGAAAAGCTCCAGGAGCGGCTCGCCCGCCTGACGGGAGGGGTCGCGGTCCTGCGCGTCGGAGCTCCGACCGAGGCCGACATGAAGGAGAGGAAGGCCAGGATCGAGGACGCGATGAACGCGACCCGGGCCGCGGTCGAGGAGGGCATCGTCCCCGGCGGGGGCATCACCTTCCTGAGGGCCGCCGAGGCCGTCCGGAAGATGAAGGGCCTCGAGGGCGACGAGGTGCTCGGGGCCCGGATCCTCGCGAGCGCCCTCGAGGCTCCGATCCGGCAGATCGCGGAGAACGCCGGCGAGGACGGCAGCGTGATCGTCGCCGAGGCCCTCGAGGCGAAGGACACGCACGGCTTCGACGCCGTGACCGGGAAGTGGGGCGACATGTTCAAGCTCGGCATCATCGACCCGGCCAAGGTCGTCCGCTCGGCGGTCGAAAACGCGGTGAGCATCGCCGGGCTGATGCTCACGACGGACAGCCTGGTAACCTCGATCGACGACAAGAAGAAGAAGGCGGTCGAGGGCGCGGTCAGCTGAAACTCTCGATCGCCCATGTCGGCGGGCCCGCGCCCTGGGGCGCGGGCCGCCCTTCCATGGAGGCCCCTTGAGCGACAAGCGCGACTACTACGACGTTCTCGGGGTCCCCCGGGAGGCGACTCTCGACCAGATCAAGTCCGCATACCGAAAGATCGCCCTCAAGAACCATCCGGACAGGAATCCCGACAACCCCGAGGCGGAGAAGAGATTCAAGGAAGCGGCGGAGGCCTACGCGGTCCTCTCCGACGAGGAGAGGCGGGCCCAATACGACCGGTTCGGCCATGCCGGAGTCAACGGCCAGCCCGACTTCGCGACCGGGGGGTTCTCGGTCGAGGACATCTTCTCGATGTTCGGGGACATCTTCGGCGGCTTCGGAGGCGGCCTCGAGGACTTCTTCATGGGCGGCCGCGGCCGCGGGTCCGGGGGACGCAGGGGCGCCTCCCTGCGGGTCGACCTGCAGATCACCCTTGAGGAAGTGGCCAAGGGCGCCAAGAAGACGATCGAGGTCGCCCGTCTCGAGACCTGCGATACCTGCCAGGGCAGCGGAGCCAAACCCGGAACCCGCCCCGTGACCTGCCCCCATTGCCGTGGGACGGGGGAGATCCATCAATCCCAGGGCTTCCTCCAGATCCGCCGGAGCTGCCCCGCCTGCCAGGGCAGGGGGAGTTCGATCCGACACCCCTGCGTCAGTTGCCGGGGAACGGGCAAGGTCCGGAAGCGCGAACCGATCACCTTCACGATCCCGCCGGGGATCGAGGAGGGGCATGTCCAGCGGATCCCGGGACAGGGAGAGGCGGGAGAGGACGGCGGTCCTCCGGGAGACCTCGTTCTTGTGATCCACGTAAAGGAAGACGATGTCTTCCGGCGGAGGGGCTCGGACCTGCTTGCCGAGGTGCAGATCCGCTACGCGCAGGCCGTGATGGGCGCAACGATCGAAGTACCGACCCTCGACAAGCCCGTGGAACTGAAAGTGCCCAAAGGGACCCAACCGGGAGACATCCTCCGCCTTCGCGGCCAGGGGCTGCCCCGTCCCGACGGCAGAGGCCGCGGAAACCTCTTGATCCGGATCGCGGTCCGGGTCCCGAAACGCCCGACCCAACGACAGTGCGAACTCCTGAAGGAACTCGACGCGATCGAGGAGGAGCAGGAACGGAAACACGAAAAGGGCAAGGGCTTCTTCGGAAAGATCAAGGACATCTTCTGAACGCAGGGGGGAGCCGCCCGGTTCCCGGGATGAAGCATGAAAAAGCGGAAACGGAAGAAGCGGAACCCGAACGGAGAGGAAGAACCGAGGAGGGAGGAATCCCCCTCCTCCGAAGATTCCGGGAACGCGCGAGTCGGACCGGAGGGGAACGGGGAGGAAGGAGAAGGCCCTTCCTCTCCCCCGGAATCCTCGAAGTCCGGGGAGGAGGACCGAGAGGAGGCCCTCCGGGCCATGGAGGACAAGCTCAAGCGCGCCCTCGCCGACATGGCGAACATGCGCCGCCGTCAGGCGGAAGACCGCCGGAGGATCGAGGAGGGGGCGATGGAGAAGATCTGCCACGAGTTCCTTCCGATCCTGGACAGCTTCGAGATGGCCCTGGCTTCGGATTCCGACGCGGAAGCCCTCTACAAGGGGCTGCGCATGGTCCACGGCATGATGGAGGACCTGCTCGGCCGGCACGGGGTCCTTCCGATCCCCGCCGAAGGCAAGGCCTTCGACCCGAGAATCCATGAGGCCGTGTCCATGGTCGAGAGCGAGGAGATTCCCGCCGGTACGATCGTCAGCGTCCAGCAGAAGGGTTTCATCCGGGGGGAACGCGTACTCCGTCCCGCCCGGGTCGTCGTCAGCAATGGACCTCCCCCCAAGGAGGAGGACTCGAGTCGTTGCTCCGAAAACCCCGGAGAACCGGACTCCTCGGGACCGGAACCCGCGGCGGAGGGAGGGGGGGAGGACCCCTCGGAGAAGGATCGAGAGGCTTGATCCATGCCCACCTACGACTACGAATGCGAAGCCTGCGGGCATCGGCTCGAACTCTTCCAGAGCATCACAGCCAAGCCCAAGCGCACCTGCCCGGAATGCGGCAAACGACGTCTCCGGAGGTTGATCGGAGGGGGCGCGGCGATCCTCTTCAAGGGTGAGGGCTTCTACGAGACCGACTACCGCAGCGAGGAATACCGGAAGGCCGCGAAGAAGGAAACGCAGGGAGACTCGAAACCCGCCCCCAAGGAACCGGGCCGGCGCACGGGAACGAAATCCTCCGGAGCCGAGGGGAATCGGGCTTCGGGCAAGGGTTCGAAATCCCCCGCCGAGGAAGATTGAGGGGAGATTCTCCCGGGCGCGCCCCTCCCACCCCTCGAGCTCCGAAATCCGGGAATCCTTCGGGGCCGGATGCGTCCGACCCCCTCCTCTCGGAGGATTCTTCGCGAACCCGGTACAATCCCGTGTCCTTCCGGCTGGTGCGGATCCGGGAATCGCGCGAGAATCCCTTCGTCCCCGGTTTCTCCGTAACGAGTATGCCGATGCTGCCCAAAAGCCTCCTGCCCATCCTCCTCCTCGCGGTCTCGCTTCCGGCCCAGAAAACCAGGACCCACAAGAACCTTCCGCTCGGGGTCGCATACAAGGTTCCCGGAACCCTGGCTCAGATCCCGATCAACAAGCTCCAGGACAGCCCGCACCTGAAGGACCGATGGTCGGCCACGAAGAAGCCGTTGTACGGCAAGGGCGGCACCTATGTCTGGGAGATGAATATCATGGTCTTCCAACTCCGGAAGGGGAAAGGCGGGGCCCCGGTGACGAAGGGGGGCGAGGAGGAAGGTAAGAATCCTCCCCGCCGCCGCGGCTCACCCGGAAAACCAGACCCCGACGCCCAGGTGGAAAGAATCCGCAAGATGCGGCTCCAGCCCGATTTCGCGACCTGGCTCCACAAGGCGCCGCAGAACCGGGACGTCCAGATCGACGTCGAGGGGAAAAAACTCAAACAGAAGTCTGGGGACCGCCTTCCCTACACCTACTACGAGTGGCGTTCCCATTCGAGCAGCACGACCTGGATCCACAAGGCGGCCTGTTACGAACTCGAGGGGCGCGAGATCGTCCTGATCATCCATTACCCCGACGAGTTCGAGAAGAAACTCAAGAGGGTCGCGAAGACCTGCTACCGCTCCCTCGCCCTCCTAAAGAAGAAAAGGAAGACGAAGGACGGCCAGATCGAGGGCGAGGAGTTCGCGGACATCGACCCGGGAGTGCGCAAACCCCTTCTCGCGAAGGCCAAGGAGAGCATCAAGAATCTCAAGAACTGGAACATCTTCTGCACCCCCAACTACATCGTCCTCTACTCCTGGGACCGCCCCGACAAGAAGAGCAAGGCCCGATCCTTCGCCGAGCACATCGCCTCCCGCATGGACGAGATGCGCGAGGTCTACATGGAGTACTTCCCGCCCGAGAAGGGGGCCAAGCCCTTCTGGAGCGTTTTGAGGATCTGCAGCACGGCCCAGGAGTTCAATCGTTACGGAGGAACCTCGGGAGGAGTCATCGGCTGGTTCAACCCCTTGTCGAAGGAACTCGTCATCTTCAACGGAAAGGGCGCCTTCTCGACCGAGACCGTCGCATACCACGAGGGCTGGCACCAATACGCCGACTTTTGGTTCGGCGGGGCACACCTGCACCGGTGGTTCGACGAGGGTCACGGGGACTTCTTCGGCTCGATGAAACGGGTCGGAAGGGGCCGCTGGAAACCCGCGACATCGAAGATGCGCAAGGGTTCGATCAAAACCATCGTCGCAACCCACAAGTACGTCCCCCTGGGGTCGATCGTCCGGTGGCATAAGGACAAGTTCTACGGGCCCCGGGCTCCGGACTACTACGCCCAGGGTTGGGCGATGGTCGACTTCCTGAGACGCGGCTCCAGGAGCCGGCGTTTCAAGAAGGCGTGGAAGAAGATCCTTCCGACCTACATCCGCGTCGCGAAGGAAACCAAGGACACCGATCGCGCGGTCGAGGAGGCCTTCCGAGGGGTCGATTGGGAGGAATTCGAGAAGAGCTGGGTCGAGTGGGTCAAGCGGGGGATCTAAAGCCCCCCCACCTCGAACTCCCGTCCCGCCGTGAGTTCCCTCGAAGCTTCGGATAGGATCCCTCCATGCTCCGATTCCGGACGGCCTGGATCCTCGTTCCGATTCTCCTCGCGGCCTCCTGCCGGAACTTCCGGCTCCGCCGGGCCGCGGTTCCCGAGGTCCTGATCCGGACCCCGGGAGGGTTCGAACAGGGGGTCTCGACGACCGAGGGGGTGCTCTTCCTCGCCCGGACCGCCGACCGAGGGCCGGCCAAGGTGCACTACGAGATCGAGGGGGCGCCGGTCGTGGAGGCGGGCACGATCCGGACTTCGCGGGGGCCGATCCGCCGGGTCGACCTCGAGGTCCCGATCCCGTCCGCACCGATCTCCTTCGACCCGATCCGCCCCGGAGAATCCCTCCTCCTGATGATCCGGAAGGAGTCCGGCGTCCTAAGCTACGGCGTCCGGGTCCCCGTGGAGGGGCCTCTGCTCGGCGACGTCGTGCACAAACCCTCGGGCCTCGAACTCGGCCCCGAACAGGTCGGGGCCGGGGTCTTCCGCTCAGGGAGGGAGGGTCCGGTCCTCGTGGGCCTGGTCAAGGGGGTCGCCGAGGTCGAGGGCGGCGGGGCCTACCTCCTGCTCGCGGCCCTCCCGGAGTTCCGCGCCACCCTCCTGACCCCGCGCAGATCGGTCGAACGGATCGAAACCCGATACCGCGCGGACGGCACCCGGATCCGCGTCCGGAAATGAAACCGGACTCCGGAGGCTCGACCGGAGATCCGTCTTCCCCCCCCGTCCGAAGGTCCCAAGATCAGTCCCTCCAGAAGCCCGGCATCAGGATCGCGAGGGGCGCGTAGACCTCGAGCCTCCCCAGGATCATCACGAACCCGAGGAGTCCCTTCGTCGCGCTGCCGAACTCGCCGAAACAGCCGTAGGATCCGACATCGAACCCTCCCGGGTTCGCGGGGACGAGATTCCCCGCCGCATCGCGCACGAGAGCCGTGAAGCCCGGCCCCATGTTGTTGAGACAGGTCACGGTCGTCGTGAAGGCGGAGAAAACGTCGAGTTCCCGTTCGAGGAAGAGCACGAGGATCGAACCCAGGGCGAGGATCAGGATCCAGGAGACGAACAGGGCGAGCACGGAATCGAGCAGGTCCCGGTCCAGTTTGTTTTCTCCGAAACGGACCGGGTCGACGGCCCGCGGGCGCACGAACTTCCGCAGGCCCCGGGCCAGGTGCTTCGCGAGGATCAACACCCGGGCCGCCTTGATCCCTCCGCCGGTGGACCCCCCGCAAGCCCCGCCGATCATCAGCAAGACGAGGACCGCCTGCGCGACCAGGGGCCAGTTGAGAAGGTTCGAGTTCGCGAAACCGGTGGAGGAGATCAGACTCGCGGTCTGGAAGGACGCGTCCCTCAGGGCGCCCCCGAGCGTGGAGTAGTCGTGGTTCCTCCCGATCTGCGCCTCCCCTGGGACGAGGGTCCCCAGATCCAGGAGAAGGAAGGTGATCAGGACCACGACCCCGAGATAGGTCAGGAAGTAGAACCGGAACTCGGGATCCCTGCTGAAGATCCCGACCAGCTCGCGGAGGGAGGGCCAGTTCCGGGGATTCCAGAGGCTCCCTCCCGCCGCGCTCCGCCGGAAGGATCGGCCGACCCTGTGGAACAGCGCGAAGTTCGTCCCCGCCAGGATCATTCCGGTGATCGCTACGACCTCGATACCGAGCGAGTTGAACTCCCCGACGCTGTAATCCCGGGTCGAGAACCCCCCCGTCGCGATCGTCGCGAAGGAGTGGCAGACGGCGTCGAAGACCCCCATGCCGAAGGCGAGGTAGCCGAGGATCAAGGCGGAGGTGATCAGGAGGTAGATGCGGAAGAGGACGAGCGCCGACTGCCGGATCCTGGGGCGCAAACCCTCCTTGCTGACCCCGGGAACCTCCGCCTGGAACAGGGTCTTCTCCGTGATCCCCAGGGCCGGTAAGAAGACGAGGAACATGACGACGATGCCGAGCCCTCCCATCCAGTGGGTCAGGGCCCGCCAGAAGAGGATCGAACTCGGGAGTTCGGAGATCCGCGGAGTCCTCGAGGAGCCGAAGACCGAGGAGCCGGTCGTCGTGAGGCCGCTCGTCGCCTCGAAGAACCCGTCCCAGAATCCGAGGACGCCCGAGAAGACGAAGGGCAAGGCGCCGAGCATCCCGGCCGCGATCCAGATCCCCGACACGGCGAGGATTCCGTCCTTCCGGTAGAACTCCCCCTCCGACCTCCGGCCCAGAACCCAGAGGATCCCGCCGCAGAGGAAGCCCGCCGAGGCGGCGAGGAGGAAGCCGCGGACGGGATGAAACGCCCCCTCCACCGCGAGGTCTCCCCGGATCGCTCCGACCCCGAGCGGCACGAGCATCGCCGCCGAATAGAAGAGGAGGAAGATCCCGAGGACCTTGGCGACGTGCCGGAGGCTCACTCAACGCCCTCCAAGCAGCGAGTCGATCCTGCTCTCCACCTCCTGAAGCAGGAACAGCACGAGATGGTCACCGGCGAGGATCTCGTCCTCGCCGGAAGCGACGATCACCTTCATCCCCTCGTCCGGATCCTCGCGCTGGATGACCCCGACCCGGCAACCGGAAGGGAACGGACCCTCTTGAAGCCGCTTCCCGACGAGCATGCTGTCGGGCTGCACGACGGCCTCGCAGACCTTCGCCGCTCCTCCGTCGAAGGTCGCGAGGAGACGCATCCTCCCCGCATGGATCAAATCCACGATCGCGTTCGAGCAGAGGACCCTCGGGCTCACCGCCCTCGTGATCCCGATCGTCTGGTAGAGGTCCGTGTAGTCGGGCTTCCCGACGAGCGCGATCGTGCGTTCGCAGCCCATCTCCCGAGCGATCTGGCAGGAAAGGAGGTTCTTCTCGTCGAGCCTGCTGGCCGCGACGAAGGCGTCGACCTTGGAAAGCTGCTCCTCCTTGAAGGCCGAAAGGTCGGCGCCCTGGACGTCGAAGACCGAACCCGGTTTCAGGCTGGCCGAAAAATCCTCCGCCCGCTTGGGATCGTCGACGAGGAGGTGGACCCTCAACCCCTTCGACTCGAGCTGTCGCGCGGCCTCCAGGGCCACGTTGCTCCCGCCGAAGATGACGACTCTCCGGGTCCGTCCCCGCCGGTGCCCGACCCAGGACTCGAAACGTTCGACCGCGTCGGGAAGCCCGAGAACGTAGATCCGATCCTCCTCGACGAACTCGAAGGACCCGTCGGGGATCATCGTCTGCTCGTCCCGGAACACGGCCACGACGTGGACGCCTTTCGGCACCTTGATGTCCTTCAAGGGCCTTCCGAGCAGCGGCGACTTCTCCTGCACCGGAAGCACCCGAAGCGTGACTCTTCCTCCGAAGAAGTTCTCGACCGCGACCGCCCGGTTCCTCCGGACGATCTTCGCGATCTCCTCGGCGGCCAGGTCTTCGAGGCTGATCATGACGTCGAAGAGGAGGTTTCTCCGGAGGAGGCTTCGATAGTTGCGGTAGGGCCGCATGTCCTTGACCCGGACGATCGCCTTCCCCGCCCCCATCCTCCGGGCCAGGAGACAGCACAGGAGGTTGACCTGGTCATGATCCGAGACCGCCACGA
Source organism: Planctomycetota bacterium (assembly GCA_027021385.1). Taxonomy (GTDB): domain Bacteria; phylum Planctomycetota; class UBA1135; order UBA1135; genus JALUUL01. The sequence goes on along the minus strand of JALUUL010000086.1, from coordinate 40,009 downwards.
CGAGGTCCGAGGCCGCCGCTTCCGCCTGGTCCAGGACGGAGGGATGGGAAGCGTCCCCGCACAAGGTCTGCACGTCGCACTCCTCGCCGACCCGCTTGACCTTCGCGGGGTCGGGATCGATGACCGTCACCGCATGCTTGCTCCGGGACAGCTCGGCGGCGAGGTGGAAGCCGACTTCCCCCATCCCGATGATCAGGATGTTCATTCCCTTTCCTTCTCCATCGCCCGCTCTCCGGACCGGCCAAACGCTAGCAGGGCTCCCGCTCCTCTTCCCCCCCTCTCCTTCCGAAAACTCCCTCCGGTTTGACATCGGGAGGAGGAGGATTTAGGTCCCCTCCCGTGATCCTCTGCCTCGACAACCGGGACTCCTTCGTCTTCAACCTCGTCCAGATCCTGAGGGAGGCGGGGACCGAGGTCCTCGTGCTCCGGTCCGACCGCTGCTCGGCCCGGGAAGTCCTCGCGCGCAGACCGAAGGCCCTCCTGCTCTCCCCGGGTCCCGGCGCCCCCGGAGAGATGGGCTGCCTTCTCGACCTCGCCGAATGTCTCCCTCCGGACCTTCCGGTCCTCGGGGTCTGCCTGGGGCACCAGGCCCTCGCCTCTGCGACGGGGCTTCCGCTGCGGTCTTCCCTGGAGATCGTCCACGGAAGGACGAGCGCGGTCCATCACCGGGGGCGCGGCCTCTTCGCGGGGCTTCCGACTCCCCTCGAACTCGCCCGCTACCATTCGATCGAGGTGGACGCCGCAGATCTCGAGGGATCACCCTGGATCCTCGAAGCCTGGATCCGGACCGGAGACCGGCGCATCGTGATGGCCATGAGGCATTCCCGTCGTCCCTGGTTCGGGTGGCAGTTCCACCCCGAATCCTTCCTCTCCCCGGCCGGCCCCCGCCTCCTCCGTCGATTCCTGCGCCTCGCCCTGCACCCGGAGAAGGAGGCGGCGGCCACGTGAAGGATCTCCTCCTCTCGGTCCGCGGACTCGCCAAGTCCTACGGCCGGACCCGGGTTCTCGCGGGCCTCGACCTCGATCTCGGCCCCGGGGAGATGCTCGGCCTCGTCGGACCGAACGGAGTCGGCAAGACCACGCTCCTCCGCTGCCTCCTCGGACTCGCCTTCCCCGAGCGGGGCTCGGTCGTCCTGGAAGGAAGGGACGCGCTCGCCGATCCGGTGTGGACGCGGGGAAGGGTCGGCTATCTTCCAGGGGAGACGAGCCTCTATCCCCAGATGACGGGGAAAGAGGCTCTGGATTTCGGACTCCGTTTCCACCGGGAACTCGACGAGGAGACGAGGGACCTCTGCCTCGAGGTCTTCCGGATCCCCCTGCGCCGGAAGATCCGCTCCTACTCCGCGGGCATGAAGCAGCAACTCGCGCTGACGATCGCCCTCAGCCCCCGCGTGCCCCTCCTCGTCCTCGACGAACCCGACAAGGCCCTGGATCCCAGCGTCCGGGGGAAGCTGCGCGGAATCTGCCTGGACCTCAAAGGCAAGGGGCGGAGCATCCTGGTCTCGACCCACCATCTCGAAGAACTCGAACGGCTCTCGGACCGCCTCGCCTTCCTCGTTCGGGGAAGGATCGCCGATCCCCGGGAGGTCGACGAGGCGAGGAAGAGGCTCGAACGAAGGGTCCGCGGTCGGTTTTCCGGAAAGGCCCCGAAGCTCTCCACGCCCCTCGGATGTACGGGAACGATTCGAGACGGCGAGTTCCTCTTCGAGACGGAGGACTCCGAGGCTCGGGTCGCCCTCATCGACGCCCTGATGGAAGCGGGCCCCGAAAGCCTGAGCTTCGGCTCGGCCCCCCTCCACGAACTCTACGACCTCCTGTACGCCGGGGACCCGGAGGTCGACGAATGATCGCCCGCAAGACCTGGAAGGAAGTACGGGGCATGACCTTCGCTTACTTCCTGATCCTCGAACTCCTGCTGGTCCTTACCCTCCTCTACTGGCCCCAACTCCGGCAGGCGATCGACAAGGGGATGAGCGGGCTCCTCGACCTGATCCCGGTCGATTTCGCGAAGAGGATGCTGAAGGACGTCATGAGCAAGGATCCCGACTTCGCCTACCGGGCCTACATCGCGGCGGAACAGTTCTTCCGCAGCGTGAACGTCATCGGGATCTCGGCGGCCGTGCTCCTCGGAACCGGGGCGATCGCGAGGGAGCGGGAGAACGGCACCCTGGAGTTCCTCTTCTCCCGCCCCGTGTCGCGGAGCAGGATCCTCCGGGACAAGACGATGGTCCTGGCGGCTTCGACCCTCGTCCCCGTCTTCGCGAGTTCCCTGTCCGTCTGGCCGATGGCCCGCTTGCAGGGCTACGAGATCGCGGCCGCTCCTCTCCTGCTCGCCAGCCTCCACGGATCCCTCTTCATCCTCCTCTTCCTGATGTTGACGATCTTCCTCTCGACCTGCTTCAAGACCCAGGTCCACGTGGCCTTCGCCGTAGGCGGGTTCATCGTCATGGAGGTCGGCATCTTCTTCGTGAAGGGCATCCGCGAGATCAGCCTCTTCCGGCTCTCGGATTACGACGTCTACATGCCGATCCTCTCCGGCACTCTCGGGTTCGCCGACCTCTTCCTCTCCCGGGGGATCTGGCTCCTCGCGGGGATCGTGGTCCTGTACCTTCTCGCCCGCCACCGCATCACGCGCATCGACCTTTGAGCCCGCAGCCGAAAGCCCGAGACCGAGATCCTCCCCGGCGCCGGCGGTTCCGTCCGAGGCTGGTCTTCCTCGTCCTGCGGGAGATCCTTCGGGCCCTGTCGGTTCCGGCGAGGCTTTGGTTCTACCTGCTTCGCAGGAGGCATTGGCGCGCGGAAGCCGCCTCGCTGCTCGAGGAGGCGGGGGATCCGCGCCGCCTCGCCGAGGGCAACGAGGAGGCCCGGGCGCGGATCCGGGGAGCCCTCGGCGGCCGGCGCCCCGGGCGGATCTTCCTCTCCTGCGGAGAGCGTTCGGGAGAAGCGCAGGCCTGCCGTCTCGTGAAGACCCTCCGGGCGGAAGGGGCGGATTTCGAGATCTCCGCCTTCGGCGGAAAGAACCTGGCGAAGCTCGGCGTCCGGGTCGAGGCGGATCTCGTCGATCGCGCGGTCATGGGCCTGAGCGCCGTCCTCGCCGAGATCCCGTTCTTCCTCGACGTCGTCGGACGCTTCCTCGAAATCCTCGAGAAGGACCCGCCGGATCTCGTCGTGCTGATCGACAACCCGGGCCTGCATCTCGTCCTCGCGGAAGAGGCCAAACGCCGCGGGCTGCCGGTCCTCTACTACGTCTGCCCGCAATACTGGGCCTGGGGGCCCTGGCGCATGGCCCGCTTCCGCCGAGCCGTCGACGCGGCGATCGCGGTCCTACCCTTCGAGCCTCCGTTCTTCCGGAAGGGGGGGATCCCCACGGGTTACGCGGGGCACCCCCTCGCCGCGGAATCGGCCGGAGCGGAGCGCTCGCCCGTTCCTTCGGATTCCGGGGACCGGAGGATCCTCGCCCTCCTCCCCGGCAGTCGGCGCAAGGACATCGACCGCCATCTCGTCCCGATGCTCCGGGTCTTTCTCGAGTTCCGCCGGAAGCACCCGGAATGCGGCGCGAGGATCCCGCAGAGCGACGCCGAACGCCGGGTCTCGGTGGCCGACCGCGTCCGAACCTTTCTCGAGGCGGAGGGCGCCGACCCTTCCCTCTGCGAGGTCGTGCACGCCGATCCCGGGGAAACCCTCCGTTCCTGTCGCCTCGCCCTGGTCAAGTCCGGGACCACCACGATCCAGACGGCGCTGGCCGGGGTTCCCTTCGTCCTCGTCTTCAAGCTCGAGCACCGCCGCGAAAAGTGGTTCGCCTCCCGCGGCCTCAGCGTCCCCTGGATCGGCGCCCCGAACCTCATTCTCGGACGGGAGGCCTTTCCCGAGCATTGCTTCCTCGAGGAAGAGGGCTGGGAACGCGTTCTCGCCTCCCTCGAATCCCTCTGGGAGGACGGCGAAGCGAGGGAAGGCCGGATCCGCGACCTCGCGGAGGTCCGCGCTCGTCTCAAAGGGGAAGGGGCGGACCGCCTCCTCGCCTCCTGGATCCTCCTTCCATGAAGCCCTTCCCCCCCGGCTCCGGAGGCGCCCCGTCCGAAACGGATCCGGTCTCGAGACGCCAGCGGCCCTCCTCGACCCTGACGCGACCCTCTTCCTCGAGCTTGCGCAGACCGGCGAGGAGCGAGCGGGAGGCCGCGGCGTGAAGAAGAGGTTCGGTATCCGCGTAGACCAGGGGTAGGAGTTCCTCGCGCGTCCTCGGCCCCTCGGCCAGGGCCTCGAGACACAGCTCCTCCCTCTCCCTGCGGTGTTCGAGAAAGCGGTCGAGGAGGGCGACGCCGTCCTGTACGGCCGGACCGTGGGCGGGAAAGAGCGTCTCGGGCCGGAGGGCCCGGACCCTCCGGAGGGAGTCCAGGTAGTCGGCGAGGCGGCCCTCGGGCGGATCGATCAAAATCGTGGAAACCGTCGAGACGAGGTCTCCCGCGATCAGGGATCGGTAGCGGTCCTCGAAGAAGACGAGATGGCCCGGATGGTGTCCCGGAGTCTCGACCGCGTGGAGGCTCCAGCCGGGACGTCCGTCGGGACTCCTCCCGAGTTCGAGGCGGTCCCCCTCGGCCAGGGGACGGCGGTCGAGGCCTTCGGGCAGGTGTTGCAGGCTCAGGAAATGGGCGCGGACCGGAATCCCGTACCGCTCCGCGACGGGGATCGCCCCCCCGCAGTGGTCCGGATGGTCGTGCGTCAGGAGAATCCCCTCGAGCTTCCTCCCTTCCGCCCGGAACCCGTCCAGGAGGTCGAAGAGGCGCCGGAGTTCACCCTCCTCCATCGTTCCGGGATCGACGACGTGCACCCGGGCTTCCCCGACGAGGAGGCAGTTCGTCGTCGTCGCGGGAGGGAGGGTCGCGGTGCGCAGGGCCGCGAGAAGGATGCCGGGACGGAAGAAGACCGGATGGAGCCGCCCCCTTTCGAGTTCCCGGATGCCCGCGCGCGCACGTTCGCGGAACCCTTCGAAGCCCTTCGCCGCCTCTTCGAGGAAGAAGAGCACGGGAGGCACGATGGCGGTCTCTCCCGCGCGCCACTCGGCGAGAGCCTCGGCGGGGTCCACGAAGCGGACCGAGGCGAGTTCTCCGCAGCAGGGGCTCGGCTCCCGCCCCTCGGGGCAGCGCGCGAGGAAGAACTCGGTCTCGTAGCGGACCGGCGCGAACTCCGGCGTCGTCAGTCGTCCCAGGGGGAGGAGATCCTTCACCTCGAGTTCGAGACCGATCTCTTCTCGGAGTTCGCGGACCGCGCAGTGGGCCGGATCCGGATCCCCCGGATCCAGGGTCCCCCCCGGAAACGCGAAATACCCCCCGAAGAAACGCAGTTCCCGGACACGCTCCACGAGGAGCACCGAGACTTCCGGTCCCGCCCCCCTGGTGAGCATGACGGCCGCGGCCCTGCGCATCCGCGTCACGATCAGACTCCGTCCGTCCGGCCGCCCTTCCCGAAGAGCCAGGCGTCGAAGCGGGCGGCCGTCTCCCGCAGCCGGGTCCGCGAGCACCATTCCCCCGCCTGGTGGGCCTGGCTACCCTCGCCCGGGCCGAGGTTCACGGCGTCGATCCCCCACCGGGAGAGCCTCCCGACATCGGTCCAGGCCTCCTTGGCCCGGCGTTCCAACTCCACCCCGGCCGCGGCCTCCAGCTCACGCAGGAGAGGATGGTCGGCGCAGACCCTGCCGGCCGGACAGAGATCGGCGATCTCGACCGAGACCCCGCCCCCGGACATCGCCTCCTTCCCGTACACCCCTTCGACGAAGGAACGAAGAAAGGCCGCCGCCTCCTCGTCGTCCCGGTCGGGGGCGAAGCGGAAGTTGAGGTTCACCGTGCAGGATGAGGGAATCACGTTGCGCGCCCCTTCGAAGCGGATCATCGTCGCCGAACAGCTCTCGCGGAAGCGCAGGCCGTCGAAGACGCATTCGCGGATCCCGAAGCGCGAGAGGGCCTCGAGCAGGGGAGCGGCCTTGTGGATCGCATTCTCCCCCTGCCAGGGTCGTCCGGAATGGGCCGCGCGCCCCCTCAGGCGGACCTCCGCGTGCAGGGTTCCGAGGCAGCCGCATTCGATCGCGCCCCCCGTCGGCTCCATCGCGATCGCCAGGTCGACGTCCTGGAAGAACCCGGGCGCGGCCTCCGCGATCTCGGGGAGGCCGGACTCCTCGAAGGGTCCCTCTTCCCGGGCGTAGAAGACGGCCTGTAGGTCGTAGCGGCAGGGCTCCGTCGCCGCCCGGACCACCGCGCGGAGGATCAGGGCGTCCGCGCACTTCATGTCGGAGGCCCCGAGCCCGTGGATCCGATCCCCCTCGAGCCGCGGCCTGTTCTCTCCCTGCGGCGGCACCGTGTCGAGATGTCCGAGAAGGAGGAGGCGCGGGCGGTCCCCCCGGGCCTCGGGGCCGAAGGCCAGGTTGTCTCCCGCGCGAATGCACGGCACCCCGGCTTCCCGGATCCAGGTTTCGCAGGCGTCGGCGAGGGCGCGTTCCTCCCCGATCGGACTCGGGATCTCGAGGAATCTGAGAGCGAGGCTCTCCAGGTCCTCGAATCCCTTCACAGCGCGAAGCTCCTGAGGGTCTCGTTCAGGGAGGTCTTCGAATCCGTGCTCTCGGTCCTCTCTCCGATGATCAGGGCGCAGGGGAGGTCGTAGGTCCCCGCGGGGAACTCCTTCTTCCGCGTTCCCGGAATCACGACCGCCCGTTCGGGGACCGTCCCCTTCAGGACGGTCTCCGTCTCCCCGCGGACGTCGAGGATCGGCGTCGACCGCGTCAGCACGACCCCCGCTCCGAGCACCGCTCCCTTCCGGACCCGCACCCCCTCGACGACGATGCAGCGCGAACCGACGAAACAGTCGTCCTCGATGATGACCGGACGGGCTCCCGGCGGTTCGAGGACTCCTCCGATGCCGACCCCTCCGCTGAGATGCACGTTGCGTCCGATCTGCGCGCAGGAACCGACCGTCGCCCAGGTGTCGACCATCGTCCCCGATCCGACACGAGCCCCGATGTTCACGAAACCGGGCATGACGACGACCCCGCGCTCCAGGAAGGCCCCGTATCGCACGATCCCCCCGGGCACGACCCGGACCCCCGCGGCCTTCAGATCCCGCTTGAGCGGGACCTTGTCATGGAACGGGGGAGTGGTCTCGACGTCCTCGACCATCTCCGCGAGGGCGAAATAGAGGACGACGGCCTCCTGGATCCAGTCGTGCACGATCCAGTCCCCCTCCCCGTCCCCCTCGGCCGGGGAGGCGACCCTCAAGGCGCCGCGGTCGAGGTCGGCGATCACGGAGTGGACGGCTTCGGCGTGGGATTCTTCGTGCAGGAGGCTCCGGTCGCGGAAGGCGGCGCGGACCCTTTCGGCGCGGGGATCCTTCGAGTTCATCGACGGCGGCTCCATCGGACAAGGAAGGGGCGGGCCCAAGGCTAGCAGCCCCGCGCTCCTTCCTCACGCCTCCCCCGGTCGGGGATAAGGGCTCAGGATCCACGCGCGTCGGGCCAGCGCTCCAAGGCCTTCCCGCAGGCCTCGAGATCGGGAACGAGAGCGACGCGGATCCGGTCCTCCTGTCCCCTTCCGAAGAAGGGACCGGGCGAGACGAGGATGCCCTCCTCCGCCAGGCGGGCCGCATAGGCCTCTCCGTCGAATCCCCCGGGAACGCGAAGCCAGAGATAGAAGGTCGCGCTCGTCCCGAAGACTTCGAGACCGCGGGCCGCGAGGCCGCCGGCCATCAGGTTCCTCTTCGCGGCGAAGACCCGCCGGCGCTCCTCGGCATGCCGGTCGTCGTTCCAGGCGGCCGCGCTGGCGCGCTGAACCCAGACCGTCATCGCCTGTCCGAAGGCCGCGCGTTGGGCGCGGTAGAGGGTGAGGAGATCCGGATCTCCGGCGACGATCCCGCTGCGGTAACCCGTCATCCCCGAACGCTTGGAGAGGCTGTGGAAGGCGAGGCAGCCCTTCCTGCCGAACTCGAGCAGGCTGCGCGGAGGCTCGCCGAAGTAGAGATCGACATAGCATTCGTCGGAGCAGAGCACGAAGCCATGACGATCGCGGGCGCGAACCCAGGTCTCGAAGACTTCCGCCGGCATCTCCCGGCCGGTCGGGTTGTTCGGATAGTTGAGCCAGACGAGGGCCGCACGGTCCAGGACCTCCGGTGGAACCTCCTCCGGATGCATCAGGTAGCCGTTCCCCTCGTCGAGGCGATGGACCCAAAGCTCCGCCCCGGCGTAGAGGCCCCCGATCTCCATGACCGGATACCCCGGTTCGGGAAGGACGACGAGACGGCGATCCTCGGAGGGATCGATCAGCACGAGAGGGAGGTGGAAGATCGCTTCCTTGCTCCCCCGCGTCGGCAGGACCTCCCGGTCGGGGTCGAGCCGGACTCCGAACCTCCGTTCGAAGAACCCGGCGAAGGCCTCGCGGAGACCGAGCTCTCCGGCCACCGACGGGTACTGGGAGACCTCGGGGACCGCTTCCTTCAAGGCCTCTCGAATGAAGGCGGGGGTCGGTTCCCGCGGATCCCCGGTCCCGAAGTCGAAGACCTCGAGCCCCCGCGCGAGCAGTTCCTCCTTCCTGCGTTGCAGCAGGACCATCGGGTAGGTCTTCAGATTCCGGATTCTCGAGTCCATCGTGTTCGTCTATCTCCCTGCGGTGAGGGGGATCATGCTAGCGCCGAGCCCTCACGACGGGCCGGGATCGGGTCGTTCCCAGCCTTCCTCCCGCCACCGGGCGAGGAGGGCGGCGGTCTTCGGGGCCCGCCCCGGGTCCTTCCGCAGGCGCTGCTCGAGGGCGTGCAGGTCCGCAGGGAGATCGCAGTCGGGGGCTTCGGGGAGCACCCCCGCGACCAACCCGAGTTCCGTGCAGCGCTCGAGGCTCCGTGCGAGGATTCCGCTCCCCTCCGCATGCCCTCCGAGAGGGAGGTCGAGGAACAGTCCGGGCCGATCCCGGCGGAGGCCGACGCAGGTGTAGCCCCCCCCCGGATCCGGCCCGAAGACCACGTCGGGACCCGTCGGGGATTCCAGGAGTTCGAGGCCGAGTTCGAGGAGGGAGGCCGGCAGCTCGGGGGAATCGGTGTTGCGCAGGAGGACCGCTCCGGGGGGCGTTCCCGACCCCTCGAAGGCCCGCCCGAAGGCATGCGCGATCCGGGAACCGAGTCCCTCCCCCTCCTGGACCCTGCCGGCCGGGGGATCGATCCCACATACTCCGTCCCCGTTCCGGACATACCAGGGAGGTTCGAACGGAACGGGTCCCGATTCCGGGGAGTCCCAGTGGATCTCGATCCGGAGACGGGGATCCGCCTCCGCCATCGACCGCGCGACGGCGAAACAATCCGCGACGAAGGCGGCCTGGAGGGCGGCAGCCTCCTCGGGCCGGAGGGGTGGGCAGAGCCTCGTCTTGACTCGGCCCGGAAACGGGCGGCGGGCGAAGAGGATCAGCAGGCGGGAAGTCTCGGCAACGGACATTCGTCTGAGTGAGGAGAACCCTTTGGGAGAATCCTCCGATTGAACCGCGGGGCTTTCGATTCGTTCCGAAACGGATTCCCCTCAGTCCGGATCGGATCATGCCCTATCCTGTTCCGGCCCGCCACGGAGCGGCGGCCTTCGGAGGATCCGCCGTTCCGGTCCACGAAGTCCGATTTTTCACGGAGCCGTCACGATGCGTCCGTTGCCCTTCCTCTTCCTCGCCCTGTCGTTGTCCGTCCCGGCCGGAGCGGCCCCCCCGCAGGATGCGGCCCGGCGGAAATCCGCCCTCAAACACGAAATCGACAGCCTGATCCGGAGGCTGGACGGCAAGGAGTTCGGAAGCGTCGCCGAGGCCGCGCAGTGGATCGTGGCTCTCGTGCGCAGTCCCCGGCGCTATTCGCTGGAGGACGGGCCGTTGATGCGCCGTCCTCTCCGGCGCATCCTCGACGGGCGGCGCAGCGACGGACTCTTCGGGGCCTCCTCCGCAGCAATGACCGTCCTCCTCGAGAACACCCGATGGGTCGTCCAGGCCCTCCAGGACCTCGGGGCCTACCCGGAACTCCTGAAGGAGACGAGGGAAGCCCTGGCCAAGGCGGCCCCCGAAGGGCGCTTTCTCTCCCCCTGGCGCCCCGCTGACCTCGCGAAGGCCGCCTCGATCGAAGGCGGGCCCTCGATCCCCCTTCTCGTCGCGAAGGTCGCGGCCTACGAGGTCCTGAACCGGGGGTCCCGTTCGGCGAAGTCGAAGAACGCCCTTCCCTTCGAGCCCTTCCAGCAGAAGGCCCTGAACTGGCTCCTCTCCCGGTCGAAGGACGGAGTCTGGTACATGCCCGTCCCGGGGCGGGGCGAGGTCCCCGATCCCGGCACGACGGCCCTCGCGCTCGCGGCGATCGCGACGAAACCGGCCGCCAAGCGCGCCTCCGGGGAGGTCGAGATCCTCCGGAAGGGTTGGAACTTCCTCCTGAAGAACCAGCGGCCGGACGGCAGCTTCTCCGAGTCCCTTCCGAACTACGTCACCTGCGCCGCGGTCCTCGCCCTCGCCGACTGCCCCTTCGAGTCGGTTCCCCCCGCCCTGGCCAAGGCGCGTCGCTTCCTGCTGTCGATCCAGAACCTCGAACACCGCGGTTATCGGGTCTCGGACCGGGACTACGGGTCGATCGGATACGGGGGGGACCGGCGGGGAGATCTCTCGAACACGCAGATGGCCCTCGAGGCCCTCAGGCTCACGGGCCTTCCGAAGGACGACGACGCGATCGCGAAGGCCCTGATCTTCATCCGACGCTGCCAGAATCTCCCCGGCGAGGGGGCCTGGAAGGGTACGCGACGGGCCGACGACGGGAAGAAGGTCGTCGTCCGCCCCGGCGAGGACGGAGGCGCCGCCTACTACCCCGGCAACTCCCCCGCTGGCTACGACGAGGTCTCCGATGGAACGCAGATCGCCCGGTCCTACGGCTCGATGACCTACGCGCTCCTGAAGTGTTACGTCCTCAGCGGTCTCCCGAAGGACGACCCCCGCCTTCAGGCCGCCCTCGCCTGGGCCTCGAAGAATTGGACCCTCGAGACGAACCCCGGCGCCTCCCCCGCGCTCGGCGAGAAGGCCAGGTATCAGGGCCTCTACTACTACTACCTGACCCTGGCCCGGGCCCTGTCCCTGGCCGAGGTCGACCGGATCGCGGGACGCGACTGGCGCAAGGAACTCCGGACGGTCCTGAAGGCCCGTCAGAAGGACGAAGGCTTCTGGGTCAACGACAAGAACGGCCGCTGGTGGGAAGCGAGCCCCGTGCTCTGCACGGCCTACGCCCTCCTGGCCCTCGCCCAATGACACCCCTCCCCAGGCTCGCCTGGTACCATCGGGCGGGACCCGATCCGAAGCGGCCCGGTCCCCTCGGCTGCCTCCTCGAGGGCCGTTTCCATGATCTCGAGGGGATCCTCGGAGACCTGGCCTACGACGCGCGCGCCTGCCTCGCCGAGGGATGCCTCCGCGCCTCGAAGCTCGAGGAGCTCGCCCGCCTCTCGGGCGAAGGCAGCCCCGAACCCCCGGCCGAGGGCTTCGGTCTTCCGATCCCCGAGCCCGGAAAGGTCCTCTGCCTGGGCAAGAACTACGCGGCCCACGCGGCCGAGTTCGGCGCCGAGCCCCCGAAGGAGCCGATGTGGTTCAACAAACTCCCCGAGGCCCTGATCCCGGCCGGCCGTCCGATCCCGCTCCCCCCCTCTCTCGGCCGCGTCGACCACGAGGGGGAACTCGTGCTCGTCCTCGGAGCCTCGGGAAAGGACCTCGACGAGGAAGAGGCGGTCGCCCTCGTCGCCGGACTGACGATCGGAAACGACGTCACGGCCCGAGACATGCAGCAAAGAGACCGCGAACGCGGGCATCCCTGGGTGCGCTGCAAGAGCTTCGACGGTTTCGGGCCGGTCGGCCCCTGGGTCGTCCCCTTCGAGGAGTTCTTCGGAGCGGACGGCCCCCCGGCGGACGGAACGCCGGACCTCGAGATCGAGGTCCGGGTCGACGGCGAGGTCCGCCAACATTCCCGAACCGGATCGATGCTGCACCGGATCGCCCAGGCCGTCGCCTGGTTCTCCCGGCACACGACCCTGCGCCCCGGGGACCTCTGTTTCACCGGAACCCCCGAGGGGGTCTCCCCCCTGAATCCCGGATCCTGCGTCGAGGTCTCGATCGAAGGCATCGGAACCCTCGCGAACCCCGTCGTCGAGGCCTGAAGTCGGGCCGAGGCCTCAGTCCGTGATCGGCCCGAGCCCCAGACCGCCGTCGACGGAGAGCACCGAACCCGTCTGGTAGGCGCTCTCTTCCGAGAGCAGGTAGGTGCAGAGGCCGAAGAGGTCGGCCGGAGTCCCGAGGCGTCCGGCCGGAACGCGCGGAGCCAAGCGCTCCTGGCTCTCCCGGGCGCTGTGCTCGTGGAGGATCAGGCCGGGACAGACCATGTGCATGCAGATCCCCTTCGGAGCAAAGGCGAAGGCCAGACTGCGCAGGCATTCCAGGAGGGCCGCCTTGACCGCGAAATAGGCCGCTCCCCTCCGCCTGGCCATACCGTTGTCGAGCCCCGAGGCCCCGAAGACGAGGACCCTTCCTCCGCCCTCCTCGGCCATCGCGGGAAGAAGGACCTTCGCGGCGACGAGGAAGGAATGGAGGTTGGATCGCAGGAGTTCCTCCCATTCCTCGATTCCGGTCTCGAGCAGGGGCTTCTCGAGGAAGGAGCCCGGACAGTGGATCCATCCCCAGGGTGGGCCGTGCTCCTGGAGCAGGGCCTCGACACAGCTCGGGTCCGAGAAGTCCTGCCCCCACCTTCGCGAGAAGGCCGAGACCTCGAATCCCTCCGTCCGGAGCCTGGCCGCGAGCGCCGCCCCGATCCCCCGGCCGGCGCCGGCGACCCAGATCCTCCTGCCCGAGGAGGCCTTCGGCGCTCCTTCCCCTTGCGCATCCATGCCGACAGCCTGGAGGATCCGGGCTCGGATGCCAAGGACGGAGAGCGCGGTCGGGGAGATCTGGGCCGCGCTCCCCGATCCTCAGAACGCGTGGACGCTCGAGAGGGGCCAGAGGCATGCGCGCACCCTGCCCCGGATCTCGTCCCGGCGGACGAACCATCCCTCGCGGGAATCGCTCGACACCGGCCGGTTGTCCCCGAGGACGAAGTAGGAATCCTCGGGGACCTTCCAGACCCCGAAGGAATCGGGGTCGGAGATGAACGGGAACGGGGCGCGGATCCGCCGGCCGTCGACGAAGAGGGCCCCTTCCCGGATCCGGACCTCCTCCCCGGGGAGACCGACGATGCGTTTCACGTAATCCACCCCCGGCTCCTTCGGGCAGGCCAGGATCACGACGTCGAAACGCCGGATGTCGCGGAGAAGGTAGGAGACGCGGTCCACGAAGAGCCGGTCCCCGTCATGGATGTTCGGCATCATCGAGGATCCCCGCACGACCGAGACCTGGAAGACGAAGGCGTGGCAGAGGGCCAGGAAGATCGAAAGCCGCAGGAGATCGGCGCACAGGATCCGGAGGATCCCTCCCTTCCCCCGCGGGACTTCCGGTCGGGCCGCGCCATCGGACTCCGCCTTTCCGGAAGGAAGCGGGAACTCCGGACTCTTCTCCCGCAGGGGCGGGAGAAGACCGGTTTCCGCTCCCGTCTCGATCGGGGCGGGGAGGGCGGGAAGCGTCCGTTCGAGGGCCGGCACCCCCTCCCTATCGGCTCGCCTCCCCCCTCGGCTTGGGGGGTTTCAGCGCCCGCGCGCGGGGATCCCGGGGGGAAGCCTCCTTCCCTCGAGGGTCCTTACCCCAAGCCCGGAGAAACCCTTCCCCCCCCGAGGGGGGCCGGAACTCAGAGAGGCTTCGCCCGGCCGACCCAGAAGATCCAGACGCCGGTCGTCGAGGCGGCCAGAACGAGCAGGAGGAAGAGGGAGACGATCCGGCGGTGGGTCCTCCGCGAACAGCGATCCTTGAGGACGAGGACCCCGCTGACGGCGGTCACGAGTCCCATCAGGGCGCCGGGGATCGCGAAGGACAGATGGACCCTGAGAGGGATCTTCGGAAAAACCCAGAACCCTCCGACGACCTCGGCCAGGTAGATCGCGAGCCCCAGGGCGAGGAGGGCGGCGCAGGAGACCTTGACGTGCAAGTTCCTCGGGCCTCGGATCCCGGTGACCAGGGCGAAGATCAGGAGCCCGACGGTCAGGACGAGTACGAGGACGAATGGAACGACAGGAGGGTGACCCATCGGCCCAGGTCTAACCGGAAGATCGCGGAGAATCCATCGGACCTTTCCCGCCGGCCCGTCGAAGCTCGACAACCGCGTTCCTTCTCGCTCAGTCCTTTCGGAATCCCAGGAGTTCCGGATGGGGGATCGGGGGAAGGCGGGCCGTGTCGATCAGGAAGGAGACCCCCTCGAGAAGGGTCCCGAAGATCCGGTACCGCCTGGCGGTCTCGTCGAGATACGCGATCCCCGTGCTGCCGCCGGTCCCGACCCTCGACCCGATCATCCGCTCGACCATGCGGGCATGCCGGAAGCGGAACAGACGGAACCGCTCCTCGAACTCGCAGAGGGTCTCGCAGAGGGCTCCCGGCCAGCGAAGGAGGGGCCGGGTCCGATACGACATGAGGAAGAGGAAGCCGAGGCGGGCGTTCCGGTCCCGCTCGTCCCCGGCGCGGATCCAGGTCCGGCAAGCCTCCCCCTGGGCGCGGATCCGGGCGGCCGCCCGGCCGGCCGCCTGGGGATCCACGTTCGGATTCCGGCCGTGGTAGGACCCCTGCTCCTCGACATAGGCGGCGTAGGCCTTTTCGAAGGCCTCCGCGAAATCGGGGAAGGCCTCGCCGACGGGCGTCCGTGCGAGCCACGCGAAGACGGCCTCGGCGAGGTTCATCTCCTCCCTGCGCCGGGCGAGCCTCTCCCGTTCCTCCGGGGAGAGCAGGCGGTCGTACCCCGTCCCCGCCGCTCCGAGTCTCTGGTCGTCCCGGAGCCCGGCCAGGATCTCCAGTTCCCGGAACTGGAAGGATTGGAATCCGCTGGCCGGCAGCAGGAGATCCCGGAAGGCCAGGAAATGAACGCTCGGCATCGTCTCGAGGACCGTGAACTGATCCGTCATCAGCCGGAAGATCTCGTTGACCCGCCGCAGGAGGTCCGTGATCCGCGGGATGTCCTCCTCCGGCACCCTCCGGTCGGCCTCGGGACGGTCGGGGCGCCCCAGCAGGTCCCTCGCCAGCGAGAGGTCGTGGAGGATCTGGCGGAACCAGAGTTCGAAGACCTGGTGGACGACGAGGAAGAGCATCTCGTCGTGGTGAGCCAGGGCTCGAGTCCCCCCCTCCGGCGAGGGGGGCTCCTGGCAACCCAGGAGTTCCGGAAGACGCAGGTAGGCCGCGTAGGAGATCGGTCTCGTCGAGTCCATCGGGGAAGGATCGGGAACGGGTGGGTCCGCCGCAAGCCCGGCCCCCCAGTGTTCCGGGTCCTCGTGGGAAGAGGGCGGGCCGGGAGGGGCCGGACCAGGGGTACAAAAAAACCCCGGCAAGAGCTGGGTGAACTCTTGCCGGGGACCACCTCGTCTCTCTCACGATGGGCCCATGCATCCCATCGCACCCCCCTCTAGCGACCCTCCCCGGAAAAGTTTCTCTTTTCGGATCGAGTTTTTGTCTCGAATGTCAAAAAGGCCCGAAGCCCGGCGCTCCGGCGACCTCCCCCCAGCGGGTCACGGGCCGTCCCGGTTCCTCTCCCCCCGCTCCCCTTCCGGAAAGCTGCTTGCCACCGGTCATCCCCTCCGCCAGAACGGGGCCATGGACCCGCATCCGAGTCGCGATCGGCGCTTCGACCCCTGGATCCTCTGCTTCTCCCTCCTTCTCCTCCTGCCGTCCCTGCTCCTCCTTTCGGGCTGGCTCCTCTTCCTCGAGAACCCCCTGACTCTCGCAAGGCTCGAAGCCCGGATTCTCGGCTTTCTCGACTTCTTCCGCGGTCCCCTCCTGCCCTCCATCCTGGCCCTCCTCGCCCTGGCCGCCCTCCTCTGGCCGACGACCCTTCCGGCCCTCCGAGTCTGGTTCTCGGGAATCCGGGACCGGATGCGCTTCGACCGCAAGACCGCGGGCGATCTCCTCGACAAGGTCCGGCATTTCGCCTCGGTTCCGGACCTCCAGAAACTCGCCCAGTGCTACCTCGACGGGAGACAGCCCGGGCTGGCCCTCCCGTTCCTCGAAGAGGCTCGGCGCCGGGATCCGACTGAGAAGAGGACTCTCTATCTCCTCGGGCGGGCCCTCTGGCTCGCCGGACGGCCCGAGCAGGCGGCCCCCTTCCTCGAGGAGGCTCTGGCCGGAGATCCGGAGATCGGCTTCGGGGAAGGCATGCGGCTCGGAGTCCGGGTCCTGTTCGCAGCCGGCCGCTTCGAGGCCTGCCTCGAGATGGCCGGCCGCTACTCCCGCAGATTCGGGGAAAGGCCGGAGATCCTCTACCTCGAGGCCCTCGCCCGGGAACGGACCGGAGCCCCGGAGGAAGCGAGGAGGGTCCTCGCAAGGATCCGCGAACTCCTCCCCCCGGCGCGCAAGGGGAAGAAGGGGCGATGGTCTCCGGAGGACGACCTGGCCCGGGCCCGGGCACGGCTCCGCCTCCTCGGAAAGGGGGGCCGATGAGACGCCCTCCCCTCGGGACCTGGGTCCTCCTGTTCGCCTACCTGCTGCTCTTCTTCCACTTCGGCCTGACCGAACCGACGGACGGGAAGCTCCTGGCCGCCGGAGCCGTCCGACCGATCCAGATCGTGCTCGGCGAACCCTGGCGGCTGCTCACGGCGAGCCTCGTCCACATCGGCCTCCTGCATCTGGCCTTCAACGCTCTCTTCCTCCACCGGATCGGTCCGATGCTCGAGGCGGACCTCGGACTCGGTCCCTATCTCTTCCTCTATTTCGTGACCGCCGTGGGCGGGAACCTCCTCGGAAGCCTCTTCCTCCCCGCCTACGGGATCATCGCCGGGGGCTCGACCTCCCTCTTCGGTTTCTTCGGGGCCGCTCTCGCGATCCGCAGCCGTCTCGGAAGGTCCTACTTCGACTTCCTGCAGGACCCGATCGGGCGCTGGCTCATGAGCGCGATCCTCCTCAACCTCGCGATCGGCTTCCTGATCCCGAACATCTCCAACTCCGGGCACGTCGGCGGGCTCCTGACGGGATTCGCGCTCGTGTTCTTCTTCTTCCCCCTGCCCGGGGCGCAGCGACACGCGCGGCGACGGCCCTCCCCCCTTCTCGGCGCCAGCTTCGCCCTCCTCTTCCTCTCGGGTCTCCTCTACATGAACCGCCCCTACCTCCACCTCTGGTTCCAGGCCCGGGAGGCCTGGTTCGCGACCGGGGAACGCAGGGACCTCCTGTTCCGCGGGTTGGAGACCCGGGGCGTCCCCGCCCCGGAGCGGGCCTTCCTCGAGGCCCTCTCCACCCTCCGCCTCGCCCGCAGTTCCCGAGGAGAACCCACCCGGATCCTCGAGGACCTGGGGTATGAGTTGGAAGGCGCCGGGCGCCCCCTGGACCTCTACGTCCTGGGGATCGACCCCCGGCGTTTCCTCCCCTTCACGAGAGCCCTGGGCAGGGACGACCTCGAATCCGCTCTCCGCAGCATCCCGAAGGATCCCTGGAGATGGCTCCCGAGAGAGGATTGAAGCTGCGATCCCCGCGTTCCCGGGGACCGGGCCCGCAGCCGCGGCTCTCTCGCACCGCTTCCCGGGGACCCCGCCGCCCGGATTGCAAAGGCTCCCCCCCGTCGTTATCTTCCGCGCCCTCGAGATTGCGGGCGTAACTCAGTTGGTAGAGTGTCAGCTTCCCAAGCTGAATGTCGAGGGTTCGAGTCCCTTCGCCCGCTCCACCCTTTACCCCGACCCCCCGAGCGTCTTTCCTTAAGGCTTCGGATTGCCGGAATCGCCCGGACTCCCTTTCCAGGGAATCCCTGTTGCATCCCCCGAAGGATGCGCCCTAAAGTTCCTTGTCGAGGGCGGTTCGGGGCGCGAGAGCCGGCAGTGCGGCGGCCTTCCGGCCCCGGTCCTCGATTGGAGTCGAACATCTCGAACATGGAGGGATCCGATGCGTAAGTGGGCTTTTGGCCTCGTTCTGCTTCTTTGTGGTGTATTCACCTCATGCTCGGCCGGGCCGCAGCAACTTCGCCGCACGGTCGATGACTGGGACATGAAGCTCTACACCCAGAGCCCCTGGCTCAATGCCGCTCTCCACGTCATCCCGGTGATCCCGATCACCGAGGGCCTGTCCTACATCGGCGATTTCTTCGTCACGAACGCCTACCACTTCTGGGTGAAGGACGCCTGGGACGGCAAGGGGACCGGCTTCAAACACGCCGAGTATCTCGGCGAGGACGGCTACCTCGAAAGCCTCCTCCTCGACGGCTCGAAGTTCCTCGAGGTCAAGAAGTAGAACGATTCTCGGGAAGTCCGCGGGAGGATCGGCCTCCCACGTTCGAAGCGGGGCCGGGCGGGTTCGCATCCCTCTCGGCCCCGCTCCGTAGGGTCCTACGCTGTCTCTGGTAGGCCTCGAGTTCGATCATCAGGCCCTCCTCGAGGCGCCGGACGAACCATCCGACATCGGGCGCATACCAGAGGATCGAAACCTGTTCGTAGTAATCCCTTCCCGGGACGAGGAGGGAGGCTCTCCTCAGGATCCTCAGGCATTCGAAGACGCCGGCGGCCGTCACGATGCGTTCCTTCCCCTCGCATTCGTAATCGGCGCGGAGACGCCGGATTCCCCCCTCGGGGTTCTTGTCGAGGAAATCGCAGGCCCATTTCTTTCCGACCCACAGGGGCCAACTGAAACGGGCGTCGAAAGGATCCATCCTTCTCAAATAACGGAACTCTTCTCCGACTCCCCGCCCCAGCTCGCGAAGTTCCCCGTCGAGGACCAGGACCAGCCCGCTGCCGACCTCCTCCAGAACCCTCCGGTCCTCCTCCACCGCAACGACACGGAATTCGACGCGGACCCGTCCCCCGCGGCGATAGACGAAGCGGTCCCCCGGGGTCCAGACTGGTTTCGGATAGAGCCTCACCCCCTTCGGGGGCTCTCGATCCACGGCGACGATTCCAAGCCCCTCCCCTTCCGGGATTCCCGAGGCGGCGCAGGACGGAAGCAAGCCCAAGAGCAGAAGGGCTCCGTGTCGGAGTTCGGCCATGCGGCCAGGATACCGGGGGGGGAATGGTTCGGACATTCATCCGGAAACACTTGCCCATTCTCCTGCAGTCGGCTTGGATCCCTCGCTCAGGCACCGAAGAATCCGTGGCGGGAAACAACGGTTCCACCGCGGGCCTCCCCTTCGCTTCGAGCCCCCCCGATCCGGTTCGCGGAACGAGGTCTCATGAGCCCCGCCGATCAAGGTCGCTTCGTCCGCCACGATCTGAGGCCCACCGATCCCGAACGAGCCGAGGCCTTCTACGGATCCCTGCTGGGCTGGGAGTTCCGGCCGAGGGCGATGAAGGGCGCAGACTACACCGTCATCCGAGCCGGAGGTTCCGAACTCGGGGGACTCGTTCCGCTGGGAGAGGGCGAGGGCCTCTCTCCGCATTGGATCCCCTACCTCGCGGTCGACTGCTGCGACGAGGCCGCCCGCCGGGTCCAGGTATGCGGAGGCCAGGTTCGCATTCCCCCGACCGGAATCGCCTCCATCGGACGGTTCGCAATCGTCCAGGACCCATTCGGTGCGGTCTTCTGCACGCTCTCCTCCGACGGCGTCTCGAACGGGGGGCGGAGGGGGGGTGAGGGTCCGGGCCGGATCTGCTGGAACGAGTGCTGGACCTCCGGTCCGGCCGAGGCGGCCCGCTTCTACCGGGAGTTCCTGGGCTGGAAGAGCAGGCGGACGAGGATCGGGAACCTCGAATACTGGGTCCAGTCCTCCGGGGAAGAGGAGATCGCCGGAATCATGTCCCTTCCCGAGGACGGGGATAGGCCCTGCTGGATCCCCTACTTCCACGTACGGCGACTCGAGGAAGACCTCGACCGGATCCCGGAATCGGACGGGGAAGCCCGCATCCTCCTCGGTCCCTGCAAGATCCCCGGAGGTGGGAGATACGCGATCTTCCGGGATCCCT
Organism: Planctomycetota bacterium; assembly: GCA_027021385.1. Classification (GTDB taxonomy): domain Bacteria; phylum Planctomycetota; class UBA1135; order UBA1135; genus JALUUL01. The sequence continues at coordinate 20,007 of JALUUL010000086.1, read as the reverse complement.
GCGGAGCCCCGGCCGGCCTGTTCTCCCCCTGAGCCTCGAGGGGGAAGTCAGTTCCCGAGAAGGAGCCGGGACAGGAGGGCCACCCCGAAACCGGTCCCCCGTTCCTCCGCGACGGACGGACCCGCGAGGTCGACATGGCCCCAGCGGACCCCGCAATCCTCGATCTGGGCATGAATGAACTCGGCCGCGCAGCTCGTTTGGGCGTTCATCCGGTCTTTGACCGAGTTTCGCATGTCGGCCACGGGACTCTTGAACTCCGACCGGTAGAACTCAGGCGCGAAGGGCAGCGGATGGACGAGATCTCCGCTCTCCCTCCCGGCGCGCACGAGATCCTCCTCCAGAGAGGGGTCGTTGGAGACGATGGCGGCGTGCAAGCGCCCCGTCGCGACGAGTTGCGCTCCGGTCAAGGTCGCGGCATCGAGAACGAGCCCGGCTCCGAGCACCCTGGCCGCGTAGGAAACGCCGTCGGCCAGCACGAGCCGGCCCTCGGCGTCGGTGTTGTTCACCTCGACGCTCTTCCCCGAATGGAGCATGAGGATGTCGTCCGGACGGAAGGCCTTGGGCCCGATCGCGTTCTCGGCGAGACAGAGGACCAGGCGGAGCCGCCGCGCGATCCCCGCGGAGACGAGAACACGAAAGGCGCCGAGAACCGCGGCCGCCCCTCCCATGTCCCCCTTCATCCCCAGCAGATTCGTCCTCCCCTTCAGGCAGAGCCCCCCGCTGTCGAAGGTGATGCCCTTGCCGACCAGGGCGGTCTTCTCCCCCTTCGCCCCGGGAGGGTCGTAGCTCGCGAGGAAGAGGCAGGGGCCCCGTCCCGCCGCCCGTCCCACGGCCTCGAGCCCCCCGAGGCCCGCCTCGAGGAGCTTCGGCCCACGGATCACCCGCAGCTTGACGGAAGGCAGCCCCCGGAGAAAACGGCGGGCTTCCTGGGCGAAGGCCTCGGGATAGAGTTCCCCGGGCGGAAGGTCCACCCATCGAGCGGCGGCCCGCGTGCACGCCACTGTCTCCCGGACCCAGGGCGGGACGCGGAGAGCCCGCCCTGAGGGCCCGAGGGCGAGGATCCGCAGCAGAGCCCTGCGGCGCTTCCTCCGCTGGGATCGAGCATCGAAGAGAGGGAAGGCCCTCCCGACCGCGTTCAGGGCCGCCGGAAGGTGGGAGTTCTCCCGGAGCAGGAGGAGCAGGCCGCCCTTTCCGTGCTCCTCGAGGCCCGCTCCTCCCGAGATCCGCCGGATGCTCTCCGCCAGGGAGGGAGAGTTGTATCGAGAGGTCTCGTCCGGAAGGATGCCGAGGGTCAGGAGGCCCGGCCGCTTCCCGGTCAGGCTCGAGACCCTGCATCCCATCCTCCCGGTCACGGCCTGGTCCAGAAGTCCGGAGAGGATATCCCGGAGACCGGTGAACGGACCGACCTTCCCGAGGTGCTGGATCCGATCCCTCCGCCCGACGACGAGCAGGTGGTCGAGATCCTTCAGGAAGGAGGCCGTGGAGACGGAATAGCGCAGCTCGGTCATGGAGGAGGAGTATGAACCCGCCGTCTTCGAATAGGCAGGATTCCCTCCTCCGGCCCTCTGCCGGGAACGCGAAGCGACGAATGGCCGCATCCCCGGGCCTCCCCCTCGACTAGGATCCCCTCCCTCGGAGACAGCAATGAAAACGATCATCGAACCCTTCCGCATCAAGACGGTGGAGCCCTTGAGGATCACCTCGAGGGAGGAGCGGGAACGCGCTCTCAAGCAGGCCCACTTCAACCTGTTCGGGCTCAAGGCCCGGGATGTCATCATCGATCTCCTGACCGACTCGGGCACGGGCGCGATGAGCACGCGCCAATGGGCCGCCCTGATGATGGGCGACGAGAGCTACGCCGGCAGCGAATCCTTCTTCGAACTCGAACAGGTCGTCCGGGACCTCACCGGGTACCGACACGTGATCCCCGTCCACCAGGGGAGGGCGGCCGAGCGGATCCTCTTCGGAATCCTCGGGGCGGAGGGGAAGAAGATCCCGAACAACACGCACTTCGATACGACGAAGGCGAACATCGAGTTCACGGGAGCGAAGGCCGTGGACCTTCCGCTCGCGCAGGCTCTCGAACCCTCCGCGGAAGCCCCGTTCAAGGGGAACATGGATCTGGAGGCCCTGGAGAGCTTTCTCGAGGAAACCCCGAAGGAGGAGATCCCCCTCGGCCTGGCGACGGTCACGAACAACACCGTCGGGGGCCAGCCGGTCTCCCTCGCGAACCTCCGCGAGGTCTCCCGGCTCTACCGCGCGAAAGGGGTGCCGTTCTTCCTGGACGCTGCCCGTTTCGCCGAGAACGCCTGGTTCATCAAGCAAAGGGAGGAGGGCCACGCCGATCGCGGCCTGGAGGAGATCGTCCGGGAACTCTTCTCCCTGGCAGACGGCTGCTTGATCTCGGCCAAGAAGGACGGACTCGTGAACATCGGCGGTATCCTCGCGATGAACGACGGAGAACTCGCCCAGCGATGTCGGGACCTGTTGATCCTGACGGAGGGCTTCCCGACCTACGGCGGCCTGGCCGGCCGGGACATGGCGGCCCTCGCCCAGGGCCTCCGGGAGGTCCTCGACCCCGACTATCTCTCCTACCGGCACGCCTCCGCGAGATACCTGGCGGAAGCCCTCGAACGGGCGGGGGTCCCGACCGTGAAGCCCGCCGGAATCCATGCGGTCTATGTCGACGCCCGCGCCTTCCTCCCGCAGATCCCTCCCGAGGAGCTTCCCGGCCAGTCCCTCTGCGTCGAGCTCTACCTGCGCGGGGGAATCCGGGCCGTCGAGATCGGGACCCTGATGTTCGGGGGCACGGACCCCGCGACTGGCCGGCCGACGCCCTCGGAGCTGGACCTCGTCCGGCTCACTCTTCCCCGGCGGGTCTATACGCAGAGCCACTTCGACTGGGTGATCGAGGTCTTCGAGGACCTGGTCCGCGACGCCCCTGCGCTCCGGGGCTACCGGATCGTCCGGGAAGCCCCTTTCCTGCGGGCCTTCACCGCCCGGCTCGAGCCCCTCTGACAACGACCGCGGAAGGCCCCCGCAAAGGTCGGGCCAGATCCCCTCCCGTTCCGGCCGGGGAGGAGTCCTTCCCCGCCCACCCCTCCTTCGAAAACCGGAGATTCCCTTGCAACCGACGATTCAGGGGCTAGCCTTCCCCCCGTTCGGGCGGAAGGCCGGCTCTCGGGTCGGAGGTTCCGTCCGACGAGGAATCCCCTGATCCCGTCGGACACTCCCCCCCATTTTCCCCCTGTTCGGCGGGATCACTTCCTGTACGGATGTCGCCCGGCGGGGCACGGGGAACGGGTCTGTGGACCTCGCTTTTTCCCGGGATTCCCCTTCGGTCCCGCGACATCCTGTCCTATTCCCTTGGCCGTTTGCTCGTTCCGCGGGGGGCCGGCCGTCCTCGGGCGGCTCTCTCGGAGGAGGTCCCGGGGCCGGCGTCTTCCGACCCGGACCCAGGGGCGAGCCAGGATCTTCCCGGCGGCTCTTGGAGCCGCCAAGAACGCTGACCAACAACCAGGAGGCACGATGCTCGAAGTCGGTGCAAAAGCCCCGTCGTTCAAGCTCGAAGACCACCTGGGTCACACGATCGATTCGTCGAAGTGGCTCGGGAAAGGTCATCTCATGCTGCTTTTCTATCCCCTCGACTTCACCCCGACCTGAAGCAAGGAGGTTCCCGAGACGGAACGGCTCTCCGGAGAGTTCCGCTCGGCGCACACCCAGGTCTTGGGTGTGTCCGTGGATAGCAAGTTCTGCCACAAGGCCTGGGCGGAGAGCCTGGGCGGCATCAACTTCCCGCTGCTGGCCGACTTCCACCCCAAGGGAGCGGTCGCGGAGTCCTTCGGACTCTACCTGGCGGACAACGGGATCACCGACCGGGCCACGGTCGTGATCGACAAGGACGGCGTCATCCGGCACATCTCCTCCGTCTCTCCCTCGGGAGAACGGAACATCTCCGAACTCCTGGAGATCTGCCGCAAGGTGGACGCCGAGCACGGGCAGGGGCTGGGAGACCTCCCGCCCCTCGACTGAAGCCCCGGCCGCTCGGACGCCGGCCTCTCAGGTCTCGAGATAGGTCTGGCGTTCGAGCGTCCCCTTATACCGGCGCAGGAGTTCCTGAACGTCCACGCGCCGGATCCTCCCTTCCCGGATCGCCCCCTCCGCCGCATTGCGGACCCTTGCGACGAGATCCTCGGGATCGTACTGGACGTAGCTCAGGACCTCCCGGACGCTGTCCCCCTCGACGACCTTGTAGAGATCCGGCTCTCCGTCCTCCCCCATGCGGACGTGCACGACGTTCGTGTCGCCGAAGAGGTTGTGCAGATCCCCGAGGACCTCCTGGTAGGCCCCGACGAGGAACACCCCGACGTAATAGGGCTTTCCGCTCTGTTCCGGATCATGGAGGGAGACGACCTGCGCGACGTCCCTCGGATCGATGAAGCGGTCCATCTTTCCATCGCTGTCACAGGTCAGATCGGCGAGGACGGCCTTCCTCGTCGGACGGCGATCGAGATCCTGGATCGGCATGACGGGAAAGAGCTGCTTGACGGCCCAATGGTCCGGGATCGACTGGAAGACCGAGAAGTTGCAGAAGTAGATCTCGGACAAGGACCTCTCCAGGGGCTCCAGCTCCTCGGGAAGCTCCTCCTCCTCGCTCGCGAGCTTAAGGACCTTGCGGCAGATCGAGGCGAAGAGGGTTTCGCACCGGGCCCGGGCTTTCAGGTCGAGGAGCCCCAGATTGAAACGGGTCATCGTCTCTTCGCGGAGCTGAAGGGCGTCGTGGTAGCCCTCGAGGTAGTTCTTCGTGCTCAACCCCCGCAGCACCTCGTGCAGATCCCTGACGACCTCGGGATCCCCGTCGACGACGGGTTCAGGGGACCGCCCTCCGCCCCCGTCCGAGATTCCGACGACATCGAAGACGAGCACCGAATGGTGCGCGACCATCGCCCTTCCGGATTCGCTGACGATGTAGGGATGGGAGACCGAGGCCTCGTCGCAGGCCGCGCGGATCGAATCGACGACGTCGTTCGCGTACTCCTGCAGCGTGTAGTTCATCGAGGACGGGAAGTTCGTCCGCGAGCCGTCGTAGTCGACGCCGAGCCCCCCTCCCACGTCGACCCAGCCCATCGGAGCCCCGAGACCTACGAGTTCGACGTAGATCCTCGATGCCTCTCTCAAGGCCGCCTTGACCGCGCGGATGTCGGTGATCTGCGAGCCGATGTGGAAATGGAGCATCTCCAGGCAATCGCAGAGGTCGTGCTCCTTCAGGATCCGGACGACCTCGAGGATCTCCTCGGAGGAGAGGCCGAACTTGGAGTGATCCCCGCTCGACTCGGTCCATTTCCCAGCACCCTTGCTGACGAGCCGGACCCGGATCCCGAGCGAGGGCCTGACCCCGAACTTCCCCGCGGCCTCGACGCAGAGATCGACCTCGGCAAGCCGGTCGATGACGAGAAAGGTCTGCTTTCCGAGCTTCGCGGCCAGCATTGCCATCTCGATGTATTCCCGGTCCTTGAAGCCGTTGCAGATGATCAGGGATTCGGGGTCCGCGTGCATCGCGAGGGCGACGAGGAGCTCCGGCTTGCTGCCGGCTTCGAGCCCCAGGCCGTAGGGGCGCCCGAAGTTCACGAGTTCCTCGATGACCTGCCGCTGCTGGTTCACCTTTACGGGAAACACCCCCCGGTAGCTTCCTCGGAACCCATATTCGACGATCGCCCGATGGAAGGCCTCGTTCAGGTTCCGGATCCGATCCTCGAGAATGTCTCCGAAGCGGAGGAGAAGGGGAGGATTCAGCCCCCGCTCGACGAGTTCGTTGACGAGTTTCGCCATGTCGAGCCCCCTCCTCCCCCGCATCCCGGAAAGGACCTCGACCGTGCCCTCCTCGCTCACGGTGAAGTAGCCCTTCCCCCAGGCCTTGACCTGGTAGAGTTCCTCGCTGTCCTTGACCGTCCAGGGACGCAGGACGGGCTGGCGATTCTTTGCGGGAAATCCCATCTCGACCTCTCGAGGCGACGAAACGGCGAGGGGAGGACTCTAGCCCCGGGCCCGCGGGCAAGGAACGCCCCCCTTCGGGTTCCCAGGCCCCCGAGGCCGGGGGCCTCAGGGCTTGCCTCCCCCATCCCCTTCCGCTCTTCTGTGCCGGACGCATGAACCCCGTTCCCCTCGACCCGGCCTTCCGGGACCATTCCTTCGTTCACCTCCGCCTGCGAAGACCGATGCTGGGAATCCCGACGACCCTCCTTCTCCCCCTCCTCCTCTTTCAGGCAACGGACGGCCGGGGCCCCGACCCGGCGGCCGGAATCCTGTCCGGAATCGTACACGACGAGAAGGGCACCCCCGTCGAAGGAGCCCGGGTCCTGGCCCGGATCTCCTTCGACAGGATCTGCACCTACGACTTCTGGAGGGGGGCAAGGGCTCCCGTTTCCCGGGAGTGGACGGGAAGGACCGACGCCCGGGGACGGTTCGAGATCCGCGTCCCCCGCGGCTACGAGTTCCGCGTGCGGGCCGCGAAGGAGGGGGTTTCCAGCGCGGAAGTCTCGGTCTACGCCGATCGACCCTTCCTGCTCGTCCTCGGAAACCCGGAAACCAAGCCCTCCTCCCCTAGGTCCGCTCCCCTTTCCGGCAGTTTCGCGATCCAGGTCATGGCCGGGGGGAAGGCCCTGGAAGGGGTCGGAATCCGGGTTCCCTGGAAATTCGAGGACCTGGCCCGCACCGACCGGGACGGACGTGCGCGCCTGGAACTCACGAAGGAGGAGGCCGAAGGGCCCCTCTTCGTCTTCCATCCGGGCTACCGGATCGGCGTCGTCCCGAGGAAAACCTTCCTTCCCGGAAAGGACAGGAATTACCTCGTGACCCTCAGCCCCGGGGTCGGGATCGAGGGGCGGATCCTCGATGCTTCCGGAAAGCCCGTATCCGGGTTGCTCATCCTCTGCGACAGCGACGTGCCGGTTTCCGACTCGGAAGTCTTCGGTTCCGAACCCTGGACCACCCGAACCGACGACGAGGGAAGGTTCCGATTCCTGGAACTCGCGCCCAAATGGAAATACTGGGTCCGGACCGTCCTTCCCGACGGGGCGCCCGTCGAACTGGGCCTCGGAATCGTGAAGGAGAAGACGGTGGATCTCGGGGAATTCCGGATCGGTCCCCGACACGCGATCTTCGGAAGGGTCCGCTGGAAGAACGGGGAGGACATGAAGGACGGTCGGGTCCATATCCTGCGCCTCTACCGCTCCCCTCCCGTCCAGCTTCTCGTAGCCCGGGAAACGCCCTCCTGGCCGATCGACCACAGGGGACGCTTCCGGATCCCCTCGATCGCGCCCGGGCGTTACGAACTCTGCTTCGAGGCCCCTGGTGCCGAACCCCTGGTACGGGTCGTTCAGACCGGAAGGTCCGCAGAGATCCGGCTCGACGTCCGCATGGGGGAGGGACGAAAACTTCGCGGGAAAGTCCTGGGCCCCGACGGCAAGGTGGTCGGGGGCGCCCTCCTCCGGGCCATGCCCTGGGCTGGAGAGTATCTCCCGATCGTCCCCTCCGGAGACCTCGGGCACAGAGGCCGTTTCCTTTTCGGAAACGTCCGGGTCTTGAGCCGGCCGGACGGGACCTTCCTTCTCGAGCACGTGCGCACGGGAATCCCGATCCGCCTCGTTGCGATCAAGGAAGATGTCGGCAAGGCCGAACTCAGGATCGAACCGGGCGACCCAGGAGAAGTGGAGATCCGCCTCAAGTAATACCCGAAACCCGCATCTCCCCAACCCGGGGAGTCGGAATTCCCCCTCGGAACGAAGGAAGGAGGGGGAACGGAACCCCCCTTCCGGCCGCGGGCCCGAGGACGCCGCGAGGGCCCCTTATCCTCCGGACGGAGCTTGTCGATCCCCCTTCCCTCGGCCATAATTCCCCGTCTCCGGAGAGGCGGTCCCATCTTCGCTTCTTCCCTTAACTTCCGTCTTCCTCCGGGTTCGCTCTCTACTCCGTTTCCTTGTTCTCGTCCGACTCGGATCTCCCTTCTCTTCGCCGAACTTCCGTTTCGCAACATCGAACCTTTCTCGGCCGGCCAAGGAGGATCCACGGGCGGGATCCTTTCCTTTCCCGAATCACAACGATGAGGCTCCTTTTCATGACCCCCTTCACGAAATCCAAAGGCCGTGGAATCCTGCTGGCCTCCTTCCTTCTCGCCGGCGCTCCGCTCCTGCCGGCCCAGGCCCCGACCCCGCCGACGATCGGAAAGGTCCAAACCTATTCCTTCGCGACGAAGGCCCTCGCCAACGATCAGAAGGTCCCCGTCCTCGTCGCCGAGAAGCTCGTCCGCTTCCCGGGGGCCTCCTTCCTACAGATCGGATTCAAGGAAATCCGTCTGGGCGAGGGTTCGACCCTGGAGGTCCAGTCCCTCGTCGATGACGAGACCCAGGTCTGGACGTCGACGATCCTGGCCGAACAGGGAGCTCAAGCCCTGGAGAGTTATTACTTCAACGGCGACGCCGTCCTGATCCGGCTCTGGGCAGGGCCGGGTTCGAAGGACAACAGCTTCGCGATCAAGAACGTCGGGGTCGGCAACCCGGCGCAGGCCTCGAACCCGATGACGATCTGCGGCACCGACAACCGCGTGAAATCCAACGACCCCAGGGTCGCCCGGATCATCCTGAAGCGAGGCACCTCGATCAGCTGGTGCACGGCCTGGCTGATCTCGCCGGTCAACTGCTTCGCGACCGCCGGTCACTGCCTCGCGTCGTCGACCCTCACCAACGTGACCGCCCAGTTCAACGTCCCGATGTCGACCAGCAGCGGGAACCTCGTGAGCCCCTCCATCTCCAACCAGTACAACTGGGAAGGCACGGCGAAGAGGCTCTACGAGAGCGGTGGCGTCGGCAAGGATTGGGGCGTGTTCACCACGCAGAAGAACAGCTCGACCCAGAGGTACGCCGGTTCGGTCCAGAAGACCTACTTCCAGTTTCAGAGCGTGCCGTCCCTGAACACCAGCCTGACGATCCGTGGGCACGGCACGGACAAGACCCCGAACCTGACCTACAACGGCGTCCAGCAGACCGCATCGGGCCCCCTGGTCCAGATCGGCGGTACTTTTCTCCGCTACCGCGTCGACACGATGGGCGGCAATTCGGGAAGCCCCGTCTACGTCGCCTCGACAGGAAGGGCGATCGGCGTCCACACGCACGGCGGCTGCACGAGCACCGGCGGGTCGAACGCCGGAACCCGCGCCGACTACTCGTCCTTCGTGAGCGCGAGGGCCCGCCTTTGCACGAGGAAACCGCAACCGGACTTCCGGGCGACCTACATCTCCACGACTTCCTCGTTCCTCCGGGGCAGGGTCCCCGCGACCTTCATCTCCAGGATCTCTAACGTCGGAACTGCGACGGCGCCGATCGCGACCCACGGGGTCTACATCTCGACGAACAGCATCATCTCGACCGCGGACCTCCTCGTCCAATCCTTCAATACCCCCGCTCTTTCGATCGGGGGGACCTACACGCGCACCGCGAGTTCCACGGTACCGGCCAACGTTCCGAACGGGATCTGCTACCTCGGCCTCCTGGCCGACAGGTTGTTCAAGGTCGCCGAGGAATCCGAGGCCAACAACACGATCGCTCGGACCATCCGCTGCATCGGCCTTCCGGACCTGGACGTCACCTACATGCTGCCGAGCACGACCCTCTTGACACCGAACAAGGTCTTCACGATCCGCTCGACGATCAAGAACATCGGGAAGACGACCTCGGCCAGCTGCGTCTCCGGGTACTACCTCTCGACCAACAGCCTGATCACGACCGGCGACACCCTGCTTCTCAGCTTCACGACCGCCGCCCTGGCCGTGAACGGCTCCCAGACCTTGACCCACACCGTGCGGGCCCCCTCGAAACTGACGACCGGCACTTGCTATCTCGGCACCTACGCGGACCGGCTGTTCAGGGTCCCCGAAATCAATGAAGGCAACAACACCTACGCCTACAGGGTCACCTGCTCACAACCGACCCCGCGGCCGGACCTGGTCGTCACGGCTTTCCGGGCCTCGACGACGATCTGGTACCCCGGCCAGGCAGTGACCGGTTCGACGACGGTCAAGAACATCGGAAACGCCACCGCGGGAACCAGCTTGACCGGGATCTACCTATCTCCGAACAGCACGATCTCGACGATCGACACCCTGCTCGGCAGCTATACGACCGGAATCCTGGTTGCGAACGCCAGCCGGACCCTCAACTACTCGGTGAGGATTCCAATCACGGCGCGCCCGGGAATCTGCTACCTCGGCGCACTCGCCGACCGCACGCGGGTCGTAACCGAGTCGAACGAACTGAACAACTACAGATCCGTTCTCGGCCGCTGTCTCGGGAAGGCCGACCTCACGATCACCGCGGTCACGCCCCCCACCTCCGGCCGTGCCGGAGGGCTCATCTCCGTGACCACGACGACCAAGAACATCGGGACCGCGAGCGCAGCCTCCTCCTTCACGGGGATCTACCTGTCCACCAACAACGTGATCACGACCTTCGACAGGTTTCTCGGAAACTATTCGACGGGAGTCCTGATCCCGGGCGGATCGAAGACGCTGACGACGCGGCATCAGATTCCCTACTGCACCCGGTCCGGGCGCTACTATCTGGGAGCGATCGCCGACAACGGCGGAACCGTCTCCGAGATTTCCGAGGGGAACAACTCCCGGAGCGCCTCGTCCACGACATCCATCGCCGGCTACACCGGATCCGCGAGGATGGTAGAGTTCATCCCCATCTGGGGAAGCCCGGCGCTTAGCACGACCTATGCGAGCTTCTCAGCCCGTAGAGGCGGAAGGGCCAGCATGTGCGTGACGGCGCCCAGGTACCGCGGATACTGGTACCTGCTCCTCTGGAGCGGCGGCGCGACGAGGTTCAGCTTGGACGCATTGACCAACTTCCAGCTCAGCCTCCTGAACTCGCCGATCTTCTTCCGGTGGTTCGGAAAGACGAGTTCCATCACCGGAACCGCCTACCCGAGCTTCTTCCTTCCGAGAACCGTCCTCAGGACCGGCTTCGACGCCTACACCTACAGCTTCTGGTTCAACCCGACCCTGACCAGGATCGCCGGCTTCGGGACGAACCACATCCGCACCCGGATCAATCCCTGATCCTTTGTGCGGAACTCGAGCGTCTCGGGACTACTCCGGGACGCTCTCTCCGAAGGAAAAGAGGGTCGGCCGGAAACGGCCGGCCCTCTTCCCTTTTCCCCGGCAAGACCGGATTCCCGCGGGGACGCGGTCGGCTCCGCGGCCTCTCTCCCTCACCTCAGGGTCTCGTCAGCCGGAACCGATCGACGATTCGACCTTCCAGGGTCTCCGCCCTGGCCACCAGGGAATCCGGCCCCGCCTCCACGAACAGGAAACCGAACACCTGCTCGGCCCGGAGGAGGCCCGGGTCCTCGTGCAGTTCGTAGAGGCTCTTTCCCCCCGCCCCGGAGATGATGTAGACCACGCCGTCCCGGGCCCGATACCTCTGGTAGACGTGATCGTGCCCGCTCAAGACCAGAGCGACGCCGTATCGGGCGAGGAGCGGGTGGACATGGTCGCGGAGGTAGCGGTTCGCGGCGTCCATCCTCGACCGTGAAGAGGTCCAGAACGGCCGATGGGTGAAAACGACCTTCCAGGGTTCACGGGCAAGGGCCAGCCGCTCTCGAAGCCACCGGATCTGGGGAGAGCCGATCTCGAAGGAACTGGTGATAGTGTCGAAACAGAAGAAGCGGACCGGGCCGAAAGCGAAATCGAAGTATCGATTCCCGCGAGGAACGCCCCGCGGATCTCGCCCCTGCATCCGGAGGAGAGGCTCCGCCCCGTGCTCCAGGGCGTCATGGTTGCCGATGGCCGCGACCAGGGGACGTCCGGAGAGGATGCGGGCGAAGGGAAGGAAATAACCCTCCGGATAGTGCTCCCATTTCCCCCAGGGGTACACGACGTCGCCGAGATGGAGAACGAGGTCCGGTTCCCTGCGCGCGAGGATTCCGGCTAGATCCCATTGCTTTCCCCTTCCGGGAAGGAGATCCGCCAACCAGGAAACGGGACGGATTCCGAGGGAATCCGAGAGATAGGCGAACCAGGGCTGCCCCCCCGAGTCCCCGAAGGCCGCGAAACGGACCCGCCCTTCCCCGTCCCTGGGCGCGGTCCGGAACATGCCCCTGCCGAGCAGCGAGCCGTGGGGATCGAGAATCCGATATCGGTAACGGCGCTCGGGCTCGAGCCCTTCGAGTTCGAACCGGAGGTCTCCATTCTCTGCCTCCGACCGGATCTCGCTGGTCCATCCCCCGCCCACTTCCTCGAGTCGGAGAGTCGAGATCCCCTCGGGGGCGCCGAAGAGCAGGATCTTCCCGGTCGTCGCAGAAAGGCGCGAGATCACCGGACCTGTTCGAACCCATCGCCCCCCGGGCTCGAAACAGAATCCAAGTCCCAGGAGAAGGAAAAGGGGAATCATTACGATGCGGCGCATCCTTCCATCCTTCCCGACCCTCCCCCCGGGATCCAGGGAATCGGAGCGGCGCCTGGAAAAACGCGTGGGGGGCCGGGCGAGGAAACCGGGGAATCAGGAAGCCCATTCCCGGGCCTGGAGGTCCGATTCGACCGGCCCCCTTGGGGAGAAGCGCTAGATGCGATAAGTTCTCATTACCTTCCCTTCCCTCTCGGAGTCCCCGCATGTCTTCCACATCCGTCCCTTCCCCTTCTCTCCGCTTCCTCTTCGTCGCGGCCGGTCTCCTCCTTCCGGCCTCTTCCCTGGCCGGACGAGGCTCGGGCGTCCTCGAAGGGGAATCCGGAATCCCGAAGAAGGTCACCTCGGCCTTCCCCGCCTGCGGGTTCTGCCACGGAAGCGGGTTCCCGAACGAACGGGGGAAGGTCACCGTCAAGATCTCCTCCCCCCGCTCCCTCACGTTGAACGGAACGATGAAGGCGACGATCAGCCTTCTCGGCGGCGTCACGAACTCCACCCGCGGAGGTTTCAGCCTCGACAGCAGCGGAGGGATCTTGACCCGCGGAACCAACACGAGGGTCGGGAATTCAGGCCTCTCGATCACCCACGTGAACAGCCTCTCGAGAAGCTGGACCTTTTCCTTCAAGGGAACGAAGGCGGGACTCGTGACCTGGACCTGCGTCGGCAACACGGTCGACGGGAACGGCAGGAACACCGGGGATTCCTGGGGATGGTACGGCCCGAACTCGGGCCTTCCCGGCGTCCCCTACCGGATCTTCGTCGATGCGGCGGGGGTGACACCCTTCGGCAGAGCCTGTGCGGGGACCGGGGGATTCCGGCCGCTGGCGGGTATCGCAACGACTCCCACGATCGGAAAGAGCTTCCAGTTGGAAATCCACGAAGTGCCCCCCGCCACCGCCGTCCTCGGCTTCCTCGGGTTCTCGGACAAGCGGTGGGCGGGCCTTCCCCTCCCCTTGCCTCTGACCGGACTCGGCGCGCGGGGCTGCATCCTCCTGACCGGGCTCGACATCGTCCAGATCGGCGTGAGCAAGGGCGCCGGCCCCGGAAACGGCGTCGCCCGCTTCACCTGGGCCATCCCGAACAATCCTTCCCTCCGGAATCTCGCCCTCTTCTTCCAGGCCCTCGTCGTGGACAAGACCGCGAACAAGCTCGGAATGACGGCTTCGAACGCCGTCAAGACCGTCCTTCGTTGAACGTCTTCTTGAGGTGCCTGACCGCGACCTCGGTCGAGATCCCGCCTCGGACACGGAACTCCGCCGTCACGATCAGCGCCCTCGGGTCGAGGAGGGAGATCAGGTCGTCCGCGATACGGTTCGTCACGTCCTCGTGGAACGCTCCCTCCCCACGGAAGGACCAGAGATAGAGCTTTAGGGACTTGAGTTCCACACAGTGTTGGTCCGGAACGTAACGGATCCTGAGCGTTGCGAAATCGGGTTGGCCCGTCCGGGGGCACAGGCACGTGAACTCCGGACATTCCATCCGGATCCAGTAGTCGCGTTCGGGACGAGGATTCGGAAAGATCTCGAGTTCCTTGCTGGGTCGTGTCGGCATGGTCAGAATCTACACGATCCTTCCTTTTCCGGCGCGGCCCCGGAGGTCTAGGCTTCCCGCCTCCGGTCCCCCTCCGGAACCCTGGAACCCGACGGGACGAACCAGCCCGAGGAGAAAGAAAGGCAACGACGCATGACCCGGATGAAGGCCAAGGACTTGATGCAGAAGGATGTCGCCTACGTGCAGCCCAACCTCGGGCTCTACGAACTGGCGCAGTTCCTCAGTGATGAAGGCATCCACGGCGCCCCCGTCGTCGACGGATCGGGAACCGTGGTCGGCGTCGTCTCGAGAAGCGATGTGACCCGGGCAATCAGCGAGGAGGGCGGTTTTTCCGCCCTTTCCCCCGAGTTCCACACGGTGGATGAAGAGGGGGAGATGGTCGACATGCCGACGGACCTCCCCCGGGAGGAACTCCCCGGAAGCGACCTGACCGTTTCCCAGTTCATGAGCAAGAACCCCCTGCTCGCTGACGAGGAGATGAGCGCCGGCGAACTCGCCCGGAAGATGCTCGCCGAAGGAACCCATCGCATCATCATCACGAAGGACGGGAAGGTCACCGGGATCGTGACCGCCACCGATCTCTTGAAGGCCGTCGTCGCCTACGAACCCGAATCCTGACCCCGCTTCCGGGGTCGGAGATGGATCAGGACCGGACAGGGGCAGCGGACCGCTCGCGCTGCGGTGCGGCGGAGAAAATGCACATCCCCCGGATCTCCGCCGAGAAGCACGAGGTCCGGCCGCGCCTGCCGGACCCGATCCCGAAGACGCACGCCGGGCCTCCCTACGAGCACGCCGAGCGGAACGACCCCCTCCCTACTCCCGGCCCAGGTCCGGAGGCGCGCGGCTAACACGCGCTTGAGCGCCTTCTCGGCCGAACGCCTCCGCCCCTTCCCGATCCAGGCCCCCCATTCCCCGGGAAGCCCTCGGTGCAGGGAGAGGACCGACAGGTCGAGCCCCGGGATCCCCCCCTTCGGAATCTCCGGACCCTCCGATCTCCGGGAACCCTCCTCCTGGAGGAGGATCAGGACCCTTCTGAGCCGCCGGCGTTTCCAAGCCTTTGGAGCCGAAAGCAGGGGGCCGCTCCCCCCCTGGAGGGCTCTCGCGAGGTCCACTTCCGAAAACGGCGCGTTCCTCGCGCCCGGACCGTGCCCGAAGAGGCGGATCGAGGCCAGGAGGGACTCCGGTCCACCGCCGCCCGCGGAAACCCCCATCCCATCCAGGAGGGCCTTCCACCGGTCGGGCCGATGCAGGACCATTTCCTCGGCGATCTTCCTTCCGTCCCGGATCAGAACCCGGGCCTTCTCCATCCCTCCCCCACCCGTCAAGACCCTGGAACCACGAGGAGCGGCTCCTCGATCATCCGCATCGTCTTCTCGGCGACGGAACCGAGGAAGAGACGATCGACGCCCCGATAGCCGTGGGTGCCCATGACCAGGAGATCGAGTTCCCGCCTCGAGGCGAAGTCCGCGAGTTCCTCCCAGGGCTGCCCCTCGAGAAGAACGCCCTCGGCCTTCACCCCGTCCTTCTCGAGGGCTTCGACCATCTCCTCGCACTGCCTGCGCCTCTGCTCCCGGAGAAGGTTCAGATTGTGCTCGATCGTTCCGGCCGGCACGGCGAACCCCGCCAGCACGGCTTCGCTCTCCTGCACGTGCAGGATGAAGGCCGAGGCCCCGTGCTCGAGGCAGAGGGCGCGGAACCGATCGAAGGCCCGATCGCCCGCCGGACTGAAATCCGCCGCGAAGCCGATCTTCCCGAAGGAAGGCCCGCGGCGAGGGCCCTCCTTGACGACGCAGACCGGAAGCCCGGCCCTCCGGACGATGCGTTCGGCCACGCTCCCGAGCAGGAGGCGCCGAAGTCCCTTGCGCCCGTGGCTCCCGACGACGAGGAGGTCATGCCCCCCTCGGGCGGCCGCGGCGAGCACCTCCTCGGAGACTTCTCCCCTGACGAGTTCCGCCCCGAGGGAGACACCTTGCCTCTTCCGCCCCTCGACCATCCGTTCCAGGGACCTCCTCGCGGAGTCCTCGATGATCGAGAGGTCGAGCATCCCGTCGAAGGGAAGCACGATCTTCTCGTCGAGAACGTAGAGGAGCCGGATGCTCCCTCCCTTGCCCACGATCCGCTCGGCGAACTCGAGGGCGTGCTCCGAACAGCTTCCGAAATCGACGGGAACGAGGATGTTGGAGAACATCGAAGACCTCCATGCTTCACCTGCAAGGACGATGCGCCGGCCGGGGATCGCCGTCAATGACCCGTCCGCCCTTCTTCCACCCTCCCCGAAGGGGAGGCTTCCTCCCGTCGTGGGGCGAGTCGGGCGAGGACCTCCGAGACCTCGGCCGAGGCGAGACGGTTCATGCAGACCGGTCCCTCGGGATGCCCGCAACGTCTCCGCAGGCAGGGACGGCATTCGGGACCCTCGGAGGCGAGGAGGGCCTCAGCTCCCGGAGGACAGGTCCGCCGCGGATCCTGGGCCCCGAACAGGAAGAGGCAGGTCGCACCCGCAGCGTGGAGGACATGCGTCGGCCCGATGTCCGGGCCGACGGCGACCCCGCCCCGCTTCCGGAGCCAGGCGCCGAGCGCGAGGAGTTCCGGGATCCTCGGGGCGGAGACCCGGTGGAGGAGGGGATCCCGGCCTCGCCCCCCTCTTTCTTCGGGGCCCGCCAGGCAGAAGGAAGGCCCCGGCCAGGTCCTCGCCAGGGAGAGGGCTTCCCCCACGGGCCAGGAACGCGGATCGCCCTCCCGCCCCAGGAGGACGGCGAGGGGTGTCCCCTCCCCCCGGAGGAACCAGGCGGGGGCCTGCGGCGGAACTTCCTCCGGAGCTTCGAGGAACGGAGGACGCGGAAGTTCCCCGGAGGACGCGAGGCCCGCTGCATCGAGGAGGGCCCTTCCCCGGTCCAGCACGTGCGGGCCCTCGGCCCGCGGCGCGCGCCGACGATGGAACAAGGCGTTCCCCTTCTCCCGGAGGTCCGGGAACGCAGGGCCGAAATCGGAGGGCGCGCCCAGGACTCTCGAAACGAGGCCGCTCTTCCAGTTCCCCTGGAAGTCCAGGCAGACCTCGTATTCCCTCCCCCGCCCCCTCAGGCGCCGCAGGCCGGTCACCCCCCGCTTCCAGACCAGGACACGGAAGCGGGGATGCCGGAGTGCTTCGAGAAGCTCCCTGAATCTCTCCTCGACGACCCAGCCGACCTCATGGCCCCGACCCAGGAGATCGTGGACGAGCGGAAGGGCCTGGGCGATGTCCCCCATGCTCGAGAGGCGCACGCAGAGGACCCGCATCACCGGCCCTTCCGCCGTTCGAGCATGAGATCCTTGTCGGAGAGGGACCACACCCCAGAAAGAACCGTCTCGAAGGGACGGCCCCGGAACCCCTCGGGCCAGGGATCCTCGTGCAGGAGCCAGACCTCCTCCTCCCGGCCCCCTCCCTGGAAGAACTCCGCGAGGCGGGCGCGGTTCCCGAGAACCCACTGCAGTTCTCCGGGAACGTGCCCCCAGCACAGGACCGCTCCTCCTCCGCTCCTCTCCGCGATCGACCGGGCGGCGGGGAGGGAAGCCTTGGGAGCCAGGGCCTGCCGCGCGGGGATGTCGGTGACGACGACGAGGGAGGCCGCAAGACAGACCGAGAGGACGAAGCTCCGCCCACCCCCTCCGAGGGCGAGGACGAACAGGGGAAGGAGAAGAGCATAAGGCAGGCAACCCAACCAGGGAGGAGCGAGAAAGCCCGACAGCGAGGAGCCGAGCGCAAGGAGGAGGGCGAGCGGGACCCAGAGCCCTCGAGGGATCCCCGGTCCGGCCCGGAGGAACCACACCGCCTGAAAGGACATCCCCCCCCCTTTTCCCCCGCCACGGGCTCGGGCATCCCCCGCGCCGGACCCGCCGCCTGCGGTGGAGGACTCCACGAATCCCAGGAGGAAGGCGGCCATCAGGGGAAGGAGGGCGGGGAGGAGATAACGGGTCGGACGGTGAGGGAAAGGGAGGAGCGCGCAGACCCCTCCGATCCCGCCGTAGAGGAGGACCCTCGCCGCCGGCGATCCCGGGACCGGCAATCGTCCGAGGAACAGCCAGACGGGAAGGAGGATCCCGAACACCTTTCCGAGATAAGCGGGGATCGTGAGCACATGGGCCCAACCGAAGCCCTCCGCCCGCCCGAGACTCTCCCGTTTCGCGGCGAGGAACCACTCGCCCAGGGAATGCCCTTCGAGAAGGAGGCCCAGGGCCCAGAGAAGGACCGGCAGGAATAAGGTCGCGGAAAGGAGGCAATAGCCTCTCCATCCCGGGCGGGAACGAAGGGGGAGGAGAGCGGGAAGGAGGAGGGCGAGGACCTGCGGTCCCTTCGTCATCAGGGCCGCCCCGAAGCAGAGCCCGGCGAGCCCCAACAGGCCCAGGGGACTTCCTTCCTCCCCCCTCCACGCGGCCAGGAGAACGAGGCCCAGTCCGGTCAGGGCCGCGAAACTCCCGTCGATCTCGGCGGAAACGGCGAAGCGGACGAGGATCGGATGCCAGGCGAGCAGCAGGAAAGCTCCCCAGAGAAAGACCCGATCCGCGCCCGCCCGCCTTAGAAGCCCGAAGACCGCAGCCAGGAGGAGGGCCGTGAGGAGGAGGGCCGGCACGCGGAAGGAGCCTTCCCCCTCTCCCAGGAAGAATGCCGCGAGAGCCTGCAACTGGTAATGCAGGGGGGGCTTCGTCAGGGTCGCCTCCCCTCCCAGGGTCGGTCTCAGGTAGTCCGAGGATTCGAGCATCTCGACCGCGATCCGGGCGCGCCTTGATTCCGTCCCCTCGAAGGGTCGCCCCCGGAGGAAGGGCCCCCAGAACAGGCAGACGGCAAGGAATGCGAGGAGCGGGCCCCCCGCGAGCCGCCCCCATGCCGAACCCTCGAAGGCCGGCGGTCCCGGCGGCCCGGCCCCGCGGTCAGTCCGTCGAGGCTTTCCGCTCACGCCGCTTCAGGGAGAGGTTGCGGAAATAGATCAGGAACCCCGTGCACTGCCCGACGATGAAGACCGCGTCCCTGCGATGGATCGCGTAGGCCAGCAGGAGGCCCGCGCCGAGGAGGGAGAGCCACCAGAAGGCCGTGGGCACGACGCTGCGCCCCGCCCGTTCGCTCGCGATCCACTGGACGAGGAAGCGGGAGAAGAACACCGCCTGGCCGAGGAAGCCCCAGATGATCCAGAACTCCGCATTCTCGGGTTCGACGAGGACGGAGAGGGAGAGATTCCACGCGCTCATCGCTCATCTCCCGGGGATTCGAACACCTGCCCGACCTTGTAGCGAATCCAGCGGTCCCGGAGCCAGCGGACTCCGAAGAGGTCCCGGAGGGCTTTGAAGACCCGGTTCCCGATCCCGTACTTCGGGACCCCGCCCGCGCGTTCCCGGTGGTTGACCGGAACCTCGACGACCCGTCCCCCCGCCAGACGCACGAGGGTCGGGAGGAAACGATGCATCCCGTTGAATCTCGGGATCCTCGAGAGGATCTCCTTGCGGAAACCCTTGATCCCGGAAGCCGAA
The DNA here is from genome assembly GCA_027021385.1 of Planctomycetota bacterium. Taxonomy (GTDB): domain Bacteria; phylum Planctomycetota; class UBA1135; order UBA1135; genus JALUUL01. The sequence goes on along the minus strand of JALUUL010000086.1, from coordinate 502 downwards.
TCGACGACCCGATCCCCCGAGAGTCGATTGCGGACCGCGTTCGCGATCCTGGAGGAGACCCGGCGGATCCAGGGATCCTTGCGGGCGAGCCGCGCGCCGGAGACTCCGTCCGCCTCCTCCAGGGCTTCGAGGATCGAGGCGAAATCCCGGGGATCGTTCTGCATGTCCCCGTCCATCATCAGCACGAGATCGGCCCGGGCATGGTCGAACCCCGCGCAGACGGCCGCGCTCTGGCCGGCGTTCTCCGCGAGGCTGACGATCCGCAGTTCCGGAAAGGATTCCTGCCTCTTCCGGAGCCGGTCCAGGGTCCCGTCCCGGCTCCCGTCGTCCACCGCGATGACCTCGAACCCGCCGAGCGGAGGAAGCACCTCGGCGAGTTCCTCCATCAAGGGATCGATGTTCTCCTCCTCGTTGTAGAACGGCACGATGAGGCTGAAGCGAAGACCGCCGGAGGGCCCCGCGCTCATCGGGGAAGGCCTCCGCCTGTCCTCTCGAGGAGGGC
>JALUUL010000085.1 GCA_027021385.1 Planctomycetota bacterium | reverse complement strand
CCCCTCCCTCCCCCCGCGGGGGAGCCTTGAGGGTCTCCCCCTCCTCCAGGAAGGCCTCTTCCCCGCCGGCCCCCCGGGCGCCTCCCCCCTCCCCCGCCGGCCCGAAGGGTCCGAAGAACACGAGCCCGAGCCCCAGGGCGAGGCCGACGGCGACGAGCGGAAGAAGGAAATTCTTCATGGGGGACTCCTTCGGCTGCGACCTCGGGCCGGACGAAGAGGGAGGAGAGTGCCTCCCGAAAACCCGGCGGCCGAACCAAAGCGAAGAGGGTAGCCTGGAACCGCCGTATGGGAATCCGCCGCATGGGAATCCGCCGCATCCTGCACGTCGTCCACGGCTATCCTCCGGAATCCGGAGGAGGCACCGAGTCCTACGTCTCCTCCCTGCTCGCCGCGCAGAAGGAGGTCGGAGCCGAACCCCTCCTGCTCCACGGGAGCTTCGAACCCCGACCGGAGGTTCACCTCGAGGAGAGGACGGACCTCCCCCACGAGGCCTGGCGCCTCCACCGGGCCGACACCTACAGCGACTACTGGGATCGGGCGCACGATCCGAAGGTCTCCGCGCTCTTCGAGGACTTCCTGGGCCGGACGAGGCCCGACCTCGTCCACGTCCACCAGTGGATCCGGCTCTCGGACGACCTCGTCCAGAGGGCCGAAAGGCTCGGGATCCCCTGCGTCCTCTCCCTGCACGACCTCTCGATCTCCTGTCCGGCCTGCTTCCGCCAGCGCCCCGGCGGCGAGCACTGCGAGCGCGCCCCCGGCTTCGACTCCTGCGCGGACTGCGTCCCGCTGCGCGGACACGAGAGCGAGGCCGAACTCCGCCTCGGACTGCGGGTCTTCCGGGAGAATGCGCGGGCCGCCCTCGAGAACGCGCGGATCGTCCTCGCGGCGACCCGTTCGACCGCCTCCCTCGTCTGCCGAAGCCTCGATCTCCCGGAGGATCTCGTCCGGATCGAACCCTTCGGACTCCCCCGTCGTTTCCGCGATCCTCCGCCCTTCGCCCCCCCCGCGGACGGGGAGCCGCTGCGGCTCGCGTTCTGGGGTCTCGTCACGAAACGCAAGGGCGTCGAGGAACTCTGCCGGGCCCTCTCCCTCCTCCGGGCCGAGGGCCCCCTCGACGGCCGGATCGAAGTCCACGTCTTCGGCCGGATCGACACCGAGGAACTCGAGCGCGGGCTGAAGGACGAGGCCCGGGGTCTGCCGGTCCGCTTCCACGGCCGTTACGAATACGCAGAGATCGAGGCTCTGCGACCCCATCTCGCCTGCTTTCCCTCCTCCTGCTTCGAGACCTACGGGCTCGTCCTCGACGAGGCCTTCGAACTCGGGATCCCCGCCCTCGTCACCGAGGTCGGCGCCTTCGCCGAACGGCTCCGCGGGGGCGGGTTCCTCGTGCCCCCGAACGACCCCGAGGCCCTCGCCGCAGGCCTCGCCCGGATCCTCGAACAGCCCCGTCTCCTGGCCGAGGCAGCATCCAGGATCCCCCCGCCTCCTCCGCTCCTGGAGGAGCACGCCCGGCGTCTCCTCGCCCTCTACGAGGAGGCCGCAGCCCTCCCGGGAAGGGGGGGCGGAGGTCCTTCCCCCTCCCTCCGCCTCGAACTCGAGTGGCTCCGGCGCTGTTCGGCGACGAAGGGGCCGCCCCTCCGGCGCGGGCTGGATTCCACCCAGCCCGGACTCTAGGAAGGCCCCATGCGCATCGGTTCCTACGACCTCCTTCCCGTCGAGACCGGACGGTTCGCCCTGGACGGCGGCGCGATGTTCGGAGTCGTCCCCCGCGCGCTCTGGGAGCGCACGAACCCCCCGGACGAACGCAACCGGGTGCCGCTCGCCCTGCGGGCCCTCCTCGCCCGCGAACTCGCCCCCTCCGGTCGCCCGACCGGGCGGAACCTCCTCGTCGACACCGGCATCGGCGCGAAGTGGAACGACAAGGGGGCGGACATCTACGGAGTCGACCATCGGGACTTCTCGATCGAGAGGGGACTGGCCGCCCATGGTCTCGGCGTCGAGGACATCGACGAGGTCCTCCTGACCCACCTGCACTTCGACCACGCGGGCGGGGCGACCCGACGGACCGGGGACGGAAGCCTCGTTCCGACCTTCCCGAAAGCCCGCTACTACGTCCAGGCGCGCAACCTCGCCTGGGCCCGGGACCCGACCGAGAAGGACCGGGCCAGCTACCTCCCGGAGAACTTCGAACCCCTCCTCGAGGCCGGGGTCCTCGAGACCTTGGACGGGCCCGGCCCGTTTCGGGAGGGACTCGAAATCCTGATCACCGACGGGCACACCGAGGCCATGCAGCTCCCCCTCTTCCGCGGCCCGGAGGGAGCCCTCCTCTACTGCGCCGACCTCGTGCCGACGGCTTCGCACATCCCCGTCCCCTGGGTCATGGCCTACGACAACCGTCCCCTCGTCACGATCGAGGAGAAGAAGCTGCTCCTCGCGCGGGCCGTGGAAGAAGGCTGGTGGCTCTTCTTCGAGCACGATCTCTTCGGTCCGGCGGCCAAGGTGATCGAGGGGCCGAAGGGATACCTCGCGGGCGAACGGGGCTTCCCCGATGACCGGCCTTCCTGACGACTTCCGCGGCCCGGGCGCGGAGGCCGCGTCGGGAATCTGCGCGTTCCTCCGGGAGCGGGGCGACCTCCGCGGGCTTCGCTGCCTGCTCTGCGCTCCGCCGGGGGAGATCCTCGACCTCGCGCATCCTCTCCTCGAGGCCGTCGGACCCGGGGGGAAGGTGCGCGCCCTCCTGCGCGGGGAGCCCTTCCTCCACGGCCCGGTCCCCCCGGGGCTCACCTTCCTCGATCGGGCCCCGGGATCCCCCCGCGACCTCGAGGGGCCCTTCGACCTCGCGCTGGGTTTCGGCAGCCTTCCGTTCATCGAGGATCCACGCGCCTTCCTGGAAGGGCTGCGCCGCGCGCTGCGCCCCGGCGGCCGGCTCCTCCTCGACCTTCCGGCCCGCGGATTCCAGGTCCTCCTGCAGGCCTGTCTCCCCGGCGCCGGCGCCTACGAACTCGTGGACGCCGCCTGGTTCGAGGCCGAGTTGGAGGCCCAGGGTTTCCGCGGAGTCGAGATCCGCCCCCTGCGCCAGAGGCGTAGGTTCCGGGACTTCGCCGCCCTGATGCAGGACCTGTGCCGGCCCGAGGCCCTCTCCTTCGAAGGGGAACTCGGCGCCGCCCGTCTCGAGTCCCTGCGCGAAGCCCTCGCCGAGGCGCTCGGCGACCGGCGCGACTTCACGCTGGTCTTCCGGCGCCTGAGGGTCCATGCGATGCGCTGAAGCGCGCCCGGATCCCGCTGCGGTCCGGCGCTCCTCCGCTAGAATCCGGACCCTCATGGACGGTTCGGAGGATGCGGGAAGGTGAGGATCTTCGTATTGACCGGCGCGGGAATCTCGGCGGAGAGCGGGATCCCGACCTTCCGCGACGCGGGAGGACTCTGGGAGGGGCACGCCGTCGAGGACGTCGCGACTCCCGAGGGCTTCGCGCGCGATCCCGACCTCGTCTACCGCTTCTACGACGAACGGCGCCGGAACCTGAAGAAGGTCGAGCCCAACCCGGCGCATCGCGCCCTCGCGAGGCTCGAGCGGGCGATGCCTCCGGAGGACTTCCTGCTCGTGACCCAGAACATCGACAACCTCCACGATCGGGCCGGATCGAGGCGCGTCCTCCACATGCACGGCCGGCTCGACGCCGCGCGCAACGAGCGCGGGGAAGTGCTGCCCTGGTCCGGCGACCTCAGGGCCGCGGACCGTTGCCCGCGCACGGGGACGAGGCTGCGCCCCCACGTCGTCTGGTTCGGGGAGATTCCGCTCCACCTGGACGAGATCGGCCGCTTCCTCGCCTCGCTCCGCCCGGGCGACCTGTTCTGCGCGATCGGGACGAGCGGCGTCGTCTGGCCCGCGGCGGGCTTCGCGGCCGAGGCGGGCCGCATGGGAGCGCGCACGGTCGAGATCAACCGGGAACCGACCGGCGGGCCCTTCGACGAGGTCCGCCGGGGGCCCGCGGGGATCGAGACCCCCCGCTTCGTCGAGGACTGCCTCGCCTTGCTCGGCCGCGGGTCGAACGCGCCGGAGGACGGATGCCCCCCCAGCCGCCCCTAGATTCCGGACCCTCCCCCGGGCCTCTCGAATCCTGGACCGAGGGCGGGCTCGCCTGCGGGCACTTCGGACGGCGCCCGTATCTCGAGATGCTCACAGCGATGCGCGCCCGCGTCGAGGCCCGCGCCCGGAACGAGGTCGCGGACGTCCTCTGGTTCGTCGAGCACGAGGGGGTCTACACCGCGGGACGCCGCAAGGCCCCGGGCGATCTCCGGGCGCCGGGGCTCGAGGTGATCGAGGTCGAACGCGGCGGGCGCCTGACCTGGCACGGCCCGGGCCAGCTCGTCGTCTATCCGATCCTCGAACTCACCGGGGGGCTCCGCGATCTCCACGCCTGGCTCCGCCTGCTCGAGGAGGCGGTCATCGCCTTCCTGCGCGGACACGGGGTCGAGGCCTCGACCTCGAAACTCGGGACCGGCGTCTTCGTCCACGGGCGGAAGATCGCCTCGATCGGCATCGCCGTCCGGCGCTGGGTCAGCTATCACGGCCTCGCCTTGAACCTCTCGCCCGACCTCGAGGCCTTCCGGAAGATCCGCCCCTGCGGTTTCGAGCCGGAACGCATGACGAGCCTCGCGATCGAGGGAGCCGGGACCTGTCCCGAGCCCGGGGCCGCCGCCCGCGACCTGGCCGCCCTTCTCGTCCCGAGGATCCACGCCCTGCGGGCGCGTCCGCCTTCTCCCCTTCCCACCGAACCGGAGTCGTCCCGATGAAACCTCCCCGTCCTTCCCCCTCCCGGAGACCGCCCGCCGCGCCCCGGGCCGGCGCTCTCCTTCCCCGAAGCTCCCGCGGCCTCCTTCTCCTCGCCCTCCTTCCCGCCCTGGGCGCCTCCCTCCGGAGCCAGGAACCGGAGAGCAGGCCCGCGCGGCGCGCCCCCGAGAATCCCCGGACCACCTCCGAACCCGCCTCGAGGCCCGGCCGGGGGAAGCCCGAAATCACGGCGGAGCGCCTCGGGGAGGCGATCGAACGGGCTCTCCTCTGGCTCGCCCGCCACCAGCGGGACGACGGCCGCTGGGCCGCGGCCGGTTTCCTCGAACTCTGCCCGAAAGGGCGGTCCTGCGGAGGACCCGGCAACCCCATGAACGACGTCGGCGTGACCGGCCTCGCCTGCCTCGCCCTGCTCGGAAACGGCACGACCCTTCGCTACGGGACGCACAAGGACTCGCTGAGACGGGCCGTCGACTGGCTCCGGAAGCAACAGGGGGAGGACGGACTCCTCGGCGCCGCCTCCGGCGCCACGTATCTCTACTCCCACACGATCGCGACGACGGCCCTCTCGAGGGCCTATTGGAAGAGCCGGTATCGCCCCCTCAAGGCCGCCTGCCGAAGGGCCGTGCGTTTCATCGAGGACGCGCGGAACCCCAAGAGGGTCTGGCGCTACTTCCCGAGGAGCGGGGAGAACGATTCCTCGATGACGGCCTGGATGACGACCGCCCTCCTCGAGGCGAAGTCCTCCCGTCTCGAGGTCGACCCGAAGGCCCTCGAGGCGGCGGCCTCCTGGTTCCGGTCGGTCACGGACCCCCGCACCGGTCGGGTCGGATACACGAAGCTCGGCGAGGTCTCCTCGCGGGATCCGGCCCGACAGCGTCTCTTTCCCGCCTCCTCGACCGAGGCCCTGACCGCCGCGGGGGCCTTCTGCCGAATCGCCCTCGGCGGGGACCCGAAGAAGGAAGCCGACCTGGAAACCGGACTGCGCACCGTCCGCGCCCTCGAACCCGCCTGGGACCCGAAGGGCGGAGGCCTGGACTTCTACTACTGGTATTTCGGAATGCGCCTGGTCCGCCTGCCCGAGGTCCGCATGCGGAACTGGAGACGGGCCCTCTGCAGGACCCTCCTCGAGGCCCAGCGCGAGGACGGCCACGCCGAGGGCTCCTTCGACCCGGCCGGAGCCTGGGGTGACCAGGGGGGGAGGATCTACGCGACGGCCCTCGCGCTCCTCTGCTTCGGGATGGCGCGGGACGATCTCGAAGAGGACGAGAACCGCTGAACCATGGCCGCTGCGCCTCCCCCCGTTCCCCCGCGCGAGGAGCCCTTCCACGAAGGAGGGGAAGCCGCCCTCGAGAGGGCCGCCGGGGAAGCGGTCCCGGTTGCCCGTCCTCCGGGAAGCCGCGAGAATCGCCGCGATCCAGGGGGAAGGCGCATGCTGAAAAAGGGTTCGAGGCTCGGGAAGTACCGCATCGAGCGGAAACTGGCCGAGGGCGGTTTCGCCAGGGTCTACCGGGCCTTCGACACGATCGAGGGGATCCGGGTCGCCCTGAAGGTCGCGAAGGACCGCAACCTCGCCGGGCGATCGCTCGAGGACTTCCGGAAGGAGGCGCGACTGACCGCGAAGCTCGCGCACGAGAACATCCTCCCGATCAAGGACGCGACGATCCTCGACGGGCACTTCGTCATCGCCTACCCGCTCGGCCTCTGCTCCCTCCACGAGCGGATGAAGAAGAGGATCGCCCTCCGCACGATCCTCGATTTCGCCGAACAACTCTGCGCGGGACTCGCCTGCGCCCATGAAAAGAAGATCATCCATTGCGACATCAAGCCCGAGAACCTGATCCTCTTCCCGGGATCCAGGCTCCGGATCGCCGACTTCGGGATCGCGCGCTTCGCGCTGCGCACGATTCCCGGCTCGGGCTCCGGAACGCTCGGCTACATGGCACCCGAACAGGCGATGGGGAAGCCCTGCTTCCAGTCCGACGTCTTCTCCGCCGCCCTCGTCCTCTACAGGCTCCTGTCCGGCCGTCTCCCCGAGTGGCCCTTCGAGTGGCCCTTTCCCGGTCACGAGCGCGTGCAGAAGAAGGTCGGCCGGGAGTTCGTCGACTTCCTCGCGCGCTGCCTGAGGGTCGACCCGCGCAAGAGGTTCAAGAACGCGATCTCGATGTACGCGGCCCTCAAGATCCTCCGCAACAACGGCCGGCGCCGGACGAGGCGCAACGGCGCCCAAAGGAACGGCTCGTCGAACGGCAAGGACTGGAGGCAGATCCGCATCCGGCAGTTCCTCCGGATGCACGGCAGGGAGTTCGGCGGATGGGCGCCCTGCAAGCGCTGCAAGGCCCCGGTCGGCGAGTTCATGGAGGCCTGCCCCTGGTGCGGTCGGTCCGCTCCGCGATTCACGGGGGAGACCTCCTTCCCCATCGTCTGTCCTCGCTGCGCGCGGGGCTTGAAGCGCGACTGGCCCTACTGCCCCTGGTGCTACGGCTACGGTTTCGAGGTCCAGGGTCCGCCCCGCCGGGACCGGCGCTACACGGCCCGCTGCCGCAATCCCTCCTGCGGAGGAAAAGGCTGGATGCCGTTCATGCGCTACTGCCCCTGGTGCCGAAGAAAGACGCGCAGGTCCTGGAGGATCGCCGGAGAATCCTCGACCTGCCGCCGCTGCGGCTGGGGGGTCTGCCGGGAGTTCTGGTCGTATTGCCCCTGGTGCGCCGCGAAACTCGACGAAGGACCATGAGCCGGCCCGACATCCACTTCCTCTTCGCGGAAGAGCGCGCCGAACCCGGGATCCTCGACTTCCTGGACGGGGAGGTCGTCGCCGCATCCCTCCGGGACCCCGAGAAGACGGGCGCGAACGAGGACGGCGCCTTCCTCGCCTCCTGGCCCGGGGGACCCGGTCTCCTCGCCGTCGTCGACGGCATGGGGGGCGGGCCTTCCGGCGAGAAGGCATCCCGCCTCGTCCTGAAGGCCCTGGAGGAGGCCTGCCTGAACGGCGATCCCGACAGGCCCAGGGACCTCGTCCTCTCCGCCCTCGACCGGGCCAACGCCGCGATCCTCGAACTCGGCCTCGGGGCCGGGGCGACCCTGGCCCTCGCCGAGATCCACCGCGGCCGCATGCGTTCCTACCACGTCGGCGACGCCCATCTCCTGCTGACCGGCCAGCGCGGGAAGGTCCGCCGCCTGACGATCGCACACGGTCCGACCGGATACGCCGTCGAGGCCGGCCTGATGGACGAGGAGGAGGCCCTCTTCCACGAGGATCGCCACATCGTCTCGAACCACCTCGGAAACGAGGACATGCGCGTCGAGATGGCGACGCCGGTCGGGATCCGCCCGAGGGACCGCCTGCTCCTCGCCTCCGACGGACTCTTCGACAACCTCCACGTCGAGGAGATCGTGCAGACGGTCCGCTGCGGTCCCCCCCGCAAGGCCCTCGAGACCCTCGTCGCCTCGGCCCGGACCCGAATGCAGCGCCCCGGATCCGGGGAGCCCAGCAAGCCCGACGACCTGACGGTCCTCCTCTACCGCCCCCGCGGGCCCCGCCTCTCCCCGTCGCGTCCCTCCCCCGCCCCGTCCCTGCAATCGGTCGCCTCGAGCTAGGGCGCCCCTCCCGACCGGAACCGACCCGAACTCTATCGAGCCGGGACACCCGTAAGGATCGGCCGATGTTAAATGGGCGTCTACTTTCCTAGCATTTTCATCATTCGTTCACGGATTTTTTTGAAAAGTTCGCGCACCTTCAATGGAGCCTTCCCGTCAACCGAGGCGCCCAGGGCGAGATATCCCTTTTTGTATTGAACCTTCCCTCCACCCTTCAATGAGTATCCTGAAGTCAAGGGAACGCCCTCACCTCCTGAAGGATGTACGCGCAATCCCATGACATCCGAGAAAACGGATTCACCATTGTCCAACTCGAGGACGATTTGGTATAGGAATACGACTCCATCCAAAGCAGGATCTTGAGGAATCGGAACCCGAATGCCGACCGTGGAATTGAACTTCCCGATAGGCAGCTGAAAATTGGTGATCGACTGTGCTTGGAGAATGGCGGAATCCCCAACGATCTCCACGGGATCGGTTCCATCCGGATTCCTTTGTGCAGTGGCGAGATAAGCATTGCTCACATTTACGTTGGGCTGCAGGATTTTGACAAACACTCCACAGCCGAAGTCCTGACTCCCAACCGAATGGGGGCCGACATAATAAACCCTCCCGATCTTCAGGGAGTTAGCACTTTGAGGACTCCCGTACCTGGCGGAACTGAAAAACCCAAATGTGCTCCATTTTCCATTAACATCATTAAAACGATAGGAAAAGGATGAGCCTGGGTTGATTCTATATTCGTCCTCAACAGGCATTCCCACAAGCTGACCGGTGGAAATCGTACCGGAATCAATAATTGCATCGTCAATTCCTCTGACAAGCTCCCAATTCCCGTTGAAGGTCGAGGAGGAAAGTTTGAATTGTGGAGAAATACTTTGCGATATCCAACAAGCTCCAAGAGCATGGATATAAGCATTGGAATCGGTCCGTTTGCCCGAGGTAACCACCCATTGATCATTCGCCCCATGTATCACAGTCCAATAATCATCGACATCGAAATCGGAAACCCTTAGCCCATCTCCTTCGACAGTTGGTTGAATTGAAAGAATATTCGCGAAACGCAAGGACGGGATCTGGGATTCATCTACGACACTTTGAAAACTTTGAGGTAGCGTGCCTGGGTTCCCATCCCATGTCGCGGCGAACAATCGCCGGTCAAGATGATTTAAGAGAACAATCTCCTCAGTTCCTTTTAGATAAATGAGATTGACAGGATCGATCCCTTGGAGATCTTTAGAATCAAGCAAATTGATCGACAAAGCATTATTTTGGTTGTTTAGCTCGATTTTAACCAGGCAGAGCCAACCCTTCCCAGAATAATTCCCCCAATCGAGAAATTCATATCCAGAAATTAGGAATAGACCAGACCTAATTTCGAAGCATCCACCGACCCTATGGAATGGCAAGGTGAGGCTTGCACTAGGGCTGGTTTCGATCCCACCCTGGCTTGACTTATACAGATTCAGGACGGCGTGATTGGTTCCAAATGGATTGCTGGAAACCAGAACCCCATTGACAGGATCATGTACATTCGATTGAAGGTATTCTGCAGCTCGCAAATAATCCGGCTCTTGACCCTGCAGGGAAGAAGAAACAACAAATAGATTTAAGCAGGCCAGCAAAGAATGAACTAAGTACCCCTTTTGTGAGCGAAGCATCATTGAGCCTCCATGTTTATTAAAACCGTTACTTGCGCCTCACGCTTTGTATTACCCATTTGTAAGGACCCTTCTCCACGAACAATAGTCGAGACTCATCAAAGAAGATGAATTGTTTAAAACTTCCAGCCTTACTGAAGAATTTATAAACAGAGTCCTTCAAGGTCTCTCGAATAACTCTCCTTCGGTTCCCCTTATCAACACTTCGATATTGCCCCTTCGCCATCCAAGCATCTTTCAATCTACTCTTTAATTTTTTGAAATTACGGTGCAAAACCAAACGACTCGTCTTACCGCTTCGATTGAAAGATAGTACCTCACCCCGAAAGTCTAGGTACCACTTCATCTCTATCAACTTTTGCACAATTTGGTCCAGGAAACGATTACGACTGACAACAAAAATAAGAGACCCACGAATTCGACAGGCAGCCAGGGAACATACCCTCACATCGAAGCCCTTCCCCTCGGGACTCTTTTCGACTTTTTTCTCCAAGCCCTTAGGAAGCGACTTCCCTTTGCAAGCTACATAAAGGAATTTATCGTTCTTGAGCCTTTGAATTTCCTTTTCCAAGTTCCAGACATATCGCTTCTCTGAATAATAACTTGCCGCAATACCTGCATCGTCATTACTCTCGATTTCCACTACGCTCTTCAATTTCCCCGAGGCTTCCGCCCTCCTAATCCTTTTCTTGGCTTCCTCCAAATCGGCATTCCATTCATTTAGGAGTGTCGCTTTGCAGTCACCCGAAAGAGTCTTCAATTGCCCCCCGCTTTGAAGCAGATCTCTTCGGAGTCGGTCATAAACAATCTGTAACTTTTCGTCTAAACCAGAACGAACCGCACTTCTCCTTGGTTTCTCGGCTTGATCTTGAGGTTCCAAGGATATTTCCCGAAGACTCCCAGCGACATTCCCTTTCAAGACCTGCCCCCTTTCCTGAAAACCGATTCTCATTCCATCCTGATCCTGGATCGACAATCGGAAAGACCTGCCTGCATGCCAAGCGGCCGGCACAATCAAAAGAGCAGCGAAGGAGTACACGAGCCCAGTGTCTTTCATCTTTCCTCTTCCTTGCATCCGGGCCACCTTCATTGTCTCTGGTTCAACGTCATTATTTCTCGAGACGCGTTGCGTCCACGATGGAGGTTGAGCCTGAATACTGCTGAAAGCCATGACTCGAGCCGGTTCGGAAGGCGGTTCTCCTGCCAGCGGGACAGGAAGCGGTCCTCGACTTCGAGTAAGGCTTCGAGGACGGTTAGGGTTGGACGAGTCCGCGTCCGCTGGCGGGCATCCCACTCGAGGTATTTCTGAACCGGGTCCTTGGAGTCCGCTGGTGCCATACGCCGAAATCGCAAGTAGGCCTACTTGGGGGACGGGAATCCCGGCGTCCCCGTTCCCTCCAAACCAGGGTGGGATTCGTTTACGAGAGTCCGAACGGCCGGTTTGGGGGTGGGTGTTCCGGTCTTCTCGTTGGATCCAGATTTCAACGAGCCGCGTTCGGACCGGCAAGCCCCGATTCTCACATTTTCCTCGATGGAACGGCTCCCCCGGGAACCAAGTTCGCAGCGGCCAGATCGAACTCGTCCTCCGGAACCGGAACGCAGCGACCCTCGCATGAATCCCATGGGGCTTTCGATTCGAGGAGATCGTTTCATGGAGAATCAGCCATGGCAGGATCTCTCTGCAAGTATCGTGGAAGGCGCGTAGGGCCCAGGCCGACCTAGGGCTCCCCGCCGCGGATCTCGGGAAAAGGACCGGGACCCCGCCCGTGGGATTGCTAGGATCGTCGCCCTTCGCCGCCGCGGCCCCCGCCTCCTCGAGTCCCCCCGGATCACGAATGGTCGGATCGATCGACATCTCCCCCGACGGGACCTGCCTCCTGGTCAGCTTCCCCTATCGCGAGGACCTCGTGAACCTCGTGCGGACGATCCCCGGACGCCGCTGGGACCGGAGCACGAAGACCTGGAAGGTGCCCGTCGCCCAGGTCGAGACCGCGGTTCGGACCTTCATGGCCTACGGCTTCAACCTCTCCCCCGAGGTCACGGCCGCGCTCGCGACCGGAGGCAAGGAAGGGTCGCACGGCACCGCTCAGTTGAAAGAGGTCGACCGCGGCGCCAAGTCCTTGACGATCTCCGCCCTGAATCTCCGGATCGCGGAGACGATCCAGGGCTCCCTGAAGGAGCCCGTCTGGGTCGTCGGAGAACTCCAGAACTTCGAGAAGAACCGGCGCGGCAAGCATCTCTATTTCGAACTCGTCGAGCGGGAGTCGGAGGAGCCCGACGCCCGGGCACGGGCCGTGATCCCGGCCGTCATCTTCGAGAAGAACTGGGCGCTGATGCAGCGGCGGCTCTCGCGCTACCAGGACGTCGACCTCGCCGACGGGGTCAAGGTGCGGATGCGGGGGAGCGTCGATTTCTACCAGCCGCGCGGAAAGATCCAGCTCCGGATCGACGACATCGACCCCGCCTACACGGTCGGCGAACAGGTCGTTCGGAGGGAGAAGATCCTCGCCGAACTCGAGAAGGAGGGTCTCCGCGAACGCCAGAAGGAACGGGACTTCCCCCTGGTCCCCCTCCGCATCGCGCTCCTGACGAGCTTCGGGTCCGACGCCTACAACGACATCATCCAGACCTTGAACGATCGCGACTTCCGTTTCGAGATCACGGTCTTCGACTGCTTCGTGCAGGGCGACCGGCTGCGGCCCTCGGTTCTGCAAGGGCTCGAGTTCTTCGCCGAGAACGCGGAGAACTTCGATCTCCTGCTCATCGCGCGGGGCGGCGGCTCGCGCTCCGAACTCGGGGCCTGGGACGACCTCGATGTCGCGCGGGCGGTCGCGGCGCACCCCCTGCCCGCCCTGATCGGCATCGGGCACGAACGCGACAAGAGCGTCCTGGACGAGATCGCAAGGTCCGTCAAGACCCCGACCGCCGCGGCGGAGACGATCTACGACCGCTGCCGGGCCTACCAGGAGCGGGTCGAGGACTGCATGCTCGAGATCGCCGACCGCGCGCTCGGCCTCCTCCGCGAGGAGCGCCGCTCCCTCCACCGCAAGGCCGACCTCCTCAAGCACCGGTGTCGCGCCTCCCTGGCGAGGGCCGAGGGCGACCTGAACGCCGCGGCCGCGCGGATCGGAACCCTCTCCCGGCAGCGCCTCCTCAGGGCCCGCACCGCTCTCTTCTACGCGGGGAACCGTCTCGGGCGGGCCGCCCTGGAGAGGCTGCGGCGCGAGGGGGACCGGCTTTCCCATCTCGGAAAGATGATCCGCAGCCTGGATCCCGCGAGAATCCTCGATCGGGGTTTCGCCCTCCTCCTCGACGAACGGGGCCGGAGCGTCCGCGACGCCCGCGAAGTCGGCGAGGGGGCGAGACTCCGGGCGAAACTCGCCAATGGCGCCCTCGATCTCCGGGTCGAGGGGCGGCACGTGGAGAACGAGAAGAAATGACCCCGGGGCCTCGGGCCCCATCCTTCCATCCCGGATAGCGACATGGCAGCCAAGCGCAAGACGAAGGACGGACCGAACTACAACGAACTCGCCGCCGAACTCGAGGCGACCCTCGCGAGCATCGAGGACGGCGAGGTCGACATCGACGAACTCTCGACGAAGGTCGAGCGGGCGACGGACCTGATCAAGGCCTGCCGCGAGAAGCTGAACGCGACCCAGATCCGCGTCCAGAAGGTCGTCGCAAGCCTCGAAGAGGACGAGGAGGAGGCCGGCGGGGAAGCCTGACCGCCCTCGTCCCCCGGCGACATGGATTTCAGCCGCTTCCTGGTCTACTACCTCGCCCTCCTCGTGGCCATGGTCCTCCACGAGGCGGCCCATGCCCTGGCCGCGCACCTCGGGGGGGACGACACGGCCTACGAGGCCGGACAGGTGACGCTGAATCCGATCCCGCACATCCGGCGGGAACCCTTCGGAACGATCCTCCTCCCGCTCCTCTCGTTCTACATGATCGGTTTCCCGCTGGGCTTCGCGCACGCGCCCTACAACCCCTACTGGGCCGACCGGCACCCGCGGCGCGCCGCCCTGATGTCCTTCGCCGGCCCCGGAGCAAACCTCCTCCTCGCGGCCCTGATCTTCGGCCTCCTCAAGATCGGCCTGCAGGTCGGATGGTTCGACCGCCCGCTCCCGCCCGAGACCGTCTGGGACCTGATCGAAGGACTCGTCGCCGCCCCCGGCTGGGCGGAGGAAGGCGCGGCCTACGCCCTGGCCAAGGGCTGCAGCATCCTCCTGACCCTCAACTTCATCCTCGGGATCTTCAACCTGATCCCGATCCCCCCCCTCGACGGCGCGGGCATCGCGGAGGGCCTTCTCCCCGGCCCCCTGGGCGGCTTCTTCCGCTTCCTCCGGCGCGACCCGATGTTCGGCCTCATCGGGCTGATCGCCGCCTGGTACCTCGGGGGGGAGCTGATCACCGAGAGCTTCCACTGGATGCGCGCCCTCCTCCTCGGCTGACACGATGCCCGGCGCCTCCGCGGTCCCCCCCCGCCCCCTCCTTCCCCTCCGGAAGCTCGCCCTCCTCTTCTTCCCCCTCGCCCTCGCCCTCCAGATCTCGATCTGGACGAACCCCGGCTGGTTCAACCACGACGAGCTTCAACTGCTCGATCGTTTCGTCCTCGGCGAGTGGACGCGCCCGCCGTGGACGCCGCTCCTCGAGACCGCGGGCGGAGGCTTCCACCGCCCCCTCGCCTGGAACCTGGAGGTCCTGCTTCTCTGGGCCGGAGGGGCCTCTCCCCCTCTCGTCCACCTGGCCGCCGCCCTCGAAACCGCCCTCGCGGGATGGCTCTGTCTCCTCCTGGCCCTGCGACTCGGGCTCAGCCCCCTGCCCTCCCTGCTGGCGGGCCTCCTCTTCGCCTGCGGACCGACCGCCGCCCGCGCGACGGCCTGGACGATGGGCATCTTCGACCGGAGCTGGACGCTCTTCGCCCTGGCCTCCCTCTGTCTCCTCCCCTGGACGGAAAAAGGACCGAGGATGGGGACGGGCCGCGCCCTCCTGGTCGGCCTCGGGCTCCTGGGAGCCCTGCTCTGCAAGGAGACGGCGATCGTTCTCCTTCCGCTGTTCCTCGTTCTCGCCCTCGCCCTTCACCGCTCGGGCCGAGTTCGCGGCCGCGCGACGGTCGTTCTCGCGGCCTGTCTCTTCGCGCTCGGACTCTGGTTCTGGCGCACGCGCTTCTCGAGCCTGCACGTCCTGGCCGAGGGGGACTCCAGGGAGTTCGGCTATCGCGTGGCCTTCGGATCCAACCTCGCCGCGAACCTCTTCGACTACCTGGCCTTCCCCTTCGCCCTGGGCTCGGACTCCCTCGCGAACCTCCGGGCCCTCGCCCCCTTCCCGGCGAGAATCGCCGCCGCCGCCGCGATGCTCCTCGCGGCCTTCCTGCTCCTGACCCGCCGGGGACCCATCGAGGCCCTGGGCTTCGCCGCGGCCTTCGCGCTTCCCCTCGTTCCGGTCCTCCCCCTCCACAAGGTCGAGGGACAGTATCTCTATCCGGCGGGGGTCGGGCTGGCCCTCGCCCTCGGGCGCCTGGTCCGGGAACGGGGCGCGACCGCGGTCCTCGCCCTCCTCCTCTCCCTCGTCCTCGTGCTCCAGGGGCAGCGAATCCTGACCTCGATCCGCGAGGATGGACGGACGATGGCCGCCCTCCTCGAGGACCTCGGAGACCTCGCCCGGAGGAAGGCCCGGGAGGGTCGCTTGGAGATCCCGGTCCGGATCCGGGCGGCGGAGGCTTCGAGGGACTGGGTCCTCGACCGCGCCCTCGTCGGCCGGCGGCAGGCCGGCGGCGTCCTCCTCGCGGACCTCGCCCGGATCCGCCCGGGGGAGAGCGCCCCCGAGGGCGCCCTCCTCTATCTCTTCACGAGGGAAGGCCGGCTCCGGCCCCTTCCCTGAGTTCCTCCGGGATCCTCTCCCGCCCCCCTCTCACCGAAGGGGGAGTTCGCGGGGCGCCTTCCCCGGTTCGAGGCGGAGGATCCGCAGCTCCCGGCCGAAGGTCTCGCGGTAGGTCCGCGCCAGGTCCTCGCGGGCCTCCCCGCCGAGAGCGCCCGGACGCTGGAGGGCGACGACGCAGCCCCCGAAACCCGCCCCGGTCAGGCGCGCTCCGTAGACCCCGTCGACCTCGCAGACCTTCGCGACGAGATGGTCGAGTTCCTCGCAGGAGACCTCGTAGTCCCGCGCCGAACTCTCGTGCGAGTCCCGGACCAGCCTCCCGAAGAGGGCGAGGTCCCCGGCCTCGAGGGCCCGGACCGCGAGTTCGGTCCTCGCGACCTCGGTCACGACGTGCCGGGCTCGACGGAACAGGAGGTCCCCGAGTTCCGCCCGCGCGGCCTCGACCTCCGCCAGGGTGAAGCCCGCGAGATGCTCCGGCCCCGGGCGGACCCGCCGGAGCCGGCCCAAGGCCTCGCGGCATTGGTCGACCCGCCGGTTGAACTCCGAGTCGACGAGTTCGCGGGGCTTGCCGCTGTCGAGGATCAGGATCTCGAGGGCGGCCCCGAGAGGGACGTGCCGCCAGCTCCGCGTCCGGCAGTCGAGATGGAGCGCATGCCCCTCGAGGGCCAGGGCCGAGGCGAACTGGTCCATGATTCCGCACTGGACCCCGACGAAACCGTTCTCGGCCCGGTGGCCGACCTCCGCCAGGGTGACGGGGTCGAGTTCGAGACCGAAGAGGGCCGCCAGGGCGGTCCCCGTCGCGACCTCGAGGGAAGCCGAGGAGGAGAGGCCCCCGCCCCGCGGCAGGTCGCCTTCCACGAGGAGGTCGAAGCCTCCAACTTCATAGCCCCGGGAACGCATCTCCTTCCAGACGCCGACGGGGTAGGCGGCCCATCCGAGCGCCTCCGCTTCCCCCCGGCCGGAAGGATCGAGTTCGAACTCCCCGGGAAGGTCCCGGCTGGCCAGCCGGCACCGGCCGTCCCCGCTCGGAGCGACCGCGACATAGGTTCCCCGCCCGACCCCGAGCGGAAGGACCGGCCCGCCGTTGTAGTCGAGGTGCGCCCCGATCAGGTTCACCCGACCCGGCGCGAAGAACACCCGCGCTCTCCGCCCGAAGCGCCGCCCGAAGGCCTCGGCCAGGGCCTTGGGATCGACGAGTTCGTGCTCGGGGGTCGGGGCATCCATCCTTCGGGCGGGGCCTCGGTTCACCGGATCGGGAAAGCTCGGCATTATTGGAGGAGAGCCGCGGAAGGCACGCCCTTTTCGAGGGTCCGGAGGTCCGCCCCCCTCGGATCGGGTAGCCTTGCGACGGATGAACCCGATGCGAAGGACCCACCGACTCCCCCGGACCTTCCCCCTCTTCCTGGGGGCGGCCCTCTCCCTGCCCGGAACGGCCCCGGCGGACCTGGAGATCCGGGCCCCCCGCGGCCCGCAGGACCCCGCGACCCGCCCCTCTCCTCCGGTCCTGCCGAAGGTCCTGGAGTACCGGAAGCACCGGGGCCTCGTGCTGGCCCGGCTCGACGGCCGGCCGATCCGGCTGGCGGACCTCGCGGCCCGCCTCAGGGTCCGCTACGACCCGACCGTCGAGGAACGCTGGTCGCGTCCAGAGGGGAAGCGGGAGTTGAACGGCCCCGACCTCCCCCAGCTCCTGTGGCAATTCGCGGACCTCTACTGCCTCGAGGCGGAGGCGAGGCGGGCCGGGATCTCCTTCGACGAAAGGGACCGCATCGCCGAGGCCCTGCTGGAAGAGGACTTCCAAAACCGCTTCCTGAAGGTCTACGCGAAGACCACCGGGCGCGAGGCGAGCGAGGACTCCCTTCCCGATCTCCGGCGAAGGCACCGCAGGCAGCAGGGCCTCGCGATGGACGTGGACGCCACCCTCCGCATGCTCGCGCCTTCCCGGCACACGACGAAGGAGGTCCGGGATTTCTACTTCGAACACGGGGACTGGTTCGGAGGCAAGGTCAAGACCGCGCACATCCTGATCTCCGTCCGGGACGAGCGGACCGGGCGCCTGTTGCAGGGGCGGCGGCTCGAGGAGGCCAGGGCGAAGCTGCGCGACGTGCTCACCTCCCTGAAACCCGACGGGAGCAACTTCGGCGCGCTCGCCGCAAGGTATTCGGACGACCGGGCGACCCGCACGAAGGAGGGCCTGATCGGATGGCTCCCCCGCTTCGAGGACAAGATCCCCGCCGCCCTTCTCCGGACCGCCTGGGCGATGCGGGACGGCCAGGTCTCCTCCCCGATCCGGACCTTCTACGGATGGCACCTGGTCCGCCGGATCCGTTTCATCCAGAACCACTTCATCATCCCCGGCCCCAAGCAGATGCCGAACATCCGCCGCGCGCTGGCCCGTTTCGAGCGGGAGCGGTTCCTCTTCGCGATGCGCAAGCGCCACGAGAGAATCCTCTACCTCTGACCCCGCGCTTCCGGGGGGATTCAGGAGGCCTTTCCGGGCGGAGGGGTGAGGGCCCGGAGCACGATCTCCCGCACGTTCCGGCTGAGGCCCTCGCGGGAGGCGATGCGCTCGAGTTGCTCCTTCATCTTCCCGGCGAGATCGGGGAGATAGCGCCGCCACGGATCGAAGGCCCGCGCGAGACCGGCGGCGACCTGCGGATTGATCGGATCGAGGGTGAGCACCTCGTCCGCGAGGATCCGGTATCCCTCCCCGGAAGGGTCATGGAAACGCGTCGGGTTCAACTGGCCGAACACGCCGAACAGGACCCGGACCCTGTTGGGGTTCTTCCGCTGATAGAGGGAGTGCGCGCGCAGTTCCTTCATCGCGTCGATCGTTCCGGGAAGCTTCGAAAGAGCCTGCACCCGGAACCATTCGTCCAGGACGATCGGGTCGTCCTTCCAGGCTTCGAAGGCGAGTCCCAAGGCCTTCTCCCGCTCCTCGCAATCCCGGTGCGTCAGGATCCGCAGGGCCTCGTAGCGATCGGTCATGTTGTCGGCCTTCTCGAAGTGTCGGAAGACGATCTCCCGCGTCTCCGGGGTCTCCAGGCAAGAGAGGAGGTCGAGGCACCGGTTCGCGAGTTTCCGGCGTCCGACCGCCTTCGGCTCCCGGGAATAGGGCTCGCGCGGGCGGAGGGCCTCCCAGAGCTTCCTGAGGTCGGGCTCGAGGAATCGAGCGAGGGCCCCGCGCAGGTCCCGTAGAGCCGCGGCGATCGCCGCCGGATCCACGGGCTCCATGAACTGGGCGAGGGTGACCTCGTCCGGAAGTTCGAGCAGGAGGGACTTCATCGAGGGATCGAGGTCCGGATCGAGGAGCACGTCCCTGAAGGCCACGAGGAAGGCCTGCGGCGGCGGGCTCCCGGTTCCGGGCGCGGAGGCCCGCTCGAGGATCAGATCCCGGGCCAGGGTCTGGCCCGCGTCCCATCGGGAGAACGGATCGGAATCCTTCCCCATCAAGAAGGCCAGTTCCTCCGGATCGCGCTCGATTTCGAGACGGATCGGAGCCGAGAAGTCCCGCAGCAGCGAGGGGATCGGCCGAGTCGGGATCCCGTGGAAGACGAAGGTCTCCTCGCGTTCTCTGAGTTCGAGGACCCGTTCCCTAGGGGCGCTGGCGGCGTTCTCGCCCTCGAGGACGAGGGGAAGGGCCCCTCCGTCCCGGTCGAGGAGCCCCATGCGGATCGGGATGTGGAAGGGCTCCTTCACGGTCCGCCCGGGATCGGGGGGACAGTGCTGCCTCAAGCGGAGGGTGTAGGTCCCTGCTTCCCCGTCGTATTCTCCGCACGCCTCTACGACCGGCGTACCCGCCTGGTCGTACCAGCGCTCGAACTGCTCGAGGTCCACTCCGCAGGCATCCGCCATCGCCCGGCGGAAGTCGTCGCAGGTCACCGCGCACCCGTCATGCCGCTCGAAATAGAGCCTCATGCCCTTCTTGAACCCCTCGGTCCCCAGAAGAGTCCGATACATGCCGATGACCTCCGCCCCCTTGTCGTAGACCGTGGCCGTATAGAAGTTGTTCATTTCGATATAGGACTCGGGACGGATCGGATGGGCCATCGGCCCGGCGTCCTCCGCGAACTGGGACCGGCGGAGATGCCGCGCGCTGAGTACCCGTTCCACCGGGGCCGAATACATGTCCCCGATGAACCATTGATCGCGGAAGACCGTCAACCCCTCTTTCAGAGTGAGCTGGAACCAATCCCTGCACGTCACCCGGTTCCCGGTCCAGTTGTGGAAATATTCGTGCCCGACGATCTGTTCGATCGAACGATAATGGTCGTCCGTCATGATCTCGGGGGCGGCGAGGATGCAGCTCGCATTGAAGATGTTGAGCCCCTTGTTCTCCATCGCGCCGAAGTTGAAGTCGTTGACGGCGACGATCATGAAGACATCGAGATCGTATTCGAGTCCGAAGACTTCCTCGTCCCACTCCATCGCCCGGTGCAGGGATCGCATCGCGTGATCGCAACGGCCGAGGTTCTTCGGCTCGACCCAGATCTCGGTGCGGACCTCGCGGCCGGACTTCGTCGTGAAGGTCCCATCCAGGCTCCGCAGGTCCCCCGCGACCAGGGCGAAGAGATACGAGGGCTTCGCGAAGGGATCCTCCCAGACGACCCGATGTCTTCCGTCCCCGAGGTCCGAGGTCTCGATCCGATTCCCGTTCGAGAGCAGGACGGGGTACTTCCCCTTGTCCGCGGTAAGGGTCGTGCGGTAACGGGTCATGACGTCAGGACGATCAGGAAACCATGTGATCCTCCGGAATCCCTCGGCCTCGCACTGCGTGCAGAGCAGGCCGGAGGACTCGTAGAGTCCCATCAGGGCCGTGTTGGAGTTCGGTCGAATCCCGACCTCGGTCTCGAGGACAAAACGCTCCGGCACCGAGGGGATCACGAGCTTCTCCCCCTCGATGCGGTAGGCCCCTTCCTCGAGAGCCGTCCCGTCCAGGGAGACCCTCCGGGTCTCCAGGTCCCGGCCGTCCAGTTCCAGGGGAACGTCCTCTGCGACTCCGCTCTTCCGGACGAACTCGGTCCTGCAGCGGACCCTGCAATCCTCCGCGGAGAGGTCGAACTCCAGGCGGACGGAGGGGACTTCGAAGGGATAGGGACGATAGTCCCTCCTGAGGATCGGACGGGGCGCTTCGTTCATCGGTGCATGTCCGGGTGGTCTTGGAGCGGAGGGAGGAAGGCCCTCCGGCGAAGAGGGACGGCCGCGATCCTCTCCCTCGGAGACGAGGGGACTCGAGGGGGACCGTCGTCGGAACGTACGACAGACCGTGGAGATCTTCGACGCCCCGCTTGTGGATGCAAGGGCGCCCTCCGACCGGATCTTGGGGTTCCCGCCCGGACGAGCCCCTGGCACGGATCCTGCTCCTCCCGCGGCCGGAGGAAACTATGCGAGAATGGAAATGGTTGGCGATCGTCCCCCTGCTGGCGGCGGTCATGGTCTTCGGCCCCGTCCTCTTCTCCGGGGGAAACTCGAACGCCCCCGCGGCGAATGACGGGACCTGGAGGAGGAACGCGGAAACCGCCGCGACTCCTTCCTTCCTGACCCTCGGGACCTCGCTGGGCGTCGTCCTGCTCCTGGCCGTCGGCGGGATCTTCCTGCTCCGGCGCCTCCAGGCGGGGCAGGAACACGCGCGGGAGCGTGAGATCCGGGTCAAGGAGAGCCGGCGTCTCTCCCCGAAGCGGAGCCTTCACCTGATCCGGGCGGCGGACCGCCTCCTCCTTCTCGGGGAATCCGAGGTCGGATTGCAGCTTCTCGCGGACCTGACTCCCCGCGAACCGGAGGTGACCCTGCCGGCGAGCGCACCCGTCGCGGTCGAGCCCGAGCCCCTCGAGGAGGACGGAGCGGTCCCCCGGGACCTCGTCATTCCGAACCACCCCCGCAAGGAGACGCTGAAGTCCCAGATCCAGGATTTCCGCGAACTCCTCGGCAAGCTCGGCGCCGGGAAATGACCCTCCGGAGTCTGCTCCTCCTCGGGCTCGCGGTCCTCCTCCCCGCAGTCGGGATCCGGGCCCAGCTCCCCTCGGGATCCGCGGATCTTCCGGTCTTCGGCCCCCCGCTCCAGGCGGCCCTTTCCGCGGGCGCGCAGGGGGCCCCCTCCTTGGGCGCGGGCCCCGGAGCCCCGGCGTCCGGGACCGCGGGCTCCGGCTCGGGAGGGAGCATCTCGATCGACTTCGGCAAGGGAGGGAAGCGGGCCCGCTTGAGTTCGGCGGTCGAGATCGTCCTCTTCCTGACCCTCCTGACCCTCGCCCCGGCCATCATCCTGAGCCTGACTTCCTTCACCCGGATCATCATCGTGCTCTCGTTCATGAAGAGAGCGATGTCGATCCAGGAAATGCCCCCGACCATGGTCGTGACCGGGCTGGCCTTCTTCCTCTCGCTCTTCATCATGAAACCCGTCCTCGGGCGCCTCTACGAGGAGGCTTGGGTTCCCTACACCGAGGAGAGAATCTCGATCGCGGAGGCCGGGAGCCGGGCGGAGGAGGTCCTGGGCGGCTTCCTGATGCGTCAGACGCGGGAGACCGACCTCGCGCTGATGTACGGCATTGCGAAGAAGAGTCCGCCGGCCTCCCCTTCCGACGTCCCCTTCCACCTCCTCGTGCCCGCCTTCGTGCTCTCGGAGATCAAGACGGCCTTCACGATGGGGTTCGTGCTCTTCCTGCCCTTCCTCGTGATCGACATCGTGATCTCCGCGGTCCTGATCTCGATGGGCATGTTCACCCTGCCTCCGATCGTGATCTCGACCCCGTTCAAGGTCCTCCTCTTCATTCTCGTGGACGGCTGGAACCTCGTAATCCAGTCCGCGATCCAGAGCTTCCAGACCTGAGGATCCCGAAATGGATACGGCGCTGGTCATCGACCTCTCGAGAGACACCCTCCTGCTCGCGATCAAGATCGTCGCTCCGGCCCTCATGGTCGGCATGGCGGTGGGCCTCTTCATCAGCCTGATGCAGACGATCACGAGCATCCAGGAACAGACCCTGACCCTTGTCCCGAAGATGCTCGCCGTCGTCGGGACCCTCCTCCTCCTGCTCCCCTGGATCCTCAACCTCCTTCTGGACTTCGCGACGGGTCTCTTCACGAGGCTCACGTCTTTCGCGGGACTCTCCCTCTGACCGAACGATGACCTTCCTCCTGCTCTCCTGGCTGCCCGGGATCCTCCTGACCTTCTGCAGGGTCACGGCAATGGTCGTGTCCATGCTCCTGCTCGGGGCCACGAGCGAGGGCAGGCTTCCGCGACTGGTCCTCGCGGGAGGACTCTCAACCGCGGTCTACGCGAGCAACCCCGTCGCCTTTCCTGCGCCCGACAGCCTGCCTGAACTGATCTTCCTCTGCGGGAGGGAAGTCCTCCTCGGTCTCGCGATCGGATTCGCCGTCCAGATCCTCATCACGACCTTCCGGATCACGGGCGTCCTGATCGGTCGCGAGATGGGATTCGGACTCTCGCAGGTCATGGATCCCAACACGGGGGTGTCCACTCCCGTCGTCGGCAGGTTCATGGAGACGCTGGTCTGGCTCTTCCTCTTCTCGGTCAACGCCCACCACCGCGTCTTCCTCATCCTCTCGAACTCCTTCCGGGACATCCCGATCGGTTCCGAGTGGAACCTCGAGGCCATGAAGCAGGGCTTGATCCGATTGACGACGGACAGCCTTGCGCTCGGCGTGCGCCTGGCGGTTCCGGTCTACGCGACGATGATGCTGCTGACGATCACCCTCGTCGTCCTGGCCCGGGCGGTCCCCCAGATCAACATGATGGAGTTCGCCTTCGCCGTCCGGATCCTCGTCGCCCTCGTCGCCATGATGATCTTCCTCGCGGGGCTGGGACCGCTCCTCTACGGGGCCTTCGACGACCTCCTGGATTCGGTCGAGGCCATGGCCCGGGCGATGGGGAGGACCTGATCCATGGGACTCTTCGACGACCGCGACGACAAGACCGAACCCGCGACCGCGAAGCGGCTCTCCGAGGCCCGCGGGAAAGGGCAGGTCGCGAGGTCCCAGGAACTTTCGATGGCCACCCTCCTTCTCGCCGCCATCGCGATCCTCCAGGCCTTTGGACCCGCGCTTTCGAAGTTCCTGGAGGAGAGCCTCGAATCCGGACTCTCGCTCGAGGTTCCTTCCGACCCGGACAAGGATTGGGCGCTCCTCCTCCTCGGGTCGACCCTCGCCGGCATCGCGAAGGTCCTTCTCCCCCTGATGCTGGGGCTCGTCCTGACCTCGATCCTGACCGGGCTCGCCCAGGTCGGCTTTCTGATCACCTTCGAACCCCTGAAGCCGAACCTGGCCAAGATGAACCCCGTCTCGGGGCTCGGCCGTCTCGTCAGCCTGAAGACCTTCGCGAAGTCGATCGTCTCCGCCGGAAAGCTCGCCGTCATCGGCGGGGTCCTATGGTGGAACATGAGGGACGAATGGCCCCGCATCCTCCTGCTCTCCGAGATCCCGTTCTCCGAGGCGGCTTCCATCGTCGCGGAGATCATCATCGAAACGCTCTACTGGATCGCCTTCCCCCTCCTTCTGATCGCGATCGGCGACCTCTTCTACCAGCGCTGGCAGTTCGCCCGCGACATGAGGATGTCCAAGCAGGAGATCAAGGACGAACAGAAGAGCACCGAGGGCGACCCGGAGATCAAAGCGCGGATCAAGAGGGCGCAACGGGAGATCGCCCGCCGGCGGATGATGGAAGAGGTCCCCAAGGCCGACGTCGTAATCACGAACCCGACGCACTTCGCTGTCGCCCTGAAATACGAACGGACGGAGATGAGCGCCCCGACGGTGGTCGCGAAAGGGAGCGACCGGACCGCCCTGAGGATCCGGGAGATCGCCGCCGGGGCCGGAGTCCCGATCTGGGAAGAGCCCCCCCTCGCCCGCGCCCTCTTCCGCGGGGTCGGTCTCGGGGAAGAGATCCCGCCCCGCTTCTACAAGGCCGTGGCGACGGTCCTGGCGAAGGTCATGGAACTCGATAAGGAGGCGGCGACCCGATGACGCAGGGCATCCAGGCGATCCGAGGAGAATCCTTCAACAGGAAGGCGAACGCGATGCTGGTCGGGGGCTTCCTCGGCCTTCTCGCCGTCCTGATCATCCCGCTCCCGACCTTCCTGATGGATCTGATGATCACGCTGAACGTCAGTCTCAGCCTGCTCATCCTGATGACCACCCTCTCCGCCAACCGACCGCTGGACTTCAGCACCTTTCCCTCGGTCATCCTCTTCTCCGCCCTTCTGCGGCTCTCCCTCAACGTCGCCTCGACGCGGCTGATCCTCCTCCAAGGGGACGCGGGCTCGGTCATCCGAGCCTTCGGCGACTTCGTCGTCGGCGGGAACTACGTCATCGGAACCGTCGTCTTCCTGATCCTGATCGTCATCCAGTTCGTCGTCATCACGAAGGGGCAGAACCGGATCGCGGAAGTGGCCGCAAGGTTCACCCTGGACGCGATGCCGGGCAAACAGATGGCCATCGACGCGGACTTGAACGCCGGCATCCTGACAAACGAGGAGGCGAAGGAGCGCCGGGCGGAAATTGCGAGGGAGAGCGAGTTCTACGGAGCCATGGACGGCGCCGGCAAGTTCATCCGTGGAGACGCAATCGCAGGCCTGATCATCACGGCGATCAACATCCTCGGGGGGATCCTCATCGGGACCCTGATGAGGGGACTCGAGATCGGTCAGGCGCTCCAGACCTACACGATCCTGACCGTCGGCGACGGGCTCGTCTCCCAGATCCCGAGCCTGATCGTCTCGGTCGCCTCGGGCATCCTCGTCACGAAGGCCGCCTCGAAGGAAGACCTGGGCGGAGAGATCGCGGGCCAGCTCATCGGGCGGGAGGGGAGCCTCCGAACGGCCGGACTCGTCCTCTGCGGCCTCGGCATCGTTCCCGGCCTCCCGCTGACCCCGTTCCTGATCCTCGGAGGGTCCCTGCTCCTCCTCTCTTCCCGCACCCGCAAGGAGGAGGAACGGGAGCGGGAACGCGAGAGCGCCGAGGAAGCAGCTTCCTCCGAACCCGACGAGGAGCAGAGGATCCAGGAACTCCTGAAGGTCGATCGCCTGGGCATCCGTATCGGGTACCGGCTGATTCCGATCGTCGATCCCGGCAGGCACGGGGGGCTCCTCGAGAACATCGCTTCGATGCGCCGCCAATTCGCCGGGACCCACGGCATTGTCATCCCTCCGATCCGGGTCAAGGACGAGGTCCAGATCGACCCGAACGAATACAAGATCCTCCTCGGGGGAAGCGAGATCGCTTCCGGGGAATTGAGGGTCGGCCAGTATCTCGTCATCGATCCCTCCGGAGGGATCCCTGAGATCGAGGGATTCGAGGCCGTCGAGCCCGCCTTCGGGCTTCCCGCGAAGTGGATCCCCGAGACCCGGAAGGAGAAGGCCGAGGTCTTGGGCTACACGGTCATCGACGCCCCCTCGGTCCTGATCACGCACTTGAGTGAGATCATCAAGAAGCAGGCTCACGAGATCCTGAACCGGGAAGACGTCCAGGCCCTCCTCGACAACCTCAAACAATCGCATCCGACGATCGTCGAGGAAACCGTGCCGAAGATCCTGAGCCTCTCCCAGGTCCAGAGGATCCTGGGTCTCCTCCTGAAGGAACAGGTCCCGATCCGGGATCTCGCGACGATCCTCGAGGCCGTCGGCGACGCGGCGGAGGAGAGCAAGGACTCCCGCCACCTCGTCGAAGCCGTGCGCCTCAGGCTTTCCAGGACAATCGTCGAGCCTCTGCTCGGCTCCGGAAGGGACCTGAAGGTCGCGACGATCGACGCCGAACTCGAGAACGCCCTCCTGACCGCGATGACCGGCCAG
Organism: Planctomycetota bacterium; assembly: GCA_027021385.1. Classification (GTDB taxonomy): domain Bacteria; phylum Planctomycetota; class UBA1135; order UBA1135; genus JALUUL01. The sequence goes on along the minus strand of JALUUL010000085.1, from coordinate 49,017 downwards.
GGCAAGGGGCAGGGAATCCTCGCCGAGGGTGCGATTGGACGCTTCGTCGAGCAGACCGCCGAGGTCCTCGCGGGCCTCGTCCGCGAGGGGAGGGCGCCGATCCTCGTGACCCGCGCCGCGCTCCGCCCCTTCCTCGCGGAAGCCGTGATCGGCGCCGTTCCCGGAGCCTCGGTCCTGAGTTACCAGGAAATCGCCCATGTCGCGAACGTCGACGTCTGTTCACGCATTCGACTCGAGGAGGCGGCCGCATGATCCTGAGACGCATCACAGGACGGACGATGGCGGAGGCCCTGGCGAGGGTCGAAAAGGAGATCGGCAGGGATGCCTTGATCATCGAGTCCGGTTTCCGGAACGGCAAAGCCATGCTCCTGGTGCGCAGGGAAAGTCCCTCCTCCCCCCCTTCCGGAAACGACGGGAGATCGAGGATCCGGCCCGCGTCGACCCGCGCGTGGCCCGAGGGTTTCCGTCCTCTCGGAGAACACCTGTTGGACCGCGGACTGTCCGACCGCGTTGTCGGCGTGCTTCTCGAGGCAATCCGGGGCCTGGACCCCTTCCTCTGCGAAAAGGGCGATCCCTCCCTGCCCGGCGTCCTGCGGAAAATCCTCGGCGGCCTGCTCAAGGAGCGGAACCGGCCCGAGGGGAAGGTCATGGCCATGGTCGGCCCCACAGGGGTCGGGAAGACGACGACGCTCGCGAAACTGGCGGCGCGGGCCGTCCATGAACGGGGGGAACGGGTCGCGATCCTGACGACCGACACCTTCCGGATCGCGGCGGTCGATCAGTTGAAAGCCTTCGCCGACATGTGCGGAGCCTCGTTCCGCGTCGTCTTCTCGCCCGCGGACCTCAGGGAAGCCCTGAAGGAAGCTCACTCCTCCGATCGGGTCTATATCGACACGACGGGCCGGAGTCCGAAGGACGCGGTCTCCCTGCAGGCCCTCCGGAACTGGTTCAAGAATCTGCCGATCGACGTGCATCTCTGCCTTCCCTGCACCGGAAAGCGGAGGGATCTCTTGAAGACCATCCGAGCCTTCGGGGTCTTCCGGCCCGACGCCTTCCTTCTGACCAAGTGGGACGAGACCGAGAACCCCGGCGAAGCCGTCTCCCTCATGATCGAACAGGACCTCCCCTTGAGCTTCGTGACCGACGGCCAACGTGTCCCCGAGGACATCCGGCGCGCCCGTCCGGCCGATCTCGCACGGACTCTTCTCCCGATGGAGCGCGCATGATGCGGATCCCACGTCCCGACCAGGCCGCGACCCTCCGCCGCATGGAACTCGATCGGCGTGCGGTTTCCCCCCGCCCTCCGGTTCTGGCCGTAACGAGCGGCAAGGGCGGAGTCGGCAAGACCCTCCTCAGCGTCAATCTCTCCCTCGAGATCGCCCGGACCGGTAGGCGGTGCCTGCTCGTCGACCTGGATCCGGGTCTCGCCAACGTCGACGTCCACCTGAGGTTGCGCCCGGCCTTCTCCGTCCTGGACGTGTTCTCCGGCAAGGTCGAGCCGGAGGAGGCGGTCCTGATCGGCCCCCACGGCCTGAGGATCGTCCCCGGAGGAACGCCCCGCGACCTCCGGGAGGAAGATCGAATCGCCCTTCTCCACGAGCCCCTCGCTCCTTCCCGGATCCTCGAGAAGCTCGCCCCCGTATCCAGGGACCTCGACCTCATCGTGCTCGACACCGGAGCGGGGATCGGCCCTTGGGTCCGGGGCGCTCTTGACCTCGCCGACCTGAACCTCCTCGTGACCCAGCCCGACCCGGCCTCGGTCACCGACGCCTACGCTCTCCTGAAGGTCGCGGAAGGGCTTCGCCCGGGGATCCGAACCGGCCTCGTCGTCAACCGGGTCCGGAACCGTGAAGAAGCCCTTCTGACCGCCACACGCCTCGGCAAGGTCTCCAGGCGCTTTCTCGGCGCCGAACCCGACTTCCTCGGATGGTTCCCGGATTCTCCCGAAGTCCGGCGTTCGATCCGGAACCAGCACCCCTTCTGCCTCCGGAAGGAACCCGTTCCGGAACTGGCCCGGAACCTGTCGGCTCTCTGCGCCAACGCCCTCGGGGCGTTGAAGACCCGCCCCCGCGATCGCGTCACCTCGGCCTGCCTCGATTGAACCGGAACCGGGCTCCGCGAGCCCACCCTCCTCTTCAGCCCGGGACCCTATTCGTCCGATGACATCGGAGACGGACATGGTCCTCTCCCGACCGGTCACGACTCCCGATGACGCCATACGCCGGAACCCGCCGACTCGCCAAGGCCGCCGCGACCTATCTGGCCGCGCTGGCCTTCCCGGTCGTCTACCTCTGCTCACTGTACGTGGGGGCAACCTGGCCCACGGCATTGCTCCGGGGGATCCTTGCCTCCCTCATCGCCGGAATCACCGGGAAGTTCCTCTTCTTCCCTCTCGCCGACGCGCTGCTCTCCGCCCTCGCGCAGGCTGAGTGGAAGCGCCGGGAGGGTGACGAATGAAGGCTCTCGCGAAAGAGGTCAGGAACCGCGAGGAAAGGGACCGTCTCGTCGAGAAATACCTTCCTCTCGTACATCACATCGTCGGACGCATCGGCAATCGGCTTCCCTTCCTCCTCGAGCGGGAGGACCTCTTCAGCGCAGGGGTCCTGGGCCTGATCCACGCCGCCGAGAGCTACGATCCGGGGAAGGGAGCGAGCTTCAAGACCTACGCCTACACGGCCGTCCGAGGGGCTGTGCTCGACGAGATCCGCCGCCAGGACCCTCTGTCGCGCACGACGCGGGAACGCCTCAAGCGGCTCGAACTGGAATGCGGACGGCTCTGCAACGAACTCGGACGGCAACCCACGAACACCGAACTCGCCGAAGCCCTGGACCTCGCTCCCGAGGAGGTCGACCGGCAATGGTCGGCGATGCACCTCGCCCAGGTCCTCTCCTTCGACGACGCCCAGGAGGGAACCGAGGGCCTCCGCAAGGAACCGGCCTCCGAAGCGCCGTCCCCCGAGGCGAGAGTCGAAACCGAGGAGAGAATCCGGAGGCTCGAGAGCGCGATCGCCGGTCTTCCGGAACAACAGCGGCAGGTGATCGTGCTCTACCACTATGAAGGTCTCAGACTGCGGGAGATCGGAAGCCTTCTCGGGGTCACCGAGTCCAGAGTGAGCCAGATCCTGTCGAAGGCGATGACCGTCCTGCGCCTGCAGATCGAAGGGAGTCCCTGAACCGAACGGAGGAGGCCATGGAGGTTTCCCGGATTGCGAGGATGCTGAACAGGATCCAGAAGCGCCGGGGGGACGGCGGGGGGAAGGAGGCCTTCGAGAAGGAACTGAAGGAGGAACGCGGCTCCGGGGAGGATTCCGGAGAGGAGAGTAGGCGCCCCCTCCTCCCGATGCCCGAGGGGGGCGTGGAGCCCGGAACTTCCGATGACAAGGAACTCAAGGTGGATCTGTGGGCCTGACGATAGGTCCCTCGTGAAGGTCCAACCCCCTCCAGATCCCCCTTCCCCCTCGCCCAGGCTCCGAGCGGCCTCGGTCCGCCTCGCCGGAGCGCCTCTCGTCGTCGGGGGGAAGGATCCCGCCGGCCACCGGATCGCCGTCGAGCCGATCCTCGAAGGAGACAGGATCGCCAGGCTCGAGATCCGGTGCGGTTGCGGTCAGGAACTGACCGTCCTCTGCCTCTACGGGGAAGAGGGCGGGGAAGGGGACACGGCCCGGATCGAGGAGGTTTGAGATGACCGTCCGCTCCGACACGGCGTTCCGCCTCACCCTTCCCTTCGTCCTCTTCCTCTGCGTTCCGGTTTCCTGCAAGGGACTCCGGACGATCGCCTCGCCCGGCGGGGCGGAAACCGCGCAGGAGGGGACACCCCCGGGAACCTACCTGGCGGAGGGTCCGACACTCGGCAACGACCTGGGGCCCGGAACCGCTTCTCTCCTGGGTGATCTCCAACGGGAGAAGGAAGCGAGGATGGCCCTCGAGAACCGCTTGAAGAAGCTCCAGGAAGCCAAACGGTCGATCGAGCTGCGCCTGGCAAAGGTGGAGAAGGAGAAGGAACGGGAACACGCGGGGAGGATCGCCGCCGAGGCGCGGGCGGCCGAGGCCGCGACGAAGGTGCGGGACCGGGAAGCCCGGATCCTCAACCTCTCTATCGCCAAGGCCAAGCTCGAACAGGAAGTCCTACTCCTCAAGATAGCGGCGGCCGAACGGGAACTCGCCGAGCAACTCGCTCGGACGGGATCGGTGGACGCCGATACCGCGAAAGCCTACGCGACCCCCGGGAGTTTGAAATGAACCCAAGGGTCCGAGGAGGAGGAAAGGGAGCCTTCGTCGCGGCCCTCGCCCTCGGTCTCTCCTCCTGCACCCTCCTCTTCGCCCCCGAACCCCGCCCCGTTCCCGTCAACAACTGGAAGGCAGGGAAACGGAGTCTCCGGACGATCCGCCGGGTGCTCGTTCTCCCGGTAACGGGCGAGAGCTTGAGCCCCCGCCTTAGGAGGGACTTCACGAGGATCCTCCTCGGCGAACTCTCCTCGGTCGGGCGGTTCCAGGTCCTCGGCCTCCCGGAGGAATCCGAGGACTGGAAGGTCCTCGTCCCGACCGCCATCAAGGGCCGACTCTCCACCAAGAAACTCGTCGAACTCGGCCGGCGCTACCAGGTGGACGGGCTCCTCCTGGTCCGGATCATCTCCTGGCGACCCTACAGACCTCCGATCATGGGGATCCAGTCCGAACTCGTATCCGTCCACACCGGAGCCGTCCTATGGGCCGCGGATGCGACTTACGACGCCTCCGCGATGAACATCCGACTGGACCTGCGGGACTACTACGAACGTGTCCTCGCTCCGACGCAGGACCTGCACGGCTACGAGTTCCTCGAACTGAGCCCGCGGGCCTACGCCCGCTACGTCCTGCACCGTCTCTCGGGGACGCTCCGCTGAACCCCCTCTCGCGGGATCAGAGGAGGCCGCGTTCGAGAAGCCGCTTCGCGGCCTCCCGGACCACCTCCGGACGGTTCAGTTGCCCGGAATCCAGCCGCTCTGCCACGGCCTCTAGACGCTCGGCGTCGGGACCTTCCCGATCCATCTCCCGCAGGCGGCGGACCATCGTGTCGACGAATCGGTTCCGGGCGGCTCCGTCCCCGGAGATCTCCACCCCATCCCTGGGAACAAGGAAAGATTCCGGGACATCCTTCGCCGGCGGGGTGAACCCCGGGCGGGGGAGTTCGACCGGACGGCCCTCCCGGTTCTCGCGGCTCTTGTCGATCGGTGTGCGTCCTATCTGCATCTTCGTTACTCCCGCACCTCCTCGAGGGAAGCGCCACCTTGATCTTCGGCCTCCCGTCCGGAACCTTGAACAGAAGGGGGGAGAAACGTCGAAAATCCCGGCACCCGTCCCGGAACGCCTCCCCGTCCTCCTCGGGTCCCGAGCCCCCGATGCGACCGGACTCTCTCCGGCAAACCCCTCCCTCCCGAACCGCGGAGCGACCCCACCGGAGCAGGGACCCGGTAGGTCTTTCCGGATCCCCCGTCCCGGGGAAAGGGCTTCCGGAACGGCCTTCCGATTCCCAAGGGCCCACCGCTCCATCCGCCCCGCATACCCCTTCCCTCGATCTGGCACGGAATCTGTGAATCCGGCTCCGGAGGCCCCCATGATGCAGATGACCCCGTTCGGACGACTCGAGATCGCGATCGACGACCTTCCGGTCATCGGGAAGCCCACGGCCGGAGGATTCCCGCGGACCCTCAAGGAAGCCGCCCGTCCGAGGAGGGAGACGCCCTCCGGAGATCCGGGAGGAAGACGGGTGGAGGAGGACGGACCCGAAGCGGTCCCCGGTCCGGCTTCCCCCCCGCCCCTCGAGCCCGCACCGAGATCCCGCGCCTCGAAGGGAGGGGAGAAGGCGGGGAATCCGACCCTCCCGGCCGAATCCCTTCCGACGGATGAAAAGGCCTCCCCGCCGCTCTCCCCCGGGGAAGTCCCCCCCAAAGGATCCGAAGGGTCCGGGAGCAGGCTCCGCGCTCCGGCCTCGGAGATTCCGCCCGAACGCCCCGGATCGATCCGCTCCACGCCCCTTCCGGGACTCCAACCGCCCCTCGATTCGCCTCCGGGGGCCGGGGCGAAGGTCGCCGCGCCCTCGGTTTCCGCCGCCCCCCAGGTCAGGACCGCGGCCCCCGCGGCATCCACGGGGATCTCCCAGGCTCCCCGCAGGAGCCCCTCCGCCGCGCCCCGCGCCGCTCCCCCTCCCCCGCCCGCCCGCAGCCGGGGACTCGAACATCCCTCCCTCCAGGAACACCGGGATTCGATCATCCGCAGGATCGCTCTCGCCCTCTCCCGCGAGGGAGGTGAAATGCACCTCCTCCTCGACCCCCCCGCCCTCGGAAGACTCAGCCTCCAGCTCCAGCTCGAGGGAAGACGCCTGAGACTCAGGATCGGGGCGGAGAAGAGGAGCGTCGCGGACCTCCTTCGGACCTCGACCGAGGATCTTTCCCGGATGCTCCGGATCCAGGGTCTCGAGATCGCGGACCTCGAGATCTCGACTCAGGACCGGAAGACGGGGAACGAGGAGGCCCGGGACTTCGAACGCAGACATCCGGGATCCCGCCTCGACGCCTCGAACGGCACGCGACGTGCGGACCTGCTCCCGCCGCGGGAGAAGATCCGCTTCGTCGCATTCTCCGACAGCGGCATCGACCTCATCGTCTGAAAACAGGAATCGACCATGGAAACGACGGGCATCGGAGGAGCTTCGGGCGGAGCCAACATCTTCGCGACGAAGCGGACCAAATACGCCGAAAACCCCTTCCTCAAGCTCCTGATCACCCAGCTCCGGGCCCAGTCCCCGCTCGATCCGGTGGACAACGGGAGCATGATGACCCAGATGAGCCAGCTCTCCTCGATGGAGCAGCAGAAGGAGCTGAACGACAATCTCCTGAACCTCCTCCAGTTCCAGGGGGCCCTGGCCCGCATGAACGGGCTCAGCCAGGGCGCCTCGATGATCGGGAAGCAGGTCGAGTTCATCGACGGCGAGAAAGGAACCCGCAAGAAGGGCGTGGTCGAGTCCGTCTCCGTGAACGAGCAGGGCGAGATCATGCTGCGGATCCAGGGCAAGGACCACCCCCTCGCCAGCGTCGTCGCGATCCTCGCGGGCCGGACCCCGAAGAAGTCCGGCGGAAGCTCCAAGTAGGCATCCCCTCGCATCCCCATCACCAAGCCATCGAGAATCTACAGGAAGAAGAGAAGAAATGGTCAGCACCTCACTGTTCACCGGCCTGTCCGGAATGCGCGCGCAGCAGAAGTTCATCGACGTCATCGGTAACAACCTGGCGAACGCGAACACCCCCGGCTTCTGGGGGTCACGGGTGACATTCTCCGATCTTCTCTCCTCGACGATCTCGCCCGGCCAGGGCCCCAGCGGACTCCGCGGAGGCATCAACCCCAAGCAGGTGGGGCTCGGCGCCCAGGTGAGTTCGATCGACCCGAACACGAACCAGGGCACCTTCCTGAACACCGGCCGGCCCCTGGACGTGGCGATGAAGGGTCGGGGCTTCTTCGTCCTGACCGACGGCGTTTCGAACTACTACACGAGGGTCGGCGCCTTCGGCGTCGATTCGAACCGGAACCTCGTAGATCTGAGGACCGGCATGCAGGTCGTGAGTTCCGACGGGAACAACATCCAGGTCCCTCTGACCGGAACCCTTCCGGCCAACTTGACGAGTTCGATCTCCTTCGAGGGTTCGCTCCCCGCGAAGGTCACGGGCCCCCTGGCCGAGGTCGTCTCCTCCTCATCCCCCTACTACGAGGGAACCGCCGCCGCGAAGACGAGCACCAAGACCTTCTCCTCTCCGATGGATCTCTCGTCCTTGAACAACAAGACGATCAAGATCACGGTCAACGGGGGCTCGCCGCAGACAGTCACCTTCAACGATGCGAACTTCGGTGGAAGCCTCGCCAGCGTCACCTTCGCGGAATTCATCTCGGGGATCGAGGGGCAGACGAACGGGATCAGCGTCACTGAATCCGGAGGCGTCTTCCGGTTCGCCACGGACAAGGTCGGAAAGGACGCCTCGATCAAGTTCGACCACGGAAACGACACGACGACCCTCTCGTTCCTCGGCCTGGACACGGTCCTCGCATCGGGAACCCAGTCGGCTGCCAAGAGTACGACGGATCTGAACCTCCTGACGATCAACAACACCGACTACAACTCGGGAGACACGATCCAGATCTCGGGGACGGATCCTCAGGGGAACAAGGTCGCCGGAACGTTCACCTACGGGTCCTCGAACGACGGCACGACCCTCGGCGACCTGGTGACCTTCATCAACTCGCTCTACAGCAGCGGAGCGGCGACCGGCGCCACCGCGGCGATCGCATCGGACGGCACGATTACCTTGACCTCGAACACGCAGGGAGAGGCGAGCCTCTCCCTCTTCATCGCCGACGGCACGTCGAAGACCAAGACGAACTACACCTCCTTCAAGGTCACGACGGACGGGACCGGCCCGGACACGGTGACGACCTCGATCGACGTCTACGACAGCCTGGGCCGGGCGCATCCCGTCACGATGACCTTCACCCGTGACAGCTCGGACCAGAAGGTCTGGCATCTCAAGACGGAGATGGACGCATCGGAAGGAACAATCGTGGATGCGACCGTCAACGAGATCCGATTCAACGCGGATGGTTCCTTCAACGTCGTAACGGGCACGGACTCCAGCATCTCGTTCCAGTTCAACGGAATCCCGACGACACAATCCGTCCAGCTCGATTTCGGCACGTCTTCCTCCTTCGATGGACTCAGCATGCTCGGAGACAAGGCGACGGCCGCCGCGACGGACCAGGACGGCTACGCGGCCGGCACTCTCCTGAACGTCGCTTTCAACGAATCGGGTGAGCTGCAGGGCTTCTACTCCAACGGCCAAAACAGCAACATCTCGACCCTTCGGATCGCATTGTTTCCGAACGAAGGGGGGTTGAACCGGATCGGGGACACCCTGTTCCTCGAATCGCCGAACTCCGACAACGCGATCCTCACGACGGCGGGAAACGCCGGAGCCGGCGTCATCGTCTCGGGGGCCCTCGAGAACTCGAACGTTGACATCGCCGAGGAGTTCGTGCGCCTGATCGAGGCGCAGCGTGGATTCCAGGCGAATGCCCGCGTCATCACGACTACGGACCAAGTGCTCGCGGAAATGCTCAACATCGTCCGTTGATCCGGAGGCCGCCCCAAGATGGACACCGCCCAATTGAGTCTCGCATCCAGCCTCCAGGCCCTCATCAAGAAGCAGAATTCGATCTCGAACAACCTGGCCAACCTCTCCTCGACGGCCTTCAAGAGACGTGTCGGGGCCTTCGAACCCTTCGCGATCCAGTTCGACAAGGCCAGAGGCGAGACTTTGCCGATTCCGAGATTCCGCGAATACGGGGATCTCTCGCAGGGGGACATCCGCTTCACGAACAACCCTCTCCATATCGCGATCCAGGGGGAGGGTTTCCTCAGGGTCCGGAACCCCGGCAACGACACTACGAACTTGTTCACCCGTGTCGGCACTCTGACGGTCGACCCGAACGGGCGTCTCATCACCCAGGGCGGATTCGAAGTTCTCGATTCTTCCCTCCGCCCTGTCACACTTCCTCCGGGTTCCACGCCGAGGATCTCGAGCCGAGGCGAGATCACTGACGAGTCATCGGGGACGCAGGCGGGGACGATCGGACTCTGGAGATTCGAAGACAAGGGGAAGCTCTTCCCTCTGGGGGCCGGGCTGTTCCTTCCGACCGCAGCCTCCGGGACTCCCGAGATCGACCGCTTCTCTCTGATTCAGCAACGCAATCTGGAGAACAGCAACGTCAACAGCCTCCAGGAGCTGGTCGGAATGATCTCCGTCCAGCGCCACTTCGAGACTGTGGCCCGCGCCCTGAGCATGATCGAGCAGGTCAACGACCAATTGAACCAGTTGGCACGCGGCTAGCGGGTGACCCACAGGTGCTTCCTTCCTTCACGGACACGGGAAAACGCAACGGAGAACGACCGTGATCAAGAGCCTGTATACCGCAGCCACGGGCATGAAGGCCCAGCAGACCTACGTCGACGCGATTTCCAACAATCTCGCGAACGTCAACACCGCCGGCTTCAAGAAGATCCAACCTACCTTCCAGGATCTTCTCTACGTGACCCTCAAGTCGCCGGGCATCGACACGGCGAACGGAACCCCGAATCCCGTCGGCATCCAGCTCGGCTCGGGCGTCAAGATCTCGGGCACGACAATGAACTTCGAGTCTGGAAACCTCGAGGGAACGAACCGGAAACTCGATGTCGCAATCAAGGGAGACGGGTTCTTCCAGGTTCAGGTGCCGGACGGATCCATCGCCTACACGAGGGACGGACACTTCCAGGTCGACAGGGATCGGCGGCTCGTGACCGTCGACGGGCTCCGCCTCATCCCGGACATCCAGATCCCCGCCGACACGATCCAGATCAGTATCGGCCGGGATGGTCAGGTCGAGGTCGTCCAGGCCTCCAGCACCGACAAGTCGACCCCCTTGGGCAAGCTCCAACTTGCCCGCTTCGTCAACCCTTCCGGACTCCTCTCCCTCGGCGGCAACCTCCTGAGAGCCACCGAGGCCTCCGGATCCCCACTGATCACTGATCCCGGGACGCAGGGGACCGGAGAACTCCAGCAGGGCTTCCTCGAACGTTCAAACGTCGAGGTGGTCAGCGAACTGGTCAACCTCATCGTCGCGCAGCGGGCCTACGAGGTTAACAGCCGCGCGATCCGCTCCAGCGACCAGATGCTCAGCCAAACCACGAACATCGTGAGGTGACCGATGATCTTTCCGGCAACGGTGATCCTATCCGGAATCTTCTTCCTACCCGTCCAGAAGGATTCGAAGGAGGCGGACCGCCCCCAGGCCTCCGCCCCGGAGGTCCGTTTGACCCTCCGCTCCGACGCGAGGATCCGCGGGCACGAGATCCTTCTCGGGGACCTCGCGAGGATCGAGACTCGTGACAGGGAGTTCGCGGACACCCTCGCCGATATCCGGCTCGGGCGCGCGCCCCGGGGCAGATGGGCGCGGTGGATCGGACCGCGGGAAATCCGGGAGGCTCTGGTCCGGCACGGGGTTCGGCGGGACAAGGTCACGATCTTCGGCGCACAGAGGGTCCAGGTCTCCTCGATCCAGGAGCGGATCGAACCCGAAGTCCTCCTCCGCACGGCCGAGAGCACGCTTCGGGCACTTCTGCGGGACGAGGGGGAGACGGACGCGACCTGGGAGCCGCTGTCCCGTCCCGCCCCGGCGATCGTGCCGGCCGGACGTCGTTCGAGCGAACTCGTCGCACAACTTCCGACCGGCAGGCTCCAGACCGCGTCCGCCTTCTTCCGGGTCGATGTCAAGATCGACGGAGAGACCGTGACCTCGGTTCCCGTCTCCTTCCGGATCCACCGGTATCGGGAGGCCCTCGTCGTCGTCCGGCCGATCCGGAAGGGCGATCCCGTCGGTCCCGACTCCCTGACGACGAGAAGGATCGACGTCGCGGGGAGGGCTCAGCCCTCCTACCGCTTCGCCGGGGAAGTCTCGGGTCTGGTCGCCGCGCGGGATCTGCGACCGGGAACGATCCTCTCCCCCTCGGACCTGAGCCGACCGGCCCTCGTCCGGCGGGGCGACCAGGTCACCGTCGTCTCGATCTCGGGAAAGGTCCGTATCACGACTCAGGGCATCGCCCAGAGGGACGGATCCAAGGATCAGGTCATCCCGGTCCGTATCGGAGCCCGCCCCGCACCGATTTTCGCCAGGGTCTACGGCACCGGCATCGTCCTGGTCACTCCCCCCGCACGGAGGGTCTTCGGAGGAACTCGATGAAACCCTTCTCCGTCAAACGACTCATGTCCGCCCTTTTCCTCCTGGCCGCGGGTTGGATCGCGGGAACGGCGCAGGCCCAGTCCCTCTTCGCGCGTGCGAGGAAGGCCGGAGGCGTCCACAACCTGATCGCCGACCACACCGCCCGGGCGATCGGGGACATCCTGACGATCCTGATCAAGGAAGAGCACTATGTCATCCAGGAGGACAAGACCGCCCGGTATGCGAAGACCTCGCTCGCAGCGAGTCTCGAATCCTTCGACATCAAAACCAACGCCTTCAAGGCGGGCATCCTCCCCGACATAGACATCCGGTCGAACAGGATCCAGGAAGGAAAGGCCAAACAGGAACGCGATACGACCTTCGAGGCACGCGTCGCGGTGACCGTCGCGGACGTCCTGCCGAACGGGAATCTCGTCATCCGCGGCCAACGTGCAATCTTCGTCGACGACGAAGAGAAGATCCTTCGGCTCTCCGGAGTCATCCGCCAGGTCGACATCACGGCCGAGAACACGATCGAGTCGAGCCAGGTCGCCGAGGCTAAGGTCTCCATCATCGGGAAGGGAAAGAACTCCGAGTTTAACTCGCGAGGCCCGATCGGGAAGTTGATCGAAACCGCCTGGTGGCTGGTCTGGCCTTTCTGAACCCCATTCGTCCCCGAGCGACCGAGTGAACATGCGAACATTCCTTCCGATCCTCGCCCTCCTGCTCACGGGCCCGATCCTGACGGGCCAGGCGCCTTCGCCCTCCCCGCGGCCGGGGTCCTCGCCCACCCTCTCGGAAAATCCCAAGGTCGAAACAGGCGCTTCCCAGGACCTTCGCCCCGCCGGCAAGAACCCGCCTCCTCCGGCGACCGCCCCCGCCAAAGGGGGAGAACCCTCCCTCAGGCTCGCCGAGATCCTCCAGATCCAGGGGGTCCGAAAGAACCGCCTGGAGGGGATCGGAATCGTCACAGGGTTGAAGGGGACAGGCGATGGAACCGTCGCCGCCCGCCAGGCTCTCGTCAACTACCTGGCCAGGCGGGGAATGAGGGTTCGCACGGACGCTGTCGCCTCGGGGAACATAGCCCTCGTCCGCGTGGAAGCCGAACTCCCCCCTTTCGCCCATCACGGCACGAACCTGGACGTGCTCGTCTCCTCGATCGGGGAGGCGACCTCGCTTCGCGGAGGAACGCTGCTCACGACCGAACTGCGTGACGCCTACGGGAACGAGGTCTACGCCCTCGCCGGCGGCCCGTTGATCATCGGGGGTTTCCAGGCCAAGGGTTCGAACGCGAAGGTCACGAGGAACCACCCGACCGTCGCCTCGATCCCCTCGGGGGGGATCTGCGAGCCGACGGTCGAGGACCTCGACCCCGAGATCCTCAACGAACGAGGTGAACTCTGCTTCACGGTCCGGAAACACTCCTTCGAGACGACCCGCCGGGCCGTCCAGGCCATCAACGAATATCTCCTCTCGAAGAACATCGGCTTCGCGAAGATGACCGACAAGAACCTGATCACCCTCAGCCTGGACCCGTCCTCCAAGGACGAGGACGCGCTGAACAGGGTCGTCGCGGACATCTTCAAGATCCGGATCACCCCCGCGCCCACCGGGAGGGTCGTCCTCGATGAAAAGACCGGAACGATCATCCTTGGCGAGAACGTCCGGATCAGCCCCTGCATCGTCCAGGTCGCGGACCTGACGATCCAGGTCACCGAGGATGAATACGTGAGCCAGCCTCTGCCCGGCATCAGCGAGGGCACGACCGAAAAGGTCACCCGAACGACGATCGACGTCATCGTCAAGGGCGACAAGCCCAAGAAGATCGGGGGAGGAGGGAGTCTGCGCGACCTTCTCGAATCCCTCCAATCGCTCGGGATCGACGGTCAGAAGATGATCACGGTCCTCCAGAGGCTCCATGAAGCCGGATACCTGCACGCGGAACTCGTCGTGAAATGATCGTGAAGGCCCACAGCCCGTCCCCCGCAGCCCCGAACAGCGGAATCCTCCGCACCCGGAAGGGGCCCACCCGCGCGGAAGCTGAGAAGGCCGCCTCGGGCCTCGAGTCCCTCTTTCTCAAGATGCTCGTCCACAGGATGCGCAAGAACGCGGAATCCTTCGGGGAAGGCCTCTTCGGAAAGGGTCCTGGATCGGGAATCCAAAGCTCTCTCTACGATTCCCTCCTCGCCGGACGTCTCGCGGACTCGAAGGGGACGGGACTCAAGGAAGTCCTCCTCAGGGACTGGGAATCCAAGGGGTGGATCCCCTCCGAGGAGGTCGAGGCCGACGAGAAGAAGGAGGCCGGCGGGGAGGCCGCCAGGAACGCGAAAACGATCCGATTCGGATTCGAACGAGAGGGGAGGGAACGATGACCGTCCATGACATGACGATCCGTGATCTCGTACGGACCCTGGCCGGAATCCTCGAGGAACAGGCCATCGCCGTACGGAAGTTGGCGAAGGACCTCCGCGGGGAGCGTGAGAACTTCCTCTCGGTTCGAGGCGGAGGGCTGGAAGCTCTCCACAGCCGGCTCGAGGAACGCGCGGCGGAGAGCCTCGACCTCGAGGCCCGGCGGAGGGAATGCGTCGTGGAACTCTGCCGCAGGCTCGGGATCGGACTTTCGAATCCCAGGGTTTCACTCTTGGCGGCCGCGCTCGAGACGGGACTCGCTCGACCGCTCTCGAGAGCGGCCCGGCGGGCCAAAGAAGCGGCCGAGGAACTGGAGGTGGAACTCCGGGTCGGGAGGGACCTGCTCGAGTGGTCGGCGTCCTGCCAGGAGGGTCTGGTTCGCAGTCTAACCGGAGAATACGCGGAGGTCGGGTACGGGCCCGACGGCAGGAAGACAAGGAACGGAACTTCTCTTCTGGATGCGAGGGTCTGAAGGAGGATCACGATGGCATTCGGACTGGGATTCGGAATCGGTCTTCGCGGACTCAATGCCGCGAGGTTGGCGATGCAGATCGCCGGCCAGAACGTCGCGAACGCGAACACCCCCGGTTACACCCGCCAACGGGCGATCTTCGGGTCCACACTCCCCGTGACCATCGGAAGGGGGCTCTATGTCGGCACCGGCGTCCAGGTCGAGACGATCGATCGTGTCCTCGATTCCCGACTGGACGCCCGGATCCGGACCCAGAACGGCCTGTTCGGAGCCGCATTCACCGATTTCCGGAGGCTCTCCGAGATCGAGGGGATCTTCGGAGAACCGGGAACCGGCGGGATGACGAGCCTCTTCAACGAATACTTCTCCTCCGTCGACAAGCTCCGAAGCGACGCGGGGAGCCGAGCCCTCAGAGGGGGAATGTTGCAGGCCTCGAAGAGCCTGACGAGCGGTTTCAACCTCCTCGCGGAGAGGTTCCAGGCCCTGGGCGGCGACACGATCGATGAAGTGCGCGGGCTCTTGAAGGACGTGAACCGCTACGCGGAGGAGATCGCCTCCCTGAACAACAAGATCGTCACCCTCGAATCCAACGGGAACCCCGCCAACGACCTCCGAGACCGGAGGGAAGCGGTGATCAAGGACCTCTCCCGACTCATGGACACCCAGGCGGTCGAGCGGAAGAACGGAAGCTTGGACATCCTCGC
Source organism: Planctomycetota bacterium (assembly GCA_027021385.1). Classification (GTDB taxonomy): domain Bacteria; phylum Planctomycetota; class UBA1135; order UBA1135; genus JALUUL01. Next base: position 33,654 of record JALUUL010000085.1, on the reverse strand, counting down.
CGGAGGGTATCTCCTCGTCTCCGGAGGCAACGCCTCGACGCTCAAGGCCGGAAAGGACGCCGCGAACCGGACGAGAATCTTCATCGGGGAAACCTCGGCTACGATCCGGCCCTCCCAAGGGAGGATCGCGGCCCTCATCAGGAGCGAGTCGCAAGTCCTGCCCGGGATCACATCCAGCTTGGACAAGCTCGCCTTCAACCTCGCTCTCGAAGTCAACCGTATCCATACGACCGGAATGCCGAAATCCGGGCCGTTCACATCCCTGGTCTCCGAGAACCCGATCAAGGACGGGGACGGGGACGGGGACTTTGCGGACGAACTCCTTGGTTTCGGCGGATTCCCCTTCGAGGTCTCGAAGGGCGAGCTTTGGATCGCCGTCTCGGACCTGAAGACCGGAAACATCGAACGGACCCGGATCACTGTCAGCCCGAACGAAACGACCCTGGGGGATTTCGCCGCGCAGATCTCGAAGATCGCCAACCTCAACGCATCCGTGGATCCGACCGGCCGGCTTCGAATCCAGGCGGACGAGGGATTCGGTTTTGATTTCAGCAACCGGCTGGATTCCGCTCCCAATTCGAAGGGAACCTTCGGGAGCGCCTCGGCGACCTTGGGCGGGTCGAAGTCCGGTCCCTTCGAATTCAGCACGACTCCAGCAACCTTCACGGTCACCGTGGATGGAGGGAGCCCGGCGACGATCACGTTGAACTCCACGGACTTCAAGGTCCCGTCCTCCGTCGAAGCGGACGAACTCGTGGATGTCTTGAACAAGAAGTTCCAAAGCGCCTCCTTGAGCCTCGAGGCGGTCGCGATCGGCGATAACATCTCCTTCAAGACGAACTCCGCCGGATCCACGTCTTCCCTCCTCGTCACGGACGGAACCAACGGCCCGATTGCCAGACTCGGCATTCCGACCGGCCTCACCGCCACAGGGCGTTCCGGGACCGTGGCCGTCTCGATCTCCGGGACCTTCAGCGGCGACTCGAACGGAAACTTCCGCTTCGTTCCGGAAAGCGACGGAACGATCGGCATCACGAAGGATCTCAAGATCGCGGTCTACAACGACCAGGGGACCAAGATCGCGAGTCTCTCGGTCGGGAAGGGTTACAGCTACGGGGACGAACTCGAGGTCGCCGACGGCGTCAAGGTCTCCTTCGGCCCCGGAGACGTCTCCGCGACGAACGGGGACCAGTTCGGACTCGAGACTTTGGTCGACGGGGACACATCCGACGTTCTGGTTGCCCTGGGCCTGAACATCTACTTCACCGGATCCAAAGCCTCGGACATCGGCGTCTCCGAACGCCTCGAAACCGATCCCGATCTCATCGCGGCCGGGCTCACGCAGGCCGCGGGCGACAGTCAGAACCTCGCGAAGATCTCCGCCCTCCGGGGAGCTGCCTTCACTTCCCTGGACGGCAACGATCTCGAAGGTTTCTACGCAGACCTCGTTAGTGACGTGGGCTTCGAGACGAAGAAGGCTTCCGACCTCCTTGAGAGCCAGGACAGTCTCCTCAAGTTCCTGGAAAACCAGCGCGAGTCGGTCAGCGGGGTGAACCTGGACGAGGAGATGGTCGATCTCGTTCGTTTCCAACAGTCCTTCGAGGCCAACTCCCGCTTCATCAACATCGTTTCGGAGATGACCCAGACCCTAATCAACCTGGGGAGGTAGCGATGGATATCCGGATCACCCAGAACATCCTCCTGAACAACGCCATTCGGGACATCACGAGGAACTCGGTCCGTCTGAACCTCTACCGCGAACAGTTGAGCACGGGGCGCAGGGTCAACAGGCCCTCCGACGATCCTTCGGCCTTCCTCAGGATCATCCCTCTAACAAACGAAATCGCCGGAGTGCAACGATTGCAGAAGAATGCGGTGCTTGCCAAGGACATGCTCAACACCGCCTCCTCAGCCTTCCTGGACGCCTCCGAGATCATGGCCGAAGCCCGGAAGATCGCCGTCCAGGGGGCGAACGGGACGCTGAGCGCCTCGGACCGGAGAACCCTCGCGAGTTCGACCGATCAGCTCCTCAAGCAGATGGTCGGTCTCGCGAACTCCAGACTCGGCGACCGCTATCTCTTCGCCGGTACGGCCACTTCGATCCTTCCCTTCGAGCTGAAGAACGGGAAGGGCGGCACCTCCGTCTCCTACAAGGGCAACGACGACAGCGTCAACGTCGAGGTCGCCCCCGGCGTCGAAACCGCCATCACCTCCTCGGGAAAGGCGCTCTTCATGAAGCACTCGAGGACCCAGACGACCTTCTCGGGATCGACCGGAGCCAAGGCCGGCTCGGGAACGGACAGCGGGAAGGGCCAGCGCATCCTCCTCGTCGAGCACACGGGCTTCTCCGGACTTCCCTCGGGAATCAGCGCAGGATCCTCCTCCACGACCGCGCTGGGAAATCTGAGCTTCACGATCACGACCGGAGGCATGAACACGATCTCGATCGGAGGCGGCCCCCCCGTCGTCTTCGACTCCTCGAGCACCGATCTCCAGATCCCGACAGGGAACGGCGGCGTCGTCTACCTGAACATGAGCACCTACACGGGTGGTTCCGCCGCGGGGACGTTCACCTCGACGGGAAGGATGAGCTGGGACGGCGGGCAGTCCTACACGGCGATCGATTTCTCTTCCTCCAACCAGCAACTCGTCCATGCGGATACCGGCGAGGTGCTGAACGTGGATTCGACGGGAATCGTCAAGACCGGGAAGGACCTCGTGACCTTCGGGGGGACCTTCGACCCCTTCAACGTCCTGATCGCCCTGCGGGATCTCCTCGAGAACGACGCGGGGCTTCCGGTGGACGAACAGCAGAAGCGCCTGACCTCCCTGATCGGGGAGATCGAGGCTGTCACCGAACACGTTCTCGAAGGACTCCGTGATCTCGGCGCGCGCAGCGCTCACCTCGACCTTACCGAGAGTCGGATGTCTCGCCTCGAACTCTCGATGCAGGAGTCCTTGAGCCGGGACCAGGACATCGACCTCTCCGAGGTCATCCTGAAGATGACCCAGCGGGACACGTCCTACCAGGCCTCCCTCGCAGTCGGGGCCAAGGTCATCACGACCTCCCTGTTGGACTTCCTCAGGTAGGAGACGCCGATGACCGACCCCCTCGAAATCCGAAGCCCGTCCCTCCCGAAAGTCGGAGAAACGCCTCCCCTCTCCGGGAACTGGAAAGGGGAAGGCCCTGGACGAGGATTCCAGGACCTCCTCGAAACGATCCAGCGGCTCCGGCTCGGCGGCGAGGTTCTTCCGGCGGCCGAGGATCCGGTACGCTCCCTCGAGGAGGCCCTCGGAAACGCGGGCGAGGCGCACCGGAAGATCATGGACCTCTCCCGGGAACTCGAGTCCGCCTTCCGTCGGGCGCTCGGAGACTCCTGATCCGGGAGCACGATGGGACCCTCACTCTCCCCGGCGCCGAACCTCCTGCGGCTTCCTTCCCGAACCCTTCCCGAGGCCTGGATGCGGAGCCTGGAAGCCTGGCTCCGCCCCTCCGCCGAATGCCCTCTCGCCCGTGAATACCCCTCGGTCTTCGCCCCCTCCGCGAAGGCCGTCTCCTTCGTCCTTCACGATGAGGCCGGGCTCCTCGCCCACGCGGCCGTCCTCGAAACCGAGGCGGTCACCCTTGCCGGCCCGGAGATCCTCTGGATGGTCGGTTCAGTCGTCGTCGCCCCCGAGGCGAGAAGGAAAGGACTCTGCCGCCGATTGTTCCGCTCCCTCCTCGAGGAACACCGCCGATCGCGGGCCGCCCATCTCCTTCTCTGGTCCGAAAAGCACGAGTTCTACGCGAAGCTGGGACTCGAACCCGTCGGGACCGAACGGATCCTGACCCTCGCCTCCGAGGCCGGAACCCCTTCCCGCCGCACCGCATCCCGATCCGCCGTCCCCGCCGACCTGCCGGGGCTCGCCTCCCTCCATGCAAGCAAGCCCTCGAGGATCCGCCGCGACGAGGGGCTTTGGGAGGCCTTCCTCCGGATCCCCCGCTGCGAGATCCTGGTGCGCGGTCCGACCGGAGGCCCCTCGGCCTACGCGGTCCTGGGCAAGGGGCTCGACTTCCCCGACACGATCCACGAGATCGGCGGTCCCCCCCGGGAACTCGCCGGTCTGGTCCTCGAGATCCTCGATCGCCGGCGGCGGCCGACCGACCTCCTGTTACCTCCGGGTTTCGGAGAACTCGAACGGATCCTCGCGCCCCGGATCCTGGAGGCGCGGACCGGAATCCTCGGGCTCGGACTCACGAAGACCGCCTGGCCCCCGGACCTCTACGTCGAGGGCCTGGATTCGATCTGAATCCCCGGCCGGTAGCGCGTGGGATCGGGAAGGCCGGCCTCCCGAAACCCCCGGGCGCGGAGGAGGCAGGCGTCGCAGGATCCGCAGGCCCTCCCGCTCTCGTCCGGATCGTAGCAGCTCGTCGTCCTGCCGAGGTCGAGGCCGAGATCCCGAGCGGCGAGGACGATCTCCTTCTTGCTCATCTCGAGCAGGGGGGCGACGAGACGCGGGGCCCTCCCCCCCTCGACCCCGACCCTCGTAGCGAGGCCCGCCAGGGCCTGGAAGGCGCGCAGGAACTCCGGACGGCAATCGGGATACCCCGAATAGTCGACCGCGTTGACTCCGCACCAGATCTCCGAGGCGCCCGCGACCTCGGCATGGGCGAGAGCGAGGGCAAGGAAGATCGTGTTCCGCGCGGGAACGTAGGTCGCGGGAATGCCCCCGCTACCTGGATCCGCGGCCTTCGGAACGGGGAGGTCGCCGGTCAAGGCCGAGCCCCCGATCGCATCCAGGGAAACGCTTACGATCCGGTGCTCCTCGACTTCGTAGTCCGCGGCCAGGGCGCGCGCGGCCGCGAGTTCGGCCGCGTGCCGCTGCCCGTAGGAAACGGTGAGGGCATGGACGGCGCGCCCCTTGGCCTTCGCCAGGGCGAGGCAGGTCGCCGAATCCAGGCCGCCGCTCAAGAGAAGGACCGCCCGGTCTCCGGAGTCCGGAATCGCGAAGCCCCCGCTCATCTCCCCGCCTCGAGTTCCAGGACGAGGAGCCGGCCGGCTTCGAGGCGCAGCTCGCGGCGACGCTCCCCCCAGTGGAGGACGGCGGAGCCGAAGCGGCGGCTGACCAGCAGGAATCGACCCTCGCGATCCGTGACGGATCGGAGGACCTCCTCGGGTCGGGCGCCCCGCACCTGGATACGGAACGGCTTTCCGGGAACCGCGGGCTCGAGACCTCCCCCGGAGACCGCGAGACCGATCGGAACTCCGGATATCGGCGTCCCCCCCGATCCGAGGATCCGCCCCCGGACGACGGCGATCAGACCGAGGGCGAGTTGACGGTCCCGATTCTCCGGCACGAGGAGGAACCGATCGGGAAGTGGTTCCCACCGGGGCCGCAGGATCTCCACGTACGGCAAATAGCCTGGAAGGCTCAGACGCAGGAGAACCACCATCTCGAGCGGAATCTCGAAAACGAGGACACCGTCCTCCATGCTCTGGATCCCTTGCTTGCGCCTTATCCCCTCGACGGTCAGGCGCACCCCAGCCAGGGGCCGCAGGCTCCCGGCCTCGCAGACGATGGCCCTGGCATTGCGCCGCGGCAGGGCCCGGAGTCGCACGACGACGGCCTCCCGGCCCCCGATCTCGACCTTCCTCGAGGTCTGCGCGTACCCCTTGGCGGCCACCGTCATGAGCGGAACCCCCCGTTCCCGGACCCCGCGGAACCGCACGAAGCCGTCCTCCTCGGTGAAGGCCTCCCGCACCAGGGGCCCGTTCGTATCCTTCCATTCGAGACGGACCCGGGCCCCCTCGATCGGCTCGGCCTCCCCGCTCTGCACGAGGACGTCGAGGACCCCGCCCTTGTGGAAGCGAAGGCGGCAGACCCGGTCTCCTCCCGGACCGACCCGGCAGGAAGCCTGAGCGATCCACTCCTCCCCGAAGCGGGCCCGGATCTCGTATTCCCCCCGGTGCGGGAGCACGAGCACCCCGCCTCCGGGAGGAAGGGTCAAGGGGGCGGCGTCCCCGACGAACCAGGCGCGATCCCCGGTCGCGCACTGGGGGATCAGGATCGAATGGAGTTCCCAGGCCTCCCGCAGTTCGGAGGGAATGCGATGCCCCGTCCCTCTCGCGGCCGTCGGAAAGGAGCGGGGCGATTCACGGGCCTCCCCGCGGGGCAGGACCTCGAGTTCGATCCGTCCCTCCGCGGGGGGCTTCCCCCCGCGGAAGGCGGTCTCGACCCGTATCGGAATGGAATAGACATCCCGAAGCAGGTCGACCTCGACCTGCTTCCCCACGCGGAGCGCCCGCCTTCCCGAGGCGGGGATCAAACGCGCGAAGAGCCCGGGCCCCCAGAGAACGAGAGCGCCCGGTTCGGCCCCGCGGAAGACCAGGACCCCCCGGGCGTCGCTCGTCCCGACGTTCTTCCCGGCCTCCATGTCGAAGGCCCGCACCCCCTCGATCCGTCTCCCGCCTAGAACCTCCCGGCACACGAGGGAAGCGACCCGTCCGCCGGGGGGATCCTCCGGGTTCTCCGCCCTCACTCGTTTGACTGGTATCCGGACCGCATCCCCGGATTCCTCCGGGCTCTCGCGCGGATCGTAGGGCGCATCGAGAACGGGCCCCTCCCCCCCATCCGGATCGGCGGCTTCCCCCCGCCCCAGGATCGAAGGCAGGAGGATGCCGGCGGCCAGAAGGGTCAGAAACCCCGCGAAGACGGCCATCCCCCCCCTCTTGGTCCCGCCCTTCCGATGCGTTCTGTTCTCTTCCTTCAAGGGATCAACGCCGGGCCCCTCCTCCGGCGGGCCTCTTCCCGGCCGGCCGGCTCGCGGGATCCGCCCCGGCCTTCCTCGTCTTCGGGGCCTTCTTGGCCTGGATCATGACGGCGGTCGCGGTGACCTGGATCATGTCGACCGGTTTCGTGATCTTCTTCGCCGCCTCGTGGTCCCCGGCGTCCTCGGCAAGGTGGCGGGCCATCTCGACTGACATCTTGGTCTTCTTCGCGACTCCCTCGAGAAAGACGGGACGGCCTTCCGCTCCTTTCTTCGGAACGAAGAACGCGTAGTCCTTGAAACGGACGTAGATCTTCGCATCCCCCTTCCGGACCCACATCCAGCAGCCCTTCTTCGCGCAGGTCTTGTGGACCGTTCCCCGGAGCCGGATCGGTTTCCCAGCCAGTTTGTCGATGTTCTTCACGAGTTCGGCCGGATCGAAGACCGGCAGGTTTTTCTTCGTGAAGGCCGCGCCGCTGACCTGGAAGCGCCCGAGATTCGGGATCGTGATCCACCTTGGCTGAACGACGAGACCGGGTTTCCCGGCCTTCCGGGAAGCGGGACGGCTCGAGGGTTTCGAGGCGGGCCCCTCCTGGGCCGAGGCGAGGGCCGGAAGGAGGAGGGCGATGAGAAAGGGAAAGAGGACTGGGCTCATTCGATGCTCCTGGGGGGGGTCACGCCCGAGCCCCGCCTCCCGGAAGAGCCATGGGGCGCATTTCGAAGCGAGGCAGTATAGCATCCGTCCCCGATGGACCTCCCCACCTTCGACCCTGACGGCCCGGGAAGCGGCGAGGGGATCTTCGGGCTTCCGTTCGACGTCAAAAAAGCCGCCGTCCGCATCCTGCCGGTCCCCTTCGAGGCCACCTGCTCCTACGGAGCGGGGACCGCGGGGGCGCCCGAGGCGGTCCGGCGCGCGAGCCTCCAGGTCGATCTCGACGACCCCGACTTTGGAGCGGTCTGGAAGGCCGGTCTCGCGCTCGATCCTCCGCCCGAGGGCTGCGCGGAAGCTTCGCGGGCCGCCCGGGAAGCCGCCCTCGTCTCCCTCGAGGGGGGACGAAGCCCCGGCGACATCGAGGCCCTGCGCCGGAAAGTGGACGAGGCCGGAGCGGCCCGCACCGCCGCGGTCCGGTCCTGGACGGCGGAACGGCTCCGGGAGCGGGTGGTCCCCGCGATCCTCGGAGGGGACCATTCCTGCGCCCTCGGAGCCCTGCAGGCCCTCGGGGCCGAGGGAAGGTTCTCGGTCCTGCAGATCGACGCCCACATGGATCTGCGACCGGCCTACGAAGGATTCGCGGAAAGCCACGCCTCGGTCATGTTCAACGCGCTGGAAACCTGCCCGGATCTCGAACGCCTTGTCCAGGTCGGCGTCCGCGACCGCTCCGGGAGCGAACGCCGCATCGCCCGCGAAAAGGATGACCGGATCCATGTCGAAGAGTGGAGCGACTGGAACACAGCCCTCTGCGAGGGCCACGGTCTTTCTTCTCTCCTCGAAAGAGCCTTCGCCCCCCTTGGGCCACGGGTCTGGGTCAGCTTCGACATCGACGGCCTCGACCCCTCCTACTGCCCGCGGACCGGAACTCCGGTCCCCGGGGGACTGGGGTTCGACCAGGCCGTGTTCCTGCTCCGGCGCCTCGCCGCCTCGGGCCGCAGGATCCTCGGCTTCGACCTCTGCGAGGTCGGAACTCCGGACGAGGAGGAAGGGGCCGGCCCCCACGCCTCCTACGACGCGATCGTCGGAGCGAGGCTCCTCTACAAGCTCTGCGGGGCGGCGCTCCGTTCCCGGGGACAGGGTTGACCGACGATGCCGGACCTCTTCCTCTTCCGCCATGGAACCGCCGAGGAGACGCGCCCGGGCCTCCCCGACCCCGAACGCGCCTTGACTCCGGAGGGCCGGGACCGCTTCGCCCGCGCGGCTCGCTTCTGGGCGCCCTGGTTCCCAGAGGGAACGGTCCTCCTCTGCAGCCCGTACCGCCGCGCGCGGGAGACGGCCGCCCTCCTGCGGGACGCCCTTCCCGGCCACCCGCCGCTCGAGGAGGAAGACCTGCTCGTCCACTGGACCGACCCCCTGGACCTCTGCCGGGCTCTTCCCGAGGCGGAATCGCTCTGCCTCGTCACCCACATGCCCCTCGTCGGACGCCTGGTCTCCATGTTCCTCCTCGGATCTCCGGATCGCGGGTTCCCGGTCGGGAAGGGCATGGGGATCTGGCTCCGGAGCCGGACCCCCTGGAGCACGGGGGGCGGGGCGCGGCTCCTGGCCGCGGTTGCGCAGCGGGCGGCGATCTCCTCCTCGGATCGGGAATCCCGGAGATCGAAGAGGTCCGGCCGCGCATGACCCGCATCGACCTTCTGAAGCTCCGCAAGGTCTTCCCCGGGGGAACCGTGGCCGTCCGGGACCTCGACCTCTCGATCGAATCCGGCGAACTCGTCGTCCTCGTCGGTCCCTCGGGCTGCGGGAAGTCCACGACGCTCCGGATCCTTGCGGGGCTCGAAGCTCCGAGCGGAGGCGAGGTCCGATTCGACGGGGAGAGGGTCGACGACTGGAGTCCGAGACGCCGGGACGTCGCGATGGTCTTCCAGAACTACGCCCTCTATCCCCACATGAACGTGCGGGACAACCTGGCCTTCCCCTTGAGGATGCGGGGGGTCGGAAAGAGGGAGGCCCGGCGGCGTGCCGAGGCGACGGCCGAGCGCCTCGGACTCTTCGAACTTTGCGACCGGAGACCCCGCGAACTCTCCGGCGGCCAGCAACAACGCGTCGCCCTCGGCAGGGCGCTGATCCGCGAACCCCGCGTCTTCCTCCTCGACGAACCCTTGAGCAACCTCGACGCGAAAACCCGAATCGAACTGCGGGAGGAGATCTCGAGACTCCACCGCGAAACCGAGACGACGATGATCCATGTCACGCACGACCAGTCCGAGGCGATGGCCCTCGGCGACCGGATCGCGGTCCTCGACGAGGGCCGGCTCAGGCAGTTCGCCCCGCCCCTCGAACTCTACCGCCGCCCGGTCGACCGATTCGTCGGGGCCTTCATCGGATCCCCGCCGATGTCCTTCCACGAGGCCGAGATCCGGCCGGAAGGGACCTTCGTCGAGGGATGCGCCGTCCCGGGTCTCAGGCTTCCCCGCCCCCGCGTCCTGCTCGGCCTCCGCCCCCGCGAACTCGCGGTCCGGAAACCTGAGGCCTGCGACGAGACCCGGCCGCGGCTCCGCGGCGTCGTCCTCCATCTTGAGGCCCAGGGTCATGAGACCTTCGTCCGCCTCGATTGCTCGGGACACGGCTTCACCGGGGTCGCGGACCCCGAAGGGGGGTGGAAACCCGGGGACGAGGCCCTCCTCCTCTTCCCGGCGGAAGGGATTCGCTGCTTCGACCCGGAAACCGGGAACGTGCTCTGACCCCGCCGGCCGGGCCCGCGCGTTCCCCCTTACCTCCCGCGACGGGGAAGGACCACGGGGATCGGAGCGGCTCCCCCTCGAAGACTTCCGCCCTGCTTCGGATGCGACGAAAACACTTCCCGGCTTTCCACGGGCCGGCTTGCATGGGGGAGGAGACCGGTCCAACCTCTCCCCCATGATCCTTCCCTCCCTGCTGTTCGCCTTTCTCCCCGCCCTTACCGCCTTCCCGGCGACGGCGGTGTCCTCCCCCCCCCTTGGGTCCCCCCCATCCTCGAATCCCGCCCAGGGGGACGGAAAACCCGCGGACTTCCCCGCCCGCATCCGGAAGCGACTCGGCGCCCTCGCCGCCTCGAAGGGGAACGCCCTCCTCCTCCGTTACGGCACGAGCCGCGAGGGCCGCCCCCTGGTCGCGCTCCGACTGACGCGGGCCGGTGCCGTAGCGGACGCCCATCCCCGCCCCTCGATCCTCGTCGTCGCGGGCCTCGACGGCCGGCGGATCGACGACGTCGAGGTCGCGATGGGCGTGATCGAGGCCTTCCTCGACACGAAGGAGGGAGGTCCCGCCGAAGCCCTGTCGAAAGCCGACCTCTACGTCATCCCCTGCGCGAACCCCGACGGCCTCGCCGCGACGGCCGAGGGGCCGCCGCCGACCGCGGGCAACGGCGCCCCGCTCGACGAGGATCGGGACCTGCGCGAGGGGGAGGATCCGCCCGACGACCTGAACGGCGACGGCAGGATCTCCTGGATGCGCATCCCCGATCCCGGAGGGGAATGGATCGAGGATCCCGAACGCCCCGGCAGGATGAGGAAGGCCGATCCCTCGAAGAACGAGAGGGGCCGTTTCCTCCTCGTGCCCGAAGGCAAGGACGACGACGGGGACGGTCTCTGGAACGAGGACCCGAAGGGGGGTGTGCTCCCGCAGCGGAACTTCCCGCATCTCTACCCCGAACACTCCCGGGGCGCCGGAGCCTTCGTCTGCAGCGAACCCTGCGCCCGGGCCCTCGCAGAGTTCTGCGTCGCGAACCCCGCGATCGCCGCCGTCCTCGTCTTCGGCGAGGAGGACAACCTCCGGGGGGATCCCCGCGGGAACGACGCGGGCGAACGCCGCCCTCCGACCGGGATCCTGCCGGAGGACCTCCCGTTCCTGAAGGAATGCGCGAAACTCTACCGGGAGCTCACGAAGGTCGGTCCCGGGGGAAGGGACCGCTGGGAGGGGCGTTTCCACGCGACCGCCTACGCCGTGCTCGGACGCTGGCCGCTCGCCACGAGTCTCGGTCCCGTCCCCCCGCCCGAGGTCCCGGACCTTGTCGGGGCGGAACTCGCCCGCATCGAGCGGGAAGAGGGGAAGGGCGGGAAGGACCGCTCCCTCGCCAGGAATCCGCCGGCCACCCGGAAACCCCCGAAAACGAAACCCCGGACTGCGAAAGAGGCTTCCCGTCCCTCCTCCCGTCCCACCTCCGGACCGGACGAGCGGAAAGCCCGTGAAGCGGGAGAGTGGCTCCCCTGGAAACCGTTCCGCATCCCGGGCTTCGGGGAGGTCGAGATCGGGGGCCTGGTCCTCGGATCCGCACAACGCCTCCCTAAGGATGAAATCCCCACCATTGCGCGCACGCAGGCCGCCTTCCTCTCGGCCTTGATCGACCGCCTTCCGGCGCCTCGAATTTCGAAGGTCGAGGTCCGCTCCCTCGCGAAGGGCGTCGTCGAAGTCGAGGCCCTCGTCGCCAACGAAGGCTTCCTCCCCCCCCTGACGGAGATGGGGAAGCGACTCCGTAATCCCCGCAAACCGAGGGTCGAGATCTGGATCCGGGACCCCGATCGGGACGAACCGCGCCTCCTCACCCCCGCCGACCGCAGGCCGAAGCTCCTGATCGGCCGCCCCTGGAACTTCCTCGAAGGATTGCGAGGGAAGGGAACCATGCGGAGATTCCGCTGGATCCTTTCGACGAAGGGCGTCACGAGGATCGAACTGCGCATCCTCCAGGAAGGGATCCTGCACGATCGGAAGGAGGTGCGGCTGTGAAGACCGCGACCCTGATCCTCTGCGCGGCCGCCTGGACCGCCGCCGCCGCCGAACTCCCCTCCCAGGCCGAGGCCCCACGGAAGACCGCAATCGGCGAGATCGACAACCTCCCCTGGGACCGGTTCTACAACTATCCCGACCTGGTCGAACTCGCCCGCGCGATCCAGCGCCGCTGGCCGAAGTACGTCCGGATCGAGGAGATCGGCCGCTCCTTTCAGGGAAGGGCGATCCTCGCGCTGACTGTCCACGACCCCGAGACCGGGCGCGCGGAGGACAAGCCCGCGATGTACGTCGATGGGAACATTCACGGAAACGAGATCCAGGGGGCGGAGGCCGCTCTCTACACGGCCTGGTACCTCTTGAAGCATCGGAAGAACGCGCCGAAGCTCCGGAAGATCTTCGAACGGTGCACGCTCTACGTGCTCCCGACGATCAACCCGGACGGCAGGGCCTTCTGGTTCGACGAGGCCAACACCACTCACTCTTCCCGCGGCGGGCAGATCCCGACCGACAACGACGGGGACGGGCGCTATGACGAGGACGGCCCGAACGACCTGGACGGTGACGGCAATCTCTGCAGGATGCGGAAGAGAACGCCGGGCGAGGGGAACTACAAGATCGACCCCAAGGACCCCAGGAGGATGATCCCCTGCAAGCCGGGCGAGAAAGGCGATTGGATCCTCCTCGGAATCGAGGGCATCGACGACGACGGGGACGGCCGGATCAACGAAGACGGTCCCGGAGGCTACGACCCCAACCGGGACTGGGGAAGCGACTGGCAGCCGTCCTGGCTCCAATGGGGCGCTCGCCCTCTGCCCTTCGGCCTGCCGGAAAGCCGGGCGGTGCGAGACTTCCTGCTCCGCCACCCCAACATCGCCGGGGTCCAGTCCTTCCACAACTTCGGGGGAATGATCCTCCGGGGCCCCGGCGACAAGAACCTTCCCTACCCGGGACCCGACCGCGCTGTCTACGACGCGATCGGCAAGAAGGGCGAGAGCCTCCTCCCGTTCTACCGCTACATGGTCCTCTGGCGGGATCTGTACGGAGTCCACGGGGGGGAGATCGACTGGACCTACCTCGGCCTCGGAATCCTCTCGTTCACGAATGAACTCTGGACCTGGGAACGGTGGAAGCAAAGCGAAGGGAAGGTCGACCGTAAAACCTTGGATGAATATGAGGATCGCCTAGCCTTCGGGGCACATTTCGTTCCCTGGAAGGAGTTCGACCACCCGACCTACGGCAGGATCGAGATCGGGGGCTCGACGAAGGACTCTGGGAGGATCCCCCCGGGCTTCCTGATCCGGGAAATGCTCCACCGGAACGCGTCCTTCGTCCTCTACCACATGGAGGAACTCCCCGAGGTCGTATGCACCGGAAAGAAGGTCGAACAGGCGGACGAGAACCTCTTCTACGTGACGGTCACCTTGCGGAACGAGCGCCTGATCCCGACCCGCACCGCCCAGGCAGCCGCGAAGAGGATCGGCCGACCTGATGTCCTCGAGGTTCGGGCCGACGGTTGCAGGGTCCTCGCCGCAGGGGAGGTCCGGGACCCCTTCCGGCCCGCAGCCACGAAGCTCTTTCCCCCAAGGTTCGATCCTGGGAGAATCCCGATCGAGCGCGGCCTCGGTTCCCACGGCAAACTGGAGATCCGCTACCTCGTCGAGGGCACCGGCCGCCTACGATTCCATTACCGGGGGGAGAAGATCCGGGACCTCGCCTTCGAGGTCCGGATCGGTCATTGACGGGAAACAGCCCGAGATCGGAGTCCTCGATGAAACGCAAGACCGTCTACGCCCTCGCCCTGCTCTGCACCCTCCCGCTCCTCTCCCAGAAGCGGAGGCAGAAACCGACCCCGAAGGACTTCCCGACGAGCCTGCGACTCGCGACGCAGGCCTGGAACGAAAACCGCTTCGGGGCCTGTATCCAGCACCTCGACCGGGCCCGCGTGCTCGCGATGCGTTCCCTTCGAAAAAGCCTCCTCGCCCTGATGCCTCCCGCCCCCGAGGGCTGGAAGAAAAAGGAAGCGAAGAAGGAGAGGGACGGGGACGACCTCGCCCTGCAGGCGATGGGACTCGGATCCCTGGCCGGTATCGAACAGGTCTACGAAGGCCCCGGCGGAAAACGCGGCAAGATCACGATCCAGGCGAACAGCCCGCTGATCAAGATGTTCGCCGGTTTCATCCAGATGGCGCAGTTCGACAAGAACAGCGAGATCATCGAATACGAATCCCACAAAGCGATCTTCAAGAAGGAAGGGGAGCGGAGGTTCAGCCTCCAGATCCTTCTCTGGTCGAAACACCTGATCCAAGTCGAATGGCCCGCGATGGACGAGGACGCCTTCTTCAAGATCTTCGACCAGGCCTTCGTCGACAGGATCGCGAAGGCTCTCGGCCGCTGAGGACCGGCCGGTCCCTCAGCGCTCCCCGGCCGCGAGCCGCCGCCATCTCCCGAGGTTCCGGCGCCAGAGGTCGGTGCAGAAGAGCCGCTTCCACGCATCCTCCCCCGCCCAGGCCCGCAGGACCTCCTCGGGGCTTCCCCCACGCCCCTCGAAAGCCTCGCGGAGCGCGGCCGCCGTCTCCCGGTCGCCGCGCCCCCGGTCCTCGTAGGCCTCGGTGACGCAGGCCGCGAGCAGGAGGTCGAGCGGAAGTTCGAACTCGCGCGCCAGGCGTCGGAGTTCGGGAAGGCGGGCCTCGACGCGGGTCTGCGTCCCCCTCGTCCAGAAGAGGACGCAGGCGAGAACGAGACCCGAGACCCCCGAGAGGGCCAGGATCCAGGCGAGCGGGAATCCTCCCTTCGCGGGCGGGACCATGTCTGCTACTTGATCTTCGGGCCGAAGGTCTTCCGGGCGAACTCGAGGTAGCGCTCGGCCAGGGCCTGCCGCTCTCCGAGAGTCGCTTCGGGCGAGAGGCCGCCGAGGTCGGTCCACAGGGTCTCCCGGAGCCAGCGCAGGGCCATCCGCCGCAGGCTCTTGCTCCTCGCCTTCTCCAGGACCCGGGCCAGCTCCCGGACGACGCGCAGTCCCGCTCCCGGAGCGAGGACCGCGGGCGTCAGGTCCGTACGGAACCCTTCCGCCTCGAGGGCGTCGAGGAACCAGCGGGCAGGGCCGTCCTTCGCGTGCTCGTTCCACCAGGCCTGATAGCGTTCGACGCGGTTCTTCGCGTCGCAGTGATCGACTCCCGAGATGTCGGCGAGAATCCGGCAGGCGCGCAGCGTCGCGGTCCCCGAGGCCAGGAACGAGAGGATCCTCGGGAAGACGTAAGGATCCTGCATCTCACCGAGGAGCATCAGGAGTTCGCGCTGGAGGGGACCGGCCCGCACTCCGTCGAGGCTCTTGCGCAGGGCCCGGCGCAGGTCCGGCCCGCCCCGTCCTCGCAGCCCCTGGAGGGCCTGGAGGCCGACCGGTTTGGGGTAGTGGGCGATCGCGATCCTCAAGAGACCCTCTCCGACCCTGGAATCGTCGAGGAGACTCAAGCCCCGGACGGCGAAGAGTTGGTCTCCCGCCTTCCGTTCCGAGGAGGCCTTCCAGAGGGTCTCGTAGACCCCCTTCCCGCCGAGCCGCCCGAGGGCGACCATCGTCGCGTGTCGGACCCGGTCGTCCCGGTCCCCCAGACGGGCGGAGAGGGGCTCCAATACAGCCGGATCGCCGAGCCGCCCGCAGCTCTCCGCCGCCCGCGCGCGGACTTCCGGGTCCTCGTCCTTCAAGGACTCGACCAGGAGTTCGCGGATCCTCGGCCCCCGCAGGCGTCCGGCCTCGGCCGCGGCCGCCGCGCGGATCGCGGCGGACGAGTGGCGGAGCGCGATCTCGATCCCCCTTTCGTCGGAAAGGGCCAGGAGCCTCGCGAGGCGGTCCCGGATCCCGAGTTCGGGATTCGCGTCGAGGAGGTCCAGGAGGAAAGCGAAGATCCCGGGCTCGGCCGTCTGCGCGAGGACCTCCATCAGGGAGGCGAGGTCCTCGCCCCGGATCGAGGTCTTCGTCGCCGCCTCGAGCAGCCGCTTCGCGCGCCCTGTGTCGAGAAGCCGCGCCGGATCCCTGGACTCCTCGAGGAGAAGGCCGAGGGCCCGGCGGCGGGCCGCGCCCTCGAGGCTCCCGAAGGCGTCGATGCAGAGATCCAGGACGCGACTCCGGCGGCGCGGATCCTCGAGACGGCCCCCGAGGTCGCCCTCGTTCCGGCGCCACCACTGCAACCGGGCGGAGGCCGACAGGTTCCGCGGAGCGAAGTCCTGCCAGGCCTCCCGCTCGAGAACCTCCTCGCAGACGCCGAGCAGGGAGCGCAGCCTGAGCGAGTCCTTCCCGGTGAACCCGTCGCGGCAGCGGCCCGAGGCCCATACGAAATCCATCTTCGCGGTCTCGGGGAGATCGGCCGTCTCCTCGAGGCGCGCGGCCAGGTTCAGGAAGCCGCGGAGTTCGAGATCCCGCCGCAGCTTTCCCATCGCGGAACGAGTCAGGCGGAAGCGGATCGGGGCCCCGGGAACCGCCGACTCCTCCGTCTCCGGTCCGATCAGGACGAAACGCGGCTTTCCGCTCTCCCGATAGACGAGGAAGCTGCGGTCCAGCGCAGGCCCCTCGTCGGGCGCATCCTTCCGGAACGGAAGGAACCCGTGCTTCGTCTCCTTCCACCAGGCGCTCCAGCGCAGGTGGTCGATTCCGAAATCCTCCCCGCTCAACAGGCGGAGTCTGAGGACGATCATCCGATGGCAGAGCGGCATCTCCGTGAAGAAGCTCCGGACCTCGACCGCCCGGACGAGATCCTCGCAGACCCGCCGCGGGTCCTGCGCTCCCCCGTCCCGGCCGTGAAGGGAGACCTCGGGATCCAGGAAGAGCCGGGTCCCCGCGAGGATCGCGGCCAATTGCCGATCGAAGGGTCTGCCGGCCCTTCGGAGTTCGAGACCCGCCGCAAGGACCTCGTCCGGAAGGAGGGCCTGGCCGCTTCGGAGTTCCGACTCGGAAAGGAGCAGGGCGGCCAACCGGGACGCCTCGGTCCGAAGTCCTTTCGCGACCCAGGGCTTCAAGGCGGGGACGGCCCGGACCCCGATCGAGGCCAATATCCGGACCGCGAGGGCGCGCATCGCGGGATCCCCGTGCTTCAGGAGGGCCGCGAGGGGCCGGAGATCGAGGTCCGGGTCCTCACGGAGCCAGCGGCCGAGGAGGCGGAGGGCCGCCAGGCGGGTTCCCTTGCTCTTGTGGCGGCAGAGGGCGGTGAGCCGCTCGAGATCCTCACCCCGCGGGCTTTCGGCGAGGTGGAGTTCCGCCGCCCCGCGGACCCTCTTCCTGTCGCTCTCCAGGAGCGAGAAGGCGGCGGCCCGAGCACGAGGTCCGCTCAAATCGAGGAGGGCGCGCACGACGGTCGAGGTCGAACTTCCGAGGTCCCGGCCGCGCAAGAGGGCATGGAGAACGGGAAGGCCGCGAGGTTCGGGAAGCGCCGCCCACAGGCGGGCCAGGCGCGCTACACCCTTCGGCGGAAGGCGGTAGGCCTTGACCTCGAGATCCCGCCGGTCCTTCTCCGAGAGCAGGGAGTAGCGAGCGACGCATTCCTCGACGGTCGGGGCGCGGGTCTCGACGAGAGCTTGAAGGAAGGCGTCGATCCCTCCGCTCCGCGCCATGGCCAGGGCCTTCGCCCCCTGCCCTCCGCCCTCCAGGATTCCGTCCCTCTTCTTCCCCGTCGTGCGCCTCTTCCCGCCGGGCAGGATGAGCCCTCCCTTCTTCTTCCCCTTGCCGAGAATCCCCCCCTTCGACTTCGGGATGCCGAATCCCTGCTTTCCCGCCACCTCGAGCCCCTGGGGGGCCGGGGTCCGTAGACTCCGGGCGGAGAGGTCGGTACCGCAGAGGGACAGAGCCAGGACCAGGAACCCGAAAGCGGTTCCCCGGGCCGGACGGCGGGTCGGTTCCATAGCGATTTCTCGGGAGACCTCGGGTCGGGAGCGGACGAAACAGGATAGCGTCCGGGCCGTCCGCGTCAGGTCCCTGCCCGGGATCTCCGGGTCAGGGTCTCCCGGCAGGCGGCGAGGACCTCCGCAGTCTCGAGTCCCTCCATGCAGCGATGATCGAGGGGACAGGTCTGCAGGTGGCAGGGTCCGCAGTCCACCTCCTTGCGCAGGACGGTCGCGAACTCGAGGTTCCTCGCCGTGTAGCCCGGGTGCGTCGGCCCCATGAGAACGACGTGGGGGACGTCGAAGGCCACGGCGATGTGCCGTGGTCCCGAGTCGGTCGTGACCATCAGCTCGGCCCGACGGACGACCGCCTTCAACGGCCCGAGCGGAATCGGCGGGTCGAGGGCGGCGCGGATCGGGAGACCGGGCGGGAGGTCCCGGAGGATGGCCTCGGCCAGCCGGTCCTCCCCTGGGCCGGTCAGGATCAGCACGAGATCCCCCTCTCCGAGGTCGGAGGCCAGGGCCGCACCGAGAGCCGCCCAGCGCTCGGGCGACCAGAGTTTCGTCGGGCCGAAGGCCGCGCCGGGATTCAGGAGCAGCAGTCTTCCCCGTGGGGCGAGGCCGAGTTCCCCAAGTTTCTCCCGCGCGGCTTCCTCCTCCTCCCCGGTGACGCGAAGGATCGGCTTTGGCTCGACCTCGGGCATGCCCAGGGCGTCGAGGAGGGCGAACCAATAGTCGATCATCGGAATCGGTTCACGGCGCGGCCCGCGGCCGCCGATCCGCCGGCGCTTCCGGGTCTTCGCCCGCAGCCCGTGTGTGATCCACAGACGCCGGCCCCGGGTGTAGCCGACCCGGACCCCGATTCCGGCGAAGGTCGCGCTCAAGGCCGAGGAGACGGAGTTCGGAAAGAGGACGACCGCATCGAATCCCTCCTTCCGAAGGGTCCGGACCTCCGCACGGAAGCCGCGAAGCCCCTTCCGCGCCGGAAGGGGCAGAAGCCGGTCGAAGGACTTGCTCCCGCCGAGGATCGGGCGATGGCCCGGGCGCAGGCCGCAGACGAGTTCGGCTCCGATCGCCCAGGAACGGATCCGCGCGAAGGCCGGGGTCGCCATGATCACGTCGCCCAACCAGTTCGGGGCCCGCACGAGGACCTTGCGCCAGTTCTCGGGCCGGAGATCCGGAAACCTCGTGCTCTTCATGCCGTTCCTCTCCCTCCACCGGTTCCGTCCACCCCTCCGCCGAAAGGCCGGCGGCCCCTTCCGCGTTCCCCTTCGATCCTGCAAGGGAACGAGGATCCCGGCGGCGGGATCCGGAGATCCTTCCCGAAGTCCGGATGGACGGCAAGGACGGCCTCCTCCCCGTTCCTTCGCCTCCCCGGGCCCCGAAGCTCCATACCCCACCGTTCTCCGCGCGGTTCCCTGCTTCTCGGGGGGCGGCTATGATGCGCGCCGATCGGTCTTCGAGGAGCATCCGCTTCCGTTCCCGCCACCCGCGACCGCATGGAGCCCTACGGATGCCCCGACTCGATTGCTCGACCGAAGCTCCCCGCGGTCCACGGATAGGATCATGACCATCGAGATCCCCACGACGACCGAGCGCATCACCTCGAGGCTCTTCCACGAATTCGATTCTCCGCCCGAGGCCGTTCTCGCCCTCCTCGAGGCGATGGAGGACGGCTGGCGCATCCCCTACATCTCGCGCTTCCTCCGGAAAGAGGTTCGGGGCATGCCCGAACGCCGGATGTACGAGATCCGCGAACGCCTGAACGAACTGCGGATGCTCGAAGAACGGAAGAGCGTCCTTCTCGCACGTGCGCGAGAAAAGGACCTGCTCGACGAGGACTTCTGCGCGCGGATCCTCGCGTGCCGGGACATCGAACTCCTCGACGAACTCTTCCTTCCGATGCTCGGCGACCCCCCGAGCCCCGCGGTCGAGGCGATCCGGCGGGGACTCGGCCCGCTGGCGCGGCGCCTTCTCGCCCGCGATCTCCCCGAAGGGGCGACTCCGGCGGATCTCGCCGCCGAATTCGCCGGGGAGGGCAAGGGAGTTCCCGACGCGGAAACCGCGCTCGCGGGCGCGCGCGTGATCCTGCGCGAGACGATCGCACAGGACTCCGCGGCGATCGAGGCCCTGCTCGCGCACTGCGAGGTCCGGGCCCGGGCCGCGAAAGGCGGCAAAACCCCGCCCCGCGAACTCCGGCGCTACACCGACTTCACGAGGCCGATGGGGCAGGTGCACTGGCGCGATTTCCTGAACCTCCAGAAGGCCGCACGAAAGGGCTACTTCGACCTCCACTTCGGCATGCCGGAGGAAAAGGCGCACTTCATCCTGACCGGCCTCTTCTGCAAGGGACTCGAGGATCCGGCCGATCCCCTGCGGAGCTTCTTCGATTCCGTTCTCCGCGAATGCTGGCACGAACGGCTGAAGGGGCCGCTGGAGCGCGCCGTGCACCGGCAGGTCAAGGACCGCGCGGACCGCGGGGGCATCCGCGTCTTCGCAAGGCACTACCGCGACTTCCTGATGGCCTCCCCGGTCGGGCGGATCAAGGTCTGCGGCGTCCTCCCCGCGATCCGCAAGCCGACGAGGGCGGTCGTGGTCAACGAAGGAGGCGTGATCCTCGAGGGATGCAACCTCCATCCCTTGAAGGTCGAGCAGAAGGAAGAATCCACCCGCCGGATCCTCGATCTCGCGAACCGCCATGAGGTCACGGTCCTTGCCCTCGGCGGCGGGCCGGGCTGCCGCGAGGTTGAGGCCTTCCTGATGGAAGCCTTCGCCGAGGCCGAGACCCGGCCACAGATCCTGACCATCGAAGAGGCCGGGGCGACGCAGCTCGCTCACCGCGCCCACGACCGCCATGACCTCCGGACGAGGAAGGCGGCGATCCTCGCGCGCCGGGCGCAGGATCCCCTCGCCGAATGGTGCGGGCTCGAACCCGACTTGATCCCCCTCGGACCCGGCCAGGAAGAGATCCGGCCGAGCCTGTTCCGCACCCTCCTTGAGGACGTCCGCGAATCGGTCCTGCACGAGGTCGGCGTCGACCTCCGGACCGTCCGGACCGACGTGCTTGCGAAGATTGCGGGTCTGGACCCCCAAAAGGCTCAGAAGATCGCAAAGCTGCGCAACAGCGGGGAGGGCATGCCCGACCTCGCTTCCCTCGTCGCGCAGGGCGTCCTGGACGAGCGTTCCTACGAACAGGCCGCACCCTTCCTCAAATACACGCAGAGCACGAACCCGCTCGACGCGACCCGCCTCCCGCCGTCCCGCTACGACCTCGTCGAACGCATCGCGGCCAGCCTGGGCCTCAGCACCGGTCAGCTCCTCCAGGCTCCGGAAACCCTGGATCGCCTCGACGAACGGGTGCTCGAGAAGGAGGACCTCCCCGAACGCGAGTTCCGCGCGGTCCTCGACGAGATCCGCCGTCCGTTCCGCGATCCCCGCCCCCGATTCGAGATCCTCGACTTCCCGAAGGACCGGCGACGGCTCGAGGACCTCGAGATGGGCCAGGCCCTGGTCGGCCGGGTCACCCGCATGACGGACTTCGGCGCCTTCGTCGACGTCGGAGTCCCTCCGGGAGGCCTCCTTCACGTCTCCGAGATGAGCGAGGACGGACCCCGAGACCCGCACCGGCTGGTCCGGATCGGCCAGGTCGTCCGGGTTCGGGTCCTCGATGTCGACGTCGCGGCCGGAAGGCTCTCGTTGACGATGCGCAGTGGGGAGATCCGCAAGGTCCCGAGGACGCTCGGCGACCTCGCGGAAGGTAAGAGGAAGCCCGGCGCGGTCGTCGTCCGGCCCGGTTCCGGGGAGCAGGTCGAACGAGGACGGAACCGCGGGGCGCGGCATGTTGAACGCGAACGGCGCGGCGGCAGGGACGGCCGGCGGCCGGGCGGGCGGGGACGCCCCGCGGGCCGCGAGGCCAGGGAAGGGACGGAGAGGGGGTTCCGCCGCGGCGGAGGGGGGGACCGCGCCCGCTTCTCCCAGGACCGTCCCCCCCGCGGCAAGTCCTACACGGTCGAGAGCGAGGACCTCGACAAGGCCGTCAAGGAAGACCGCGGCTTCAAGGGCGAACTCAAGAGCCTCGGCGCCCTCGCCGACCTCCTGCAGGCCAAGACCCCCGACGAGCCTTCGAAGCCCCCCGAGACACCGGAAGGCGCTCCGTCCTCGGACGAGGCGCCGGTGGAAGGCGGGGGCGGGGAGACCCCTCCGGAAGTCCCCTCGAAGGACGGCACAGGGACCCAGAAGGAATCCCCCGAGGAGAGCGCGGAAGAGACCCCGGGCATGGGCGAGGGCTTCGTCTGAGCCCTTCCTAAGGCTCTCATCTCCGGACGAAGCGGCCTCCGCTCTCCCTCGCGAGACGGCGGAGCAGCGAGCCGTCGCCACCGATCGAGATGCAGTGGAGAACGATCCGGCGGCTTTGGTTCCGCCGGCGGATCTCGGCCGCGATCGTCTCGGGATCGAGGATCCTCCCGGCGCTCGGCTCCCCGTCGCTCAGGAGGAAGATCGTGTCGACCTCCGGATCTGCGAAGGCGGTCTCGAGGGCTCCGAAGAGGTTCGTCCCCCCGACCGGGCGGATCTTCGCGAGAAAGGCCTTCATCCTTTCGAGCACGCCTCGACGCCGGAGAGGCCGGAGGCTCTTCGCGAAGGGACGGACCTCCCGATCGAAGAAGATCAAGTTGACCCGGCTTTCCGCCGGAGCCCGCTCGAGCGCGTTTCGGAGTTCGCGTTTCGCGATCTCGAAACGCGTCGCCCCGGTCCCCCTGCGCCGCCCCATCGACCCCGAGACGTCCAGACAGAACACCACGCGGGTGCTCGTCACCGGGAGCCCGTAGAAGACGGCCTTCGTTCCCCCGGCCGGTTCCGGCCTCCCGCCCTCGTTCCCGGGCGGAGGGGGCGGGGGGAGTTCGAAATCCTCCCGGGCATCCCGCCACCAGCGCTCCCAGCCCTCGACGTCCATGAAATAGAGACGGGTCAGGGAGGCCAGCGCGCGGCGGAAATCGTCGCGGAGCCGCCCCTCGGCCCCCGCGAGGGCGCGGATCAGGAGGGGGATGCTCGACGCGTCCCGGATCTTCCCGGCCAGCGCCGCGCCGGCGGCCCGGAACCTCCAGTCCCGGTCGCGACAGAGGTCGGGAAGGAGCGAGAGGAAGACCCGGTTCCGGGTCCGGGCCGCGAGATCGAGGGCCAGGAGGCGGAGGGAGGCCGGACCGGACTTCGCGATCCGAAACAGTCTCCCCTCGAGGAAGGAGGTCTCTCCGCCTCGTAGCGCGAAGAGGGCCTCCAGCGCCGCGGCCCGCGCGGCCTCGCTTCCGCGGTCGAGCGCTCGCTCGAGGAGCGGAACGGCCCTCCGGATCCCCCGGCGCCCGAGAACCCCGTAGGCCTCGATCCGCAGCGAGGGTTCGCGATCCGCGGCCAGGCGGAGGATCGCGGCCTCGGCTTCCCCGCCCTCGAGCCCCTCGAGCAGGGCCAGCGCGAAGCAGCGCGCCTCGAGGAGCCCGGATTCCGCGCCGGCCCCCTCGGCCCAGGCGCGCGCGACGGGCTCGCGCCGGAGCCGCTCCAGGACGCGGCCCTCCTCGAGGGCCTGACGCGGAACACGGAGGGCCCGCAGACCCGCCATGAGGTCGAGATCCGCGGACTCCGGCCGGTGGGCGAGAGCCTCGAAGAGCTGCGGCGCCATGCGCGCACGGTCCTTCCCCCGAGCCTCCTTCCGCGCGGCGCGGCGGGCCTTCTCGTCCCCCCGCAGCACGGCCTGCAGGATCGCCTCCCCCCGGAGTCTGGGGTCGGGATCTTCGAGCGCCTCCCGCCGGAAGGCCGCGACGACCGCGGTGTCGACCCCGGAGAGCCCCCGCAACACCTCACGCCGGTTCGACGGGGAGAGGCCTGAGATCCGCTTCCGGAACAGGATCGCGGCCTCGGCCTTCCCGGAAGCCCTGCCGAGAGCGCGGAGACAGGCGACGCGGACCCGCCCGTCGGACGACTCCTCGAGGAGGGCCGCGAGGACCTCGAGCCCCCGCGCGCCGTCCCTCTCGGCGAACCACCGGGCTCCGATGTCCCGAATCGCGGAGGTCTCCCCCTCCTCGACGGCCCGAAGCATCTCCGCTTCGATCCCGGGCAGGCCGGCCGCGTGCGCGAGCAGCAGAGCCTCGAGGTCGGGGATCTCCTCGCGCGCCGCGAGTTCGAGCGCGAGGCGGCGCGCCGCCCGGGTCGCGCGGGCGCAGAGGGCCCGAATCGCCTCCCGCCTCTCCTCGGCCGGAAGTCCGCGCTCCTTCTCGATCCGGCTCCGGAGTTCGGAAAGCCCCTGGAAGGGAGCGCTTCCCGGGAGACCGGGAAGCCCCAGGAGCAGGAAGAGGACGGCCGTTCCCGCGCCCCGCCGCCTCACGCCCCGCCTCCGGAGACCGAGGAGGCCCCGGGGCGATCCGGGGGCACGAGCGGAGGATCGTGGCGGGGGGCGTGCCTCAGGATCCGCGCGGCCTTGGCCGCGACCGCACGCCGGAGGCCGCGCCCCGCCCCCGCGGGCAGGAGGCGCTCGAGCAGGCGCGCTCTCAGGTCTTCCCCGACGTAGGGGGTGAGCCCGGCCTGAAGGGAGGCGAGGTCCTTGATCCACGCCCTCCGGGTCCGCCGGCGGACCCGGGCGAGATCGATGAGTCCGGGCGCCCCCTTGAGCCCCCGAACCAGCCAGAGATGTCCCGGATAGAGGTCCCGGTGCACGAGGCCCGCTCCGTGGAGCCGCCGGAGCAGGGGGGGGACCTCGCCGAGGATCCATCGCTCGAGTTCGTCCCGGTGTCCTCCCCCGCAGAGCATGTCCTCGAGACTCCCCTCCCCCGGCATCGCGGCGAGAAGACAGAAGGAGGCGCCTCTCCCCCCCCGATTCGTCCACGCCGCGAGGAGGGGAGTCGGAACCTCGACGCCCAGGGCGGCGACGCTCCGGAGGGCCTCGAACTCGACCTCCGCCGGCGCCTTCCTCGGATGGATCCGGCCCTCCCTCCCGGCTCCCGGGAGATAGGCCTTGAGGAAGCAGGTCCCCGCCCCCCGGGTCTCGAGTCTCGCGGTCCATCGAAGGGGCCGATCCCGGACGAGAAGACCATGACGCCGATCGCACAGTTCTCCGGCCGCGCGGATCCCAAGCTCCGCGAGAACCCGTTCCCCGAGCGTCGTGGAGCGGACGATCCATCCCTCCCGGTCGATCCTAAAGGTCCATGGCCTTCCGGCCTGCGTCATTCTCGAACTCCGGTCGCATCCGGCGGCCCTTGAGGGGCTTCGGGCCGAGGGATACATTACGCCGCCTTCCAGGGAGACCGTGAACGTTCCGCCGGAGGATTCCCGATCGCGGCTTCAAGGACCCTGAGGCGGGCCGGCTGTCACAGGGGTAGCATTTCGGGAAGGCGGCGCGGGCCGCCCTCCCCTCTCGAAACCACACGGGGCGCGCGAAGCACCAAGCGCAGGCGACCGCACTCGAACCAGGATCCTCCCGCCGCGCGGCAGAGGCGGGCCTCCGCATGGACCAGGCACCATGACTCCCGTTCCGATCCAAAACGAGGAAAACCCCTTCGAGGCCATGCTCTTCCGCTTCGACCTGGCGGCCGAGCGTCTGGGTCTCGACCCCGGGCTCTACCAGATCCTGAAGGTCCCCGACCGGGAGATCACGGTCTCCATCCCCGTCCAGATGGACGACGGAAGCCTCAAGGTCTTCACCGGCTACCGGGTCCAGCACTCGATCGTCCGAGGCCCGGGAAAGGGCGGGGTGCGTTTCGCGCTCAGCGTGAACCTGGACGAGGTCCGCGCTCTCGCGGCCTGGATGACCTGGAAGTGCGCGGTCGTCAACGTCCCCTTCGGGGGGGCGAAGGGCGGGGTCGTCTGCGATCCGGCCAAGCTCAGCATGTCCGAACTCGAGCGTCTGACCCGGCGCTACACCGCGATGATCATGGACCTGATCGGCCCGGACCGCGATGTCCCGGCTCCGGACATGAACACGAACCCGAGGATCATGGCGTGGATGATGGACACCTATTCCATGCACATGCGCCACGCGGTCTTTCCGATCGTGACCGGCAAGCCCCTGCCGCTCGGCGGCAGCCACGGGAGGATCCAGGCCACGGGTTACGGCGTCGGGCTGACGACCAGGGAAGCCCTCTACCGCCAGGGTCTCGACGCGAAGGCTTGCACCGCCGCCGTGCAGGGATGCGGCAACGTCGGGAGCGTCGCCGCCGAGAGCCTGTCCCATCTCGGGATCAAGATCGTCGCGATCTCCGACTACCAGGGCGGGATCTATGACCCGAAGGGTCTCGACATGACCCGCGTGCGGGCCCACCTCCATAACAACCACGGCCTGCTCGAGGGCCTGGACGAGGGGGAACGGATCACGAACGAGGAGCTGATCGAACTCGACGTGGACGTCCTCGTCCCCGCCGCGACCGAGAACGTGATCACGAGCCAGAACGCCGGCAAGGTCAAGGCCAAGGTCATCGTCGAGGGCGCGAACGGACCGACGACCGCCAACGCCGACACGATCCTCGAGGAGAAGGGCGTCTTCGTCGTTCCCGACATCCTCGCGAACGCCGGCGGGGTCACGGTCAGCTACTTCGAGTGGGTTCAGAACCGGCTCGGGTTCTACTGGGACAAACGAGACGTCAACAGCCGGCTCGAGAAGATCATGGTCACGAGTTTCCAGGAGGTCTGCGGCATGGCCGACCGCCATGACGTGACCCCGAGGATCGCCGCCTACATGCTCGCGGTCGAACGCGTCGCGGAGGTCCACAGGCTGCGGGGGATCTACGCCTGAGATAACGAAGCACCGGAGAGGAGCGCGAACATGAAGAATCCCTTCACGGTTCGGAACCGTTTCGCGATCCCGGCGCTCGCGGGCCTTTGCCTCCTTCCGGGGATTCCCGCCCCGAACACGAGGGTCCCGACCCGGGATTCCCGCAACACCGTCCAGGACGAGGTTCCCGGCGTGGTGGACCTCAAGGAGCGCCTGCTCCGCCTCCTAGGCGGTAAGCCCCGCCCCCTGAAGAAGATCGAGGCCCTCGTCGCAGCCCTCGAGGATCGATCCAAGGCATGGACCGAGAATCACTACCTCGCCGTCTCGAAATGCCTGCTCGATCTCGGCCCGCCCCGTCTCTGCGCCCGCGCGGCCGAGGCCGGCTTGAAGAGGTTCCCCAAGTCCCGCTTCCTCCTGGACAACCGGGGCATGGCCTACCTCCGGATCGCGACCGAGACCGAGGACGACGACGAGTTCGCCGAGGCCGCCGATCTCGCCGAGGAATCCTTTCTCGCCGCGAGGAAGCTTCCGCCGAAGACCTTCCACGCCTCCTTCGGGTTGTTTCAGCTCTACCGCCTCGTGGGAGAGGACGAGGACGCCTGGAAGGCGCTCTCGAGGCTCGAGGGATTCCGCGAGTGGAAGATGGGTCTACGCCCCTTCTTCCGCTTCGACATCGGCCAGCTCCTGATCGGAAGGGATCGTTTCGAGGAGGCCCTGCGCGAACTCGAGGACCCGCAGGTTCTCGAGGACCATCCCCTCGAGGGGAGGGTCCTCCTCGCGCGGGTCCGCGCCCTCCTCGGGAAGACCGGGAAGGCCCTCGAAACCTCGAGCGAGGCGGTGAAACGCTTCCCCGGGGAACCGAGCGCCTTGGCCGCCCACGCCGACCTCCTCGCCGAACTCGGCAAGAGGAGCGAAGCCCTGAAGCTCCTCGGGAAGCCGAGGCCCGAACCCGAAGGAGAGGAAGATGCCGATTCGAAGGACGAAAAGAAGAGTCTTTCCTGCCTGACCCTTCTTCTCCGCCGGGAGAAGGCCCCCCCCGAGAAACTGCGCAAGGACCTGACACGGGCCCTGGGGCATCGTTTCCTGGTCATCGAGAACGACGAGAAGACGGGGAAACCCAAGCAGACCGACGTCATCTCCGATCCCTACTTCTTGCTGCAGCTCCTCGAAGACCGCGACGACACTCCCGTCGCCTGGGTCGAGAGTCTCCTGAAGTTCCTGGCCGTGAAGGCTCTGCCCGCCTACAAGGAAAGCCCCCGGGAGGCGAAGTTGCGCGCGACCCTGATCGAGGAGGAGAAACTGAAGGCCTGGAGGAACGGGGAGGCGATCGAGGAATACCGGAAGGAGATCCTCAAAGGCCTGGCCGACCCCGACTTCGCCGGGGCCTTCCTCGCCCGCCGCCTCCTGAAACGCTGGGAATGACGCCCCCCCACGGGGGGATCGCGGAGCCCGGCTCCGCGGGCGGAAGGGGCTTGCATATTTTTGCTTCCGACGCATAATTATGCACATGCCCGGAAGCAAGGAACTCCGACAGACTCTGATCCGCGAACTCTGCCGCAGAGGCCCCGTGCGCAGCCAGGCGGAGATCCGCAAGGTCCTCGCCCGCAAGGGCTTCAAGGCCGACCAAGCGACGATCTCGAGGGACGTGCACGAACTCGGCCTCGTCAAGGGCCCCAAGGGCTACGCCCTGCCCGGCCAGAAGCCGAAAAGCGCGAAGCGGAATCCCAAACCCGACCTCCCCCACGTGCTCTTCGCGAAGGCGGTCGGGAACCTTTGCGTGCTGAAGACCCCGCCGGGGCTCGCGGCCCCGACGGCCATCTCCCTCGATCTCGCCGAGGTTCCGGGGGTCGTCGGCACGATCGCGGGCGACGACACGGTCTTCGTCGCGGTCTCCGACGTGCGCAAGGCCCGCAGCCTTGCCCGACACTGGCAGCCCGGAGCCGGAAAGTGAGCGGGAGGCTGCGGGCCGCGGTCGTCGGGGCCGGGGGCTTCACCGGGAAGGAATGCCTCCGCCTCCTGGCCGCCCACCCGGGGATCGAGGTCGCGGCGCTTCTCTCCGCGCGGGCCGCGGGTCCGCGCGGAGACTCCTCCGGCCCCGGGAGAATGCGCGAACCGCGGATCGAGGACTTCGATCCCTCCCGGATCGAGGGTCTCGACCTCGTCTTCCTCTGCGCGCCGCACGAGGTCGCGGCCGATCTCGCGCCCGAACTCCTGGAGCGCGCGCGCTGCGTCATCGACCTCTCGGCCGCCCACAGGCTGCGGGATCCCGGGGCCTATCCGGAGCATTACGGATTCGCCCACCCCCACCCCGAACTGCTCGAGGAGGCGGTCCTCGGGCTGACCGAGCACGCCCGCCCGAACCTCCCCGGGGCGCGCCTGGTCGCGAACCCGGGCTGCTACGTGACCGCGGTCTGCCTTCCGCTCCTCCCCCTCCTCGACGAGGGGTTGTGCGATCCCGGGTCCGACCTGATCGCGGACTGCAAGTCCGGGCAGAGCGGGGCCGGCAAGACCTCGGGCCCCGCCTCCCACTTCGCGGCCGTGCAGGAGGACTTCCGGGCCTACGCGGTCGGCGCGCACCGTCACGAACCCGAGATCCGGCAGGTTCTCGGCCGCGACCGGATCTACTTCACCCCCCACCTCCTCCCCGTCTTCCGGGGGATCCTCGCGACGATCCACCTGCGGCCCGCCCCCGGCCGGAACGCGGACGACCTCCGGGAGGCCCTGAAGACCCGCTACGAGACGGAGCCCTTCCTCGAAATCTGCGCGCCGGGGATCCTGCCCTCCCTCGCGGACGTCCGCCGCACGAACCTCTGCCGGATCGCCGTCGAAGCCCACGGCGACCGGGTCGTTCTCGTTTCCGTCCTCGACAACCTCGTCAAGGGGGCGGCCGGACAGGCCGTCCAGAACGCGAACGCCGTCTTCGGTTTGCCGGAGGACGAGGGCCTTCCCCGGCCCCTTCCCGGGTTGGAGGGATGGACGTGAAACCCTCCCCGGGACTCGTCTTCCTCAAGCTCGGCGGCGCCCTCCTCGAGGATCCGGGCCCGCGGCGGCGGCTCGCGGCCTCCCTCGCCCGGCGCTGGAAGGAGGGCCTGCGCTTCGCCCTCGTCCACGGCGGGGGCGCGCAGCTCGGCCGCGCGGCCAAGGAACGGGGCCTCGAGGAACGAAGGGTCCAGGGGCTGCGGATCACCGACGAGACGACGGCCCTTCTTGGCATGCGCGTTCTCGCGGGGGAGGTGAACAAGCGGCTCGTCGCCTCCCTCTGCGAGGCGGGGCTCCCCGCCCTCGGACTCTGCGGAGCCGACCTGTCCCTCTTCCGCCCGCGGCGAAAGAGCCTCCCCGGGGCCGATCTCGGCTACGTCGGCGGCCTCGCTCCGAGCGACTGCGACGGGGAGGCGCTCGGCGCCCTCCTCGCCCGCGACCTCTGCCCGGTCCTGGCCACGGTGGGCCCCGGAAGGGAGGAGGGGCCCGAGGCCCCCTTCCTGAACGTGAACGCCGACGAGGCCGCCGGCCCCCTGGCCGCGGCCGCGGGCGCCGCCCGCCTCCTCCTGGTCACCGAGGTCGAGGGGGTCCTGGACGGGACGGGGGCGCTTATCCCCCGGATCCGGGCGGAGAAGATCGAGGACCTGATCGCCGCGGGAACGGTGCGCGGGGGCATGGTCCCCAAGCTGCGCGCGGCCCGCGTCGCCCTCGAGGGGGGCGTGGCGGAGGTCCGCATCCTCGGGGCCCCGGACGGCGACCCCCTGGAGGCCGCCTGCGCGGGAGCCGGCACGGAGGTCTTTCGATGAATCCCGACCCCTTCATCCCCTGCTACCGCCGCCTGCCGCTCCGCTTCGTCCGCGGGGAGGGCGCCCGCCTCTTCACCGAGGACGGCCGGCCCTATCTCGATCTCCTGTCCGGCATCGCGGTGAACGCCCTCGGGCACGCCCATCCCCGTCTCGTCGAGGCCCTCCGGGATCAGGCCGGAGCCCTCCTCCACGCCTCGAACCTCTACCGGCACCCCTGGGGCGACGAACTCGCGACCCGCCTGGCCGAGGCCAGCGGTCTGGACCTCGTGTTCTTCTGCAACTCCGGAGCCGAGGCCAACGAGACCGCCCTCAAGATCGCCCGCTGCCATCACCACGATCTCGGCGACCCCAGGCCCGGATTCCTCGCGCTCGAGGGCGGGTTCCACGGCCGTTCCCTCGGCGCCCTCTCGATCACGGCCAAGGAGTCCTACCGGCGACCCTTCGAACCCCTTCTCCACGGGGTCGAATGGCTGCCCCCGAACGACCAGGCCGCGCTCGCCGCCGCCCTCCGCGGCCGCCGCGCCGCGGCCCTGATCCTCGAACCGATCCAGGGGGAATCGGGCGTCCATCCCCTCGAGGAGGGCTATCTCCAAGCCGCCCGCGATCTCTGCGACGAGACCGGGACCCTGCTGATCCACGACGAGATCCAGTGCGGGGCGGGCCGCACCGGCAGCTTCCTCGCGGCCGAGGCCGCGGGCGTCGTCCCCGACCTCGTGACCCTCGCCAAGCCGATCGGGGGCGGCCTCCCCTTGGGCGCGGTCATCGCCCGCGCCGAGGTCGGCAAGGTCCTCCGGCCGGGCGACCACGGCTCGACCTTCGGCGGGAACCCGATGGCCTGCCGGGGGGGGCTCGTGTTCCTGGAGGAACTTCTCGATCACGGCCTCCTGGAACGGGTCGCCGAGGGCGGCGCGCGCTTCCGCGAGGGCCTCGAGGAACTCGCGGAACGGCACCCCTCCGCCCGGGAGGTCCGCGGGCGCGGCTACATGCTCGCCCTCGAACTCGAGGTCCCCGCCGCCCCCGTCCTGGACGCGCTCCTCGGGGAGGGCGTCCTCGCCAACGCCGTAACCGAGACCGCGCTCCGCTTCCTCCCTCCCTATGTCCTCACCGACGACGAGCGGGAAGAGGCCCTGTCCATCCTCGACAGGGCGCTCGATGCCGCCGACGCGACCCTCCACCGATCCGACGATCCTTGAAGAAACGAGAACCCCCGCCATGGAAGCTCCGAAGACAGACTTGAGCGTTTCCCACCTGATCAGCATCGCGGACCTCACCCGCGACGACGTCGCCCTGATCTTCCGCACGGCGGCGGAGATCAAGGCCGACCGCTACACCGCCCCGAAGTTCCTGAGCGACAAGCGGATCGCCCTCCTCTTCGAGAAGGAATCGCTCCGCACCCGCGTGACCTTCGACGTCGGCATCCAGGATCTCGGAGGGAGCGCGATCTACCTCGACCACCAGGAGGTCCGCCTCGGCCAGCGCGAATCCCTGAAGGACATCGCCCGCAACCTGAGCCGCTGGATGCACGGCATCGTCGCCCGCACCTACCGCCATCGCACGGTCGTCGACCTCGCCGGCTACGCCGAGATCCCCGTCATCAACGGCCTGACCGACTACCTCCATCCCTGCCAGGGTCTGACGGACTTCTTCACGATGCAGGAGATCTGGGGCTCGGTCGAAGGCCGGACCCTCGCCTACGTCGGGGACGGAAACAACACCTGCCACTCGCTGATCCACGCGGCCGCCTGCCTCGGCACGAACATCCGCGTCGCCTCCCCGGAGGGCTACGAACCCAACAGCAAGGTCGTCAACCACGCGATGCGGACCGCCGAGAAGAGCGGCGCGGAGATCTCGATCCTCGAGGACCCGGCCGAGGCCGTCGACGGCGCCGACGCGGTCTACACGGATGTCTGGGCCAGCATGGGCCAGGAGGAGGAGACCGAGGAACGGGCCGAGATCTTCGCGGCCTACCGGGTGGACGACGACCTGATGAAGAAGGCCCGCTCGGACGCGATCTTCCTCCACTGCCTTCCCGCCCACCGCGGCCACGAGGTCACGACCGAGGTCATCGAATCCCCCCGCTCCAAGGTCTACCAGAACGCCGAGAACCGCCTCCACCTCCAGAAGGCCCTGATGCTCCTCCTCCTCGCAAAGTGAAACGACAGGCGGGCCGCCCCGCCGCCCGCCGCATCCCTACCCGACGAGCCCGCAACGAGCAGGCACCTCTCTCAGATCGCCTCCCGGGCGACGAATAGATCATTTCTTAATGGAATCGATCATTCTTTTCTTGAGGGCCGATGCGTTGGCTTTGGCCTTGGGGTCCTTCGACAGGTCGATTCCGAAGCTCTTCGAACTCCGGGATGCAGCAGCCAAGATCTTCTTGTACTGTTCGGTGCTCGGGCTCTTAATCTTCTTCAAATAGTCGGCTTTTGAGAGCCCAGTCCCGAAACTCGTACCTGACTTGGACGCGGTCCCGGAATCCTGAATCGTCGTACCGAACACCGACGAATAGGCAGTCTCGCCCCCATAGCTCAGGATGTATTGCCACAACATGACCGCGCCTGCTAAATCGGGGTCGTTTGGGATCGATACCTGAACGCCCACGGCGGAGGAATGAACACTCTTGTCGAAAACCCAAGAGTTCGAGTACTCAGGAATCAAGATTGCAACATTCCCCTGCCAAGCAATCGGATCCCCTTGAGGCCCTCGGAATGCAGTCCACAAGGTCAGCTGTACGGAATCACCCTGACCAGAGACAGTTTTAACTCGACAATCGAGCTGGTGTCCGAAATCAGTGGCCCCCAGCATGGATTCATCAGGGAATATCTTGACTCCATGAACCGTAATATTCGTTGTCGACAATTCTACCCCATAACGAAGAAACGGAGTCACCACCCATCGATCCATCACGTTACCACTCGATCCGAGCTCAACGAAACAGGAAAAGCCCGGGAACTCTATAAAAGCGGGCTCTTCAGGGTTTCCGGTGGGGACGGGCTGATACGGGGAGCATGTCCAACCCTCCTTTGTGGAAATAGATGGCATGGATGAATCGGTCGAGATTGCGGTACCCGAAAGCTCGCCCCTTCAGCTT
>JALUUL010000084.1 GCA_027021385.1 Planctomycetota bacterium | reverse complement strand
GAGGCTGGACCGCGCCGCGCTCGCGGAATCCGTCGTGCGGGCCGTCCTCGAAGACCGCCCTCCCTTCGGTCCTTGGCCCGCACGGGGAGAGACCGTCGTCATCGACTATTCCTCCCCGAACATCGCTAAACCCTTCCACCTGGGACACCTCCGATCGACCGTCATCGGATCCGCCCTCCGGAGGCTCTACAAGTTCACCGGGCACCGCGTCTACGGCATCAACCACATTGGGGACTGGGGCAGCCAGTTCGGAAAGATCATCGTCGCCTGGAAGGAATGGGGCGATGAGGAACGACTGGCCGAGAACCCGATGCGCCACCTGTTCGAGATCTACGTCCGTTACCAAAAGGAGGAGAAGGATCGACCCGAGCTCGGGAAACGCGCCGCCGAGGCCTTCCGCAGGCTCGAATCCGGCGAGGACAACGAGGAACGGAGAATCTGGACCGAGCTTCGAGAGATCAGCCTGCGCGCCTTCCAGGGCCCGTACCGTCGTCTCGGCGTCGAGTTCGAGGCCGTCACGGGCGAGAGCTTCTATGAAGACAAGATGGAGGCCGCCATCGAAAGGGTCCGGGAGGCCGGGATCGCCACCGTCTCGGACGGCGCCCTCGTCGTGGAATTCCCCGGCGAAGGGATCCCCCCCTGCATCCTGAGGAAGAGCGACGGAACGACGATCTACGCGACCCGCGATCTCGCCGCCCTCTTCTACCGCCGCGAGACCTACGGGTTCGATCGCGCCCTCTATGTCGTCGGCAGCGAACAGAAGCTCCACTTCCGCCAGTTGAAGCGGGTCCTCGAGAGGCTCGGCTGGCCTCAGGCGGAACGCGTCGAACACGTCGACTTCGGATTGATCCTGTTTCGCAACGAGGAGACGGGAAGATGGGAGAAGGGAAAGACGAGGAGCGGGAATGCGATCTTCCTCGACGAGGTCCTCGACCAGGCGGTCGCCGGGATCAGGAAGATCATCGAGGAGAAGAACCCCGACCTGGACGACAAGGACGGGATCGCCGAGCAGATCGGCGTCTCGGCCATCATCTTCAATGACCTGAAGAACTCCAGGATCAAGGACGTCAAGTTCGATTGGAACGAGATGTTGAGCTTCGAGGGGGAGACCGGCCCCTACGTGCAGTACGCGGGCGCCCGCCTCGCCAGCATCTTGCGCAAGGCCGGGGTCGAGGAGCGGCCCCGGGTGGACGGGATCTCCTGGGGCCTCCTGGAAGACGCGGCCGACGTCCTTCTCGCCATGTCCGAGTTCCGGCCGGTCCTGGAGAAGGCCGTCCTCAAGAACGAACCCTCCCTCTTGACGCAGTTCTCGATCCGGATCGCCGGTTCGATCCACTCCTACCTGCGGGATCATCACGTGCTTTCCGCCGAACCGAAACTCCGGGAGGCCCGCCTGGCCCTCGTGGCGGCCGCGCGGGTACTACTCGTCTCGACCCTCGGTATACTCGGCGTCACCGCCCCCGAGCGCATGTGAGGAACCATGAATCTCGCCGACTACATCCGCGACGTCCCCGATTTCCCCAAGGAGGGGATCGTCTTCAAGGACATCACCCCCCTTCTCGGAGACCCCAAGGCCCTTCGCATGTCGATCCACGAGATGGCGGTGGCCGTCGCGGATCTCGACCTCGACATGATCGCAGGGATCGAGTCCAGGGGGTTCATCTTCGGAACGGCCCTCGCCAAGGAACTCGGCTGCGGATTCGTCCCCATCCGCAAGCCCGGAAAACTCCCCTGGAAGACCTCGAAGGTCGAATACGTGCTGGAATACGGGACCGACACGATCGAGATCCACCAGGATGCCGTCAGCCCCGGGCAGAAGGTCCTGATCGTGGACGACCTCCTCGCCACCGGGGGGACGATGGAAGCCTCGATCCGTCTCCTCGAGGGGATCGGGGCCGTCGTCCCCGCCTGCCTGGTCCTCGTCGAGCTGGAATTCCTGGATGGCCGTAACAAACTGAACGGGAAGGACTTGAGGTCCTTGATCCGGTTCTGACCGCCGCGAGGGGCCGTTCTTCAGGCGGAATCCCCCGTAGAAATCCTGCACGAGGACTGAACGGGAGCCTCGAATCGGCCGATCATACCCGGCCGGTGCGTTCCTTCCTCTGGCGCCGGCGGGCCGATCTTTGGCAGGATTCTTCCCGAAAGGGCAAACCTACCGGAAGGTAGGGACGCAAAGCCATGGGCCTCACCTCCCTCCCCGCCCCCGCGGCGGCGGGGATCGAGCAGGTCGCCAGGTTGCCGAAGGACGAGACTCCGCCGCCGCCCGCATCGGGGCGGTCGAGGACGAGACGCTCCACGAAAGAACCGGAGTCCCTCGAGCGGGCGGACACGATCCTGCCATCGACCCGGAACTCCCAGGCTCAACGCCCCTCCTCTATCCCGCCCGGATCCAGGGCCGCCCACGCTCCCCGAGGGGAGTCGGGAAGCATCCGTCGAAGAACGGGAACGTTTCCACTTCCTTATCCTCCGAAGACGGGTGCACTCATGGCGACAGCCGCAAAGCGTTCCTCTCGTAAGACCTCTCCCTCCTCGTCCCGGGCTTCTTCGGGCCGCCGGAAAGCCGCAAGCTCCTCGAAGAAAAGGGCCGCAAGCGCCGCCGCTCGAGGGAAGAAGACCGGAAGGGTCACGAAAAGCGGAAAGACCGCAGGGAAGCCTTCCTCGAAGAAGGGTGTGAAGAAGACCGCCGGGAAGATCGGAAAGAAAACGACGAGGAAGAAGGCCGCTTCCGGCCGAACGGCGTCGAAGAACAAGAAGAAGACCTCGGCGGGGAAGCCTTCCCGGAAGCACAGTGCTTCGCAGAGGCCGAAGAAGCGCTCTACACCCAAGAAGACCGCGATCAGGGCCCAGGATCTCCCCGGTTCCCCGATCCCGGTCGGCACGGCGACCGGCGCAATGACCCCGGCCCAACGCAAGAAGGCAGAGCAGGACCGCATCGATCGCATCTGGAAGATGTTCAAGAAGACGGGGGACGAGAACCTCCGCAACATCCTCGTCGAATACCACTTTCCTCTCGTCCGCTACATCGCCGAACGCCTCCTCCAGACCCTCCCCAAGTCGATCGAACTCGACGACCTGATCAGCGCGGGGACCTTCGGGCTCTTCGACGCGATCCGCGGTTTCGACCTCTCCAGGGGCATCAAGTTCAAGACCTACTGCTCGACGAGGATCCGCGGGTCGATTCTCGACGAACTCAGGAGCCAGGACTGGGTCCCGCGGCTCGTCCGCCTCAAGGCCACGAAACTGGATCGCGCGATCCGGAAGCTGGAGGCTCTCCACGGCCGGGAGGCGAACGACTACGAACTCGCGAAGGAACTCGACATCACCGTGGACGAGTTGAGCGTCCTCAAGGCGGAAGCATCCCCGAAGACGATGTTCTCCCTTTCGGAGAAGGTCGATGACGGGGAGGACGGGAGCGAGATGGAGAAGGTCGAGATCATCGAGGACAAACGGGGCCGGGATCCCGTCCAGATCATGCAGCAACAGGACGTTCTCGAGGTGATCGCCCGCAACCTGACCAAGAAGGAGCGGCTGATCATCATCATGTATTACTACGAGGGACTCACGATGCGTGAAATCGGCGACATCATGAGCCTGACGGAATCCCGCGTCTGCCAGATCCACAGCAACGTCATGTCGCGTCTGAAGAATCAGCTGAAGGCCCTTACCAAGGAAGGTGTGACGATCTGAACGGTTCCCCTCAGGATCCTCAAGGAGGATTCTCGATGTATGAGAGCGGCTCCCTTCCGTCCGGAGTTTCATGGGAGATCCGGACCGCGGAGACGCGGTTCCGTTTCGTTCACCGCAGCGTAGTTTCGTATGCGGGGCCACACCGGCCCCTCGCAGGATCATGAGTCAGGCAATCTTTCAGATCGCGGAAAAGAGCGACTCCCGACTCACCGACCTGATGGCGGCCGCCTTGAAGGCGATCGAGGAGAGCATCCGGTCCCTCGTCGACAAGGATGTCACATTCACCGCGGACCGCCCGAACCTGATCAACGAGGAAGGTCTCGGAGACCTTCTGGGGGGGCGATGGGCCCGCCTCCACGGTGAATTCGACAAGGATTTCGAGGGGACGGTCCACATCCTGTTCGAGTGGAAGACCGCCCTCACCTTCTCCGGATTCATCCGGATGAACCCCGAGGAAGTCGTCGCTTCCACCAGGGACTTGGGAGAATGGAAGAACGAGGACGACGAGGCCTTCGGGGAGGTCGGCAACATCCTCTTTTCGGCTCTCGATGAAGCCCTGCGGGGCGGCCTCGACAAGAAAATCAACATCCGAAGCTCCGGAATGGAGAAATACGAAGAGGGGGTCTCGGGCTTTCTCGGCGAGGACCCCCATATCGGATACCCCTTCCGGGTGAAGATCGCGGACTTCCCCGAGGAGCCGGGATACATCTTCATGCCCCTGGACACCGCGGAGGCCATGAACGGCCAACCGATCCGCTTCCACGGCGAGGATGACGATCTCGAGGATCTCGAGGACATCGAAGAAGCCCCGATCCGGGGTGAGATGTCGATCTACGCCCAAGAACCCGCGGTCCTGAAGGCCCTCAGGAAGTGCTGCCGCAGGATCGGGCTCGTCTTCGATCGAAGACCGAAGGGGGAAGTCCCAAATCCCGCGGCGCATGAAGGGAAAGTCGTCTTCCTCGAACTCGGACCGGGACAGGAGAAGCGCCTAGAATGGTGTCTCCGTCTCAAGGAATCCGGTCGAAATATCACGGTCGCGATCCTCCTGCTCGAGCCGACGAAACGGGGAGTCGTGCTCGCCTTCAAGGCCATGGCGGACGTGATCCTCGGATGGCCCACAAAGGAACGCTCGATCTCGGGAAAGCTCGCCGAGGCCTTGGAAGGTACCCGGTCGGAAACGACGGGCTGAGTCTCAATCCTCCTGGATCGCCGCCGGCCTTCCCGACCGGAACCCGCATCCGGACGGGAGTCAAACCTCCCAGGCTTCCAAAACCCTCATGAGATTCCTCGAAGCAACAAGGTACTCCGCCTCTTCCCCGAGACGCAGAGCCTCGAGGAGGCACGGGATCCTCGAGCAGTCCTCCAAGTCCTCCGGACCC
>JALUUL010000083.1 GCA_027021385.1 Planctomycetota bacterium | reverse complement strand
CTCTCCCTCGAGGTCGCCCGACAGGTCTTCCAGGACCTTCGCGAGAGCGAGGTCGAAGGCATAGTCCATCTTCGTGGAGACGGCCTGGTTGTCGGCAGTCATGCCGTCGAACTCGGTCTGCGTCACGAGTTCGGCGACGACGATATAGAGCAGGGTCGTGATCAGGAGCACGAGGACGAGGGCGATGCCCGAGGTCTCCCGCGGGCGCGCCCGCGCGTCCGTCCCGAATCCCTGATCTTCCCCGAAATGGGTCCTCATCCGCGTTCCGGATCCCATGCTCTCCGATCCCGGCCGAGTCCTCGCCGAAGCCCCAAGGAGAGCCTTCGACGGCGGGGTTTCCACCATCTTCCCGGTCCATCCCGACCTATCAGAAACCCCCGCCCCCGAAATCCTCCTCGGTGTCGATGCCCTCGAAGCCGTAGATGACCTGGGGTTTGATGAAGAAGACGACCTCGGAATAGCTGTTCTGGATGAAGGTCGACCGGAACAGGTATCCTAGAATCGGGATGTCCCCGAGAATCGGGATCTGGGATACGTTCTCGAACTTGTTCTTCGTCATCAAGCCCCCGATCGAGGTCGATTTCCCGTTCGGGACGAAGACATGGGTCGTCGCGGTCCGGTTCGAGATCTCGGGGGTCGGGATCGGATCGGTGTTCGCGAAGCCGGTGATCGCCGAGACGCTCGCCTGGATCTGGAGGAGGACCATGTCCCCGGGGGTCACGACCGGCCGGATCGCGAGAGTGACCCCGACCCGCTTGAAGGAGATCGAAGTCTTCGTGTTGTTCCCGATGATCTGGGCCTGGGGGAAGGGAATCTCCGTGTTCGTCTCGATGACGGCCATCCCTCCGTTGCGGACGGCGATCTTCGGATTCGAGATGATGTCCGCCTTGGCCCTCGTCTGTAGGAGTTCCAGTTGGGCGTTCAGTTCGAGGTTATCCTGGATGCCCCCGAAGATGAGCACCCCCTCGGAAGAGGGGCCCACGGCCGAACCGGTGGTCGACAGGCTGGAGTTCGGAAACTTGGAGGTCAGGGAACGGATGAAGGACCCCTTGCCTCGGGTTCGGATCGTCGGGGTCTTGCTGTCGATCGAACCGACCCCGATATCGAGGGTGTCCCCATGGGAGATCTCGAGGACCTGGACCTCGATCAGGACCTGCGGGACGGAGGCGTAGAAGAGGTGCATCGTCTGCTCGAAGGCTTCGAGCCCGTCGGGCTTGGCGGTGACGAGGACGAGGTCGTTGTAGTCGGCCGGCTTGGCGCCCTGGATCTGGCCCGTGAAACCCTTGGAGGTCATGCGCTGGGTCAGAATCGCGTCGAACTTCGGCAGGAGGTGGATCTCGATCTCGTAGCCCCCGAGCAGGGTGTCGAGAAGACTGGGCGACCGCTTCGGATCCTTCTTGAAAAGGAAATGCTGGCCGGGAGCCCCCTTTTCCGCATCGTTCCGGATGCCCGAGAGTTCCAGGAGCTTGTTCAGGACGATGCCGGTTTCCTGGTTGACGTAGTAGGGCTTCGTCACCCGTCCGTCGGGGAGGATCCAGATCCGTTGTCCGAAACGGGCGAAGAGCTGCTCCCTTCCCGGCCCCTGATCCTGCGGCTCTTCCCCCTCCCCCTGGCGAGTCCCCGCGGGGGCGGCCCCGGGGCTTCCGCGACCCTCGGGCGGCTGCCCGGCCGCCGGAGCCCGAGCGGCCCGGATCTTCTCCGCCCAGGGTGAGGCAGCCAGAGCCCCGATTCGACCGCCGCCGGGACCGACCCGGACCTTCGGGGTCTCGGGCCGGCCGGAGGGATCGAAGACCTGGACCCTCACCTCGGATTTCAGGTTCCCCTTCGTCCACTCGCCCCCGGGGAGGGGCCGGCGCGTTGAGACGCATCCGAGCCCCAGCAGGAAGAGGCATAAGGGAAAGAGGAAAGGCCTCGGAAAAAGAGGGGCGACCCGTCGCATCTCCGGCCTCCGCCCGGAAGACCGGAAAGCCCCGGGCTTCGGCCCGTGAGGCCCTGGACCGCAGGCATGGCCCATGACGCGCCCAATCATCACTCGCCCTCCCTGCCCTCTTTCAAGGTTCGCCGCGGCGCGGGTCGGAAGCTTTGGAACCCCGCGGGATCCCCGTCCCGACCGCCGCCCAACCTTAACCCCACCGGACCTGGAGCTGCAAAGAGAAGTCGGCCTCTTCCCGGGGCAAAGCCGTTTCGGCGCACGGGATTCCGGGGGGGGCCCGGCAAGAAAGCCTCTTCGATCAGTCGTCCAGGCCCTGGGCCTCGAGTCGTTCGACGACGGCCTCGGTCAAGTCGGCGAGTATCAGGTCTTCCGGCTTCGACCGGATCTTGTCTTCCCGCACGACGCAGTCATGCCCCAGTTCGACCGCAACTACGCGAACGACCTTGCGGATCCTGCGGACGGCCTTCGAACGCAGCATCTGATATCTAGCGGAACTCCGGTCGATCCCCTCCTCCTCGACCTTCCGCATCTCCGGCGTAGCCGCGAGCACCCGCCGGTAATCGACCGAAGCCGGGGTCTTGCAATGACGGGTGGATCCGAAGAGCAGTCCTCCCGGCTTGACCTTCAGGCCCTGGGTCACGGATTCCGCCGCACCCGCGGGGGCAAGGAATCCATGGCCTGCTCGGGGGGCGGCCGGAAGCGATAGGGGGAGGTACCCGAGCAAGCCCACGATCAGAATCCCCCGAAGGGATCCGCGACCGAAAGGAAACCCCGACCGCTGGAGGGACGGGTTCGTCTTCAGCTCGTTCATCTCCCAACCCCTTTCCGATACTCCTCCGGGATCCCGAAGACCTCCGAGACAACCCCGCTTGTCCTCGAACGGATCCGCCGGGAACGCGTTCAGGCGGTTTCCGCCCAGCGCATCCCCAGGAAGGGCTCAGCAAAGCCCATCCCAAGCCCGAGATTTTTTCGAAGTTTTCGGCCGTTTCTCTAAACCCTTTTTTAGCAGGCTTTTCCAGGACCCTCAAGAGAAGGGAATATTTCCCTCCCCACTTGCCAGCCCTTTATGCGCCATCGCCGGCCCGTTTCGGGCTCGTTTCCGGAGCCATGTCCCCTTTCAAAGCCACCAAACGATACCGGAGGGAGCGGCGCGCGCCCCGGGAGGAAAGGAGTCCAGCCCGGAGCCAGGCACCGAGATCCCGGCTCGCCGTTCGCCGGCTGATCCCCAGGAGGCGGGCATATTCCCCAGGAGCGATCCCCGCCTCGCCCCGCTCCGCAAGCACCGTGGCCAGAAGACGCCATCGTTCCCGGCGTGCGGGGGAGCCCCCCCCCTCCCCGGCCTTCGGAGGATAGGGAAGGACCACCGGGTCTTTTCGAAAGGCCTCCGATTCCTCCGGGGGCGGATCCCGGGAATCCCCGTCCACCCAGTGGGGGCCCTCATCCGAGGGAGGCCGGAAGCCCTCCGGTCCCGAGGAGGAGGGGGATCCGGCTCCGCCCCGCCCCTGCCTCTCGCCGATCGGAGTCCCGTCAGGAACCATATTCCGCCTCGAGGGGATCCTTTGGACCTCGAGGTCGAGATCCTCGGCCTCGACCATGGGGCCCGGGGCGAGAACGAGCGCTCGGTTCACGACGTTCTTCAGCTCTCGAAGGTTTCCGGGCCAATCATGCTTGTGGCAAAGGTCGAGCGCCGCCGGAGAGAACGGTGGAACCTCCGGTCCCCGTTCCTCCCGGAAGGCTTCGATGAAGCGGGGGATCTCCTCCTTCCTCTCCCGGAGCGGCGGGATCACGAGACGCACTTCGCGGATCCGGTAGAAGAGATCCTCCCGAAAGCGCCCTTCCGCCGTCAGGGCCTCCAGATTCCGGTGGGTCGCCGCAAGGAGCCGTAAATCGACCCGGATCGGTTTCTCCCCCCCCAATCTCCGGAATTCCCGGGTCTGAAGGACCCGCAGCAACTTGGCCTGCAGGTCGGGGCTCGTCTCCCCGATCTCGTCGAGGAAGAGGGTGCCGCCGTGGGCCAGTTCGAACAGCCCCTTTCCCTGGCGTTCGGCGCCCGTGAACGCCCCGCGCTCGTGCCCGAAGAGTTGGGACTCGAGGAGGGGGGTCGGAAGGGCCGCGCAGTTGACCTTGACGAGCGGCCCCTCACGCCGCCGGCTCAAGACGTGGCATACGTCGACCAGGACCTCCTTGCCCGTTCCGGTCTCCCCCTCGAAGAGGATCGTCAGATCGGTATCCGCGACCCGGGCCAGGACCTCGTGGAGCTTCTTCATCCTCGGAGAGATGAAGAGCGCTCTCCCCCTCTCCAGCGGGACCTCGACCGGAGCTTCGACCGTCGTGTCCAGAGAGGTCGAATCGAGCCGGTCGTACAGGAACGAGGCCGACCCCCCGTCATCGGGGAAAACCGCGGTCCCGAGGCGCAACCGCACCCCCTCCCCACCTGGGAACGAACGGAGCTTCGCGGTCAGGGATTCCTCAACCCGCCTTCCAAGCCGCACGATCTCCTCCTCGCCGGGTTCGGGAAGGAGGACCTCGAAGACCCCGAGCCCCACTCTTCCGGCGAGGGCTCTTTCCGGAAGGATCGACCTCAGGTCCATGCCCAGGACCCCGAGGAGCCGATCGAAGGCCTCGTCCCCGGCCCTCCTCCGGAGCGCATCGGCCTCCAGGAGACGGATCCGGCAAAGGCCGGTCCTCGCTTGCTGGCGTGCACAACGCTCGAGCTCCTGCTCGACCCGGCGGCGGAAATACGCCCGCACGAAGAGGCCCGTGGCGGGATCCTCGATCGCAAGGCGGTGCAGCCTGGACCTCTCGAGCGCCATCCCGCACTGCCGAAGCAGGGCCTGGAGATGGGTGATCTCGGGGAAGTCGAGGGTTCCCCCGTCCTGCCGTATCCAGACTCCTCCCCAGGGCCGTCCGTCGA
Organism: Planctomycetota bacterium; assembly: GCA_027021385.1. Lineage (GTDB taxonomy): Bacteria > Planctomycetota > UBA1135 > UBA1135 > JALUUL01. The sequence goes on along the minus strand of JALUUL010000083.1, from coordinate 73,344 downwards.
GGTGCAAGGGAATGCCCAGGAAACGTTCCTTCGGAATACCTGGAACGGGCGGGGAGGCAGCGGCTTCCTCCCCAGACTCCTCCTCGACGGGGGGAAGCCGGAGGGCCAGGAAGGGGCCGGCGGCCCTGCTCAGTCCCTGAACCCACGGATGGCGGGAGGGAAGGACTCGGGGCCCCTCCCCTCCGGAGACGAGGAGGTTCTTTCCCGATTCCCGATCCCGGATCAAGAGCCAGGCCTTGGCCCCCGGGGCGGCCTCGGCGCAGATCCGGCCGGCCTCGAGAACGGCGTTCTCGTAGCTTCCAGCCGTCGCGAGACGGCTCGAAGCCTGTTGGAGCCGATCCAACTGATGAATCCGCGCCCGCAGCTCCCTCGCCATGTCCGCAAAGGCCTCGTTCAGACTCGCGACCTCGTCGGAACCGTGCAGGGGGGCGACCTCGACTTCGAGGTCGCCGCGGCTCAGCTTCTTCGCGAGATCCCGGAGTCGTTCGATCGGACGGGAGATACGGTCGCTGGCCATCCAGGAAAAGAAAAGGATCATCGCGAGCAGGATCCCCCCGATCCCCAGGAAAAACGGACGGGCCGGAAGCCTCCCGAAGAAGAGAGGCAGGCTTGCTTCCCGGCCCGGGATCAGGGAGCAGAGCAGTGCCAGGGGCCCTCCTCCCGGTTCATGGAGTAGGGAAGCGCGAAGGATCCAGGAATCGCGCCCCCGCCTGAGGGTCAGCGAGATCCCCTCCGGGTTCTTCCCCAATCGGCCGGTCAGGCCCGCCAGGCTCCGGCGGACCTCCGGACTCCTGAGCCATGCAAGGAGGGCGGGGGAGATTCCCCCTCCCCCGTTCGTTCCCGCCTCGAGAACGTATCCTCCGAGATCGCAACAAAGACTCAAGCCGTCGCTACTCGCCTCGGCAAGCAACTTCGAATCGAGAGCCCGCCCCCATCCGAAGCGAAGGCCGTTCGGATCCCGCCCGCTCCCGACCCTCGCTGCGAGGAGGATCCTTCCCCAGGACCGATACCAACCGGCTCCCTCCGCCAGCGCGATCTGCCCCAACCACCGGTTCGTCCCTGTCCCGTAACGCCGGATCCTCCTTGCCGGGTCCTTGGGATCGGGAGTGTCCAAGAACAGGAAGCTGGCCCTGGGCCAATGCCGGGGTTTCTCGAGGGCGAGGATGGCTTCCAAATCCCCGCTCTTCAATCCGACCTTTCCCGCCGGAGCGATTCGCTTCGCCAACCGTCGGACCAGGGCCCTCGCATCCTGGAGGATCATCGTTTCACGGTCCTTCAGGGAGCGGCGGAGCTTCTGGTGCGCGATCCGCACCCGGTTCCGGTCCTCCCGCACCTGGTCCTCTTGCACGAGACCGTTCAGGAACCAGATCAGGAACGCGAGAGGAGGCAGGGTCACGAGGACGAGAGCGCCGCTTAGCTGGAATCGGAGACTCGCCCGGGGAACCGGCCGTCCGAGCAGAAAGACGAAGACCCAGGGGAAAGCGAGCCCTCCGAGAATCAAGGCGAGGCGATGATGGTCCCGGAGCGCGAGCCTGCGTTCAGGATCAGGTTTCGAAAGGCCGAGAACGCCGCCCTCCCACCCTTGTCCGGGAAGAGGGAAGAAAAGATCGTGACTCGATCTCGAGGGAACGAACAGGTCCTTGGCCTCGACAGGGCCCCCCACGGCCCGGGCTCTGCTCGCCTCGGCGAGAAGCGGAGGGGCGGCGGTCTCCCCAGCGATTGCAGAGGCCTCGACGCGTCCCTCCGCCCCCCGGAGGATCTGGATCCCGAGTCCACGGAACTCCGCGGCCCAGCGCGAAGTCAGGCGGAAGCGCCCCGTGGCCCCCGCGGGCTCGAGCATCCCCGAAGCACCGGGAAATGGCTGTTCCCCCTCCGGAATCGAGAGACAGATCGTGCGCAACCGCAGGGGATAGGGACCGAGGTTCTCCAGGCTCAGTCCCCGGAGCGTCGCGAGACGGGGAAGATCCAGGGGAACGGCGAGGGTGATCCGCTCCTCCCCCTCAAGCCCCTTCCAGGAATAGGCGATCTGCGCCGCTCCGCTCCCGTTTTCGAGTTTGCGCGCCTCCGGATTCGCCTCCTTCCGTCCGGCGAAGACCTGCACCTGGTGGCGGAGGTCGAAGGGAGGAAGGGGAGGCCCTTCCGCGGTCTCCAGGCGGAGCCGTCCGACGGTCGCCCCTTCGATCGTCTCGAGGAATCCCGGTTCGTCGACGGCTTCCAGGAACAGCCAGACCCGATCCACCCCGACCGCAGGGTCCGGGAGGGGACAGCGCCATTTCCGGTTGGACGGAAGAAAGACCCCGAGACGCGTGGGGAATGGACCGCGCAGGAGAGTTGGGACCCCGACCTTCGATACGGCTCCGAGCGGAAGGGGCTCGGGAACCCTCCCTTCCCTCCGTAGTGCCAGCGCCTCGAGGGTCCATCCGCCCCCTCCCCCGGCCTCCAGTTCGATGAGTTCATAGCCTCCCTCGAGGGGGAGAGCCGCCGCGTAGAAGCTCCGACCGTCCTCGACAGGAAGCGCGGGTCGCTCCTCCAGAAAGAGTTCCGTCGTTCGCGGCCCCCCACCCCACCGGAGCACGGCCTTCGGGAACTCCGACTTGTCCGGTTCCGCGGGCCCCGTGAACAAGAAGAGAAGATCCCCGGTCCCCGACTCCGGCAAGGGAACCCCCAGAGGCCGCCCATGGAGCGGAATCCCGTAAGGAACCGAAGCCCCTCCTTCCCAGCTGAGGGTCGGAACACCGAAACGCCCGGGGTCTCCCGCCGCGAGATCAAGGATCCGGTGCGGGAGGGGCCATTGCACGTTCCGGCCCTTCAGGAGGTCGAGCAGGAGTCCATCTCGGCCCGCCCCCCGCAACCCCGCCCAACCGCTCTCCTCTAGCCCCTCGAGCAGTCGGCCGGCGAGCGCCTCCTTCGCCCGGAGTTCCCGGAAGACCGCCCGATCCCTGGCCCACCCGAGGAGCCCCGGAAGGAGGAAGGCCAGAGCGAGGACCGCGCAGGCCGAGAACCCCAGCGCGGCCCGCAATCGTTTCCGTTCGGAGGGGATCCACTCGAAGGTCCTCCTCGCCCATCCGAGGAGCAGGAAGACCAGGAGGCCGGGGAGGAGCCAGGGAACACTCCGAAGGAAGGAGCGCCACCAGGAAGGCGCCTCCCCCGGAACAGCGACGAGGGGCGGCCTTCCGAGAAATGCAAGCCTTCCGAAGTTCGAGGTGTTGTCGTAGGGAGGACGTCCGGAGGTCCAGACCAGATATTGGTAGACCGGTCTTCCGGAATCCCGGTCTCCGTAGGCGAGATTGAACCCGATTTCCCGGCATCCCTCGCGGAAGCCGGGCAGGACATGGAAGGGAATCGCGATCTCGAGTACCGCACCGCCGGGGACCCGTCTTCGCGCCGTCCGGATCCCCGTATACCCCCGGTCGACGATAAGGGATTTCCGGCGGCCGAGTTCGTCTTGGATCCTCGTCTCGACCGAGGCCCACCTGGGCTCCCCTCCGAACGGAAGGAAGAGGAGCTGGAGATCATCCCCGTCGAAACGGGTCTCCCGCCCCGCGTCCTCGAGGTCACAATCCAGGAAGACCTCGAAGACATCACCGCTCTCCCATGTCTGGCCGGGTCGCGGCAGGGTCGGCTTCTGGTCGCGGATCCGCACCCATAGGTAGAGATGGCTCCGATCATGGGCGAGTCGGACCAGGCAGGAAGCATCCTCCGGCCCCTTCCAGTCCGTCGGAAGGCCTGGGACGAGTTGCGACCTCTGGTCGATCCGAAGCGTGAGGAAACGCTTCCAATCCCCGTCCTTCGCATCGATCCTGATCCCGCCCTCGATCTCCGGCACCGCCGCCCTGGCATGCTCCTGGGGGAAGAGCCCCGGGACCGGTTCCTTCGCCTTCCCCGGGGAGAGGAGCAGAATCGAGACGATCACGGCCGGAATCGCGGAAGCGGACACCATGCCCGCATCATAGGCGCGGTCGCAGCCCGGAGGTCCCTGGTCCCGCCCTTATCCGGACTCCCGGAATCGCCGATCAGACCGTGACTTCGTATCGCTCCTTCCGGTCGATCGTCCGGACCTGGACGGCATAGGGACCCTTTTCACCCTCCACGAGTTCGAACTCCACGGCCTCACCGTCCTTCAGGGAACGGAAGCCTTCCTGCTCGAGGTTGGAGTAATGAACGAAGATGTCGCCCGGACAGGCATCGGAGACGAGGAACCCGAAGCCCTTGCGGTTGTCGAACCACTTGACGAAGCCTTGCACCATTCGAATCGCTCCATGGAAAGAACCGTCTTCGCATCCTTCCTCGGATCCGGATTCGACTACGTGCCTTCCCCCTGGGACGGCCGGATTTTTCCAGCAAGCCTTCCCAGGCGCATCCGTACATGAGGAGGACGCGGCTGTTTTCGGCAACTGCGTCCTCTCCCTTGAGGACTCCTCGAGGATTCCCCGGAATCAGTCCCGTTCGTGGTGCCTGTGGCCGCTGGAACCGGAACGCCGCGTCCGGGGCCGGCCGCGGCCCTCCCGACTTCCCCGGTCTCCGCCGCGTTCCCGGGAATCCCGGTCCTCGCGAGGTTCCCGGGAATCCCCGTCCTCCCGGTCCCGCCGACCCCGTCCGGAGGAATCCTCCCGGGACCTCTCCGGGCGATCCCTTCCTCCATCCCGGCTCCTTCGTGAGGAATCCGAGCGCCCCCCTCGATGCAACCTCGAAGAGGAACGCGGGCGCTCCTCGGTGCGCTCCCCGCCGTCCCTGGCGGACGACCGCCCGCGCTCCCGGCGGGGCGCTTCCTCCCGATCCCGGGAGGAGCGGGCCTCCCGGGACCGCCCCCCGCGGTCCGCCCCCCGATCACGATGCGGCCTGGTTCCCCGCGAATCCCGAGACCCGTGGCGCCGGTCTCGGCGTTCTCCCCCGCGGCTCAAACGCTCCCGGCCCTCCACATCCTCTTCGAGGGGATCCCCGTGCAGGCGTTTCCGAGTCAGCCGGATCCTGCCGAGTTCGTCGACCGAGTCGACGCGGACCTCGAGTTCGTCCCCGGGCGCACAGACGTCTGCGACCGATCGGACGAAATCGTCATCCAGCTCGGAAACATGGCAGAATCCCTCCTGTCCGGGCAGGACCTCGATGAAGGCGCCGAACTCCTTGACCGAAACGACCCGGCCCTTGTAGATGCGCCCGATCTCGACCTCCGCGGTCATGGCTTGGATCCGATGGACGGCCTCCTCGACCCCCGCGGAATCGACCCCGGAAACCAGGACCGTCCCGTCATCGTCGACGTTGACCCGCGTCTTCGTCTCTTCCTGCAAGGCCCGGATGTGCTTGCCCCCGGGCCCGATCACGATGCCGATCTTCTCGGGATTGATCTTGAGGCGTTCGAGCCGAGGCGCAAACTCCGAGATCCTCTGCCGGGGCCTGCGGATCGCCTGGAGCATCTCCTTCAGGATGTGGACGCGGCCCTCTTTGGCCTGCTCCAGGGCCTTCTCCATCAAGGCCCGCGTCAGGCCGGAACATTTGATGTCCATCTGCAGCGCGGTGATCCCCCGCTGCGTCCCGGTGACCTTGAAATCCATGTCTCCGCAGTGATCCTCGCTGCCGAGGATGTCGGAGAGGATCGCGGTCTTCCGGCCTTCCTTGATCAGCCCCATCGCGATGCCGGCTACGGGTTGGGCGATCGGGACGCCGGCGTCCATCATCGCGAGGGTCCCCCCGCAGACCGTGGCCATCGAACTGGAACCGTTCGATTCGAGGATTTCGCTGACGAGTCGGATCGTATAGGGGAAGATCTCGGGATCGGGCAGCACGACTTCCAAGGCCCTCTCGGCGAGAGCCCCGTGTCCGATCTCCCTCCGGCCCGGTCCCCGGATCGGGCGGCACTCCCCGACCGAGAACGGAGGGAAGTTGTAATGAAGGAGGAAGCGCTTGCGGTATTCCTCCTCCAAACCGTCGATGATCTGTTGATCGTCGACCGTCCCGAGCGTCAGGGCCACAAGCGCCTGGGTCTCGCCCCGCGTGAACACGGCGGAGCCGTGCAACCGCGGAAGCATCCCGACTTCGATCGAGATGTCCCGGATGTCCTTGTAGCCCCGGCCGTCGACCCGGGTGCCGGCGAGGATGGCCTTCCGCTCTGCCTCCTTCTTCATCTCGGAGAAGCAGTTCTTGACCTCCTTGAGTTTCTTCCGGAGGGAGTCGGAATCCTCCTCCGCGAACTCCTCCTCGAAGAGGGCGACGACATCTTCCTTGAGGGCATCGACCCGCTCGCCCCGCTCATGCTTCGATCCGGGAGAGGTCAGGGCCTCCGCGAGGCGGTCTCCGACCGCCTTTGCGACTTTCGCCCGCAGGCCCTCGTCCGATTCGGGAGGGGCGAAGTCCTGCTTGGCCTTCCCCGCCTTCTTCACGAGTTCCTGGATCATTCTGATGACCTCGGCGCAGGCCTTTTGCCCCTCCTCGAGGGCCTCGAGCATCAGGGACTCTGGGACCTCCCGGGCGCCGGCCTCGACCATGACGACCGAATCCTTCTTCGCCGCCATCGTCAAGTTCAGGGTGGATTTCTCGAGCTGCCGTTTCGTCGGATTGATGACGAACTCCCCGTCGACATGGCCGACCCGGCAGGCCCCCAACATCCCCTCGAAGGGAATCGAACTGAGGTTCAGGGCGGCGAAGGCCGCGATCATCGCGATGATGTCCGGGTCGTTCTCCCCGTCGAAGGTCAGAACGGTGGCCATGATTTGGACCTCGTTCTTGTATCCGTCGGGGAAGAGGGGCCGTACGGGCCGGTCGATCAGACGGCAGGTCAGGATCTCCTTGGTCGTCGGCCGGGCCTCGCGTTTGAAGAAACCGCCGGGGAACTTGCCCGCGGCATAGGTCTTTTCCCGGTAATCGACGGTCAGGGGGAAGAAATCGATGCCCTCCCGGGCATCAGCGCTCTGCGCGGTGCAGAGCACGGTGGTGCCTCCGAAAGAGGCGACGACGGATCCGTCGGCTTGCTTGGCCCATTTCCCGGTCTCGAGGACCAGGGGGCGGCCGGCGAACTCCCGTTCGATTCTTACGTGTGTCACGGAGTTCTCCTGTGAGGGAAGCTTCGGCCGCTGCTTGTTCCGCATCGATTCGCGGCGGAGCGGCCGGCTTCCATGGGTTGCGGTTTTCGGTCTTTACTTGTCTTGGAATTTCGTTCGGTACGCAGGGGGATCCCGCTCGTCCGTGACGGCGGTTCCTACACCCGCGACGGCATGGGCGGCTTTCCGGGTGGACCGGAAACCTCGTGGCCCGATTCGCCCTTCCGAGGGCCTTCCGGTCAGCGTTTCAGCCCCAGGCGTTCGCAAAGTTCTACGTATTTCTTGGCGTTCCTCCGCTTCAAATAACGGAGGAGCCGGTTGCGGCGGCCGACCTTGAGCAGGAGGCCGCGGCGGGTGTGGAAGTCCTTCTTGTGCTTCTTCAGATGCTCGGTGAGGGCCCGGATGTCTTCGGTCAGAAGCGCCACCTGCACCTCGGTGCCTCCGGTGTCACTCTCGTGTGTCCGGAACTGCTCGAGGATCTCTTTTCGTCTCGCTTCGGTCAGTGCCATGTCGCCCTATGCTCGTCTTTCCGTCTCACCCTAGGGGCACGAGATAGGGCTCCTGCCGCCTGGGAGGTCATCGTCCGAGTCGTCGCCGGGAACCCTTCCCGGGATTCGGACGGAATCCAAGGCGGAAGATCTTAGGCCGGATGCGGTCCGGCGCAAGCTCCGATTCGGCCTCTCCGATCTCTAGCGCCCGAGGGCAAGGGAGGGATCTCCGATCGGACCAAGGGGATTCAGCGCAGCTCGTGCGCGGGCATCCGGGCGGTCAGGCCTTCGGCCAGGCGGTCCACCGCGACCTTGCGGCGATCCTCGAGCCCCCGGATCTCACTCCAGCTATCGACGACCTTCGTGTCCATCCTGAAGCGTCCGTACCAGATTCTCTTCCCTTCCGGACTCATGAGCCGGAAGGAGCCCTCGGCCCGGAGAACGCCGGCGTTGGCGAGTCCCCGTTCGTCCCATCGCCCGAGTTCGAAAATGAGGACCCCGTCGGCCCCGAGTTCCCGTCCCGCCCGGAGAGCGGCGGAAGGTCCGGGGCCGAACCGTTCGGCAAGTTCCAGGGATTTCGTCCGGGAAAGGACCGAGTAATCCCGCCGGAGGAGGCCCTCCCGGAGGCGGCGGAGCAGGCGGTCCCGGATCGTTCCGGCCCAGGGACCGTCCGGACAGAGGACCGGCCAGACCAGGACATCGTCGACGAAAGCCTTCGAGGCGGAAGCGTCCATCCGCGTGACGTCGACGAACAGGCCCCGCGGCCGGGCCGTCCGGCAGGCCGGCAACGAGGCGAGGAGCAGCAGCCCCGCCAGGGCGCGCCTTCTTCCGATCCGAGAATCCCGCATGCCGTTCCTCTCCGAATCCATCCTCCGCCCCGGGACCCCGCCCTCCGTCGGATCCGGGCTCCCCGCAAGGCGGCGCCCGAGCATAGAGGCGCCCCCGGGGAGGGACCAGCAAGAACCGCCCTCACTGGATCGTGAAGGCGACCTCGACCGACCTCGCGAAACCGAGTTCGAGGCGGGGTAGATCCTCGAAATTCCATTCGGTCGGGGAGAGGCCGGGGGCCAGCAGAAGTCGATCGGCCGCCTGGATCTTCCAGGTTCCCTTCGCGAGCCCTGTCACCCCGGTTCCGCTCAGATCCGGGAACTGGATGGTATCCCGCCCTCCCTTCCCGTCCCCATCCAGGTAGAGGAGAGTCCAGGTCCGCCCGGTTCCATCCCGGGCGACGATCCTCCGGAACGCGAGAGTGTTCGCAACCGCGGTTGCATCCAGACGATCCTCGACCTCGATAGAGGGGCTGCCGGTGAAGGCGCCCGCCGGAGCGAGGACGGTCGGGATCCCGAGAGGAGAAGCCAGGTCCGTGACGGTTCCCGCGAAGCTGTCGGCGATCAGGGCCCGATGGCGCACGAGGTTCCCCTTCGTATCCCGAGTCGTGGAGCACAACCAGGAGATCGGACCGAGGACCGCGAAATCGACGAGCATCGAAAGGCTGTAGCTGGCGTCGAGGGTCCAGTTCGTCCCGCTTCCGTTCGCGAAACCCGGACCGGCGAGGACCATCCCCGGGAATCCCCCGAGGCTGCTGAGGATTACGACCTCGGGCGGGCCGGTGAGAGACGCGGTATCGAGTCCGAGAACGGTCGAAAGGTCGAGGGAGAACCCCTTCTGCAGGTTCGCAAAGGTGTTGAGCGAGGAACTCAGGGGCAGCACGAGATTGTAGGCGCCGGCCGGACCGACCGGAGCCGGGGGCGCCCGGTTCGCGCCCTTTCCCCCGCTCGTCGCCGCCAGCGCGATGGAATACAGCGCATAGGTCGGTTTCACGGTCGGCGGCACCGGTCCTGCGAAAGCTCCGAAGCAGAGCGGTCGATTCGGTCGCACGGCCAGGCTCGCCAGGGTCGCCGGCGAAGTATTCGTCGTCGTGGCCGAGTAGTTCGCGGTCTCGTCGTCCAGGATGTTGATACCCGCCCGCGCCCGGATTCCGGGGAGGGCCGTGAAGCCCAGGGAGGCCGAGAGGGTCGCCGTGGCCTGCCGGAGGGGTCGGAGGGGAAGGGAGACGTGACCGGCCCCGAGGGCGAGCAGACTCCGCAGGTGATAGGACCCGTGGACCGCCGTGATCGTGTAGTTCGATCCGGTCAGACCCGTGAAGGTCGCGCGCCCGTCCGTTCCGGTCGTCTTCGATTGCCGGGAGACCGGAGGCTTCGCGGGCATCCCCGCTTCGATCAACACCGTGACCCCGGAGATCGCGAGGAGCGTGGACTCGTCGTAGACCTCGACGACCAGCTTCCCCCCGTTCAGGTTTCCGGTCACGAAGCCTCTCTGGACGAAGGTCCCGTTGACGGCCCCTGCGGACAGGTTTCCCGCCTCATCCGTCAGGTTCAGGGAAAAGGCCGTCGGAGTCGTCGTCCTGCCGAGAAAGAAGGGTTTCGATTGGAAGCGACCGTCGGAACGACTCGCGAAAAGCCCGTAGGTTCCGCTCCCTGCCACGAGGCTGAGCGCTCCGAGGGGTTCGGAGGCCTTCCCGTAGAGCGAGGTCGCGTTCAGGTCCGTCAGGAAGACCTGCGAGCCCGTCCCCGTCGGCGGACCGAGAGAGACGAGGGTGGGCCGGACCGTGTCCTGGACCGTGGAGGGGGCGAGGACGAATCCCGTCAACTGCCGCCCTCGGGCGAGACGCGCCGCGAGAGTCAGTTCCCCGTCCTTGAAGGTCGTGGCGCCGACCGCCCCGAGGACTCCAGTCAGGGTGACGGCGACGGTCTGCTTGCCGGGGGCCGGAACACGCGTCTTGATCTCCTTCAGTTTCAGGTCGGAGGCGCTCTTACCCTTCGGATCCCTCCCGTAGACCCTGAGGAGGATCTCGTCGCCGGCCCGGGTGTCCGCGGGCACCTCGACATCGACCCGGAGATTCGAGAGATTGGCGAGGTTCACCTTGTCGGCGAAGCCGGAAGTCGGGTTGCCGATCGCCACCGAGAGAGGGGAGAGCGGATCGGCCGTCTTGAAGGTGACGGGCGGATCCTTCTTCCCGGGATCCAGGGTCAGCTTCCCGGCCTTGATCCCCGAGGTGTAGCGGAGTTCGAGCTTGCTGCGGGCTGGAAGAGGGTTCGAGGGCTGGAGGAGGAAAAGCCGGGGGTCGGGGGCGGACTGGAGCTTCAGGGGCATCGAGATGCCCGCGGAAAGGGCCTTCGTCTCTCCGGCCGGGCGAAGATGGAACGTTGCCGAACCGACGCTGGCCGGATCGACCGGCATCGAGAACCCGAGAAGGCAGGGGTCCTCCCTGGGGACCTCCGTGTCGAGGTCCTCGGGGTAGCGGAAGACGACGAGGGGCTTCGCTCCGGCCGCCGCGTTCGCGCGGAACTCGGCCAGGACCCCGGTCTTCGCGACGATCGCCCGATCGAGGTCCCGAACGTTCTTCCCAGCGACGATCTCGAAGCTTCCCTGCGAGGGAAAGGGGACCTGGGGCCGGAACACGAGGAGGCGGCCTCCAAGCAGGAGGTCGTAGGTCCCGGCCAGGGCCTGGGTCGTCCCCTTGGCCCGGACATGGAGATGGTCCAGCTTCCCCTGCGCCGAGGGCCGCACGAGGCTGTCCCGGTTCATCGACTCCGAGAACAGGACGAAGACCGGAGTGGTCGGGGCCCACCCCGAACCCTGCGGGGCCGCCCGGAGGACCTTGGGTCGTTCTTCCCGGACGATCCCCCCCTTCGGGGGCGGAACGATCCGGACGGATGCGGTTCCCCCCTTCCCCTTGGCGCCCCGATCGAAGACCCTCCCGATGTTGTCCTGACAAGCTCCTGTCAGGAGGAGGACCCAGAGCGCGAGGGAGAGCCCTCGATACGGCCGGCGGATCTTCGATGGCATCACGGGTCCAAGGCTAACGTCCGGGAGGACGGCTGTCAGGATTCCGGATCCTTACCCTCAGTGGGGAAGGGTCCCAAGGAACCTTGGACGCGGCCCGGCGCCGGTCCTTCCCCCCAAAGTCTACTTCCCCGGAGCGGCTCGGGCCGGTCCCCTCCGCCGTGGGCCGTGCTCTCCCGGCGCGGGGGGCACACTCTCGGCGGGCAGATCCATCACCGGAAGGGCGGCGAGAGCCTTCCGGAGAGCGAGTTGGAACCCGCCCACGAGATCCCCGGGACCGGAGGTCTCCAGGGGAACGCGGGCTTCGAGGCATCCCTGCCAGACCTCGGCCCCGTCCGCCTCCTTCCGCAAGCGGAGGGCCAGGACGACATGGATCGAGTCCCTCCCCTCTTCCCGCAAGGACTCGAAGGCGAGGATCCGTCCTCCGAGGACGAGATCGGCCTCTCCGGAATCCCCGGATTCGAGGACCGCCCGGAATTTGCGGGACCGAAGGAAGGATTCGTAGAGGGTCGAGGTCACCAGGTCCCCCAGGGGAGCGGCCCAGCGGTGGTAGGGCCAGGAGGCGAGACCGGCTCCCTCCTCCCGGACCTGCAGCCTCCCCTCGAGGAGATGAGGCGCGACCCCCAGGCCCTCGACCCGGAGGACCAGCCCGGGGGAGACCTCGAGGGAGGAAAGGGGGATCGGGTCCAGGAGGTAACGCCGGGCCTCCCGGACCTCGACGCTCCCGCAACCGCCGCAAAGAAGAAGGAGACCGGCCGCCAGGGGACGGACCGCGGGGGGGATGGGGAATCCTTTATGCGTCATTATTCTTCGTTGCCTCCCGGTGGCGAGGCCCCGGGTTCCCTCGGTTTCCCGAAGACCAGGGCCGACGGAGTCGTACGGAGCATCCGGAGAACGGAGGCAATCTCCTCGAGCGATCCCCCCAGGGCCTGGAGCACACGCTGCAGACTCCTGCGGTTCCCCCCCAGGAATCGATCCACGGCGGAGGCGGCTCTTCCGGCCCTCGCCAGATTCGCCGTCAGGATCTCGGCGAATCCCGCCGCCCGCATCTCTCCGGCGAGGCCTTTGAGTTCCTTGCCGAACCCGACCCAGGGATCCAAGGCCCTCCGGAGTTCCCCTTGAAGGGCAGCCGCCTCCCGGAGTCCTTCTTCCATCGCGGGCAGTCCCCGGTCTTCGAGACGGACGAGGAGGGGCTCGAGCCTGGCGAGATTGCGGTCGAGCCCCGCGAGGATCGAGGAGAAGCGTTCACGGTTCTCCTCACCGAGAAGGAGGTTGAGGCGCCGGCCCAACTCGGCGTATTCCTGGAAGATCGTCTCGGTTCTCCCCATCACCCCGGGAAGGGTGCGCGCCACGAGCGCCACCGGGGAGAGTTCGGAGGGGATGACTCCGAGTTCGGGGAGGGGCTCTCCCCCTTCCTCCCAACCTTTGAGTTCGACCGTCACCTGTCCGGTGACCCAGGCTCGATCCAGACTTGCGCGCGTACAGGTCTGGATCGGACCCTTCTCGGGATCGACCTCGATCGTGACCTCGGTCCGGCCCTTGGCGAAACGCATGTCCGCGACCGTCCCGACACGAACCCCCTGGAAGTTGACCGGGGAACCGACGACCATCCCCTTCACGGTCTCCTCGTAATGGATCAGGTAGCGGACACGGTTTCTATCGAGAAGCCGCCGCCCGACCGCCAGCATGACGAGGAGCCCCAACATGCCGGCGCTGACCAGCATGAAGAGTCCTACGTTCCGTTCTCGTTGGTAGGGGGACATCCGGACTCCGGGGCTCGAGATCTCAGGTGGCCAGATACTTCATGATCTCCCCCCTCCTTGCTTCTTCGGCCGGGAGGGCCCTGTGGATGAAATCCTGGACCGTCGAATCCTCGGAGTTCCGGACCTCGTCCCGTTGGCCGTGCGCCAGCACGAGGCCCTCGTGGAGGATCATCATCCGGTCCGCGATCGTGAAGGCCGAGGGGATGTCGTGAGTGACGACGACCATCGTGATCCCGAACACCTTGTTGAGCTTGAGGATCAAGTTGTCCACCTCGGCGGCCGTCACCGGGTCGAGCCCCGCGGATGGCTCGTCGAAGAAGACGAGTTCGGGATCCATCGAGACCGCCCTTGCGATCGCCGCCCGTTTCTTCATGCCTCCCGAGAGGTCGGCCGGGCTTGCCTCCGCGGCCTTCAGGAGCCCGACCATGTCGAGCTTCATCCGGCCGACCTGGCGGGCGATCTCCGGAGAGATATCGGTATTCTCGAGGAGGGGGAGGATCACGTTGTCGAGGACGGACATGCTGGTCAGGAGCGCTCCTCCCTGGAACGAGAACCCCGTGCGCTGCCGGATACGATCGAGTTCGCATTCGGGCATCAAGTAGAGGTTCCTCCCTTCGAAGGTGATCGAGCCCAGCGTGGGTTCGAGCATGCCCGAGAGATGCCGGAGAAGCGTCGTCTTCCCGCATCCGGAGGGTCCGAGAATGACGAAGATCTCCCCCTTCCGCACGGCCAGATCGATCCCGTTCAACACGGTCCGATCTCCGAAGGTCGTAGTCACCGCAACCGCCCTGAGGAGGTCCTTTCCCGGGGGGCGCGGACGCAGGAGCCCGGGAGGGATCTTCGGACGCCGTCTGAGGAACCTCATCCGCTGACCCTCAGGGCAAGGACGAAGATCGCGTCGAAGACGATGATCAGGAAGATCGAGGCGACGACGGCCCCCGTCGTCGCCCGTCCGACCCCCTCCGGCCCCCCCTTGACGTTCAGTCCGAGACTGCAACCGACCGAGGCGATCAGGAATCCGAAAACCCCCGCCTTGAGCAGGCACCCGAGAAGGTCCGCGAACTTCAAGGCTTTCCGGGTCGACTCGAGGAACACACCAGGCTCGATGCCGACGGCCAGGATCCCGAACAGGGCCCCACCGAGGATCGCGGCCCCGCAGAAGAGGATCGCGAGGCAGGGCGTCGCCAGTCCCAACGCGAGCATCTTCGGTAGGACGAGATATCGCATCGGGTGGACGCCCATCTGGCGCAGGGCGTCGACCTCCTCGTTGATCGTCATCGTCCCGAGCTGGGCCGCGATCGAGGACCCGGAGCGGGCGGCCACGAGGATGGCAGCCATCAAAGGACCGATCTCCCGGGTCACGCTGACGGCCACCATGTCGGCGATGTACTGGACGGCGCCGAAGACCCTGAGCTGGATCCAGGCCTGCATCGCGAGGATGAGCCCGAGCAGGAATCCGATCAGGAGGACGATGCCCATCCCGCCATTCCCGGCATGCGAGACCTCCTCCAGAAACCTGTCCCGATGCATCGTTTTTCCGGTCCATAGATCCCGGAAGAACTCGACGATCGCCCTCCCGACGAGACGCAGGCCGGATTCGGTGGAATCCAGGACCGGGATGAAGACGGCGCCGAGCCGGACGATCCATGGACGTGGGTCCCGCTCCCGGTCCACCGTGACCAGCCGGTCCACTGAAAGCAGGCTTAGAAAATCGAGGACGCCTCCCCCCGCCCCGCGGAGCCGGATTTCGATCCCCCGGTCCCTCCCTTTGCGGAGGGTCTCGATCAGGAGGGCCATCCCGCTGCTGTCGAAGCGCTCGACCGGTCCCAGATCGAGCAGGATCCGATCCGGCTCGGCCTCCAGGGCCGACTCAATCTCCCCCTGCAACGTTCCGACCGAGGACCGGTCGAAGAGCGGGGGAAGTTCGAGTGTCCGGACGGATTTCGCGCTGGAGTCCAAGGTTCGGCGGGGGATGGAACGGGAATCCCCCTTTTTTTCGGCTGGTCCGCCCTACCCTCTTGAGCAGGGACCTTCTTGTCAGCCCCCCCGCCGAGGCTCCACAATGGACCTCCCGTCCCGGTGACCGGCTCCGCCGATGACCCCGCGGTCGCAAGCCGACGAACGAACCTTCCTGGAGAAGCCTTGTCACGCATGCAGCTCGCCCGGCGCCGGCCTGATGGACGGCTACCGATCCCCGTTTTCTTCCGGGTCGCCCTCGGCGTCCTGGCTCTCGTCGCGTCCTGTCGCTCCCCCGGCGGGGGGAAGCGACCGCCGGATCCCCGGGAAACCTATCTCCGGGCCCTGGAGGCCTTCGACGCGGGGGACTTCAATCGGGCCCTCGGCCTTCTCGATCCCCTGATCCCCACCCTCTCCGAACTCCCGAAAGCTCGAAGGGGAAAGATCCGCCTCCTGTTCGGAGAAGCGAACCTTCGGCTTGCCCTCCGGGCGATCCGGAACCGGGGCTCCGGGTCGATGATCCGGGCATGCCTTCTCGACGCCGAACTCAGCCTCCGAAAGGCGACCTCGGACCTCGAGGGGGATCCCGATCCATGGAGGCTGCTCGGCGACACCCTCGTTCAGCGGGAAGCCCCCGGCGAAGCCGCCAAGGCCTACGACGAGGCGCTGCGGCGCCTCGCCCCCGAGGCCCGCGACGGCGAGGAGGGCAGGATCCTCACCCTCCGCCGCATCGACGCCCTCTATCGCCGCTTCGTCGAACTCCGCCGGTCCGAACGCGGGGACCCCGGCCCGAAGACCCGAAACCTGGCCGATCGGATCCTGGACCTCTGCGAACCCGCCTTCGATTGGCCTTCCTCCTGGCTCCCCGCCTACCGCACGAGCGTGTGGGTCCTCCAGTGGATGGACCAGACGGAGGCCGCCTTCGAACTCTGCGAGAAGGGCCTGCTCGCGCATCCCGGAGATTCCGGCATGCACGAGTTCATGACGGACCTCGCCCACCGCACGGGGAATCTCGTTCGTCTCGAACGGACCCTCGCACGTCTCTCCGGGGAGATCCGTGAACCCAGGACGCGAGCCCTCTGCGAGTTCTACCTCGGGAACACTCTGGTTCTCGAAGGGGACGCGAAACGCGGGGAAGGCGACGCGAAGAGCGCCCGGGATTTCTACGAACGGGCCGCGGCCTCCTTCAAGAAGGCGGCGGAGCTGGAACCCGGCTTCGCGCGGAACTCCGGTCTGCGGCTCGCACTTTGCCGGGTCTCCCAGGCCTGGATCGCCCTGGACGAGGGGAACGAGAAGGCCGCGGAGAAGGCCCTGGATCGGGCCTGGAACGCATCCCCCGCCATCGCGGCCGTCACAGCGGAAGGCTACGACCGCTGGTTCGACGGCTTTCGGAAGTCGTACCGCATGGCCGCCTACGCGCTCGGAGGGCGTTTCCTGGGCGGAGGGAACCGTCTCCCGCAGGCTGTCCGCTACTGGCGCAAGATCACCCGCCGCCATCCCGACTGGGGCCAGGCCTGGAACAACCTGGGCCTGGCTTGCCGGGACCGCGGCGTCCAGCTCGCGAAGGCGGGCTCCCGGCGTGCGGCGAAGGACCTCTGGGAGGAATCCTACGCGGCCTACGAGAAGGCCGTCGAACTCCAACCCCGCGATCCCCGCATCGTGAACGACTGCGGCCTGATGCTCCTCTATCATCTCGGCCGGGACCTCGAGAAGGCCGAGATCCTGTTCCGCCGGGCGATCAACCTCGGGACCGCGTCTCTCGGCGAACTGCCCCCCAAGGAGGAGGACGAGGACGAGGGAACCCGGAACCAGCGGGTCTTCCTCGAAGAGGCGGTCGGAGACGCCTGGCAGAACCTCGGGGTCCTGGCGCTCCGGAGGAAACGAAGCGGCGAGGCCCTCCGGTTCTTCAGGGAGGCCGTCAAATATTTCCCCTACGAACGAAGGGAAGCCTCCCGGCGGATCGAGGCCCTGGAGCGGAGCGGAGTCCGGGTCCCCCCGGAACGGAAGGTCCCTTCCGGCAAGGAGTCCGTCCTCCTCTCTTCCGGAGGAGACGGTCTCCTCCCCCTTCCCTCTCTCGTGGGCCCCGGGCTCCCGGAGTTCCAGGAGGACCCCATCGAGGCCTCCCGGAAGGACCTCGCCGCCGGACGTGCCTTGGCCCTCCTGGACCGGATCGAACCCCGACTCGGCCAAAATCCCGAGAACCCCGAACTCCTCTACCTTGCAGGCCGGGGGAGCCTCCTCTTCGCGATCCTCTCGATGCGTGAGGGCCGGAAGGGCGTCCGGGAAAACCTGATCGATGCGGAGGACCGTTTCCGGAAGGCGGATCGCGCCGGCCGCACGAAGGAGTCCCCCCACTTCAGGGAGGCGATGCACGTCCTCCCGATGCTGTTTCTCTGCCGAACGCTGCTCCTCGAGGGGAAGACCTCGGAGGCCTGGGACGAGGGCCGGAGACATCTGACGCATCTGGACTCGATCGGGGTCCGTCCTCCGGTCGAACTCACCGCTCTTCTCCTCGCCGCGACCGCGCGTGCCGGCTGCAGGAACCTGATCGCAAAATACGAAAAGAAGCGTCCGCCCGACTCCAAGACCCTCGACGAAGTCCGCGCCTTCTGCACCCGGGCCCGGAAGGCTCTCGAAGGAGCCGCGAAGGGCGCTCCGATCCCCCCCCCGCACTGGCGGGAACGGCTCGATGAAGAAGTCGACCTCCTTCCCTTCTTCCGCGACTGGAAGAACCTCGAGCTCTGGGCGGGACGCGACAAGGCCGCGGTCCGGGTCCTCGCCTCCGGCGCCTCGCTCCTCGGGGGGGCCGCCTCGGATACGCTCCTCGGGGAGACCTCGGGTCTCGTCGCCCGAAGAGGGGGCGCCGCGACCGCCCTGGAAATCCTCGCCGCCCATTTCGCACGGAACGCCGACCGTCCGCTGACGATCTGGTATGAGGCCTATCTGAAGGTCATCCTCGGGAACGAACTCCGGATCGGCGGCGGAAAGGAGAAGCCGAGCGCCCTCTACGCGCAGGCGCGGAAGGGCTTCACGAAAGCCATGGAACGCGAATCCTCCTACACCGGAAATTCCAGGTACTGGATCGCCATGACCCGCACCGCGGAGGGTTGGATGCGCTTCGGCGAAGGAGACGGGGAAGGGGCCGCCTCGGCCTGGATCGAGGCCTTGAAAACCGACCGGAGGGCGGCCGAGGCCAAGGACCCCGTGACCGGAAAGACCGCGAAGGAAGGCCTGCTGACACTCGGGGGCCCCTTCTTCCAGAAAGGCCGGTTCGCGGAAGGAGCGAAGCTCTTCGCCCGCGTCCGGGAAGTCCTTCCCGGAGACGCGGACATCCTCAACAACCTCGGACTCTTCTACCGGGAGTGGGGAACCCGGGCTCCGAAGACCGAGCGCGCGGCGATCTTCGAGAAGTCCTGGGAAGCCTACCAGGAAGCGCTCGCCGTCGATCCGGGGAACATCCGCCTGATCAACGATACCGCCCTGATCGACGTCTACTACCTCCATCGTCGGCCGAAGGAGGCGGAAGCGCTTCTCCGGGAAGCGGCGATGCGCGGGAAGGCCATGCTGAAACGGGGAAAGCCCCCCTCGTGGAAGGGGTCGCGGCGCGACCTCGAGGAAGCCGTCGGAGACGCCCTGATGAACCTCGGGGTCCTGCTGCGGAGATCGAAGGGCCGCCTGGAGGAAGCCGCCGCCCTCTTCGAGGAGAGCCTTCGTTATCATCCCGGGAAACGCCGGGCGAGCGTGAGGTTCCTCCGCGAGATCGACGCGGAGAGGAGGGCGAAGAAGAACGAACCCACAAAGGACGCCCCGTCCGGCAAGGGAGGCGGGACGAGGGGACCTGGAGGCGGAAGATGAAGGCGGGGCTCTTCCTCTCCCTGGCCCTGCTCGTCGCGGCCGCGGCCTCGGCTCCCGGTCAAACCCGCAGTTCCGTTTCCACGACGGAGGATCCCGGCCTCCCCTCTCTCGACCGGAAGCTCGACGAGGTTCAGGCGAAACTCGCTCTTCGTCCCGGGGATCCCGCCCTCGCCCTTGAGATGGCCCTGCTCTGCGCGAAGAAGGCCAAGGTTCTGTTCTCCGAACCCAGAGGGGGGAGCGCGGCCCTTGCCTACCTCGAGGATGCGGTGGACTTCGCCGGCCGTTGTCTCGCCGCAGAACCCGAGAACTCCGAGGCCCACCGCGTACGGGGACTCGCTTACTTCCGGCTCGGAGAGATCGAAAAGGCCGGAAAGGAGGCAGACTGGCTCCTCGCGAAGGCGAGAGATGACCCGGCCGGAGACATCCTCCGCGGGGAAATCCTGTTCAAGGAATACTTGAGGAAACGAGGACGCGGCGAACTCACGAAGGCTTTGAGGTTCCGCTTGACCGGAAAGATCCGGCAGCACTTCCACCGCGCGACCCTTCTCGACAAGAAGAACGCATTGCCGTTCCGAAGACTCGGGGACCTCGCCGTTTGGGAAGGAGATTCCCGGACCGCCCTCGATCTCTACGCCGAGGGGCTCGCCAGAGATCCGCGCAACGGAGCCCCGCTGGCATGGATTCTCGCGAATTACGCCCCGGAGAGATCCCTCCGGATGCTGAACCGGGCGCTTCGCCGCTTCGCCGAACTCGGACGACTCCCCCCCGAGCGCAGTTCCTCCCTGCTCTGGGAGGCCGGGCGCATGGCCTTCCTGGCCGGAAAGGACGAGGTCTGCCGGACCCATATGCGCAAGGTCCTGGTCTACCACCCGGAATGGACCCACGCGCTCTTCTACCTGGGCCTCGTCGAATGGAGACAGGGACGTCCCGAGGAGGCGACGGCCGCCTTCGTCAAGATCGCCTCCCGGCGGGCCGAGGATCTAGCCGAGGCCCTCGGGAAGTCCGGGGAGGCGGGCACGGGATACGCGGGGTGGATCTCCCAACTCGCCTCCCTGGCCGCGAAGCGGGGGGACCTCGCCTCGAGCCGGGACCTGAACCACGCCCTCGCCCTCTTCCGGGACACCCCCGACGACTGGAACAACTACGCCTTCCTCTGCCGCGAAACCGGACGTTTCGAAGAGTCCTGGGAAGCCTATGAAGCCGCCCTGGACCTCGCGCCGTCCGACCCCAACTCCTGAACGATGCAGCCGTCATCCTCCAATACCACCTGAAGCGCGACATCCAGAAGGCCCGTTCGATGTATGAACGGGCGATCCGGGAGGCGAAGAGGGTCCTGAAGGATTCGAAGGCCTCCCCCGCCGCGCGGAAACGGGCCCGGCAGGCCCTCTCCGATGCGCACGGGAATCTCGCGAAGCTCGGAGGGAAGAAGGCCGGACACGGGACCGGGTAGCCGGGCAGACGTTTCTTGAGGACCTCCCCCGTCCCCGGCGGGCCGGGGACTCATCCTCCCCGGCCCGCATCCCCGAAAAGCCGTTTCGCGAGCACCGAATAGTCCCGCACCTTCGTCGTCCTCGGATCACCGGGGGCGTATAGGATCCGCAGGTCCTCCGGTCCTCCCAAACCCACCGCCAAGAGTGTCGCGCTGACCGTCCGCCGGGGGCCTTCCGCCGTCCTCAAGGGGAAGGGCCCCTCCGGAGACAATCCGAGCCCGGTCGCGAGAACGACCAGCAGGTGGTCGAGATGGGCGTCGATGTCGAGGTCCTCCTCCTCCCGCTCCTGGAGCCATCGTTCGAGTTCGGGGACCCTCGCCTCGCCGGGGCCGAAGCGATCCGTCAGAAAGATCAGGTCTTCGTGAAGTTCCTTCTCCTCGAGCCCCTCCTCGGCGGCCTGGAAGAGGAGGGCGTGTTCCCCCTCGAGGAGGAGAAGCCGGAACGGGGGAAAGGACCATTGCTCGAGGCAGGAGCGGACCTGCCTGCGTGCGGATTCCAGATCGGGAGCGTCCAGGGCCGTCAGGGGGAGGAGGCCCCGGGACTGGCTCCCCACAGGATGGAGGCCGGGGGCATTCGTCAAGGCGGCGATCCGCCCTCCGTCATTTACGCCGATCCAGGTCCCCCCCGCCCTCTTGTCGCGGGGGCAGAGGATCTTCCGATGCTGACCGATGTTCAGGCCCGGAGGGGCGGTCGGACGCGCGGGGTCCTCGTCTCTGTTCGCGGCGACGAACCAGGCATGACGCGGATCTCGGCCGCGGATCGCGATCAGACTGCACATCTCCCAGGACCCCGCATCCTCCTCGGGCGAACCTCGGAACGGAGGTCGGCCCGGCCTCCAGGATGAAAGCGCCCCCACCGGACCCGTGCAAGGCTCCGCGGATTCCGGGAGTATGCCCCCCGCCCTTTCGTCCGCCCCCTCTCCATCCGTCCCGCATCCCTCGGGCCGCTTCCAGTCGGCCGGGTCCGAGACTGGTTTCCGGATCCCCCCCCTGGTTTCATAGTCCTCTTCCTTTTCCCTGGAGTCCCTGGAGGCGCTCTTCCGGGGACCCAAATTTTCCGCGTTGTCCTTACGGAGGCCCCATGGCTGTCCGGTCGATCTTCCGCCGCCCCCTGCTTCGTTCCGCCCGAGTCTCGATCCTCCTGGGACTCGTCTCCGCGGGCCTTCCGGCCCAGGGCGAGGATGCGAACGTCCCGGAACTGGATGTCGCCGCCCGCCTCGAATTCCTCGAGGATCTCTCGACTTGGCAGCAGCATCTCGTTCAGCCCGAGGGGAAGCCGATCGACAAGAGGATCCGGGGGGTCTTCCCCGTCGGGGACGGTGAGGTGTTCGGTTATCTGGGCCTCGGCCGCAGGGCAAGCACGATGCAGGCCCTGACCGGCCCCCACTACCAGACCTCGGAGGTCTGGGCCCCCAAGGGGCATTTCGGCCAGTTGGACCTCGACCTCCTCGAGGGCGGCGCAGTCGTCCCGCTCCCCGGCCAGAGTCTCTGGCGGGTACGGGGCTGCAACCTGGTGATCACCGAGGATTCCGCGGGGAAGCCTGGCGAGAAGGCCCCTCTTTCCCTCTACACCGTCAACTTCGCGGTTCCGGGGACCCGGGCGATCCATCGGTGGATCGAAATCCGCAACCGCGGGAAGGCGCCCCGGCGGCTCACTCTCCGCGTTACCTGGGAACGCGGCTCCCCCACCGGATCGGGCAAGACCCTGCATTCGATCTACAAGGGAAAGGGTTTCGAGGCGGAACTTCTCGCCTCCCGACCGGCGAGGGCCGAAGGAAAGATTCTTACCGTAGATCTGGGAGAGGTCGCCCCAGGGAGCGCGTCCTCATTCGCCCTCGTGATCCGCACGCGCCGGATCGGAGACGCCTGGAGTTTCACGGGCTTCGAGAACCCGAACCTGGACGCCGCGATCGAGGCCTCCCGGAACTTCTGGAGAAAGCGCCTTTCCCGGACATCCACAATCCGATCCGACCGGAAGGATCTTGCGGATCTCCTCGAGGACTGGAAGGTCCTGATGCTCGTCCAGAGGTCCGAACCCAACGGCGTCGTGGCTCCGATGATCAACTACCGGGGGATCTGGATCCGGGACAGCGTCGGACCGATGCTCGCCTTCCTCCGCTACGGTCTCCTGGACGACGCGAAGGCCATCCTCGACTTCCTCGCCGCGGCCATGATCCGGACCGGCGCCCTCCGGAACCATTACCCACTCGACCTGGACCTCGGTAGCGCGAAGAAGGTCTGGCTCGCGGGCGAGGCGGATTGGAGCAAGGTTCGTTTTCCCGACACCGAGCTTCCGGCCTGGATCGTCCTGATGAACGAGTGGTACTACCGTGCCTCCTGGGACAAGGACCATCTGAAGCGCGCCTGGCCGCTCCTCGTCGCCTGTTCGAAGGCCATGCGCCCCGACGCCCGTGGAACCCTCCCGACCTACGGCGATGAAACCTACCTCCACGGAGCCTTTTTCAGCCTGTATCCCGAAAGGATCGGGTCGGAAGCCTTCCTCCCCGCGGACGCACCCGGCCGGCGGGCCCGGTCCCTCGACAACTCCATCCTCTACATGATGACCCTCAACGCCCTCGGGGAACTGAGTGAGGATCTCGACCGGTGGCGCGAGGGAGTCCTTCCGAACAAGGAGAAGTGGCAGAGCCGCAGGAAGGTCCAGTACGAGGAGCGTCATGTCGCCTTCCTCCAGAAACTCGAGAAGGCGTTCTGGATGCCGGAGGAGAAGCGCTTCGCGCCCTTCCTCTCCCCGATCACCGGAAGACCCCACCGGGCGCCCTTCGGACCGGTCAATCTCAAGATCCAGTGGATCGGCTACACCTACGCGCTCGGGGAGAAGAACCGCCAGAACCTGAAGTCCACCCTGAAGGCTCTCTGGAAGAAAGGGGCCCGGGTCGGAGCGACCCCGACGACGGGCTACGCGACAGGAAGCCTTCAGGGAATGTTCCTCTACAGCCTCTGCGATCTCGAGGACCGGCGCCGCAACGAGGCCCTGGACACCTTGTGCGCGATGGCCGGACCGGCCGGAGAATGGGGAGAACTCTACGACCCTCAGGGCCGCCCGATCGGAGCCTATTCCGAGGAGTGGCCGAATCGACTCCGACCATGGGAATCGGGAATCAACCTCGATGCGATCTTTTTCGCGCTGAACGGGATCCGCTATGTCTGCTCCCCCGGCTGGTCGAAGAAGGACCAGCGCTTCAAGCTCCGGCTTCCGAATCGCTCCCGTTGGCTAACGATGAAGCGGGTCGTCCACGACGGCCACCAGTTCCACATCTTCCTCGACGAGGTCATGAAGGCCGACCCCAAGAAGGGATCCCGCGCCCAGCCCGAACCGCATCTCCGCTTCCGGATCCAGTACGAACGTATCAACAAGGACAGCTCGGGACTGGAATACATCGACTCGGCCATCAATGTCGGAGAGAACGTGTACGTGCGCTGGCCGAATCTCCAGCTCCCGGTCAACGAGGTAGCTCCCTGGCCCCGCGACAGGGAGCGCTTCCTCGTCGGGAAGGACGGGCCGGGCGCCTATTCCCCGATCCTTCCCTCGATTCCCGACGGAAGCCGGAACCTCCTCCTCGCGACCCGTAGAATGGACTCCGTCCCCCCGAAGAGCTTCCTCCTCGATCTCGGGCGTCCGATGCTCCCCGAACAGCTCGCCGGGCTCCTGCTCTCCGGGATCGATTCCGGAGGGACCCCCAGATTTCGCCGCCTCGTCCTCGGGCTCGGGGCCCGATCGGGGGGAAGGGACACCTTCAAGGACCGTCGCTTCTGGGAGGCCCCCTCTCTCCGCAATGCCTTCGCGCGCTACCGCGAAGCCGGCGGGAGGATCCTGGTGGCCGGATTCCTCGAGGGATTCGAACTCTGCGGTCCGTTCCCCGCGGAAGGTTTGGAGGACCTCGACCGGAACCACCCCGCCCTCGAGGCCGCCAAGGACGCTTCGAAAGTCCTGGGGAAGGGATGGACCAAGGTCCCGGGAGGTCGACTCGATCTCGCGGCCCTTCTCCGAAAGACCGGAGCGGCGCCCGCTTCCGGTCCTTACACGGTGTTCCTGAGGCTCGAGATCGAATTGAAGAAAGCCCGCGATGCCATCCTCCGGATCGGTTCCGACGACGGCGTCAGGGTCTGGTGGAACGGAGAAGAAGTGCTCCGCCGCAAGGTGAAGCGCGCCGCCGCTCCGGACCAGGACGAGATCCTCGTCAAACTCCGCGAGGGCCGGAATCTCGCGGTCTTCCAGGTCGTGAACCTCGAGGGGGGCTGCGCCCTGATGGCGAGGCTCACCGGGCTGGACGGCCTGCCCCTCGTGGACTGACCCGGACGGGGGGCCCGGCCGCCCTCCACCCTCTCACCGTCCTGAACCCGGCCTCGAGGCCGGGGCGGCCTCTTTTCCCCTCGCTCCCCGCCTCGTGGCGGGAGCGGCTCCCTTCCGCATCCTCTCCGTCCTCGCGGGGGGCGGCGCGGGGGGTAGGACGTCGACCTGGATCCAGAGACGCCGGCTCTTTCCGTCACGCACCTTCTCCTCCTGGAGCGCGGGCATCCGCCCGAGGGGGCGGCGCTGCGCTTTCCAGGTGAAACCGTTGCGGGCAAGTTTCCGCAGTAGCTCCTGGAGCCCTTTCTCGTCCCCCTCGATCCGGACCATCCAGCGTCCGGGCCTCGAGAGGACCTCGCCCGTCCCCCCGCGACTGCGGGACTTCGCGGGAAGGAAGTCCCGAGAGGAGTCCTTCTCCAGGGCCTCGGCCCCTTCCTCTTTCCGGTCCCTCGCCCGTCCTCGATCCGCGACCTCCGGAAGGCGTTTCCCCGGCTCCGCTACCTTTCGCTTCCCCCGGAAGTTCGAAGGCGCCGCGGGAATCGGCGTCCCGGCCGCGCCGTCGAATCCGCGGGAGGCGCCGAGCCAGCCCGAGGCCCGAATGCTCCCTCGGAGCAGGGAGCGGAGTTCCCCGGCCCGTTCCGAACGAAGGGTCACAGCGAGCACCGTCCGTTCTCCGAGGGGGAAGGGGGTCTTCCGGCGTTCTTCCAGGCGTTCGGCATCCTCGGCAAGCCGCTTCCGCGCGGTCGCGCGATCCTCCTTCTTCACGGCGAGGACACCGACCTTCCCGCGCGGGGGGGCGGAACCCTTCGCCCCCGCCCCCCCGGGCCGGGCTCCCGCCTTCTCCCCGCCGGCCGCCGGCCTCTTCCCCCCCCTGCCGTCGGCCGCCCGGGTCCATTTCGAGAGCGGCTTCGCGTCGAGTTCCTCCTCCGCCGGGGAGGAGACACGGGGCTCCGGGGCACCGGATTCCTCGACTCCTTTCTCGGGCATCTCCCCCGCATCCTTCGAAGCGACCTCCCGCGGCCCGGACCCTTCCTTCGAGGGGGAGCTTCCCCGGAACAGGAGAACGACAGCCAGGATGGAGGCGGCGGCCATGCTGAGGGAGGTGAAGAGCGCAAGTCGGGAGACACCGGGTCCCCGCGCATTAGCCGGAAGGCCTGGACTTCCACCCTCCTGTGCCGGAACCCGCGATTCGGAGCCCGTGCTCCGAGCGGAGGTGAGGATCCGTTCCTCGAGCCCCTTTCCCCCGCCGAGCCTTTTCTCACGGACTCCGAGAGCCCGAAGTAGGTCCCGCGTGCCGCGGTACCGCCGGTAGGCTTCCGCGAGCGCGGGATCGTCCCCGAGCCTCCGTTCCAGTTCCGCTCGCCGCCCGGCGGACAGGGAAGGATCCTCGAGTTCGAGGAACCACTCCGGATCCCTCGGAGGGGGCATGTCCCGCTCCCCCTCGAAGAGTTCCCGGGGATCCGGGGGCCTTCCGAAGTCCTTCGCCATTTCAGATCCTCCCATCCAGGAGTTCCCGGACCCTGGACCTGGCCCGGTGGAGCCGTGACCGGACCGTGCCCGGAGGAAGCCCCAGGATCTCACCGATCTCCTCGTAGCTCCGCCCTTCGAGGTCCCGAAGCGTCAGGACGAGGTTCCAGAGGGGAGGAAGGGAGGCGATCGCCTCCCGGATTCGATGCGCGGATTCCTCGATGCAGAGAGCCTCGGAAGGGTCTGCGTCCGGGGCGGCGGGTTCGAATCCTCCCCTCCCCCTCTCCTTCAGAGCATCCCGGGCCGCGTCCAGGGACAGGGTCGGACGGTTCCGTTTCGCGGCGGACCGGGCCCGCAGGGCGGAGATCCCGACGTTCACGGCGATCCGGTGGATCCAGGTCGAAAGGCCGGCCTCCCCCTGGAAGGACGGGAGGCCGCGGAAGACCCGCAGAAAGACCTCCTGGACGAGATCCTCGACCGTCTCCCGGGGCCAAGACGCCATGCGATCGAGCATTCGGAACACCTTCCCTTGGAACCGCCCACAAAGCTCCGCGAAGGCCTGCTGGTCCCCGGCCCGGCAACGGCGGACCAGGGAAGAATCCTCCTCTCCGAGAAGGGAGCCCCCACCGTTATGGAGATCGGGTATCAACGGGGGGCTTGGACGGGAAGGGTCGGCCGCGGTTCCCGCCGATTCGGATTCGTCGTGTTCCCATCCCTTTGGCATTGCGCTCCTCGTTCCAGGCCCAGTATGACCGGAACCTCCTCGTTCCTCGCCCCCTCGCCCCGGAACCGCCGGGGGGAGACCCCGCGGAAATCCTCTCGGATCGAGACAGCGGCGCGGCCCCCACCGCCTGGCAGGTCTATCCCCGCTCCCTATATTCCGTAGACGAGTAAAGGAATCCCCATGGAAATCCAGATTCTCAAAGGCCCCCCCTCCCCCCTGGACCCCTGGTCGAAGATCCTCGGAGACCGGAAACCCCGCTCGCCCACGTTCTTCGCCCGGCGCTTCCGCCGCCTTCTCCTCTCGATCGGCCTCCTCGGACTCCTCCTGGGTCTCCTGAGCCCCTGGCGTCTCTACGACTGGGGGGATCCCATGAGCCGCCACTGGGCGACGGCGACGGACGAGGTCCTTTGGAGAAACCGCCTCGGGATCCTCGACCACCTCCTGGAATCCTCGTACGGCCTCGAGGCTGGGATCCTCGAGAAGCGGCTCTGGAAGCTCGCGGAATCCCGGACCGACCGGTCCGGGGATCTGACCCTGCTCGGCCTCCTCCAAGTCAGGTTCGAACACGGCCTCCCCCTCCCCAAGCCCCGGAGGGAGGGGGCTTTCACTCTTTCGACCCTGTTCTGGGAATCGCTCCAGCGGGCGAAACACTGAACTACAGGGAATCTTCAACTGTTCTTCTCCGTTCCTTCATTTCAGACTTGTAGGAACTCGGAGGTTTCCGGATTCGAACGGACGGAGAACACGTGAAGAAGGAGCGGATCCTGATCATCGAGGACGAAGAGGACATTCTCGAGGTCCTCCGATACAACCTCGAGAGGGAGGGCTTCAAGGTCCTGGCGGCGCGGGACGGCCTGGAAGGCCTCCGCCTCGCCCGCTCGAAGGTCCCCGACCTGATTCTCCTGGATCTCATGCTCCCCGGTCTGGACGGACTCGACCTCTGCCGGAAACTCAAGGAGGACCCCGTCACCCGCTCGATCCGGATCATCATGTCCACGGCGAAGGCGGAGACGAGCGACCAGATCCTCGGCCTGGGGCTCGGCGCCGACGACTATGTCCCGAAGCCCTTCTCCACCAAGGCCCTGATCGCGAGGGTCCGCGCCGTCCTCCGGCGGGGTCCATTGAAGGAGGAGGCGGATCGCCGGCGGATCGTCCGGAACGATCTCGTGATCGATCTCTCGCGCCACGAGGTCACGATCGCCGGAAAACCCGTCCCCTTCACGGCAACCGAACTCAGGCTCCTCCATTTCCTCGCCTCCCACCCGGGACGAGTCTTCCGGAGATCCGAACTCGTCAGCCGCATCATCAGCGAAAACGCCGTCGTCATCGAACGGAACATCGACGTCCACGTGCGCTCGATCCGGAAGAAAATCGGGAAGCTCCGCGATCTCCTCGAAACCGTTCGGGGAGTCGGATATCGCTTCAAGGAATGAGCGAGGGCGCGGTGCGTTCCATGAGTGGGCGGTGGAGGGGGAAATGGTGCTCCTGAACCCCCGCCCCCCCTGGTGCGCGGCGGGAGTCCCCCCCGCCGCCTCAGCCCTTTCGGGGGACGCGCTCTTTCTCCTCGCCGGGGTCTGCCTGGCCGGATTCCTCCTCTGGCGGACCGCCTCGCGCCGGAACGGGAGGATCCGGAGGATCCGCGAGACTCTGGAGGACATGTCGCATGGATTGCTGCGCTCGAGGGTCTACGACTCCTCCCCGGACGAGATCGGCGAACTGGCCCGCGCAGTGAACGCGCTCGGCACCTTCGTCGAGGAGCAGATCGACCATTCCTGCAACGAGTCCAGGAAACTCGGCTCGATCATCGACGGGATGATCGAGGGGGTCCTCGCCGTCTCCGGCACGGACAAGCTCCTCCTGCTCAACGCCGCGGCCGAACGCATGCTCGGTCTGCGCTCCGAGGCCGTCGCCGGTTGCTACTTCTGGCAGGTTCTCAGGATTCCCGCGGTCCTCGAACTCGTCGAGTTCTGCCGGACTCGGGAAGCCCCCATGACCCGGGAGATCACCCTGGCCTCCCCGGGCCAGAGGGACAGGATCCTCGAGGTCCACGCCTCGAAGCTCGAGTTCGAGGGTTCGACGCGACCCGGGGCCGTGCTCGTTCTCCACGACATCTCGACCTTGCGACGCCTGGAAACCGCCCGGAAGGATTTCGTGGCCAACGCCTCCCATGAACTCAAGACTCCGTTGATGGCGCTTCGGGGCTTCCTGGAGACGATCCGTACGGACGGGGACATGCCTGAGGAGACGAGGAACCGCTTCCTGGAACGGATGTCCGGAAACTGCGACCGTCTGGACGCCCTCGTCGACTCTCTCCTGCAGTTGACCCGGATGGAGTCCCCCGAGGCGCAGGGTCCGTTCCGGCCGGTCGATTTCGGGAAGGTCGCTGAGGAATCCCACCGTGGTTTCCGGGAAGAAGCGGAAAAGAAAGGAATCGATCTCGAACTCATGATCCCTCCCGGCGATCTCGAGATTCCCGGAGACGAGGAGGCTCTCCGCTGCATGCTGGACAACCTCCTCTCGAACGCGGTCCGCTACACCGACCCGGGCGGCTGGGTCCGCCTTTCCGCATCCGAGGAAGGGGATTTCCTGACCGTGACGGTCGAGGATTCGGGAATCGGCATCCCCCCCGAACATCTTCCGAGGATCTTCGAGCGATTTTTCCGTGTCGACCCCGCGAGATCCCGGGGGCTCGGGGGAAGCGGATTGGGCCTCTCGATCGTCAAGCACGTCGCCGACCTCCATGGAGGGACGGTCGACTGCGAAAGTCGGCCGGGCGAGGGCAGCAGGTTCCTCGTCCGCCTTCCGAGGACTTCCGGTCGGAACCGAACGGCCTCGGACTGTGTTCAACCGAAGCGTCCGGAGATGTAGTCCTCAGTCCGCGCTTCCCGGGGCCTCGTGAAGAGTTCCCGGGTCGGAGAGTGCTCGACGAGAGTCCCCATATAAAGGAAGGCAGTGAAATCCGAGACACGCGAGGCCTGCTGCATATTGTGGGTGACGATGACCATCGTGTACTCGGAACGGAGTTCACGCATCAGATCCTCGATCTTCCCGGTGGCGACCGGATCGAGCGCCGAACAGGGTTCGTCGAAGAGGATCACCTCCGGTTCGACGGCCAGGGCGCGCGCGATGCACAGGCGTTGCTGCTGGCCCCCGGACAACCTGAGCGCGCTCTCGTGCAACCGGTCCTTGACCTCCTCCCAGAGGGCCGCCCCCTTTAGACTCCTCTCGACGATCTCGTCGAGGACCGCGCGCTTTCTCGCCCCGTGGATCCTCGGACCGTAGGCGACGTTCTCGTATACGGACTTGGGGAAGGGGTTGGATTTCTGGAAGACCATGCCGACCCTGGCTCTAAGCGCGTTCACGTCGAGATCCGGGTCGTGGATGTCCTCCCCCTCGAGAAGGACCTCCCCCTCGATCCGGACATCCTCGACGAGGTCGTTCATCCGGTTGATGCAACGAAGGAGGGTCGATTTCCCGCAGCCGGAAGGACCGATCAGGGCGGTGATCCGATTCCTCGGAATCCTCATCGAGATGTCGTGGAGGGCTCGCTTCGTCCCGTACCAGAGGGAGAGTCCCCGGAGTTCGACCTTGTCGGGGACCTCCTCCCCGCCGGAATCGGGGAGCTTACCCCCCCCGCCCTTTGCGAGCGCCGGGGATCCGGGAAGGCGGGCGGCGAGGGGTTCTTCAAACGGAGCTTGTTGCATTCCTCTTCCTCAACCGGTTTCTGAGGGCGATCGCGCCCAGGTTCATCACGAGCACCAGGACGACGAGCACCAGGGTGGTCGCGTAGACGAGGGGCTTCGTGGCTTCGACATCCGGACTCTGGAAACCGAGGTCGAAGATGTGGAACCCCAGGTGCATGAACTTCCGTTCGGGATGGAGGAACGGGAACTCCCCGTCCAGCGGGAGGTCCGGGGCCATCTTGACCATGCCGACGATCATCAACGGAGCCACCTCTCCCGCGGCGCGGGAGATCGCGAGGATCACCCCGGTCAGGATCCCGGGCGCGGCCCCGGGAAGGACAACGTTCCAGATCGTCTCCAGCTTCGTCGCCCCGAGCGCGAGGGACCCGTGCCGCACGCTCTTGGGAACCGCGGCCAAGCCCTCCTCCGTGGCGACGATGACGACCGGGACGGTCAGGAGGGCCAGGGTCAGGGAGGCCCAGAGGATCCCACCGGTTCCGAAGGTGGGTTCGGGCAGACGATCCGGGAAGAACAGGGAATCGATCCTTCCTCCCAGGGTGTAGACGAAGAAGCCGAGCCCGAAGATCCCGAACACGATCGACGGCACGCCCGCCAGATTGTTGATCGCGATCCTCAGAATCCGGACGAAGGGCCCGTCCTTCGCGTATTCACGAAGGTAGATCGCGGCGAGCACCCCGAAGGGAGTCACGAAGATCGTCATCAGGAAGACCATCAAGACGGTCCCGAAGATCGCGGGAAAGATGCCGCCCTCGGTATTCGAGGACCTCGGTTCGGAAACCAGGAAATCGAAGAAGCGATTCCCATAGAACCCGCATTTCTCGAGGAAGCCCATCCGATTCGGCCGGATCGCGTCAAGGATCCCCTCCCACGGGATCTCGACGGTCTCCCCGCCCGCCACCTCGAACACCGCCTTCCAGGCCTCCTTCCGGCCTTCGTCCGTCCGCGGGCCGACTGAGTCCCGGGCATCCAGGGCTTTCCGGAATCCTCCCCAGGAATCCGTGACCTTCTTTCCTCCGGCCTCGAGCCTCAGGAACCGCCCGAGGAAATCCCCCCACTCGGCCCTCTCGACCCGCACCAGGTCCTCCCGAACCCGGATCCCGGCGATCTCCTCCTCGGGAACCCAGAGGAACTCCTCCCCTTCCAGATCGCGATTCGCGACCCTCACCCTGATGCGGAACCCCCTCCTTCCGTTTCGACCTCCTTCCTCCTCGGTCCTCCCTGGATCGATGTCTCGAACGGTCTCCCGCTCCACGACCGCCCCCCAGATCCTCGAACCGTCCTTCAAGCGGATCTCGACGAGGGAGCGGGGCCAGAAGACACCCAACCCCTTCACGCCGATCAGCACAAGAAGCCCGAGGACCATCAGGAGGTTGACGGCCATCGCCCCCGCACTGAGCCGGATGAAAACCGCACCGAGGCGGTCTCCGCTCCTTTTCCTGCGTCTGTCGGGACGGAGACGGCCGGGATCAGAGTTCCGCATACCGCCTCCGTAGTCTCAGCCTCACGACCTCGGCTGCCGTGTTCAGGCAGAAGGTGAGCCCGAAGAGAAGGAGAGCCGACAGGAAAAGGGTCCGATACAGGGTTCCGCCGACGGGGGCCTCTGGGATCTCGACAGCGATGTTCGCGGAAAGGGTGCGGAAGCCGTTGAAGGGATTCCAATCCATGATCGGGGTGTTCCCCGTGGCCATCAGGACGATCATCGTCTCCCCGATGGCCCGGCCCAGACCGATCATCACGGCTGAGAAGATCCCCGGACTGGCGGTCGGCAGCACGACACGCACGACCGTCTGCCATCGCGAGGCACCGAGCGCGAGGGAAGCGGAGACGAGACTGCGGGGCACATTCGCAAAGGCATCCTCCGAAATCGAAAAGATGATCGGGATCACGGCAAAGGACATCGCCAAGGCGATGATCACCGCATTGCGCTGTTCGTAGGGAACCTTCAGGGTCTCCTGGACCCAGCCCGGAAAATCCCCTCCGAACCACGATCCTTCCAGGGCGGGGGCGAGGAGGATCGCGAACCACGCCCCCAACCCGACGAGGAACATGGCCGGGATCACCTCGAATCCGCGGGGGAACCTCCGGCGGAAGGAGCGGGGCAACAGGGAAGCCGTCGCACCGCCTCCTAGGATGAGGATCCCGATCAGGACGGGAGCTGCCAGAAGGGCGGCGAAACCGGACTCGACGAGAGGGGCGAGCCAGACGGCCGCGATGAACCCGAGAATCACCGAGGGGATCGATGCCATGATCTCGATCAACGGCTTGCATAGATCCCGGATCCCCGGATGAAGGAACTGGGAAACGAACATCGCGCCCAAGATCCCTAAGGGGATCGAGAACAACATCGCGAAGAACGTTCCCTTCAACGTGCCGAAGACGAGGGGGACGAGACTCAGCTTGATCTCGAAATCGTCCGATCCTCCCGTGGATTGCCATGTGTAGGAGGGGCGGTCGTAACCTTCGTAGCGGATCGCCCCGAAGAACGCCCCGATCCCCGCCTCTGGATGCTCGGCCCGGAAGGAGGCTCTGACGATCTCTCCGCCCTCTCCGCCGGCGAGGAAGGCGTCATCCTTGGGCCCCATCGCCAAGGCGCCGATCCTTTGGACGCCGGCATGTCCCCTCCACAGACACCGGCCCGTCGTGCCGTAATACAACGCGAGTTCCCCGGTGTCGGAGGCGACGAGGAACCCCCGATTCCGGTGCCCCGCACGGATCGCGCGGACCGAGCCCTCGACAGGTTCGAAGTCCCGGGCATGGAGGAGGGAGAAATCCTCGCCGGCCTTGCGGACCAGGAACCACTCGGAAAGGCGACCGTCCGGTCCTCCAAGGATCAGTCCGTTCCCTCCGAGCAGGATTCCGAGGGCGGAAACCTTCAGGTTCCCCTCGTGGAACCTCGGGGCCTCGCCGGATTCGAGATCCCACCAGCAGAGTCGGCCATCCTCCGTGACCCCGAAGGCGTGGGTTCCGGAGGGGTTCAAGGCTAGGTGCAGGAAACGACTTCCCGTGGATTCCAGGACCTTTCGCGACTCCCTGACGGTTCTCTCCTCGGTCAGGGGATTGATCTCCCAGCTCCGTTGGAGGAAGACGACCCGCAGATCCGTTCCGGACTGGGCGAGGACGGCATAGCCTCCCTCCTTCTCGAAGACCGCCGTCGAACTGATGACCCTCTCGAATCCGGTCTCCTGGACCGTCTCTTCACCGAGAAGCGGATCCACCTTCGTGCTCCCTTCCTCGAAACGACGGGCCCATTCGACCCTGCGAAGGACGATCCGCCCCCCGGGAAGGACGAGACTGAACCCCGGTCCCGAGGAGACGTGTCCTGCCCTTCCCTTCCCCTCCTCCCCCCGGAGGGCCGGTGTCTCCTGCAGGATGCGGCCTTCTTCGAGGTCGAGGATCCGGATCCGGCCGTCCCGACCGAGGACGACGGCTTTGCGGGCATACGGACCGAGGAGGAGGTCCGCGATCGGACCGAGGCCGGGAATCCTCCGCGACGGAGAAAGTTCCACCGTCGCCCCCGACAGAAGAGGGAGGGCTTCCAGACACAGGTAGCCGAGGATCCCGAGAAGGCTGGCGAGGATCCCCATCCCCCCGAGACGCACGAGGATCCGGGCGAAACGGTCCTTCAGGATCCTTCGCTTCGAAGTGCCGGGAGGTCCTCCGCCCGGAATTTCCCGCCGTCGCGATTCCGCTTTCATCACCCGCTCCGTTCCCCGGCCGGAGATGCGGGAGGGAAGGCCTCCTCCGGCCCGAAGGTCCTTCCTCAGTCCATCGAGGCGAGGGCGGCCTTGACGATCTTCGAGGTCAAGGGGAGGTAGCCGCCCCGGATCACGGTCGTCTGCCCCTCCCGGCTTAGGACATAGGTCAGGAACTCCCTGACGAGAGGAGGCAGGGGTTTCCCAGGTGCCTTGTTCACGTAGATATAGAGGAAGCGGGCCAGGGGGTACTTTCCCGAATAGACATCCGAGGGGTGGGTCGAGTAGTACGGGGCGCCGGGCTTCTTGGCCAGGAGAAGAGCCTTGACACCCGAGGTCTTGTAACCGATCCCGCTGTATCCGATCCCGAACAGGTCCTCGGTGACCGCCCGGACGACCGAAGCTGATCCCGGCTGCTCCTTGACCGTATCCCGGTAATCGCCCTTTCCCATCGCGACCTTCTTGAAATACCCGTAGGTTCCCGAGGCGGAATTCCGGCCGTAGATCCGGATCGGCTTCCGCGCGAAGACCCCGCCGAGCCCGAGTTGTCCCCAGTTCAGGATCCCGTTCTTCAAGCCGAGCCTCCGGGTCTTCGAGAAGATCGCATCCAACTCGGGCAGGGTCAGCCTCGAGATCGGGTTGTCCTTGTTGACGTAGACCGCGAGCGCGTCGATCGCGACCCGGAACACGGTCGGCCGGTAGCCGAACTTCTTCTCGAAGCGATCGATCTCCTTGGCCTTCATCCCGCGGCTCATCGGACCCAGTTGGGCGGTGCCCGCGATCAAGGCCGGGGGGGCCGTCGAGGACCCCTTCCCCTCGATCTGGATCTTGACCCCGGGATAAAGCCGCCGGAATCCCTCGGCCCAAAAGGTCATCAGGTTGTTGAGGGTGTCGGATCCTACCGAGTTGAGATTCCCCCGGATTCCAAGGACCTTCCGGTAGGCCGGGATCGCGCGATCGACCCGGGAGGCCTTCACGGCGGCCTTCTTCGAGGTGCCCGCCTCGGCAGCGTCGCTCTTCGGGGGGGCCGCCTTCCCGGCGGGAGTGGGAACCTTTTGAGCCACGAGAAGACCGGCCGACAGGAAACCGGCGGCAACCGCGGAGAGAGCCGGGGCGAAAAGCCCGGGGGATTTGGAACGCATCTTGTCCTCCATGAAAAGGAATGGCCGTGACGCCGGAGGACTCTAGGTTCCGATTGTGAAGGATCTCCCCCTCCGAAAATGAAGAACTCGTGAAGAGGAGAGCGAGAAGCCCGGGTTTTTTTCAGGAATGCATGCCCCGGAACATCGGCTCGAGAACCCTGTAGAGGCCCCAGCCGACGAAGATCGTGGCCGGGAACGTGAAGATCCAGGCCCAGAGGATCTTGCCCCCGACTCCCCATCGAACGGCGGACAGACGCTGGGTCGCCCCGACTCCCATGATCGAAGAGGTGATCGTGTGCGTCGTCGAGACCGGCAGGCCGATCGACGCCGCCCCCATCAGGACGATCGAGGCCGATGTCTCCGCCGCGAAACCCTGGACGGGCCGGAGCTTCAAGAGTCCCCCTCCCACGGTCCGGATGACCCTCCACCCGCCAGCCGCGGTTCCGATGGCCATGGCCGCTCCGCAAATCAGGATGACCCACCATTGAACGTGGAGATCGGCGCCGTCCTGCCAACCCGCGGCGACCAGGGCCATCGTGATGACCCCCATCGCCTTCTGGGCGTCGTTGTGGCCGTGCTCGAAGGCCATCCACGACACGGAGACGATCTGGAGCTTCCCGAAGGCCTTCTGGACCATGCGGTTCGTCCATTTCTTGCAGAGCCAGTAGATCCCCGTCATCAGGAAATACCCGATCAGGAGCCCGAACAGAGGGGAGAGCAGGAGGGCCAGCAGAACCTTTTCGACCCCGGCCATCTTGATGGCCCCACTGCCGGTCAGGGCGAGACCGGCTCCGATCAACCCCCCGATCAGGGAGTGGGATCCGCTGACCGGCATACCGAGCCTCGTCACTCCCGCCACCCAGATCGCTGCCGAGAGAACGGCGGAGAGGACGAGAACCTGCCCCGCGATCGGCGGTAGGGCCTGGATGACCGAGGGTTCGAGGATCTTCGTCGCGATCGTCTTGGCGACGGCCTGTCCAGCAAACGCCCCGGCGAAGTTCAAGGCGGCCGCGAGGAGGATGGCTTGGGCGGGCGTCAGGACCCGCGTGGAGACCACGGTCGCGATCGCGTTGGCCGAATCGTTCCAGCCATTGCAGAAGTCGAAGATCAGCGCTCCGAGAATGACGACGAGGACGAGGATGGTCAGGGGTTCCAAAGCCTTGCGCTCCTCAGGCGTGTTTGATCGAGATCCCTTCGAGAACGTTGGCCGCGACCTCGCAGCGGTCGATGGCCGCTTCAACGATCTGGTAGAGGTCCTTCCACCGGATCACGTCCAAGGGATCCATACCGTTCCGGAAGAGCCCCGCCAAGGCACGGTGGAACACCGCGTCTCCGTCGTTTTCGAGGGAATGGATCTCCTTGACCTCCTTGGCCAGGGCCTCGGGATGCTTGAGGTCCCCGAGACGGTTCAGGATCCCCGCGACGCCCTTCACCGAATCCCCGAGGATCCGGATCAACTCGACCATCTCCGGGGTCAGGTCTCCGACCAGGAAGAGGTCGCACCGTTCGACGGCCGCGGTCATCACGTCGAGGATGTCGTCGAGGGCCGAAGCAAGCTGGTAAAGATCCTCCCGATCGAAAGGGGTGATGAAGGTCTTGTGCAGCGCCTCGTAGATCTGGTGGGTGACCTCGTCGTTCTGGTTCTCCAGATCCTTGATCCGGCGGGCCATCGTCCGTCTTCCGTCGGCGTCCCCGGCCTTCGCGAAGCTCTCGAGATGGCCGACCGCGTCGCAGAGGTTTCCCGCGACCTTGTTGAAGAGAGGGAAAAAGCGCGTATCGCGTGGAATCAGGAACGAGAAGATTCCCATTTCACAATCCTTCTTCTACTGAGGCTCGATTCCCGGGCGGATACTCGGGATCCCTATCCCGGGCTCCTCGGATCGGAAGCCGGAAACGATGCGGACAAGCGAAGTCCGGATCAAGGGTCCCGCCCGTCGTGGGAGGACTTGGGCGGGGTTTTCGGGTCCCGGGGTAGGAAGGAGAGCTTCGCAGGAATGGCCGGAACCGAAGCGTCGGGTTCCGGAATCACCATGGAAGCGGGGAATCCCTCGAAACGTGGGACCCGGCCCTCTTCCTTGGAAGACGGTCAAGCTACATCCGATCTTCATCGAATCTTCACACGGAACGGGCAGGATCGGCCCAGGGGAACCCGGAACGACACGGGAACCCTCGGGAGGAGGTCGGGCCGGTCGGAACGCCTTCCCCGGCGGGGCCCGCATCCCGGAAGAGGCGACATGACCCAGCATTTCATCCGCGATCTCGAAAACCTGAAAGCCGGCCTCCTCAGACTCGGCTCCCGTGTCGAGGAGGCCATCCGGAAGGCGACCGCCTCCCTCGTCGACCGCCGCCCCGACCTGGCCATGGAGGTCGTCGCCGGCGACGCGGCCATCGACGATGCCGAAGTCGATCTCGAGGAAGACTGCCTGAAGATCATGGCCCTGCACCAACCGGTCGCGGGAGATCTCCGGTTCCTCGTCACGGCCTTGAAGGTCAACAACGATCTGGAACGGATGGGGGATCTCGCCGTGAACCTGGCCGAGCGGGCGCGGGAGATCTGTGCGGCCCCCCCCCTTCCCGTCGCCTCGACCTTCCCCGAAATGGTCGATCGTGTGCGGGAGATGGTGCAGGGCTCGCTCGACGCCCTCATCCACACCGACGAAGAGGCCGCCCGGAGGGTCCTTGCGGCCGACGATGAAGTCGACGACATGCACCGGGAACTGTTCCGTTCCCTCGAGGGGGCGATGGAGCGGGACCCATCCTGCATCCGCAACGCGATCCATCATCTCTCCGCCTCCCGTCACCTGGAACGAACCGCGGACCTTGCGACGAACATCGCCGAGGACGTCCTCTTCATGGCCCGCGGAGAGATCGTCCGGCACCGTCCCCTCCCCTGACCCGACCTCGCGGGCGGAAGCGCCCGCGGAGGTCCCGCGCGGTTCAGAGGTGCCTGTCGGGAGCCACGGTCCGGACCCGCCTCCAGGTCGCGTGCCCGGCCAGCGCCAGGACCAGCCAGGCACCGGCCACCGAGGATCGCCCGTAGCTCAGGAACGGTAGGGGCAGGCCCGTCGGCGGGAGGAGACCGGTACAGACTCCGGCGTGGAGGAACAGGTGGGTCAGGAAATAGCCGCCCGCCCCCGCGGAGAGCAGCCTTCCGAAGCGGTCTCCGAGCCGGGCGGCCCGGGCGCAGAGGAGGACCCCGAGCCCCAGATAAAGGAAGACGACCGCCGAGGCCCCGAGGATGCCGGTCTCCTCCGCGACGACCGAGAACAGGAAATCCGTGCTCCGATACGGCAGGTAGTCCAGAACGTTCTGCGGTCCCTGCCGGAGCCCCGCTCCAAACCAGCCGCCGCCCCCGACGGCGATCAGGCTCTGGTAGAGGTGGTAGCCGGCCCCCTTGAGTTCCTCCCGGGTCATCGCCCCTTGATGCAGCCAGACGAGGATGCGTTCCTTCTGGTAGCTGTGGAGGAAAGGGTAGAAGGCGAGAAGGGCCAGGATCCCGGCCCCGAGGAGCAGCAGGAGGTGTCGTGCCCGGGCCCCCGCAGCCCAGGCCATGACGAGGAGGATCGGGAACAGGGAGAGCGCGCTGCCGAGATCGGGCTGCCGGGCGATGCTCGCGGCGGGGAGGACCGTGAACAGGAGGGGCAGGAGGACGGTGCTTCGGAACCCCCCCTCGCTCCGCAACCGGTACCAGTGGGCGAGAACCAGGATCAGGGCGGGTTTGAAGAACTCGGCCGGTTGGAGGGTGAGCCCGCCCAAGCGGAACCAGCGCCGGGCTCCGTTCAGGGTCACCCCCAGGAACGGAAGGCTCGCGAGTGCGAGACAGGCCGCGAAGTAGAGGGGCCAGGCCGCCTGCAGGAGCTTCCGCCGGCGGATCCCCGCGAGGACCGCGGCCAGCAACGCCGAGAGCAGGACGGCCTGGACCTGCCGGACCGCCTGGCCCGGATCCCCGTCCACCGAGGCCCCGCTCGCGGAATCCAGGAAGACCGCCCCGAGCCCGCAGAGCATTAGGGCGTAGACCCAGATCAGGAGGGGGAAACCCGCCAGCCTGTCGAAGAACCTCATCTCAGCGCCCCTCCTCGTCGGAGGCCTCGAGGTATCTCCGCCAGAGCGCCTCGTTCCGCGGGTTCGAGAGGGCCTCGAGAAATCTGGCCACGGCCTCGGCCGCGTGGTCCCCGCCGTGGATGCCGTGGGGGACCTGGAAGAAGACCGCGCTCAACGCAAGGCGCGGAGATCCGGCGGGAACGTATCCCGTGAACCAGGCGTTGTTGCGGCGTCTCGAAACTTCCGCCGTTCCGGTCTTGCCCGCGAGCCCGAAGCGCCCGACTCCCGAACGATTGGCGGTCCCTCCCCTCGCGACGGTCTCCTCGAGCCCGCGGCGGACCACCGCGAGGACCTCGGGGTCGAGATGCAGGTCCCGGGGCTCGGGATCGGGAAGGACCTCCCTTCCGATCCTCCGGAGGAGGTGGGGATCGGGCAGGCCTCCGGTCCCGAGCCCGGCGTAGGCCCGCGCGAGCGAAAGGGGAGAAGCCTCCAATCCGTATCCGATCCCCCTGCGCGCCAGCGAGACCCGGTCGTAGAGGGCCCCGAAACTCGTCCCCGCGGGCTTGGCTCTCCCATGGGGCGGGCGGGCCTTCCGCAGCGGAATCGGCCCGGCCGGATCCCGCCTCCACCCGAAGGGCTCGAGGAAGGCCTCCCCGACCTCCCAGAGTCCGAAGCGTCCGGCCGCGAGACTGAGCCCCGAGAGTCCCAGCCTCCGCCCGCACTGGGCGAAGAAGACGTTGCAGGATTTCGAAAGCACGCGGGCGAGGTCCTCCCTGCCCGCGAACCGCCCGTGGACCCCGTCGCAACGGATCCGGCTTTCCCCGGGGAAGCGGATGCTCCCCCCGCAGGGTTCGAAGTCGTTCCAGGCCTCCGGCCCGAAACGGCGGAGGAACTCGTAGGCGACGAGGGGCTTGAAGGTCGATCCCAGGACCGCGTAGTGCCAGATCTCCGCCGCGGTGTTCCGTCGGTCGAGACGCCCCCCGACCCGCTCCGGGAGCCAGGCCATCGCGAGCACCGCCCCGTTCCGTGCGTCGAGGACGGCCATCGCGGCCCGCGCGTCTTCTCCGAGCGGCGGCCGCCCGTTCCGCGGATGGTCCCTGGCTCCGCGCAGGGCCTCGAGCGCCAGGTCCTGGAGATCGGCATCCAGGGTCAGGGCCACGTCGACACCCGGAAAGGCTTGCCTCTCCTCGACGAGATGCCGGACCCTCCCGCTCCGGTCCCGGAGATACCGCCGGTAGCCGGAAAGACCCGACAACCAGAGGTCGCAGGTCTTCTCCAACCCCGAGAGCCCGGACCGCAACCCTTCTCTCCGGACGGCCTCGAGCCGACGCCTGGCCTCCTCCTTCCAAGCGAGCCACTCGGGATCGGTGAAATGGAGCCGGCTCTTCGCCGGGTCGACGTCCAGGTCCTCCCC
The DNA here is from genome assembly GCA_027021385.1 of Planctomycetota bacterium. GTDB lineage: Bacteria > Planctomycetota > UBA1135 > UBA1135 > JALUUL01. The sequence continues at coordinate 32,423 of JALUUL010000083.1, read as the reverse complement.
GGGCCCGGGGAGGGGCGGAGCCGCCCCGGACCGGTCCTCTTCCCTGTTCTCCCCCTGCGGCCCTTCCCCCGGACCCTGTCCAGAGGAGGATTCCCGGCCGGTCTTTTTCGGGTTCCTTTGCAGGTTCCTCTGCCCGACGAGACCGATCCAGCGATACGGGTATCCCCCCCGCGCCTTGCGGGGGTATTCCCTCCGCAGGGATTCCCGAACCCTGAACCCGGGGTAGTCCTCTTTCCGGCCGGCGACGAGGGTCACGATCGGATCGAGGGGCACGTCCCGGAGGAGGATGCGCTCCCCGCGATCGAGGCGGAAGCGCTGGGCCACGAGGGTCTCGACCGGGCCGAGCCGGAGACCGGTCTCGGACTTCGACAACCAGGCGGCGAGACGCTTCCACCAAACCCTCCCCCTCCGGAGCCGGGCCTCCTCCTCCCTCCGGCGGATTCTCCGCTGGGTCAGGGTCCGGGCCCGGCGGTCCAGGAAGCGGTCGAGGGCGTCGAGATAGGCGAAGAGGTTCCCCCTGCGGCCGGCTTCCTCTCGGCGCGAAAAGGGAAGAGGTAAGGAAGGGCCGCACAGCTCGGCGAGTTCCTCGAGTCGCTTCCTCGATGACCGAACGCTCGCCTCGATCCGCTCCAGGACCCTCGTGGCGCCCTCTGTAGGAGGCAATCCGCAGAGCTCGGCGACGAGGGAGGCCAGGGGAAGTTCCGGGCGTTCCCGGGCGCGGAGGTCCATGCGCAGGAGGAGCAGGCCTTCCCTTCCCGCGAACTCCCGACGCAGGCCCGCGGCCGGACGGAAGCAGGCATGGAGATAGAAGCGCAAGGTGGCGGCGAGGGAACGGGGGAGACCCTTCCGCCGGAGAAGGACCGCGGGCAGGGCTCCGAGGCCGGAGATCGCGCGCCGGAGGCGCGAGGGAGGATCCGTGAAGGCCAGAGGGTCCCCCTCGACCAGACCCTCGGGAAGGCTCTCGGGGCGGGCCGGGAGTTCCCGGTGGAGGAGGCGAAGGAGATGGTCGCACTGGACGAGGAGGGCGAAGGGGTGGGCCCGCCGGAAGGCCCGGAATTGAAAGGCGAGTCCGTAGGACGGAGCGTCCCGGGCCAAGACCCTCCCCCGGGCGTCGAGGATCGCGCCGCGCGCGGCCGCCGGCCGAGTCGCCCCGTAGAGCGCGGCTGCCCTGCGGTTCCTCCAGAGGGGACCTTCGACCGCGGCGAGCCAGAAGACCCGGAAGCACAGGATCCCTGCCCCGAAGAAGGCGAGGAGAACGAGCAGGCGGATGCGTCTCGAGACCTCGCTCACCTGGGCGTCCCGTGCTCTCTGCGCTCTCTTAAGGCCTCGGAACGTACCGGGGACCCTACCCCGAGGAGAAAGGGAAGCGGCGCCAAGGCCCCCGTCAGGAGGAGACCCGGCACGCTCCGTTCGAAGACGGAAGCCACCCCGGGACCCAGGACCCAGGAAGGGACCCGCCCCGCCCACCAGGCGAACAGGATCGAAACCAGGACCAGGAAGATCGGGTGCTCCTCGACGAAGACCGAGCGGAGAACCTGCAGGGCGAGGAGGAAGGCCAAGGCCAGCCAGAGATGGAAGGCGAGGGTTCCGGGAAGCAGCAGACTCCGGCAGAGAGCGAGCCCGGCGGCGGCCGCGAGGGCGCAGGCCGGACCCCGGCGCAGGCCGAGCCAGAGGAGGGCGCAGGCTGTGACGTCGGGAGCGGGCCTTCCGGGGAAGGAGGCGAGGTGGGGTTCGACCAGGACGCAGACCAGCATGAGCGGCGCCCAGAGGAGGCCGGGGAGTCTCACGGCCTCCCCCTCCGAACGATCTCGACGCGGTCCGGCCAGGGATCCGCACCCTCGAGACGGAGTTCGACGAAGGCCCCCCCGACCTCCAGGACCCGCCCGATGCGGAATCCGGGCGGAAACCCGATTCCGCCCGCCCCGCTGTAGACCACCGCTCCCCGGAGGTCCTTCTTCGGCGGCGCGCCCTCGAGCCGGAACCGGCCGCCCCGCCGTCCCCAGCCCTCTCCGACGAGGACCGCCGGCCGGATTTCCTTCCCCCCCTCCAGCGCGAGGAGGCAGGGAAAGCGCAGTCCGGGTTCGCAGGCGAGACCGGCCAGCCCCCGCGACCCGGAGCCAGCTAGGAGGACTCCGAGGCAGCGCCCTTCGAAAAGGACGGCGGCCCCCCGTCGGAGGCCGCGCCCCCCGAGAAGGATCCGGCCCGGAGGCGCGACGGCCTCCCGCCAGAGGACGGCGGCCGGGATCCGCGCAGGGTCCCAGGCCGATCGGATCGCCTGGGATCCTTCGGCGGCCTCGGCCTCGCTGACAGGAACGCCGACGAGGACAAGCCCCTCGGGGCGCCAGGGTGGATCGACGAACCGGCGGAGCACGACGCCGGCTTCCCGAAAGCCCAGGTCCTCGATCCTCCCGAGCACGAGTCCGGCCGGAAGGCCCGGATCGAGTCTCTCCGACACCAGACTCCGGACGACGAAGGGGTAGCGCCCCTCCGACCAGGTGTCCGTCGTCGAGGGATTCGCGAGGAGGACACGGAACGGAAACGGCTCCTCGGGACGGGCGGCCTCGAGGAGGACCTGCAGGCTCTCCCCGCAGCCCTCGCTCCGGGCGATCCCGAGGAACCGGCGATAGGGTCTCCCGCTCGGGTCGAGGGCGGAGCCCAGGCGCACGCAGGGATCGCCCCCCGGCCCTTCCTCGAGGAACCCGACGAGGCTTCCGGCGAAGAGGACCGGTCTCCCCTGGATCTTCCGGAAGAAATCCTCCGCGATCCCGTCCGCCAGGACCAGGCGGGCGGCGCGTCCCCCTCCCCCGCGGCCCTCGACCCCCTGGACCACGAGCGGAAGGAGGCGGGAAATCCCCACGGGGAGTTCCTCCTCGAGCCGCGCGAGGAGGCGGCGTCGCAGGAGTTCCCGATCGACCGCGGGCCCGCGCGGCGGGCGGGGTCCGCGCAGCGCGGCCTGCACCCTCCCCTCAGGCAGGAGGAGGAACGAGAACCCGGCGAGAAGCGCGCCCTCCCCCGGGAAGGGCGCGCGCGCCCAGGATCGGATCCAGGGAAGACCCCCCAGCCAGGCGAGGACGAGCAAGGCGGAGAGCCTGCGGTCCCATCTTCCCAAGTGCGCTCCTCAGTCCTGATGGCTCCCGTGCAGGAAGTCCTTGAGGTCGTCGATCCGTTGCAGGACCTTCCCCGTGCCCCGGGCGACGCAGGTCAGGGGGTCGTCGGCGATCCGGATCTCGAGGTCCAGCTCCTCGCGGAGCATGTCGCCCAGCCCGCGGACGAGACTCCCCCCCCCGGCCAGCACGATTCCGGACTTCGTCAGGTCCGCCGAGAGTTCGGGGGGCGTGTCCTCGAGCACCTCCTGGATGCCGCGGACGATCGCCCGCACGGGATCCTGGAGAGCCTGGCGGATCTCGTCGGAGCTGATGATCGCCCGCCGCGGCCGGCCGGTCAGGAAGTCCCGCCCGCTGACCTCGAGGGTGAACTCGGTCTCGAGTTCCCGGACCGAACCGATCGTCTGCTTGATGTCCTCGGCCATCAGGGGGCCGATCAGGAGATTGTATTTTTCGCGGATGTGCTTCTGGATCGACTCGTCGAAGTTGTCCCCGGCGACCCGGAGGCTCACGGCCCGCACGACCCCGGCGAGCGAAAGGACGGCGATGTCCGTCGTTCCTCCCCCGATGTCGACGATCATCGAGCCCTCGGGCTCGGTCACGTTGAGCCCCGCCCCGAGCCCGGCGGCGATCGGCTCCTCGACGAGGAAGACCGTCCGGGCCCCTGCGCGCTCGGCCGAGTCGATGAAGGCCCGCCTCTGGACCTCGTTCGTTCCGTAGGGGATCGCGATCACGACCCTGGGCTTGACGAAGCGATGGCGACCGTGAACCGCGTTGATGAAGTAGCGGAGCATCGCCTCGGTGATCTCGAAATCGGCGATGACCCCCTCCCGGAGGGGCCGGATGACCTCGATGTTCTGCGGGGCCCGGCCCTGCATGCGGTAGGCCTCCTTGCCCACCGCGCGCCCCCCGAGGATGACCTCGCTGGTGCCGGCCTTGACGGCGACGACCGAGGGTTCGTTCATGACGACCCCGCCGTCCTCGACGTAGACGAGGGTGTTGGCCGTCCCCAGGTCCAGGCCCATGTCGATGGAAAAGCGTCCGGCCAACCACTCGAACAGCTTCAAGATCGCACCTCGCATGCGGTCAAGGTCCCCTCCCGTCTCACCGATCCGCCGAGGGCCACGGTCCCCAGGCCTCCGCGGATCCGGTTCCGGGGTGGTGCGGAAGGCCACGAACACCCGGCATCCATGGCCTCGGGGAGTCTACTTGCCCCCTCCCCCCGGGCCAACGTCTTTCCCCACCTGCCCCCTTCGCCTCCCCACGGGCCGGAATCGGCGGCGCGGGCAAGGCCCCGCGCCAACGACGTTTCAGGATCAACAGGATCCTGGTCCGTACAGGCTCCGGGGGAGCGACCTTGCCGGGCCGCTCCCCCGTTTCTTCGCCGCCCGGGCCCCGCCCCGGGCCGCCCTCCCTCGAGGGAAGAACTCGTTCGCCTTCGAACTCAGGATCCGCCGAGCGGTCCCGCGTTGTAATGATTCGCCAGGGCGGTCACGACGAGCGCCACCGAGGCGAGAAGGAAGAGGGAGGTCGTCAGGATGATTCCGGCATCGATGCCGACCTCGGCGCCGTTGCCCTCGTCGAGGATCTCTACGGGTTCTTCGACCGCCCGGGTCCCGTTCCGCTTGTTCTTTGCGCGTGCCATCTTGCTGCTCCGTGTCTCGGGGACGATCAGTTGATCCGGGTCGTGGCGCGGTCGCCCTTGCGGATCGAGGCGCCCTGGACGAGCTGGCGGATCCGCCCGACGGCGGCGCCTTCCATGACGTCGATGATCTCGACCTCGCCCTTGTAGGTCTTGCCGTCATGGATCGCGAAGGTGTAGCCCTTCTTGACCTCAGCCTCGGATCCGGTCGTGATCGTCACGAGCTTGAGATTCCCGTCGACGTTGGCGACAGTCCCGTCGATCGGGGGAACCGCACCCCGCAGGATCCGGTCGAGCTGGGGAACCTTGGCGATCGCCGCGTCGAAGCGGACCTGGAAATCGCGGATCTGGGCGACCTTCTCGTTGATCTCGCCCTGGAGAGCTTCGATACGGGTGTTGGCTTTCGCGAGATCGGCCTCGGCGACCGCGAGACGGTCCGCCATGTCCGAGCGCTCGTTCAGGGCCTGTTCCTTCTCCTGCTTCGCGGCGAGGAAGGCCTTCTCGAGTTCGGCATTCCGGGCGTTCTGCCGCTCGACGGTGTCGGCCATCGTCGAGAGACTGGCCTCGACGCTCTGCATGCTGGCCTGGAGCTTGTTCAAGCGGCTCTTCAGGTCCTTGTTCTCCTCATCGGAGGCCTTGAGCGCACTGACCTTCTCGTTCAGACGCGCATTCGTCGTCTGCAGATCGGCCTTGGCGGCGTCCAGGTCCGAGGAGAGCTTGGCGATCTGCTCCTCGTTCCGGGTGTTGTCCGCCTTGTGAGCCTTGATCTCTTGGTTGAGCTTGGCCTTGTAGCTGTCGACGTTGTGAAGATAGAAGCCGCTGAAACCGAGGAAGGCGGCCGATAGGGCCAGGTTCAGGACGATGAAGACGCGACCGATAGGACTCATCTTGGTGGGTCTCCTTGGACGTTGGCGAAGGCTGTGGTTTCGGGGAACGTACGGTCCGGGCTCCCGGACCGAGCTGGGTCGGGAGGTTCTTCCCGTCCGGGCTCGCACCCGCCGCTGCGCCGCCGGATAGACGGCGGAGTCCGCGGGCTTCGAAGCATACCCCTTGGATCGGGGCCAGGACGGAAAAAGACTCCAACCCGGACAGGGCTCCCCTCGGGGCGATCTGGAAGGCCCGGTCCTTTCTCGTGGAAAGCAAAGATCTTATCTCCATAGGGAGGCCGGTCAAGGGACCGGCGGGGGCCCGGACCTCCCGCTCTCCACCCTCCCTCGACCGGAAAACCCGCTCATGAGGAGGAGGACGACGAGGACCGCGAGGAAGACCAGCCCCGGTGCGGCCCCGAGGACCATGGCGAGGGTCCTTCCCCGGCGCGGCCGGACCTCGACGAGGAGGACCCCGACCCGTCCCTTCGGGAGCACGGCTTCGATCCTCCCCTCCGGGCCGACCCGCGCCGTCCAGCCGTCGTTCGTCGCCCGCAGGACCGGCCGGCCGGTCTCGAGGGCCCGGAGCACGGTCGCCGCGAGGAGTTGGTCGAGTTCTCCCCCGCCCCGGTACCAGGCCTCGTTCGAGAGCACGCAGAACCAGCCGGCCCCCTCCTCCGCCAGGCGCCGGAACGGCCCCGGGAAGGCGTTCTCGAAACAGATCAGGGCTCCGACCTTCCCGCCCCCCGGGAGGGGAAGGGGCGCTCCCCCACTTCCCCGAAGAAGGGCCGGGACGAGTCCGTGAAGCTCCCGTTCGAGAAAGGTGAGCAGACGGTCCTGCCAGGCCCGGGGGAGGAGTTCCAGGCCGGGGAGCTGTTCCCCGAGGGGGACGAGGATCTCTTTCTTCCAGATCCCGAGGACCCGGCCCTCCCCGTCGCAGAGGAAGGCCGCGTTGAAAGTCCTCGAGCGGAGCGAGGGGAGCGCGGATCGGAGGCCGGCTCCCGCCAGGAGGGTCCTCCCGCCCGCGAAGGCCCGGACGAGCCCACGCAGACCCGGGGCCGACCTCCCCTCCCGGAGCAGGAGAGGGAAGCCCGATTCGGGGAACACGACGAGGTCGGCCCGGCGGATCGTCGCCTCGTGACCTCGGAGCCGGCGCCGTAGCCAGCGGAAGGAGTCTTTCCCGGTGGCGAAGTCCGCATATCCGTCCTGGTCGGGGTAGACCGGGGTCACCGGTTGCACGAGGGCGACCTTCAACGGCGGCCCCCCGGCGGGCAGGGAAGGGGCGAAGCGCCCCGCGGCGAGTCCGAGCGCCGCGACCGCGATCCAGAGCCCTCCGGACCGAGCGGCCCCCCCGCTCCGCGGTCCGCTCACCCAGACCGTGGCTCCGGCGGCGGCCAGCGCGAGCAGGAACCCCGTTCCGGCCTCTCCGAAGAGCCGGACGGAACCCAGGAATCCCGGCCAGAAGAGGAAATCCTGGACGACCTGGCCGTGGGGATAGGGAATTCCCGGGAAGTTCGCGCGGAGGAACTCGGTCCCGGCCCAGGCCGCCGCGAGGAGGGGCGGCCTGAGGAGGAGCCCGAAGGAGGACCGCGCCCGCCTGCACGCGATCCCCGAGAGCAGGAAGTAGAGCCCCCCCGCGAGCGCGACCGCGACGAAGCCGCCGAAGGACACGTGCCGCAATGACCACGAGAAGGTCCCGACGTACAGGACCCCGAAGCCCCAGTCGCGGAGCTTCGGGCGCCCTCCGGCTTCCTGGAAGGCCAAGAGGAGGAGGGCGAGTCCGGGCAGGGCCGCGAAAGCCAGGAGCGGTCCCCCCTGCCCCGGTAGGGCCGCGCAGAGCAGGGCAACGCCCGACAGTCCGGCCCAGAGAGGCGTTCGGGGGGCGAGGAGGAACCTCATCCGCCCCTTCTCAATCCGGAACCGAGAAAAGGGGGATCCAGGAGACCGGATCCCCGTCCCGCGGCGCTTCGTTCTCAGGGATCAGGATCAGGACGTCGGCCTTCGCGAAGCAGAAGAGATCCGAACTGTCCTTCTGTCTAAGATGCTCAACGATGGTTCCGTCCCGCCGGGCCCGGAGTCTTCCGGGGAGGGCCTGCAAGCGGCGGTTCGGGCGTACCTTCGAGAACCAGAGCGCGGCCTGCCTCGGCCGGAGCAGACGTTCGGCGCCGATCCCCTGGAAGGCCAAGATCCACGGGCGGACGAGGAGGGCGAAGATCGTCAGCGTGCTGGCGGGATTCCCCGGAAGCCCGAAGAAGGCCGCACGATGCCCCTTCGCGCGGTATCCGCCGAAGACCGTCGGTTTTCCGGGCTTGATCCGGATCGCCTCGATCCGTTCCTTCCCTCCACAGGCTTCGAATGCGGGGCGGACGAGATCCTTCGTTCCCGCGGACACCCCCCCGATCGTGCACACGAGGTCATGGGTGGCGAGGCTTTGCGAGAGGACCTCGACGAGCTCGCCTTCCCGATCCCCTACGGGCGGGAGGATCTCGACCTCCGCCCCCGCCCTCCGGGCCTGAGCGGCGATCGTCCAGGCGTTGCTGTTTCGGACCTGCCCCGGCCCCGGCACCTCTCCGACCGGTATGATCTCGTCCCCGGTCGGGAGCACTGCGACCCTCGGCCGGCGTCCGACGCGGACCCTCGCCCGCCCCTGGTTCCCGAGAATCCCGATCTCGGCCGGTCCCAACCAGGACCCGGCCTCGAGAAGAAGGTCGCCCTTCCTGCGCAGGCCCCCACGCACCCTTACGTTGTCTCCCTCACGGGGAAGGACCTCGAAGCGGATCTCTCCCCCCTCCAGCGCTTCGAAACCGCTCGTGTGTTCGACCGGGACGACGAGATCTGCCCCCTCGGGAAGAACACCCCCGGTCATGACCCGCATGCACGCGCCCTTGGGGAGGGCTCTCTCCGCGGGATGACCGGCCAGGCTCTCACCCGCGAGAGGAAGGGTGAAGGGCGCCTCTCCGGGAAGATCCGTGGCCCGGAGGGCGAAGCCGTCCATCGCCGAGAGGTCCCGGGCCGGCAGATCCTCCGCGCAGCGACATTCCTCGGCCAGGACACGATCGAGGGCATCGGCGAGATCGACCTCGACGGTCCCCATCGGCCGGGATTCGAGATTCGCGAGCACGAGGTTCCTCGCCTCCTCGAGACCGATCATCTTCCTGCCGGCATCCACGCGCACCATCCCTTTCCGCTTCCGGGAGCGCCGCATGGGTACGATCCCGCGCAAATCGTTTCCAGTCCTTCTTCCGCGGAAGTCGCCAAGGGTTATCCTTCTTTTTCCCGAAGATTTCCAGGATTCCCCCGCAACCGCCCCTTTTCGGATCCGAGGCTCCGTGTCGCGCAGCCATCCAACGCTCGTCCTCTGTTTCCTCTCCGTCCTCGCCTGCAACCGGGGGGGGACGGACGCGGGGTCCATGGTAAAGGACCGGGAAGCCGCTTCGGAGACCAAGGCCCGACTCGTCCGGGTGCTCCCTCTCGAAGCCCGGCCGATCGAGGAACGGCTTCCCTGCACGGGCAACGTCGAATCCCTGCACGAGGTCTCGATCCTCGCCCGGGTCTCCGCCCAGGTCCTCGAGGTTCCGGTCGAGGAGGGGGCGGTCGTCGCGAAGGGTCAGGTGTTGGTTCGACTCGACGACCGGGAGGCGGCCCTCGAACTCGAAGCGGCGCGGATCGACGAGAAGGAGGCGGAGAACGCCGTCGCCGAGGCGGCGCTCGGGCTCGCGGACGCCCGCCGCCGGCTCGCGCAGGCGAAGCTCGATCTCGACCAGGCGGCGCGGGACCATGAGAGGACCGCAAAGGGTGTCGAGCAGGAACTCTACGGAGCCAAGGACCTCGAGGCGGCCAAGCTCGCGCACGACCGGGCCCGGAACGACCTCGAACTCGCCCGGGCCGCCGAGGAACGCGCCCGTCTCGGACTCGAGAAGGCGAAGACCGGACTCGAGGCTGCCCGGATCCAGCGCCGCCTCCAGGAACGACGCCTCGAGGATTACACGGTCCGCGCCCCCTTCGCCGGGATTCTCGCGGCCCTCGAGGTCCGCGGGGGGGAATGGACTTCACCGCAGGCCATGCTCGGGACCCTCGTCGACCATCGCGACCTGATCGTGCGTCTCGTGCGGCCCCAACGGGAACTCTCCCGTCTCAGGGTCGGGCAGAGGGTCGAGTTCCGGCTCGACGCCCGCCCGGAACACCCCTTCTTCGGGGATCTCGACTGGATCTCCCCCATCGTCGACACCCAGACTGGAACCTTCACGGTCCGGGCTCGCCTGGAGGATCCCGAGGGCCTCCTCCGGCCGGGACTCTTCGCGCGGGCGTGGATCGTCACCGGCGCGAACCGGCAGGCCCTTATGATCCCCAAGACCGCCGTCCTCTACGAGGGGGAACTCCCCTTCGCCTTCGTCGCCCGGGACGGGAAGGCCCTGCGCCTTCCGATCGAACGGGGCATCGAGACCCGGGACGCGATCGAAGCCCGAAACGTCGGGGGCGGTCTTGGAATCCGGAACTTCCGCTTCGGCGACCTCCTCGTCGTCGAGGGGCAGAAGGACCTCGAGGACGGACGCCCGCTTCGCTTCACGGAGGACTCCAAGGGGGGGCCGCGTCCCGCCGAGGCCGCCGCCCGGGACGGCAAACCGGAAGAAGAGAAGAAGGGCCTCCCCGGGAAGGAAGCCTCCGGAGTGCGCATCAAGGGCTCGGGGAACTGAACGATGCCCGAGACCGCCCGCAAGGGCCTCCTCGCCCTCGCCATCCGGAGACCCATCGGGGTCACGATGATCCTGCTCGCCCTCCTCGTCTTCGGTCTCGTCGGCTACAAGGACCTCCCGATCACCCTCCTCCCGGATCTCAGCTATCCGACGGTCACGATCCGGACCGGGATGGAGGGGGCGGGCCCCGAGGACATCGAGGAACGGATCAGCGAACCCATCCGGGAGGCCGTCTCGGTCCTTGGCAGCGTCGTCCGGACGACCTCGATGTCCCGCGCGGGACGCTCCGACGTCCTCGTCGAGTTCGCCTGGGGCACGCCGATGGTCCACGCCGTGGCCGACATCCGGGAGAAGCTCGACCGGGTGTTCCTGCCCGAGGAGGCGGACGAGCCCCTCGTCCTCCGCTACGACCCGAGCCTGGATCCGATCATGGTTCTCGGACTGTCGGGGGAGATGGGGCTCCGGGAACTCCGGATGCTTGCCGAGGACGAGATCGAGCGGGAACTCGCCGAGATCGACGGAGTGGCCGCAGTCAAGATCAAGGGGGGCGAGGAGAGGGAGATCCTGATCGCGGTCGATCCGGACCTCCTCGCCGGGATCGGCCTCGACATCGCGACCGTCGCCTCCCGCCTCCGCGCCGAGAACATGAACGCCTCGGCCGGGGTTCTCGAGGAGGGCGAGACCGAATACCTCGTGCGGGCCTTGAACGAGTTCCGGAGCCTGGAAGAGATCCGGAACCTCATCGTCGACCGCCGTGGAGGGCGTCCGATCCGCCTCTCGGAGATCGCCCGCGTCAGCTCGGGTTCGAAGGACGTCGAGGTCATCACGAGGATCGACGGGAAGCCCGCGGTCCTGATCGAAGTCTTCAAGGAAGCGGAAGCCAACCTCGTCGGCCTAGCCGCCCGCCTGCGGGCGCGGAGCTTCGGGACGGAGGAGCAGCTCGCCTTCGTCGCCCGTCTCCGCTCCGGAGCGGAGGCCCGCAGCCCGGAGGACGGGAAGGGCGGGAAGAGACGAGGCGGCCGCCGCGCTTTCCTGAAGAAGCGGATGACCGACTTCATCGCCTACCGCCTCCCGAAAGGGGTCGGAATGACCCTGCTGTCGGACCCCTCGCGCTACATCGAGGGTTCGATCGCCGAGGTCCTCGGATCCGCCGTCCTCGGCGGGCTTCTCGCGGTCTTCGTCCTCTACCTCTTCCTCCGAAGCGCCCGTCCGACCTTCCTGATCTCCCTGTCGATCCCGGTCTCCCTGATCATCACCTTCGCGCCCCTGAAGATGTACGGGGTGACCCTGAACATCATGTCGCTCGGAGGTCTCGCTCTGGGGGTCGGAATGCTCGTCGACACCTCGATCGTCGTCCTCGAATCGATCACCCGATGTCGAGAGGAGGGCGACGGGCTTCTCGAATCCGCCTTCCGGGGGGTCCGCGAGGTCAGCACGGCCGTCGTCGCCTCGACCGCGACGACGATCGCCGTCTTCCTGCCGATCGTCTTCGTCGAGGGGGTCGCCGGCCAGCTCTTCCGGGACCAAGCCCTGGCCGTCGTCTGCTCGCTCGGAGTATCCCTCTTCGTCGCCCTCTTCGTCCTTCCGATGCTGGCTTCCCGGGGGGGCGACGGGGCCGCTCCTTCGGATCCCGGGGCGGAGGAAACCCCGCGCGAGGCGGGTCTCGTCTCCAGGTCGGCGGGGGCCCTCGTCGCCTTTCTCGGTCATTCGTTCCGCGGTTTCGCGGGGGTTCTCGCCTCCCTCTTCCATTTCGGATTCCTCCCCCTCCTCCTTCTCTTCGAACGGACCTACAGGCCGATCGAACGCGCCTATCCCGGACTCCTGGGAGCCGCCCTCCGCGCACGCGCCGCCGTTCTTCTCCTCGCCGCGGCCGCCCTCGGCGCCGCCCTCTACCGGATCCCCTCCCTCGGCGCCGAGGTCCTCCCCCAGGTCCACCAGGGGGAGTTCGAAGTCCTCGTCTTCCTCCCGCGGGACGTGGATGTCGAGAACACCGACCGCACCCTCCGGCCGATCGAACGCGCGATCCGCGCCTTCCCCGAGGTCGAGAGGACCTACCTCGTCTGCGGCGTCGGCCGCGAGGAACTGCGCGGACCCGAGGAAGGCCGTCATTCCGGGAGGATCCGGGTCATCCTCGATCCCGGCCTGGATCCCGTCACCGCCGAGGAACGCACGCGTAAGAGGATCCGCGGGATCCTCGAGGAGGTGCCGGAGATCCTCGATTTCCGCTTCCAGACTCCGACCCTCTTCACGATGCGCACCCCGGTCTCGGTCGAGGTCCTCGGACACGACCTCCGCACTCTCAAGCGGATCGCCGACGAGGTCGCCCTGCGCATGCGCGCCCTCCCCTCCCTGCGGGACGTCCGCTCCTCCTTGAGCCGGGGCAACACCGAGATCGTGATCCGCTTCGACCGGGAGAAGCTCTCCTCCCTCGGGCTCGAGATCGGCGAGGTCGCCGACCGCATGCAGGCCATGGTCCGAGGGGAGGTGCCGACACGCTACACCGACCGGGAGAAAAAGATCGACATGCGGGTACGCCTCGATCCCGAGGAACTGCACGGCATCGACCGGCTCCGCAAGCTCGACCTCGGGATCGACGGGAAGGCCCCGATCCCCCTGGAGTCCATCGCCGAAATCCGTCTGAAGGAGGGTCCGAGCGAGATCCGCCGCCTCGGGGGCCGCCGAGGGGTCGAGATCGAGGCCACGCTCGAAGGTTTCAGCCTGAGCGCGGCCCAGCGCGAGGTCGAGGAAGCGGTCTTCGGCCTGGACGTTCCTCCGGGCTTCGAGATCCGCCTCGGGGGACAGAAGGAGGAGATGGAACGGAGCGGGAGCGGAATGGCCCAGGCTCTGGCGCTCGCGATCTTCCTCGTCTACGTGATCATGGCCGCCCAGTTCGAGAGCCTGGTCCAACCGCTGGTCATCCTCTTCTCCGTGCCTCTCGCCGTCGTCGGAGTCGTTCCGGCCCTCGACCTCCTGGGCCTCCCGATCTCCGTCGTCGTCTTTCTCGGGGCGATCATGCTGGCCGGGATCGTCGTCAACAACGCGATCGTCATGATCGACCGCATGAACCAGGAGCGGGCCGCCGGCAAGGACCTGATGTCGGCCGTCAGGGACGGTGCCGCCGTCCGGCTCCGCCCCGTCCTGATGACAACGACGACGACCGTGCTCGGGCTCCTTCCCCTTTCGGGCTGGCTTCCCTCGCTCCCCTACCTGGGGGCGGCCGGGGAAGGCGTCGAACTCCGGGCGCCGATGGCCGTCACGGTCATCGCCGGTCTCCTGAGTTCGACCCTCCTGACCCTCTTCGTCATCCCCGTCCTCTATTCGTTCCTCGCCGGGAAGCGCCCCCGGCATCCCGGCGACCCGCAAGGATCCTGACGATCTCGTCCTGGTACTTCCGGGCCTTCCGGACCGACCAGGCGCGCCCCCCCTTCCCCTCCTTGCGCTGCATCAGGATCACGAAGGCGAGGACGGGCCTTCCCCCCTCGACGAGGAACCCCGACAGGGCGCAGGCCTCGTTCAGGGTGCCGGTCTTCGCGCGGACCCTCCCGGGGGGAAGATCGGAAAGGCGGCGTTTCAACGTCCCCGGCCCCCGGTTCGCCGCCAAGCGCGTCCACAGCGCGGGGAAACGGGGGGACTTAGGCATTTCCGAAAGCAGGGTCCCAAGCCCGGACGGACTGATCCTGTTCCGCTTCGAGAGTCCGGACCCGTCCCCGACGACCCAGGTTCCGCGACGCTCGAAGAGCCTCTCGAAGCTCTTTTCGAGGAGCGACCTCCCGGTCCTCCAATCCCCCTTGCCGGTCTTCCTGAAGGCGAGGAGACGGAGGGCCTGCTCGGCCTGGAAATTCTCGGACTCCCGGAGCATGGCCTCGAGGGCGGGCAGGAGGTCGTGCTTCTCCTCGAGAAGGAGGGTCCCTCTCTCCCCGCTCGTCCGGTCGCTTCGGGCCCTCCCGAGGCGGATGCCCGAGAGGCCGCATTCGTATCCGAGGACCTGGAGGAAGACCTCTTCCGGATCGCGCTGGGCCAGGGTAAAGACGGCCGCTCTCCGGTTCCAGATCTTCTGCCCGAGGACGAGTCCCTTGGGCCCGATGGAGACGAAGGGCCGGGACCCGGCCCTCCGGTCGGTCGTCACGAGGACCCTTCCCTTGACCGGAAGCCGGATCCCCCGGGGCTGGAGGGTGAAGGGACAGGCCCCCTTCGTTCGCCCTACCGGATCGAGCCGGACCCGAAGCTTCCCCTGGTCGAGGACGAGGCCGCCGGTCGGAGGGGCGTACGAGAAGTGGCGGATCGAAGCGGGCCAGTCGGGGGGGCGGTCGGGCCCGGGCCAGTCCTCCCCGTTCCACTCGACCCCTCCGGGGAGGAGGTCGATCCTCCTTGCGAGGAGGGCCTCGCGAAGCTTCCGGAAATAGGAGCCCTCCGCTAGGCCGAACTCCCGGGCGCGGGTCGGGTCCCCCTCCGTCCGCAACCTGAGCCGTCGGGCCTTCCCCACCCCGACGAGATAGAAGCGCGTCCTCGAGGTCGGGGCCACGCCGAAGGTTTCGAGAAAGAGCCAGGCGGTGAAGAGTTTCATGTTGCTCGCCGGGAGGAAGGGCTCCTCCGCACGCCGCGAGACGAGAACGCGCCCCGAAGGAAGACGACGGGCCCAGAGTCCGAGCCGCATGCCCCCCTTCGCCTCGGCCTCCCGGCAGAGCGAGGCGAGGTCGCGGACGGCCCCCGCGGGGGTGCCCCTCTCCGCAAGGCCGCCCGCCCCGGCCCGCGCCGCTCCGAGGGCGAGGACGAGGAGACCCGCGGCGGGTCCCATCCCCCTCCTCATTCGAGCCGCACCTCGACGAGATCCTCGAGCAGGACGAAGCGGGAGGCCCGCTCCGGGAAGAGGCCTTCGAGGCCGCGTTCCTCGAGTTCCCGAACCATCCCGGGATAGAGATGGCTGAGACCGATCCTTTTGGGTCCCGCCTCCGCGAGGATCCGGAGCAGGGCTTCGGGATGGAGATGGCCCTCGACCGCGGAAGCGTCGGGGAACGAACACTCGAGGACCGCGAAGTCCGCGCCCCGGCAGACCTCGACCAGGGATGGGCCGTACCCCCCGTCGCCCGAGTAGGCGAGGACCTTCCCCCCGCTCTCGAGACGGAGGCAGTAGGCCGGCTGGGGATGGTTCGCCCGCCGGAGTTCGATCCGGAAGCCTCCCGCCTCCGTCTCTCCGGGGGAGACCTCCTTCCATTCGGTCAGGGGAGCGTCGATCCAGTCCCCGTAGACGGTCTCCATCCGGCGGCGGAGTTCGGAGAGGCCCGGAGGACCGTAGACGGTCAGGGGAAGGAGTCCGGATCGGAGTTCGGGACTCCTGCGGAGGAAAAGCAAGGCCCAGAGGTCCAGGTGGTGGTCGAGATGGAAGTGGCTGAGGAGGACCTCCCGGATCCGCCAGGCTTCGAGGCCGGCCTGACGCATCCGCAGCAGGCTGCCCGGTCCGAGGTCGATCTGGAGCGCCCGGTCCCCCCGGCGGACATGGTAGGAGGCGGCGCTCCTCCCGCCCGGCATCAGGATGCTCCCCGTGCCCAGGGGGAGCAGGCGAAAGAGATCCTCCGCCTCTGCGTTCACCCCGTCTCTCCGTAGCCGTCCGGATGGTTCCTGTGCCAGTTCCAGGCGGTCGCGAGGATGGCCTCGAGGTCTCCGAATCGAGGTTGCCACCCCAGTTCGTTCCGGGCGAGGGCCGAGGATCCGACCAGCTTCGGCGGATCTCCGGGTCTCCGCGGGGCATCCTCCGCGGGAATCGGGTGTCCTGTCACCTTCCGGGCGGCCTCGAGGACCTCGAGGACGGAATGGCCGGTCTCGTTCCCGAGATTGTAGGCGCGCACGCCCGCCCTGCCGTCCCGTAGGCAGGCGAGACCGAGGATGTGGGCTCTCGCGAGGTCCATGACGTGGATGTAGTCGCGGATGCAGGTGCCGTCCCGAGTCGGGTAATCGGTCCCGAAGATCTTGATGTCCTTCCTCTTGCCCAGGGCGACGTCGAGAACCAGAGGGATCAAATGCGTTTCCGGTTCATGGTCCTCGCCGAGGCTTCCGTCGGGGTGCGCGCCGGCGGCGTTGAAATATCGGAGACTCACGCTCTCGATGCCGTGAGCCCGATGGTAATCCGCCAGCATCCCCTCCCCGTGCAGCTTCGTACGGCCGTAGGAGTTGACCGGGTTCTTCGGCAGGTCCTCGGTGATCGGAATCCTCTTCGGTTCTCCGTAGATCGCGCAGGTCGAGGAGAAGACCATGCGCTTGCAGGAGGCGGCCGCCATTCCCTCGAGAAGGTTCAGCAGGGCCACCACGTTCTGCCGGTAGTACTTGCCGGGATCGGTGACCGACTCCCCGACGTAGCAGGAGGCCGCGAAATGGAAGACCGCCTCGGGCCGGATCTCGCAGAGCGCCTTCTTCGTCCGGACGGCGCTCTTCAAGTCCACCTTCCGGAGCTTCGTCCCCTTCACGGCCTTCCGGTGCCCCTCGGAGAGGTCGTCGAGGACGACGACCTCCTCGCCCTCCTCCTGCAGGGCCCGAACCGTATGGGAGCCGATGTAGCCCGCCCCCCCCGTCACCAGGATCGTCATTTCTTTCCGCTCCCGCTCTCGGTTCTCTTCCAAACCTCCCGCCATCCGCGCCGCGCCGCTTCGCGGCCCTCGGGCTTCGATTCCTGATCCAGGCCCAGGAAGACCTTGTCGCCGCAGATCCCGCTCAAGGCCTCGTGGATCCTCCGGAAGACGGCCGGCTCCTCTTCCTCCTCGAGACAGCGTTTGAGTCTCGGAAGGGAGACCGAACTGGGCAAGGTCGACCACATCGCGACCGCCAGCTTGCGGATCTGCGGATCCCGATCGTGCAGCGCGATCTCGAGGATCCCCGTGTTCCGGGGATGCAGGGCCCGGAGATTCCGCAGGGCGATCGAACGGATCCTCGGATCCTCGTCCTTCCGCAGGGATTCGAGGAGGTCCTCCTCCAGACCACGGGGCCGGAATCTCAGGAGGACGCGGAGGGCCTCGAGCCTCTTTTCGACCTTTTCGGAACGGTGGAGGAGAACACGGAGTTCGGGCAGGGTGTAGGAGACCCTCCGGCCCAGGCGCAGTTCCTCCTCGAGGTCCTTCTCCAGGCGGCGGAGTCTCTCCCCGGCGATCTCCCCCTCCTCCCCGGAGCCGAGGAGGGACTTCATCTTCCGAAAATGCTCGAGCGCGGCCTTCGGGTTCCCCAGGGTCCTCTCGATGGAGACCAGTTCTCGAAGGGCCGCGGACCGCCAGGGGTCCTCCTTGCCGGCCAGGGGCTCAAGGACCCTGCGCGCCTCCTCGTAGCGGCCGCCGTAGCGGAGGATCTTTCCGAGAAGGACGCGGAGCTCCCCCTTTCCCGGCAACTTCTTCAAGGCTTTCCGGACGAGGGCGAGGGCCTCCTCGTTCTTCCGGTATTCGAGGAACCATTCGGCGAGGATCCTCGCAGCGTCGCCCGCGCGATCGCCCTTCTCGACGAGGTCCTCGAGGATCCGCACCCCCTCCCGGGCGGCCCGTTCTCCGGATCCCGCGAGCAGGGAGCGCGCGAGCCCGATCCTCACCCGCTCGTTTCCGGGCACAGAGTCGAGGTAGGCGCGGAACTCCCGCGCGGCCTTCAAGTTCTCTCCCTCCTTGAGGAGGATCCAGCCGAGGGAGACCCGAGCGGGGAAGTACGAGGGCTCCTCCCTGAGGAGGCGGCGGAGGAGGCGCCGCGCATCCTCCAGGCGATCGAGGGCGATCAGCCCTCTCGCCCTGGCGAGGATCTCGACCCTTCCCTTCGCCGGAGGGAGGTTCTCGAGCTTCAGCCCGCCCTTCCGGATCCTGTCGACGAGAAGGTCGTCCGCGCTCCGGTCCTCTCTGATCCAGGCCGGAACTCGATCCCGATCGACCTCGGGATCCCGCTCGGTCTCCTTCTCCTCCTCCGAGGGGCCGGCCCCGGACTCGAGACCGAGATCCCGCTGGAAGGCCCGGAGAGCGGGGGCCCGTTCCCCCGGCGACACCGGACCCTGGCCGGCATGCGCCCCGAGACAGGATCCTGCCGCCAGGACCAGGAAGGCGGCCCCGCCCTTCATCCATCGCCCATCCATGGCCTCATTTGACCCTCCGGGAGGTGGCGGGGCAATGACGTCGCACGGTCGTCAACGGTCGAGATCCGGTCTAGCATGGGGGACCGTTTTCCCGATCCGTCCCTCCGGGACCGACCCACGAGGGGCCCGACGTCGAAGGACAGGGGCCCCGGAAGCGACCAAGATGAACGATCGTCCCCGAAGGTTCCGGCTCTCCGCCCTCCTCCTCCTGGCCCTCGCCGGGGCCTGTTCGAAGGGAGGGGAGCAAACGACGAGTCCGGTCAAGCTCGCACAGGACTCCTTCTTCCTCAGCCTCGGGGCCGCGGCGCGGATCACGACCTTCCCGATCCCCGTCTCCGTTCTGAGCGCCTCCGACGGGCTCCTGCTTCTGGCGGACGACGGGAGGTATCGGACCCAGAATCCGCCGAGGAGCCCATCCTCTCCGAGTCCCTATTTCCTGGATGAGGACGGTCGCCTCCGTCTCCGGGTCCCCCTTTCGACCTTCAACGTCAACGCGACCTTCTACGGAGCGATGGACCTGAACGGGAAGGCCGCCCTTTTCTTCGTCGACCGGGTCCGGAAGAACCGGGACATCGGCAAGGATCGCCCTCGTCTCTTCCTCGCCGTTCCGAAGATCAGCGGCAGTCCGAACCTGAAGGGCGGCTGGCACGCCCTGGGATCGACGCTCGAGTTCGCGAAGGCCGGGACCCCGGTCTCGGCGGACCGCATCGGGAGGGCCTTCGCCGGGACCCTCAACTTCGATGCGGCCGGCAACCTGTCGAACAGCAGCTGGACGGATTCCACAGGGTCACGGGGCACCCTCGTCCTCGTCGGCGGGAAGGCCAAGACCTTCTCCGGAGGGGAACTCGAACTGACCCTGGATCTGAAGGGGAGAGCGGCCACGGGGGTCCAGAGTTATTCGGGAGCCGTCGGCAAGCATCTCGCGGTCCTTCTCGACGGGGACCCGACGGACGGGAACGCCGGGCTCCTCGTCCTCGTCCGGAAGCAGGCCAACCCTCCCGACAAGACGAAGCTCGTCGGCACCTGGTGGATCGGAACCCACACGATCTTCAACAACCCTAACGATCCGATTCCGAACAAGTCGATCGAGGTCTCGGCGGGCAGCGACGCGGCCGAGGGGACCCTGACCCTGGACGACAAGGGAGGCTTTGAGATCCGGATCACGGGGATCCTCGGAACTTCCTTCGGCTACAAGGGGACCTGGAAAACCGCTCCGAACGGAGGGATCCTCCTCCGGGAGGCGGATCAGGCCCGCGATTGGGTCGGAGCGGTCGACCCCGACCACGGCTATCTCGTCTTCAGCGACGCCGTCACCCGCTCCGCCTCCCGCCGCACCGACTACGAGATCGGACTCTGGTTCGGGGTCAAGAAGGTGCCGGTCAAGGGAAAGTGACGGTTCCGGACTCCGGGACCCGGGGGTTCTAGGGGTCGGTCCAGAGGTCTTCCTGCAGGCGTCCCCCTTCCCGGATCCATCGGAGGAACCCCGCGTGGTAGGGAGCCTGAAGCAGTTCGGGCAGGCGTCCCCGCGGGCACCAGCAGAGCGCCTCGACCTCCCCCGAGGGCCGAGCGGCGAACGCGTCCCCCTCGACCTCGAAGAAGAAGGAACGCCAGACATGGGCCCCCTCCCGGGAGGCGGGAATCCTCCGGCCCTCCTGGAGGAACAGGAACTCCCCGACGCGGATCGAGAGCCCGGTCTCCTCCCGCCACTCGCGGACGAGGGCCTCCCGCAGGGTCTCCCCCCTCTCGATCCCCCCGCCGGGAAGATCGAAGACCCGTTCGACCGGCCCGTTCCGGGACAGGCGTCTTGGGTTCGCGGCGAGGAGCACCGCTCCCCGCCGTTCGAGGAGCCCGAAGACTCCGAGGAAGTCCTCCGCCGGACCGGTTTCCGGCATCAGGGCCTCCAATCGGGGACGAGTCCCTCGAGATCGAGATCGATTTCGAGCGCGCGCCGAAGCCGTTCCAGGAACACCGCGCGGCGGAGGTCCTTGACCCCGAAGCCCGTCAGATAGGGTGTGCGGTGCTGGACGTCGAAGAGGTGCAGGCCAGCGGCGGCGAGGGAACGGACGCAGGCCACGAGGGCGATCTTCGACGCGTCCCGGACCCGGTGGAACTTGCTCTCGGCCGCGAAGAAGGCGCCCCTCTGGACGCCGTAGATCCCCCCCGCGAGTCTTCCGTCGATCCAGACCTCGAGACTGTGCGCGTGCCCGAGACCGTGCAGCGCGTCATAGGCCTCGACGACCTCCGGATGGATCCAGGTCCCGTCATCGCGGTTCTCCCCGCAGGCGACGACGACTTCACGGAAGCATCGATTCCATGTCAGCTCGAACCCACCGCGGTGAAGCCGGCGTTCGAGGCTCCGGGAAACGTGCAGGTCCTCGGGCTCGAGGACGGCCCGGGGATCGGGAGACCACCACAGCGGCAGTTCCCGTTCGGCGTACCAGGGGAAGATCCCCCTGTCATAGGCGGCACACAGGCGTTCGACCGAAAGATCGCCCCCGGCCGCGAGCAGGCCCTCTTCCCCGCTCTCCCGGGGATCGGGGAAGACCGGTGGACTGCCCGGTTCGAGGTAGTAGACAGGCATGCGCGTTCCGGAGTCGTTCCGGAGGATTCAAGCATTCACCTCGTCGGCGAGGCGTTCCTTCAAGCGAGCCAGGAGGCGACCGTGGATCTGACAGATCCGCGCGGGGGAGAGCTTCATACGCCGGGCGACTTCGCGAAGCTTCAAACCCTCGAAGTAATGCAGGTGCACGAGAGTCCACTCGGTCTCGCTGAGGAGGGTCTGGATCCTCTCCATCAACTCCTGATGGTAGATTGGGGTCCACGGCATCTCGAGGTCGATCTCGAAACCGACCCTGCCGCCGATTTCAACGGAGCCGCCTTCGGGAAGTTCGGTTTCGAGCCCCCTGCCCCCCCCCGCGCTCTGCCCGGCCATCCCCGGGCGGAACGCGCGCCGGTAGGCCTCCATCTCCATCCCCATGCCCCGGGCGATCTCCTCCTCGTCGGGTTCCCTTCCGAGTTCCTGGCGGAGTTCCTGGACGACCCGGTCCCGGTGTCCCAGGCGGCTGCGGAGAAGTCGGGGGAGCCAGTCCATCGCGCGAAGTTCGTCGAGCATCGCCCCGCTGACGCGCCGCTTCAGATAGGCCTGGAAGGAACTCCCCTTCCCGGGATCGTAGGTCTCGATGCAGCGCAGAAGCCCGCCGTAACCGGCGTTGCAAAGGTCCTCCACATCCACGGTCGGAGGCAAGCGGGAATGGAGATTCCGAGCCAGATAGGCGACGTCGGGCAGGTGTCGTTCGACCAGGGTGTCGCGTGCCTCCCCGTCCTTCTCCTCTCGGTATCGAGCGATCAGTTCCTCGGAGCACAGCTCCTGGTCCGATCCTCGTTCGTAGCGACCATCCTCGAGGAAGCGGCGCAAATCCGGGACGTCGTCCGGAATCCGCCCCTCCTCCCCCGCCTCCGGAGGGGCGACGCGCTTTCTTCCGGGCTTCCGGGGTTTCCCGGTTCCGGTCTTTCGTTTCGAGGACTTTCTGGCGACCGCCATGTCCCGCCTCCCTTTCACGGCCCCGCGCCGCACGCCCGAGACGGCAGATGTCGCGTTGCGCAAAAACTCATCGCACCCGCAACGCACCTGTTGCTCCGAACGGAAGGAAGTGTACTCGCGCGGGGAGGGAAAGGACAAGTCCGGCGAAGTACAAAGTTGGGGGATGACTCGACGGGAACGAAGGTCCATCGACGTACACCTAAGCGCGCCGAGTTCGAATCCTGTTCCGTTTCAGTCCCCGAAACGACCCCGCACTTCCAGGTCCAGGAGTTCCAGGCACTGAGCTTCGACGGTCTTCATTCTTTCGAGCGATGCGGGGTCGTGGTCGTCGAAGCCCGCGAGGTGAAGCGCGCCGTGCACGACATAGAGCGCGAGTTCGGCCGCCGTCGTGTTCCCGTGCTCCTTCGCGCGTCGTTCCGCCTCCGGAACGCAGACGATGATCTCTCCGAGCGGGACACGCTCGGGATTCCCCGTCCCCTCTCCTTCCGATCTCTCCGGAAACGGATCCCGCTCCCCTTCCCCTGAAGCCTCCCCCTCCTCTCGGAACGGAAAGGCCAGGACATCCGTCGGCCGGGCATCTCCGAAAAACCTCCGGTGGAGATCCGCCATCTCCTCGTCCCCGCAGAATCTCAGGGAAAGGAGCATCCCCCGTCCCAGAACCCTCTCGACGGCGGCGAGGATCCGCGCCGAGAACGGAGCGGCCTGCTCCCCCGCGATCCTCTCGAACTCCTCCTCCTCCCAGGCGGAGACGAGCTTGGGAGGCGGAATGGTCATCGCTTCTTCCGCCGCCCCCGCCGCACGGGATTCGCCTCCCGATCCTCGGGCGAGGGCATCCTCTGTTGGGTCTGTTCGTAGGCCTCGACGATCCGTTGCACGATCCGGTCCCGGACGATGTCCTCCTGACTGAGCTGTACGACCGCGAGATCGTCGACCCCGTGCAGCCGGTGGACCGCATCCACGAGTCCCGAGGGCACTTCCCGGGGGAGATCGACCTGGGTGACGTCCCCGGTGATCACGGCCTTGCTCCCCTCCCCCAGCCGGGTCAGGAACATGCGCATCTGGGAGACGGTCGTGTTCTGGGCCTCGTCGAGGAGGATGAAGGCCTTGTTCAGGGTCCTCCCGCGCATGAAGGCGAGGGGGCAGACCTCGATGACGTCGCTCTCGATGTATTTCCGGGTCAGGGTTCCGCCGAGCAGGTCCCCGAGGGCGTCGTAGAGAGGCCGCAGGTAGGGGTTGACCTTCGCGTAGAAATCCCCCGGCAGGAATCCGAGCTTCTCTCCGGCCTCCACGGCGGGTCGGGCGAGCACGATCCTCGAGAAGCGCCCTTCCTGCAGAGCCTCGACGGCCGCCGCCACCGCGAGGAAGGTCTTTCCCGTCCCGGCCGGACCGATCGCGAAGACGACGGTGTTGCGGTCGATGGCCCTCATGTAGTGCCGCTGGGCGGGAGTCTTGGGCTTGACGGCCTTCAGGCTCGGGCCGGGGTCGCGGGTCTTCGGCGCCTCCCCGCCTCCTCGGTTCTCCCGCCTCCCCCCGTTCCTCGCCTTCGTCATTCCGGCCCCTCCGGGCTCGGGAAGGCCTTCCCGGATCCACTGTCCGATCTCGGCGTCCGTCACGCGAAAGCCGTGACGCAGCCTTCCGAGCACGTAGTCGACGAGCCCCCGGGCCTCGCGGACCCCATCCTCCTCCCCCTGGATCCTCAAACGGCCCCCGCGTTCGGAGAGGCGGACCCCGAAGGCCTCCTGGATCCTGCGCGCGGTGCGGTCGAGGGGTCCGAAGAGGACCCGGGCCTCGTCGAAACTGCGAAGGGGGATCTCGGTGTTCATGTCAGGCGGACGAGGACGAAGAAGAAGGCGGGAACGGAAAAGAGGAGGGAATCGACGAGGTCGAGAATCCCTCCGTGCACCGGAAGGATGGTCGAGGAGTCCTTGACCCCGCAACGTCTCTTGACGAGGGATTCGACCAGGTCGCCGATCTGGGTCGTCAGGTTGATCAGCAGGCCGATCGCGAGGGCCTGCCAGGTCTCCAGACGGAGGACGGGCTCCAAGAGCGGAGGGGCGAGCAGCAGGGCGAGGAGGCAGGAGGCGAGGAGTCCCCCCAAGGCCCCCTCGATCGACTTCCCCGGACTGACATGGGGGATCAGCTTCCGGCTGCCGAGGGATACCCCGGCGAGATAGGCGCCGATGTCCCCGCCCTTCGAGACGAGGACGACGAAGAGGAGGGCTCCGAGCTGCCGCAGAGCAAGGCCCTGAGCGAAGAACAACGGCCAGGAGACGAGGAGGAAGCCGAGCAGGGTGCTCCCCATCTCCTCGAGCCCCTTGTCCATCCGGCTCCTGGCGAGAGCCCGGATCGCGAGCACGAAGACGAGGACGACGGTGATCAGGACGGGCGCGTAGAGTTCGGTGTCGAGGGAGTTCCAGCTCGAGGAGAAGAAGGCCGAGACATGGAGGCACAGGGCCGAGGACAGCAGGAACCCGCGGCCGATCGGAAACCCCGCCCCCCGCATCATCGAAACGTATTCGAGAAGGCCGGCCAGGGAGAGGAGGGCGAGGACCAGGGCCGAGAAGCGTCCCCGGGTCCACGAGACATCGATCCAGAAGATCCCCGCGATCAAGAGGAGCAGGAGGGGACCGATCACGAAGCGGATCCTGAGGGCCCTCCGGGCCGCGGCGTCCAGGTTCATCGCAGGCCTTCGCCTCCGCCTCCCCGATCACGTCCGCTCCCGATCTCCTCGACGAGGCCCCCGAAACGCCGGATCCGCCGCGCGTAATCCTCGAAGGCCGCGTGGAGATGCGGCTTGCGGAAGTCGGGCCAGCAGACCTCGGCGAAGTGGAGTTCGGCGTAGGAGATCTGCCAGAGCAGGAAGTTGCTGATCCGCTGTTCGCCCGCGGTGCGGATCACGAGATCGGGGTCGGGGAGATCGGGCTGGTAGAGCTTCGCCCGCAGTCGAGTCTCGTCGATGTCCTCGGGTCTCAGGAGTCCCCGCTCCACGTCCTCGGCGAGCGCCCGGGCGGCATCGAGGATCTCCTGCCGGCCCCCGTAGGAGAGGGCGAGACAGAGGACGAGTCCTTGATTCCCGGAGGTGAGTTCCCGGGTCTCGTCCAGGGTCCGGCGTACACCCTCGGGCAGCCTTTGAATCCTCCCGCTGCAGACCAGGCGGACGTCGTTCTTCATCAAGGTCGGCCGCTCCTCGACGAGGAAACGGTCGAGCATCCGCATCAGGAAACGGACTTCCCGGTCGGGCCGTTTCCAGTTCTCCTCGGAGAAGGCATAGAGAGTGAGCGCCTCGATGCCGAGTTTCGCGCATTCGGTCACGGTCTCCCGCACGGCCTCGACGCCCGCCTCGTGCCCGCGTATGCGGTAGAGCCCCCTGGCCCTCGCCCACCTCCCGTTCCCGTCCATGATGACGGCCAAGGAACGGGGGAGATCGGGTCTCCTCCCGGATTCAGTCACCGGAGACCGCCCGGGACCGCGGATTCAAGACCAGGTGTCCCGATGGATCATCTGCTCCCGGTCCGGCCCCACGGAGATCAAGGGGATCGGAACCCCCAGTTGCCGCTCCAGGAAGAACACGTAATCCCTGGCCGCCCGGGGGAGATCCTGAAAATCCCGGATCCCGCTGAGGTTTTCCTTCCATGGTTCCAAATCCTGGCATTCGACCTCGGCCTCGTCCAGCCCGGCGAGTCCTGCGGGATAGACCTCGTAGCGTTTTCCACCGAGGAGATAGGAGACAGCGACCCTGAGTTCGGGGAGCCCCGAGAGGACATCGAGGTTCGTCAGGCAGAGCCGATCGACACCCGCCACGTCCACCGCGTAGCGGACGGCGACGGCGTCGAACCACCCGCAGCGCCGGGGTCTCCCGGTCGTGCTCCCGTATTCGCCCCCCTGCTCGCGGATACGCTCCCCGAGTTCCCCCTCGATCTCCGTCGGGAACGGCCCCTCGCCGACCCGGGAGGAGTAGGCCTTCGCGACCCCGAGCACCTCCTGGACCGCCCTCGGAGGAACGCCGGCGGACGCGACGCCGCCGGGCCCGACGGAGGAGGAGGTCACGTAGGGATAGGTCCCGAGATCGACGTCGAGCATCATCCCCTGGGCGCCCTCGAAGAGGATCCGGCGGTTTTCGCGGAGGGCCGTACGGAGATAGGCCCCGGTATCCAGGGCCCCCCGGAGGAGGACGGTTCCGACCTCGAGGAGTTCGTCCGCAAGGCAATCCCCGTCGATCGGCTCCTCCCCGTGGCTCAGGAGGAAGGGGTTCTTGAATTCCAGAACCGCCTTCAACCTCTTCCTCAGGAGGTCCGGGTCCTCGAGGTCCCCGAAGCGGAGTCCGATCCTGCTGGCGCGGTCCTGGTAGGCGGGCCCGATGCCGCGGCCGGTCGTCCCGATCTTCCCCTTCCCGCGCAACCGTTCCATGACGTGATCCTGGGCGCGATGGTAGGGAAGGATCAGGTGGGCCGAACGGCTGATGAAGAGGTTCCTCCCCGGTTCGACGAAGACCCCGAGGGCGCGGAGCCCCTCGATCTCCTTCGCGAGGTGCCAGGGGTCGACGACGACTCCCCCGGCCAGGACGTTGACGATGTCGGGCCTCAGGATGCCGGAGGGCAGAAGGTGGAGGACGTATTTCCGGTCCCCGACGACGACCGTGTGACCGGCGTTGTTCCCCCCGGCGTAGCGGACGACGACCTTGGCCTGCTTGGCCATCATGTCGATGACCTTGCCCTTGCCTTCGTCTCCCCACTGCGTCCCGAGGATGCAGATCGCGGACATGTGCGCCCCTTGAGATCCCAGGTGCTTCGCATCCGTGTCGGAGACCGCCGCCCCCGGAGCCTCCACGATGCACGAAGGGCAAACAGCCTATCTCCGGCCCCTGGGAAAGCGAAGGCGCCAGGTCCTTCCGGATGGGCGAGCGGACCCCGGTCCGCTTTCCCGGGGAAGATCCTTGACGTCGCCCGCCCCAGCTTATACTGTCTAGCGTATGGGCATAGGGGATGCGGTCGCGCGGCAGCTCGAACTCCTGTGCCGGAGCCTCGGCCCGGAACGCCGGGGAATCGCGGCGGCCCTCGAGCGGGAGTTCCTTCCGGGGCTCGGGCTCCTCGTCCGGCGCAGCGGACTTCCCGCCCGGGAATGTTTCGAGGGCGAACTCGGCCTGGACCTCCTCCACGAGACCCTCTGCGAACTCCTCGACCGGGGATCCGCGACGCCTGCGCCCGGAGAGGTCCTGCGCATCCTCGGCCGGCAGGCCTACCGCCTACGCCTCCGTCCCGCCGTCAGAATGCGGAGGATGGACGAGGCCGTTCAGGACCTCCGGACAGAGTCCGCCTCCCCGCCCCTCCTCGCCGGGGACGACGGCGCCCCCGCCGCCTTCCTGAGCCGGCAGGCCCTGCTCGACGAACTTCTGGAGGCCCCCGAGCGGCATCGGAGCGGAGCGGTCCACTTCGAGCGCCTCAGCCGGCGGCTCGGCGTTTCGGAGAAGAGGATCCGGAAGGTGGCCCGGGAAATCGCCGCCGCGCTCGGACGCAACCGCGAGGAGGCGCGGTTCTGGCACCGCCGCCTCGCGGAAGCGCTCGGAATCCTCCTTAGGATCCGCATCGAGGAGAAGAGTCCCGACCTCCTTCCTTCCTCCGCCGACCCGAAGCGCGTTCGCCGGCGGGTGCGCCGCATCCTCGACACGCTTCGCCACGCGCATCCCCTTCCCGAATGGAGGGAGGGGCTCCGGAAGGCCCGTGCCCTCGTCCGGAGGGGGAGATTCCTCGCACCCGAACTCCGGGACGCGCTCCGCGGCCTTCCGGGGGACCGAGTCTCCCTCCACCTCGCCGAGATCGAATGGGCGCGGGCCGAAGGACGGCCCTTCGAGGCCCTCCTCCTCTTCGAGGACCTCGAGAGGGCCTTGCGCGAGGAGGAGGAATCCCGCCCCCTGGCGGCCTTCGCCGCCCGGAAACTCCAGCAGATCGCCGTCGCCCGGATCCTCGAACGCTGCCGGGGGAAGGAGGCCGCGCTCCGCCACCTTCTCGAGGGGAGGAGGGCCTACCGCCTCGACCTCCTCCACGCCTACAACCGCGCCGTCCTCGCGAAGGCCCTCGGCGCGCGGGAGACCTTTGGAAAGGAGAAGGTCGACCTCGAGCGGGCGGCGGGAGCCCTTTGGCACGCACCCCCTCTCCTGAAGGAAAGGGTTCGGGCCCTCCTGGATCCGCGGGCCCGGAACTAGACCGGAGGGCCCGAGGGCCCCTGCCGGACCGGAAGGCTTCGGAATCCCACCTCCCTAGCCCTTACATCCTTGCAATCCACGCGGCGGACGCGAGCCTTTCCCCTGATCCCGAACCGGAGGGCCCGATGCCGCGATTCCGCATGTTCGTCCTCGAAGATCCCGAAGGCGCCGAAGGGTTGTTCGAAGAGTGGGAACTCCCCTGGGAACGGCTCGTCTTCGACCAGCGCCTGAACCATGCGAAGGAGGGTAAGGAGGAGACCCGCTACCGGATCCTCGGAGTCCGCGAGGACGGTCTCGGAACGTATTACCTCGTCGCCCCCGACCGGGGCGGCCTCGAAGGATGCGATCCGAAGAAGGATCGTCCCTGAGCCCTCCCCCCTCCGCGTTCAGGGCCGCCCGTATCCGCCGCCGGCGGGGGTCTCGAGGACGAGGACCTCGCCCACCTCGAGTCGCCGACTTCCCTTCGACGGGAAGGGACGCCGCCGACCGCCCGCCAGCACGTACTGCCTCCCCGGCCTCCCGGGTCTTCCCCCCTTCCTCCCCTTCGGAGGATGGGTCCGCCGGTCGGCGAGGAGGGTGACCTCGACGGGCACGAGGAAGCGGTAGGCGCGGCGCATTCCCTCCCCTCCCCGGTGGCGGCCGCGGCCCCCGCTGTTCCTGAGGATCTCGCACCGCTCGAGGACGAGCGGAAGGTTCCTCTCGCACTCCTCGATCGGAGTGTTCCGGGTGTTCGTCATGTGCGTCTGGACCGCGGCCCCACCCGGTCCCCAGGGACCTGCGCCCGCTCCCCCGCCCAGGGTCTCGTAGTAGGCGAATGGACGGCCCGCGGGATCCCGTCCGCCGAAGGAGAGGTTGTTCATCGTGCCCGCGCTCTCGGCCGGAACCTCCGCGCCCGCCCGGCCCAGGGCCTCGAGACAGAGGTCGACCAGGCGCTGCGAGGTCTCGACGTTCCCCCCCGCGCAGGCCGCGGGGAAGCGCGGCTCCAGGAGGCTGCCCTCCCGGGTCAGGATGCGGAGGATCCCTCCTTCGAAGGCCTGCGGGGGCAGGCCCCTCCCCGCGGCGGCGGACAGCGCATAGAGGACGGCTGCCCGGACGACCGCGGGGTTCGCGTTCAGAGACCCGGGGGTCTGGTCGCAGGAACCGCGGAAATCGAAGGTCAGCCTCCCGCTCCGGGAGACGACGAGTTCGAGACGGAGTTCGAGGTCCTCCTCGAGGATCCCGTCCCCTTCGAGGATCCCATGGCTCCGGTGACGGCCGTGCCTCAGGCTCCGCGTGAATCCGAGGAGCGCCCGCTCGGCCTTTTCTCGCAACGCGGCGACGGCCTCGATACAGGCCCCGGCCCCCTGCGAGGCGAACAGGAATTTCAAGCGTTCCGCCCCGTAACGATTCGCCTCGACCTGCGCCCTGAGGTCGCCGAAGCGCTGCGCGGGGGTGCGGGTGTTCGCGAGAACCAGGGCGAGGACGTCCTCCGACCAACCGCCGGGTCCGTGCAGGAGGACCGGCGGGATCCTGAGGCCCTCGGCGCAGAGGTCGCCCGCCGTTCCCATCGAACCCGGCCGGCTACCGCCTACATCGGCATGGTGCGCCCGGTTGACGACCGACCAGCGGACCCCGGGGGAAACTTCCACCGCGGTCACGAGCGTCAGGTCGGGAAGGTGGGTGCCCCCGGCGTGGGGATCGTTCAGGAGCACGACCTCTCCGTCCCGGAGATCGGGAAAGCGCTCACGCACCGCCCGGACCGAGAGGGAGGCCGAACCCAGGTGCACCGGGATGTGGGCCGCCTGCCCGACGAGGCCCCCGCCCGCGTCGAAGACCGCACAGGAGAAGTCCCTGCGCTCGCGGATGTTGACCGAGGGTGCGGTCAGCCGGAGCACCTCCCCCATGTCCTCCGCGAGCCCCGCGAAGAGTTCCTCGAAGACAGTCAGGCGGACCGGATCGAATCCGCGCCGCCCCTTCCCCGGAACCGACCTCCTCCTCACTTGTCGGCCGCGGGATCAGGCCCCCCGGGTTCCTTCCGCTTCCCGATCCGGGTACGGAGTTCACGGAGCTTCCGGGAGGCGTCCTTGAATCCGGGAGCGAAGGCGCAGCATTCCTGGAGATGGTTTCTTGCGGATTCGAGGTCTCCCTTCTCCAGCGCCTTCAAGGCGCGTTCGTAGAGTTCCCGGGCGCGGGCCGCGTCCACCCGGACGGCGGCCGCACGCTCCTTCCAGGTCCCTTCGGGATCGAGAGAGGCGATCGTGAGGTAGAGCTTCTCCGCCCTCGCGTAACGCCCCTCGAGGCGGAGTTCCCGCGCACGCCGGGCCAGGGTCTCGATCCGGCCGATCCGGAGATCGTGGCTGAGCCCTCCGAGCTTCGCCATCTCGAGACGGCTGAGACGCCTCGCCTTCTCGAGGAGTTTCGCCGCCTCGTCGTAATCCTCCGCCGCGATCCTCTGCCTGCACTCGAGCATGAGTTCCCGCGCCCGCGCCTCCTGCTCGAGAAGGGCCGCTTCCTTCTCGGCCTCCGCCGCCCATGGGAGCCCGGCCCTCTTCGCCCGTTTCGCGGCTGCGCGATAACGCCTCGCGGCCCCGCCCCAGGCACGACCTTCGGCGAGTCGCCGCGCCTCCTCCCTCTCCTCCTCCGCGAGTTTCGATTCGGCGAGGAGGACGAGTTCCTTCGCGTCCCGTCGGGTCGGATCGAGATCGACGGCCCTCTCGGCGTGGTAGAGAACCTCTACGAATCTCCCCTGCTCACGCGCGCGGACCGCGTTCCGGAAACACTCCTCCGCCTGCTCCCGCTTCTCCTGGAATCGTTGGGAAACCTCCTGGAGCCCCTTCTTGGCCCGGACGAGATCCGGCACGTATCCCAGGGCCTTCTGGTAGAGGTCGAGGGCCTCCTCGAGTTTTCCGAGGCCGAGAGCCGCATTTCCTCGGTCCGCGAGATCCTCCCCGAGTCTCCTTCGGACGGCCGCCCGCCATGCGAGCGCGGGCCCGTAGTCCGGGGAGAGTTCGAGGGCGCGCGCCAGGAGATCCATGGCCCGCTCGTATTTCCTCTCGAAGCAGAGGTCGCGGGCCCTGGCGACGAGGGCGCGCAGGCGGAGCTTGCGCTCGAGGCGGCGCAGGGCCGGGTCGTCCTCCTTTTCGGCGAGCCCCTTGCGGATCTCCCGGTAGGCGTTCTCGAAGCGTCCGAGTTCGAGTTCCTCCCCGGCCCGTTTCACCGCGAGTGAGGCCCCGCCCCCCGCGCAGGCCGCGAGGAGGATCGTCGCCGAAAGCCAAGCCCATTCTTTTCGTCGCATCATTCCTCCGGGAGGATTCTGGGTTCTCCCGCCGGGGACTTCCAGTCGGCGCCCGGTCCGGCCCCCGCTTCCGGAAAACCTTGGACCTCCGGAAGACCTCTGGCAGGATCGGCCGCTCCCTTCCGCTCCTCTCCGCGCTTTTTCCCGCCGGGAAGGCGCGCGCCGGTCCCCGCGGGGAGGGGGGTCGGACGCCCGTCGCCTGCGGATCTTCCCGCGAATCCGGAGAACATGGTCGAACGCAGCAATCGCCGATACCACGACCGCATCGCCGCGAAGTACGACCGCATCTACGAGGGGCCCTACTGGCGTTTCTACCGGGACCTCTCCTGGCGCCACGCGAAGGCCTTCCTTCCAAAGCTGCGGCCCGCCCGGGCCCTCGATCTCGGCTGCGGAACCGGCTGGTTCGGGCTGCGCCTCCTGAAAAGCGGCTTCGACGTCGTCTTCCTGGATCCGAGCGGAAGGATGCTCGCGGAAGCACGCGAGGGGGTCGCCGGCATCGGGGCCTTGGATCGGGCCTCCTTCGTCCAGGCCGAAATGGAAGCATGCCCCGAGGTGGAGACCGCCTCGATCGATTTCGCGACCGCCCAGGGAGATCCCCTCTCGTTCTGCAAGGATCCGGGAAGGGGGCTCCGGGAACTCCGGCGCGTCCTGAAACCCCGGGCGCAGGCCGTCCTCTCCGTCGACCATAGGGCGGCCGGCGTCCGGATGCTCCGCGACCGGGGCGAGGTCGAATCGATGCTCGAACTCCTGAAGACCGGCAGGACCCGCTGGCTGGCGCGGAAGGGGGAGGAGGCCTTCGGCATGAAGATGTTCGACCCCACGGAACTGGAAGGGCTCTGCCGGAAGAGCGGTTTCGAGGTCCTTTCGTTGATCGGCAAGACCTGTCTCGTCCAGCGCGACCAGGAATCCTGGCTCGAGGACGGGGAACTCCGCCGCCGCCTCCTGGCCGCGGAGACCCGGGTCCATGCCCGGCCGGCCTATCTCGGCCTCGCCGCCCATCTCCAGATCGCCTTGCGG
>JALUUL010000082.1 GCA_027021385.1 Planctomycetota bacterium | reverse complement strand
GGTCACCTACCTGACCTTCACGCTCTTCTACCTGTTCCGGGCCTTCGAGGTGCAGTCCCTGATCGCCCAGTTCGGGCAGCGCGGCAGCGTCGAGGGCTTCGCCTACTACTACCTCGCGAGCCCGTCCACGCAGTTCGCGGTCGTCATGGTTCCGCCGGTCCTGACGATGCGGGCCCTCGCGGAGGAGAAACGGACCGGCTCCCTCGAACTCCTCGTGACGGCTCCCGTGCGCGACCACCAGATCGTGCTCGGGAAATGGGCCGCCGCCCAGATCCTCTACATGCTCCTCTGGCTCCCGGGTCTCCTGATGCTCGTTCTCCTCCAGGGAAGCGCCTTCCTCGGCGCGTCCTTCGCCTGGGGTCCGGTCCTCTCCGGCTATCTCGGACTCCTGGCGCTGGGTTCGATGCTCGTGGCCTTCGGCATCCTGAGTTCCTCCCTGACCGACAACCAGTTGCTCGCCTCCCTCTGCAGCATGCTCTTCGGGCTGGGGCTGCTCGTCCTTCCCCCCCTCCTCGTCCAGAAGCTCGCGGCCGTGAACGAGGCCTTCGCCCACCCGGGCGTCGACTCGGGGATCCTCCCGGTCCTCCTCGACCAGGCCCATGTCGCGCGCCATCTCGGCGCCTGGTTCTTCCGGGGGGTTGTCGACAGCGGGCATCTCGCCTTCTACCTGACGAGCGCCGCCCTGTTCCTGTTCTTCGCCGTGAGGGTCCTGGAGTCGCGCCGATGGAAGTGAACGGACGGAAGAACGGCGGGCCCGAGCCGGCTCCGAGACCCTCTCCGGAGCCTGGGAGCGGCTTCGGCCGGGGCAAGCGGGCGCGGACCTGGGTCGCGGTCCTGGCCAACGGCGGACTCGCGCTCCTCGTCTGGCTGCTCGGCAACGTGCTCCTCTCCCAGCCGGAACTCCGGGTCTCCCTCGACCTGACCCCTGACGCCCGCTTCACGCTCGGGGACGGGACGAAGGCCCTGATCCGGGAACTCCGGGCCTCGGGGAAGAAGTGCACGATCCACAGTTTCTTCCTCCGCCTGGACCCCCGCGATCCGATGCGGCGGATCCAGGGTCGGGTCGTCCAGCTCGTCCGGGACCTCCTGGACCGCCTCTCCTACCTCGGAGGGGACCAGCTGATCGTCGAACACCATGACATCTACAAGGAGATCCGCTCCGCGCGGAAGGCCCGGGACGCGCTCGGGGTCACCCGCTTCAACACGCTGGTCCTGGAACTCGGCGCCCGCAAGCGGCAGCTCGGAGTTCTCGAGGATCTCGCCGACATCGAACTCCCGGAAGAGGATCGGACTCCGGGGCAGGCGGTCGTTCCGGTCCTCCGGTCCTTCCAGGGCGAGGAGGCGATCGCGAGCGCGCTCCGGGCCCTCCTGAACGAACAGAAGCTCCGCGCCTACTGGTTGACCGGGCACGGAGAGGGAAGCCTGAAGGACGTGAGCGGGGACGGTTACGACCGGCTCGCCCGCCAGCTCGTCCTGAACGGATTCGAGAACCGGATCCTCGACCTCGACAAGGAGGGGGGGGTGCCCCCCGATTGCCGCCTCCTCCTGGTCCTCCAGCCCGAGCGCCCCCTCTTCCCCCGCCACGCCGCGATGCTCCGCTCCTACCTCGATTCCGGCGGCCGGATGCTGCTCTGCCTAGGCTATGTCCCGGGCGTTCCGGCGCAGCCTTCCTGGGGAGCCCTGCTCGGTCCCCTCGGCGTCGAGATCGGGGAGGGGCTCCTCTGCAACGGCCTCCCCCCGGCGGGAGGGAAGGGAACGCCCGTCTACGGGGTGCAGGAATGCCTCTGGCTCGACCTGCGGCGGGGGATCCACGGGTCCCATCCGGCCACACGATTCCTCGCGAAGACCGGCCGGAGCCTCTCCCTCCCCTGGGCGCGGCCGCTGCGCCTCGCCGAGGATCCGCCCGAGGGGGTGCGCGGCGAGATCCTCCTCTCGACGAACCCCTTCGCCTGGGTCGAGGAGGTCCCTCCGGACCGTCCCCCCGACTTCCGTCCGGCCCGCGAGGCCGACCTCGGCGTCCGCCATCTCGCCGCGGCCTTGACGATCCAAAGGAAAGCGGGCCGGGAGTCCGGACCCCCGACCGAAGCGGCGTCGAGGGAGGGACGGGCCGTGATCCTCGCCGCCGTCGCCTTCCGCAACGGGGAGCGCCTCCTCGAACGGAACCTCGATCTCGCGCTCGGGATCTCCCAGTGGCTCGTCGAGGAGCGGGCCTTCGTTCCCGCGAAGGCGCGGAACCTCGGCGGAGCCTTCCTCGACGTTCCCCCGTCCAACCGCAGGCAGGCGCGGCTCTTCCAGTGGGCGCCTCCCCTCGTCTTCCTGCTCGCGGCCTTCTTCATGATGTTCTGGAGGAGGCGCGCATGAAGCAGAAGAGCCTCCCCATCCTCCTGGCCGCCTGCCTCGCGCTCGGCGCAGGATTCTGGTGGATCCGCAGGGAGAGACTTAAGACCCCGGAACGCTCGGGGACGCGGAGCGCGTTGCTCGCGGCCCTCGAAGGGCGCCGACCCGACTCCTTGACTGTCCGGGACCGGGAGGGCCTGCACTACTACAAGGTCGAATGGAAGAGGGGGGCCTGGTTCCTGACCGACCCGATCCGGGACGAGGCCCATCCCGGCAAGGTCCGGAGCCTGCTCGAGCCCCTGGGGATGGCCCGAAAGGAACTCGTGCGGAAGAAGGAGGACCTCACGAAAGGCTTTCTCGAGGAGGCGGGGCTCTCTCCGCCGAAGGGCTGGATCGAGGTCGGGGCCGGCGAGCGGAGGCTCAGGATCGAACTCGGCGGGGAGGACGTCGTTCCGGACCGGGCCTTCGCCCGGATCGAGGGGGACGTCTATCGGGTTCCCCTCGGCCTGGACGCCGCCTTCGGGTTCCGGCACGACGAACTGCGCAACCCCTTCCTCTTCCGGACCGGGCCCGAGAGCTTCCTGGGACTCGTGCTGGAGAGGCGGGCGAAGGACGGGGGAAGACTCCGTCTCGAACTCCGGAGGGACGGAGGACGCGGGTTCCGTCTCGTGTCCCCCTTCGAGGCGAAGGCCTCGAAGGCGCGGGTCCTGGAACTGATCGGGAACCTCCTCGCGGTCCGGGCGGACCGGTTCCGCGCCCTCGTCGAGCCGCGACGCGACCTTTTCGAGGACCCCTGGCTCCACGTCGTGATCCAGGGGACGGGGAGGCGCGAGGAGGCCTGGATCCTCGAGCCCGAGCGGAGCCCGGAACGGAACCGGAGCCTAGGCCTTCCTCCCGGGGACGAGGAGGTCTACGCGAAGCGGAAGGGGAGGGAGGTCCTCTTCCTCCTCGACCCGCGGAGCCTCGGGCGCACGCTAACGACACCTGTCGAGGGTCTCCTCGACACCTCGCTCTGGCCCTTCGATCCCGCGCGCGCGCGCCGGATCCAGCTCAGGGGAGGTCCGAACGGCCGGCGGTGGGTCCTCGAGGCCCTGGGCGACCGGCCCGGCTTCCGCCTCCTGCAACCCGAACTCCGGGAGACCGATCCGGGCGCCCTGACCGACCTCTTCGGGCTCTGGAAGAGCCTCCGGGTCGTCGCGATCTACCAGGGGCCCGCGGCGGAGAAACTCCAGGAGCGGTTCCGCGCCGGGGCCTTCGACCTGCGGATCGAGTCCCCGCGCGAGAGTTCTCTTCCCGATCTCGAATACGAGATCGCGGAGAGCCCGCGCGGCGGGGCCCTGGTCCGCCGGAAGGGGGAGGGCATCCTGCTCGAGGTCCGAGGCGGACTCCGCGGCAGCCTGGACCGCCCTTGGTGGCGTTTCGCCGGGCGCACGGCCTTCCGCTTCCGGAAGGAGAGTCCGGCCCTCGTGGTCCGGATCGAGGGTCCGGGGGGAACCCGGACCTACGAGCGCGAGGCGGGCGAGGGATGGGTCCTGGATGGGAGAGCGGCTCCCGACTTCGAGGAAGTGCTCGACCGTCTCGTGCCCTTGCGGGCCCGGCGGATCGCCGGCCCCTTCCTCGAGGCCTCCGCGCCGCCCCTCGTCGGAAAGATCCGCTTCCTCGGTCCGAAGGATCCCGCCGGAAGACCGGCGGAGCTCGGCGTGCTCGTCCTCTATTCCGGGCCGGACGGGGAGGGGCTTCTCGCCCGGGAGGAGGGGGACCGCCTCCTCTTC
Organism: Planctomycetota bacterium; assembly: GCA_027021385.1. Taxonomy (GTDB): domain Bacteria; phylum Planctomycetota; class UBA1135; order UBA1135; genus JALUUL01. The sequence continues at coordinate 18,155 of JALUUL010000082.1, read as the reverse complement.
GCGCTCTCCCCGGTCTCGTCCCGCTTTCTCAGGGGGCTCTTTCCGCGCTGACCGCCCCCGTGGATTCAGAGTCCGATCGGGTGCCAGGCCGTCTTGATCTCGGTGAAGGACCGGATCCACTCGAGATCCCGGACCTTCCGACTCCTCCAGAACGAGGCGGGGGAGGCCGGCAGGAAGCGTTCCCGCTTGACGTGGTCGGCCGCCTCGGTTCGGAGTTCCCTGACCTCCTCCGGGTCGTCGGTCGCGCAGAAGTTCGCGGCGAAGCCCCGGTGCGTCGCGAAGTGGGGGAGCAGTTCCTTCCGGTCCCCGGTCAGGGCGTTCCAGACGCCAAGGGGAAGGTCCGAGGTCGCGGCGACCTCGGCCAGGGTCAGGGCCGAGGGGCCCGCGCGGCCCGAGGAGAGGCTGACGGCCGTGTTGCCGGAAACCAGGACCGGGGCGAGCATCGCGAGCAGAGGCAGCAGGCCGGGCCGCTCCGGGGGAAGGATGGCGACGACCCCGCTGGGTTCGGGGATCGAGAAGTTGAACCAGGGACCGGAGACCGGGTTCACCGATCCGAGGACCTGCGCGAGCTTGTCGGCCCATCCCGCGTGCCAGAGCAGGACTTGGATCGCATGGTCCAGATCCCGTTCCGCCTGGTCCTTTCGCGCCCCCTGGAAACGCCGTTCGAGTTCGACGAACTCGGCCCTCCGCGCGTCGCACATCTCGGCCATCCGGTAGAGGATCTGACCGCGGAGCATCGCCTTGGCGGCCGCCCAGCCCGGAAAGGCTTTCCCGGCCGCCTCGACGGCGTTCCGGAGATCCTTGCGGCTCGCGCGGCAGACCTGCGCGCTGGCCGCGGTCTTCGAGGCCGGGGTCACCGTCAGGTGACGTCCGGACTCGCTCCTCGGAAAGGCCCCCCCGAGAAAGAGTTTGTAGGTCTTGTGCACGCCGTCCCTTCGCTCGGTCATCGTCCGTTCCTCGCGGGGATCCTTGGTTTCCATGGGGTTCAGGTCCGGAGATAGGGAAGGAGGCCGTGGAGCCCGCCCTCCCGGCCGAATCCGCTCTCCTTGTATCCGCCGAAGGGGGAGGCGGGGTCGAAACGGTTGTAGCAGTTCGCCCAGACGACCCCCGCCCGAAGGCCCCGGGCCATCTCGAAGATCTTGCTGCCCTTGTCCGTCCAGATCCCCGCGCTGAGGCCGTAGAGGCTGTCGTTGGCCTTGGCGAGGGCCTCCTCGGGAGTCCTGAAGCCGAGGATCGCGAGGACCGGCCCGAAGATCTCCTCCCGGGCGATGCGCATCGACGGGGTCACGTTCGAGAACAGGGAGGGGGGACACCACCATCCTCTTGATGGGATCTCCGCGGGCGCTTGCCAGAGTTCCGCGCCCTCCTCCTTCCCGATCTCGAGGTAGGAGCGGATCTTCTCCCATTGCGGGAGGGAGTGGATCGCGCCGAGGTCGGTGTTCTTGTCGAGAGGGTCTCCGAGGCGGAGGGTCGCGAGCCGGCTCCGCAGCCGATCCATGACCTCGTCCAGGATCCCCTCCTGCACGAAGAGACGGGAGCCCGCGCAGCAGACCTGCCCCTGGTTGAAGAAGATGCCCTGGACGATTCCTTCGACGGCCTGCGAGAGAGGAGCGTCCTCGAAGATGATGTGGGCGCCCTTTCCGCCGAGTTCGAGGGTCAGGGAGACGGGTCTCCCGGCCAGGGCCGCCTGGATCGTCTTGCCGACCTCGGTGCTGCCGGTGAAGGCCAGCTTGTCGAGGCCCTCGTGCCGGACGAGGGCGGCTCCCACCTCGCCCGGGCCGGTGACGACGTTGACGACCCCCTTCGGAATTCCCGCCTGTTCGAGGACCTCGACCAGGCGCAAGGCGCTCAGGGAGCTGGTCTCGGCGGGCTTCAGCACGACGGTGTTCCCGCAGGCGAGGGCCGGGGCGAGTTTCCAGGCCGCCATCAAGAGCGGGAAGTTCCAGGGGATGATCTGCCCGCAGACGCCGCGAGGTTCGGGCTTGCGCCCTCCGGGCAGGGCGTATTCGAGCTTGTCCGCCCAGCCCGCGTAGTAGAAGAAATGCGCGGCGGCCAGCGGCACGTCGACGTCCCGGGACTCGCGGATCGGTTTGCCGTTGTCGAGGGTCTCCAGGACCGCGAACTCGCGGCTTCGTTCCTGGAGGATGCGGGCGACGGCGAAGAGACGGCGCGCGCGCTCGACGCCGGGAAGGTCCGCCCACGCGGGCAGGGCCCGCCGCGCGGCCCGCACCGCGCGGTCGACGTCCGCCGGACCGGCGAGGGCGATCCTCGAGAGTTCCTCCCCGGTGGCCGGGTTCAGGGTCGGGAACCGGCCGCGGCGGGGTTTTCTCCACTCCCCGTCGATCCAGAGGTCGTGGGTCTTCGCGATCGCGGCGAGCGTGGGGTCTTCCCGGCTCGGGGCGTAGGGAAAGGACTCGGGGGGCTCCGCCAGGGGATGCGGGGGACGGGATGCGTATCCGGTCTTCGAGTCCGTCATGTCGTCTCGATCCTTCCTCAATCGGAGGGAATGTCCTCGGGCGCCTGGTAGCGCCCGGTCTTCTGTTTCCGCCACTGCCTGCAGAGGTCGTCGAGCAGCGAGCTGGCCCCGAAGCGGAAGCGGCGGTTCGTCAAGGCTCCGGGGCCCAGGGTCTCGTGCAGGATCGCGAGGTAATGGATCGCGTCGCGCGCGGTCCGGATCCCCCCCGCGACCTTGACCCCGACCGCCCGTCCGGTCTCCCGCTCGAAGTCCCGGGCGATCTCCAGCATGCAGAGCGCTGTCGCTGGGGTCGCGTTGATCCGGACCTTGCCCGTGCTCGTCTTGATGAAGTCCGCTCCCGCGCGGCAGGCGATCCAGGCCGCCCTGGCGATCCGATCGAAGGTGCCGAGTTCCCCGGTCTCGAGGATGACCTTGAGCTGCGCCCCGCCCGCGGCCTCCTTGAACGCGGCGACCTCGTCCTCGACTCTCGAGAGATCCCCCCGGAGGAAGGCGTTCCTCGAGATCACGACGTCGATCTCGTCGGCCCCGGCCTCGACCGCGGCCCGGGTGTCGGAGAGACGGATCCGCAGCGGGAGTTGCCCGGAGGGGAAGCCGGAGGCGACGGAAGCCACCGCGACCGGGCTTCCCTGAAGGGTGGCGACCGCGGTCTCGACGAGGGCGGGGTAGACGCAGACCGCGGCCACGGGGGGCAGGGGGAGGCCCGGGGCCGGTCCTAAGGCCCGGCGACAGAGCCGGCGGACCCTCTCCGGGGTGTCGGCCCCCTCGAGGGTCGTCAGGTCCGTCATCGAGATCGCCCGCTCGAGGGCGGCGGTCTTCGTCTCCCGCTTCCAGGATCGGGTCCTCAGCGAGGCGGCCCTCTCCTCGAGGCCGACCTGGTCGACGCCCCGGCCCGGAAAGGGGGGGAAGACTTCCTCTTCCAGGGAGGGGGGAGCCACGTTCTTGGAAGCGCGGGTCGCGGACATCGAGGGGAACTATATCTCCGATCCTCCCGGGGAACCCGGTTCCGGGATCCACTTTCGGAAGGAGCCGAAGGAGATCCGGGGAGACCCCGGCCGGCTCAGCGCCGCCGCCGGAACGAGCCGGGAGGCGCCGCCTTCTTCTTCCGTCCGCCGAAGCGGAAGAGGACCTTGAGCTTCCGTGGAAGGCGGGCGGGCAGCTTGGCGTAGCCGATAGCTCCCGGATGCCTCGCGATCATGTGGAAGAGGATGAAGTCGGAGGCGAACCTGCGCGGCGGGGTCGCGCCCCGCTTCTGCTTCTTGAGGAGCCAGTGGCGGTACCAGGCTCCTTCGGTCATTCCGAGCACCTCCCGGAGGAAGGCGCGTCGCATATCCGCCCGGTTCGCGCGGTCGTACGGGAGGGCGCGGATCCCTCCGGGCCATCTCCCGAGTTCGCCGAGGAAGATCCGGCGGACGAGGGCGCGGGCGTCCTCCTCGCTGCCTTTCCAGGGCGTCTTCGCCTGGATGAGCACGGCGTAGGGCCCCTCCTTCTCCACCGCGGGCCGCGGGTCCGTCCCGTCCGCCTCCCGGCCAGGGCCGGAGAGGAACAGGGAGGCGCAGAGGAGGAGGAACGGGAAACGAATCACGGAGACCTCAGAAGCTGATCGTCGCGGAGAAACGGAGAATCGCGGCCTGCTGGTCGGTCGGGCGGTCCCAGTTCATCCAGGAGGCCGAGAGGCGGAGCCGGACGAGGGGGTCCGGGAGGAAGTTCAGGCCGACGACGTGCTCGGTCAGGTCGGGCCGCCCCTGCCCGGGATCCGACACGTCGTAGCGGTAGAACGCGATCCAGCCCTTCCCGAGGCGGAGGGCGGGTTGGGAGTAGAATCCGATCCGGTTCTCCCGATTGCGTTCGAAGCTGTAGTAATACTCGCTCTTCCAGAGCAGGGATTCCTGGTCGATCAGGAAGTCCAGGCCTAGGAAACGGTAGTCCCCGAAGCCCGCGCCCTCGGTGTGACGGCCGAAGCCCGCGTTCACGCCCAGGGCCGTGCCCCAGCCCGTCTCCTCCCAGGCCATCCTCGCGCCCCCGATCCAACGACCGGGCTCCTTCTTCGAGGAACCCGTGTAGATGTCGTACTGGAAGCGGTTGCGGCTCGAGGCCGCCGGTCTCCACGAGCCTCCGGCCTGCATGCCGATCGTGAATCTCGGGAAGATCGTCGCCTCCCGGCCCTGTCGCATGAAACGCGGATAGGGGATGTGGAGCAGGGTCGGGTGGAAGTGTTCGATGTTGATGATGCCGTGCGGAGTGATGAAGCGTCCGAGGCGGATCCTGAGGGAGTCCGAGTGTTCGTAGGCGACGGAGTAGAGTTCGAGTTCCGCCTCGTTCTTCAAGGCCCCGAAGCTCAGGTTCGAGGGGTCGCTCTCGTCGATCTTCGCCTCCCGGCGGAACTCGAGGAGCGTGAAGGCGGACCAGCGATCGTCGATCTCCGCCTTCACCATGAGTTCGAACTGGCCGAGGTCGAAGGCCGCTCGACGGCCCTTGTCGGAGTCGATCAGGGCCAGGGTCTGGCTCGCGAAGCCCCCGATGTCGAAGGATCGGGCGTCGAAGGCGCGGACCTGCGCGCGGTCTCCGACCCTCTCCTCGAGTTCGAGGACCTGCTCCTGGAGATTCTCGAGGAGCCTCCGGATCTCGTCCCCGGTCTCCTTCCGGTCGTTTCCGGAGCCTTCGGGGCGGGACTCCGCCGGAGGCCGCGCCCGCGGCTCCTGTCCGGGAGTTCCCGGAACCAGGGCCCATCCGGCGAGGAGGGCGGTCAGGAGGGTGTTCGCACGCATCGACAGTCCCCGGAGTTCTGGAAGTCACCGTTCCTTCGGAAGGAAGGAGCGCCGGCCTTGAAAACGGAGGGAGGGCCCGTTCCCAGGGGATCCTCGGGCCTTCGGCCGATAGGATGGGACCGGACGAGTCCGCGATGCCTTCGAGAACCGATTCCCCCCGCCGCCGAACCCGAGGAAGGCCGCGTGGTCGCCGCCGAGCGATGCGCGTCCTGTCCGGGGTTCCGTTCCTTCCGAGCCTGATCACGCTCGGGAACGCCTTCTGCGGCTTCCTCTCGATCGCCTACGTCCTCGACGTGGCCTTCCGCGTCGGGAACAGTCCTCTCGAGGCGGCCGACCTCCCTGCGATCTTCGGGAAGCTCGAGGCGGCCGGCGCCTTGATCTTCCTCGCGATGATCTTCGACGCCCTCGACGGCAAGGTCGCGCGCCTCACCGACCAGACCTCGGACTTCGGGGCGCAGCTCGACAGCCTGGCCGATGCGATCACCTTCGGGGTCGCTCCCGCGGTGCTCGTCAAGTGCATGATCGACCTGCACCAGAGCCCGCACGGCACGCTGCTCCCGCACCATCCGAAGCTCTACTATCTCTGCGCGGCCCTCTACGCGCTCTGCGCGGTCATGCGGCTCGCCCGCTTCAACGTCGAGACGGCCGGTCACGAGGAGCGCGCCCACGTCGAGTTCTACGGACTTCCGACCCCGGCCGCGGCGGCCGTGATCTGCTCCGTCCTGCTCTTCTCCTTCGGCCGTTTCGAGCAGAATTCCCTGTCGACCCTGATCTTCGGCAGCGGGATCTACGGCTGGCTGATCCGGGGTCTCCCGTTCCTGCTGTTCGGCTGCGGGCTCCTGATGGTGAGCCGGCTTCCCTACCCGCACCTGATGAACACGCTGCTTAGGGGCAGGAAGTCCTTCCTCTCCCTGGCGCTCGCGGTCTTCGTCCTCGTGCTCGCGGCCCTCGAATGGCAGATCGTCCTCCTGACCCTGTGCGTGCTCTACCTCCTGACCGGACCCTTCCTCGGCCTCTTCCGGATGCTCTTCGGGGGGACACCGGTCGGGGAAGCCGTCCTCGACGAGGAGGCCGGGGACTACGACTTCGAGGAGGACGAGGAGGTCTTCGAGGAGGAGGAGTGGGAGGACCGCGGGACCCGGGACGAGGGGGGAGAGGAGCCCGCGCCGCCCGTCCGGCGCTTCGAGGGACGGGGGGGATCCTGACCCTTGAGGGAAGGGCGAGGTCTGCGCACATGAAGGCCCCAAGAGTCCCCGCACGCTTCCTGCTCGGGCTCGGAGGGAACGCGTCCCCGGGCGCGGGCCCTTTGGCCGCCTCCCTCCGCGCCCTGCGCGAGCGGGGGTTCCGTCTCCACGCCGTGAGCCGCCTCTACCGTTCCCCGGCCCTCGGCGCCCCCGAGCCCTTCGCCCGCTCCTTCGTGAACGCGGCCGCCCTGCTCGAGGGGCCGCGGGATCCCTGGATCGTGCTCGAGCTCCTCAAGGAGTTCGAACGCCGGGCCGGTCGCGATCCGAATGGAGCGCGGAACGCCTCACGCCCCCTCGATCTGGACCTGCTCGCCTGGGAGGGCCTGAGCTGCTGCTCCCCCTCCCTGACCCTTCCGCACCCGAGGATCTGGGGCCGGGACTTCGTGCTTCGTCCCCTCGGGGATCTTCCGGAGCCGCGGACCTTCTTCCCCCTCGGTCTCCCTCCGGGGAGGGGATGGCCCTGCGAGGCCGTGGCCGACTCCGCCTGGTGGAGGGAGGAGGGGGCCCTGGTTTCGGGTTCCGGCTTGTGCTGAATTGCCGTCCATGGACGTCCAACGAGGGGTCGAGGGGCTGCGGGGCGCGAGGGCGGGACTCGAGGGGAGCGTCGGGTTCGTGCCGACGATGGGGGCCCTCCACGAGGGGCATTTCCACCTGATGCGGCGGGCCCGGGACGAGTGCGACCGCCTGGTCGTCAGCATCTTCGTGAATCCGAAGCAGTTCGGCCCGGGTGAGGATCTCGAGGCTTATCCCCGCGACGAGGCCGCGGACCTCGCGGCCTGCGAAAGCCTCGGCGCCGACCTCGTGTTCCTCCCTCCCGTCGAGGAGATGTATCCGGAGGACTTCGCGACCCGGATCGAGGTGGGCGGTCCCGCCCTGGGTCTCGAGGGAGCCCATCGTCCGGGCCATTTCGACGGGGTCGCGACGGTCTGCGCGAGGCTCTTCGGTCTCGTCCGACCCGACCGGGCCTATTTCGGCTGGAAGGACATGCAGCAGTTCTGCGTGCTCCGCCGCCTGGTCGCGGACCTCGCCCTGCCCCTCGTCCTCGTGCCCTGCGAGATCGTCCGGGAACCGGACGGGCTCGCCCTCTCGTCGCGGAACCGCTACCTGAGCCCGGCCGACCGGAAGCGGGCCCCGGGCCTCCATGCCGCCCTCCAGGCGGCGCGGCGGGCCTTCCTGGCCGGGGAGCGGCGGGGCGCGGTCCTTCTCGAGACCGCGAGGAGGGCCCTGCCCGAAACCTTCGAGCCGGCCTACTTCGCGCTCCGGCGCGAGGCCGACTTCACCGAGCCGAAGGATCCGGTCGGGGAAGGCGTCCGCATCCTCGCGGCCGCTCGCCTCGGGAGGACCCGGCTCCTCGACAACCTCCCCCTCGTTCCCGCGGAGGACCGCGGGGGCTTCCCGCCCGGGGAGGACGGGAAGGGTCCGCGGTGACCCGGGTTGCGGCCGAGTTCGCCCCGGCCAAGGTCAATCTCGCCCTCGAGGTCCGGGGGCTCCGTCCCGACGGGTTCCATGAACTCTGGACGGTCTTCGATCCCCTCGAGTTCGGGGACGATCTGCGCTTCGAGGAGGGCGGAGGGGGGCTTCGTTTCGAACTGCGTTTCGAGGCGGGGACCCCGGCGGCGCGCCAGGCGCAAGCCCTCGGAGGGGAGGGGGAGAGGGCCGTCCCGGACGGGGAGGGGAACCTCGCGCTGCGGGCCGTCCGGAGACTCGAGGCCCTCGCCGGGAGGCGCCTGGAAGGGCGTCTCCTCCTTCGCAAGCGCATCCCCGCCGGAGCGGGCCTGGGAGGGGGATCCAGCGACGCCGCGGCGGCCTTGCGGCTCTGCGCCCCCCTCCTCGGTTTGCCCGGACCGGGCGCGGGCCCGGGCGATTCTCCCCTGTGGAATCTGGCCGGGGAACTCGGGGCCGATGTCCCCTTCTTCCTGGCCGGGACCAGGGCCTGGGCGGAGGGCCGGGGTGACCGGATCCACCCCTTCGGATCGGGGCCACGGCTCCACTACCTCTGTCTGTTTCCGGGATTCGGATGCCCGACTTCCGAGGTCTTCGGGAGATTCCGGGAGGCTGGGAGAAAGGGAGGGGCTTTGGTAGAGTCTTCGCAATACGGCGAAGACTCGGTTTCCGCTCGTTCTCTCTCTTCCGATAGGGCCGCCCGCCGGGCGGCGCGCTTCTTCGAGGGGCTGGAGAAGAAGGAAAGGATGGGCGGCGCCGCGCCGGGGCTCTTTAACGATCTCGAAGACGCCGCCTTCGCGCTCCGCCCCGAACTCGGGCGCCTCGTGGAAGCCCTGGCCGAGGCCGGCTTCCCCGGGGTCCGCCTTTCCGGAAGCGGATCGACGCTGTTCCTCGCCTTCCTCGATGAGAAGGAGGCCGACCGCCGGGCCGAGGATCTCGGAACCTGGTTGGAGAGCCGGAAGGAACTCGTGTCGTTTCCGTGGTCCCTGATCCGGACGAGGTCTCGAATCGGGACGGAACGGGACGGGTCGGGGGCTTGAGGCGGCGGAGACGAGGATCCCGTTCGGTTCCACCGCAGGGGTTTCCGTGAGAATCACCGAAGTACGCATCAAGTTGATGGGGGATGCCCGGTCCTCGGGAGAGAAGCTCAAGGCTTTCTGCGCGATCACCCTGGACGACGAGATCGTGATCCGGGATCTGAAGATCATCGAGGGAGGGGGGGGGCTCTTCGTCGCGATGCCGAGCCGGCGGAGGATGTTCCGCTGCTCCCACTGCGGGATGAAGAACCCCGTCCGCTCCAAGTTCTGCAACGAATGCGGCCGCCGGACCGGACACGCCTCCCGGAAGTTCGAGGACGGCGAGGAGGAGCCGGCGAGCCGGAAGATCTATTCGGACATCGCGCATCCGATCCACGCCGCGGCCCGGAGGAAGGTGCAGGAGGCGGTGCTCGCCGCCTATGAACGGGAACTCGCCGCCTCCCGGGAGAAGACGGTCCCGCTTCCGCGCCCGGCGCCGCGGAAGGCGGAGAAAGGGGCGCCCCAGCCCGAGGCCGGCTGAAGCGCGAAGCGGTCCTTGGTCGCGCTCGGCGGAGGGGGGATGATCGGAGGCCATGAGCCGAGACGTCGCGATCGTCGGAACCGGAACCCTGGCGGAGGTCCTCGTGGGGGCCCTGCGGGAGGGTGGGGACGAGGGGGATTGGGAACTCCTCGGCGTCCTCGGTCGCGACCCCGGGCGCGCGGCGGACTTCGCGGCGCGGGTCGGCCCGTGCCCGGTCCTCCGTCCCGAGGACGCGGTCCGGGCGACGCTCCTCTTCCTCGCCGTTCCGGATGACCGAATCGCCCCCTGCGCCGAGACCCTCGCGGATCTCGACCGGAGGCTCGGGCCCGCGGCCTTCGGGGGCGAGGCCTTCGTGCTGCACGCCGCCGGCAGCCGCGGTCCCGAGGTCTGCCGGGCCCTCGAAGGAAGAGTCGCCGCGGTCTTGCACCCGCCGTTCTCCCTCGCCGGGCTCGGCGGGGGGACCTTCGGGGGGAGGACCCTGGTCGCGCACGGAGACCCCGGGGCGCGGGCTGCGGCCGAGGACTTCGGGGCGCGCTGCGGGGGGCGCGTGCTCTGGGTCGAGGACCTGGATCCGGCGCTCTACCACGCGGCCTGCGCCCTGGCCGCGAACGGACTCTCGGCCCTGCTCGATCTCGCGGCCCGCTGGCTCGAATGCGCGAGCGGGGGGAGCCTGGGGCTCGAGACCGCGCTGGGGCTCGCCCGTTCGTCGATCCGGGCGCTCGAGGGGGGCGAGGCCCATCGGGTCCTGACCGGTCCGGTGCGCCGGGGGGAGGCGGGCACGATCTCCCGGCACCTGCGGGCCCTCGCCGGGCGGCCCCGGGTCGAGACGGAGTTCTATCGCGCCCTCTTTCCCCTGCTGCGCGACCTCGCGGTCCGCGGGGGGCTCCCCCCCTCGGAGGCCGCGGCCCTCGACCGCTGTTTCCGGGATCCCCCGGGGGAGGAAGGATGACGAAGCTCGTCGCGACCCTGCTGCCCCTGAGCGTGGAGGAGGGGCTCGAGGCTTGCCGGCGGGCGCAGCGGGCCGGGGCGGACCTCGTCGAGTTCCGCCTCGATCACCTCCGCGATCCGGGCATGGTGCGCGAACTCGTCCGGAGAGCCTCGGCGCCGGTCCTCGCCTCCTGCCGCGTGCCGGAGGACGGCGGCTTCTTCCGGGGAAGTCCGCATACCCGCAGGGCGTTCCTCGCCGCCGCCGTCGAGGGAGGGGCGGAGTGGATCGACCTCGAACATTGGGAGGGGATGAGTCTTCCATCCGGCACCAGGACCCGCGTCCTGCGTTCCTTCCACCGCCTGCAGGGCCCCCCGCGCGATCTCCGGGAGGTTCTCGAGCGGATGGCGCGCTCCGGCGCCGACGCCTTGAAGATCGTCTGGATGGCCTACGACGCCGCCGACCTCGAGGAACTGGCTTCGATTCCCGATTTCCCGCCGGAGCTTCCGGTCCTGTCCTTCCTCGCTGGGGAGGCGGGCCTTCCGACCCGTTTCCTGGCCGCTCTTCGCGGCGCGCCCTTCCTCTACTGCGCTCCCGGCCCGGGGCTGGAGGCCGCCCCGGGACAGCCGACCCTGTTCGATGCCGCGGAGCGCTGGCGTGCCCGGGAACTCGGGCCGGACACGCGCTTCTGGGGGCTTTGCGGGAGTCCGGTCGGCCACTCCCTCGGTTTCCGGCTGCACAACGGCCTCCATCGCTGGCTCCGCGAGGTCCCGCTCTACCTGCCCTTCGACACGAAGGACCCCGAACGCCTGGTCCGGGCCCTGCGCAGGCGGCACGGGTCGCGCTTCCTCGGCCTCTCGGTCACGGCCCCGCACAAGGAGAGGGTCCTGTCCCTCTGCGAGGATTGCGACGCCGACGCGAGGGCCGCGGGGGCCGTCAACACTTTGATCCACCGCGAGGGGCGGCTGCTCGGGGCGAACACCGACGTCGAGGGTCTGCGCCTGGCCCTGCGCCGGGGATTCGAGGGCGCCCTTCCCGCCGGTCTGCGCGCGCTGGTCCTGGGCGGCGGGGGCGCGGCGCGCGCGGCGGTCGTCGCGCTCCGGAAGGAGGGGGCGGAGGTCTTCCTCGCCCTCCGCGGAAAGGCCCGGATCAAGGAGTTCGCGGCGCGCTGGGGGGTGCCCCTGCTGCCGCTCGATGAACGCAGCCTCCGCCACGTCCGGCCCGAGGTCCTCGTCCAGGCGACCCCCTTCGGGCAGCGGGGAAGCGAGCTGGAAGGGCGGATCCCCTTCGACCTCCGGGACCTCCCCGAGGGTTGCGTCGTCCTGGACCTCGTCTACAACCCGGTCCGGACGCCGCTCCTCGTCGAAGCCGCGAGACGGGGGGGCGTGCCCGTCCCGGGGCTCTGGATGTTCCTGCACCAGGCCGTGCTCCAGGCCGACCTCGTCCTCGGCGGGAGGCTGCGTCTTCCCGGGCTCGATGCGCTGACGCGCCTGCTCGGGCCGGCGGGCCGCGAGCTGCGCCGCGTGCGGGATCTCTCGAGGGAAGGGTGATGAAGAGGGCGGGGGTTCGCGGGTTCCCGAACGAGGCGGCGGAGCCTTCGCTCCGGGCGCCGGGGAGGAAGGCATGCATCTCGGTCGGAGTCTCTTTCTGATCGGCTTGCGGGGCGTCGGAAAGACGGACCTCGGACTCGCCCTGGCCCAGGTCCAGGGTCTCCCGTTCTTCGACCTCGACGACCGGATCGAGGAGAGGGAGGGGAGGTCCTGCGCGTCCCTGATCCGGGAGAAGGGGATCGCCGCCTTCCGTGAGGCGGAGGCCCTGGCTTTCGAGGCCCTGGTCGAGGAGCGCGGGGACCAACCCTCGGTGCTCGCGCTGGGGGGCGGCGCGGTCGAGAACGGCCGGGTCGTCGAGGGTCTGAAGCGCATGAAGGGGGAGGGGGCCCTCTGCGTCTGGCTCACGGCCGATCTCGAGGTCTGCCTCGAACGCCTCCGGGGCGGGGAGGAGGACCGCCCCCTTCTCGTGGGGCGGGACCGGGAGGAGGAGTTCCGGCTGCTGGCCGCCCGCCGCTTCCCGATCTACAGGGAACTCGCCGACCTCTGCTTCCAGTCCCAGGGGGAAGCTTCCCGGGTCCTCGCGACCCGCCTCGCGGGTCTGCTCGGTTGATTCGACCTCCGGGTCGAACTCGAGGGGAGGCGAGGCGCCTTCCTCGACTTTTCCTTTCCTTACGCCCGGGCCGCGGTCGAGATAGCATGATGGAGAGGGGCAGGACGAAAGGAACCGTCGAGGCATGAGCAGGAGAGGACCCGGGAATCCGAGGCGCAGCGTCCCGGCCTTCCTCGTCCTCGTTCCCCTTCTCGGGGTTTCCTTCCCCTCTCCGCAGGGCGATCCCGAGGCCGATCGCATCGCGCTCTACCGGAAGTACCTGCTCGGGCCCGACCCCGAACCCGCCCGCAGCAAGAAACGGGCGCTCGCGATCCTGAGCCTCGTCCGCAGCGACGTTCCGCGCGCGCACGAAGTGCTGCGCCGGGTCCTCGAGGCGGTCGGCGATCCGAAGCTCGCCCCTCCCGGAACGATCCGGCGCATCGTCCAGGCCCTGCAGGAACAAGCGAGCGTCGACCTCGCGCCGGCGCGCATCCTCCGCCTGCAGGAGGACCCCGACACCGGGCGGCGCCTGAAGCTCTACGTGGCCTACATCCCCGCCTTCCTGCGCCTGTTCACGAAGCTCGAGGGGAAGGAGGCCGCCCCTCCCGGAGCGACCGGCGGAGGAACGCCGCAGCCGGGGGGGAAGAAGCCCCTGCTCGATCCCGCGGAACTGCGCGACGTCCGGGCGGCTCTGCGGGGCTTCCTCTCGGTGCTCCCCCGCGAGGAGAAGCGCCGGGTCTTCCCGGGTCTCTTCAAGGACGAGGATCCGAAGGTCGTTCGCGCGGCCATCCTCCTCGCGGGCGAGACCGAGGACCCGCAGATGGCAGGTCTCCTCGCGCCGATGCTCGAGGACCAGACCCTCCGGGGGCCGGTCCAGGAAGCCATGGGGCGGTTGACGCTGAGGCTCGAGCCCTTCCGGGACCCCGCGGACTTCGAGGCCTGGTGGAAGCGCAACGGGGGGAAGACCTGGGAGCAGCTCGCGCGGGAAGCCGCGCTCGACCGCCAGCGGGCCGCGGCGCGAATGCGGGCCGCGCAGCGCAAGCGTCTCGAATCCCTCGCGCGCCGGATGATCCGGATGGGACTCGCCCTCCCCGCCCCCCCCTGGGAGGAGTTCCGGGACCTGCTCGACGATCCCGAACTCGAGGAGGATCGTCTCGGCATCGTCGAGCAGATGACCCGGGGCTTGACCGCCCGGGAACCGGGAAAGCCCGACGGCGAGGCGCAGCAGGCCTTCCTGAAACGGGTTCTCGAGGGCTACCAGAGGGGGGAGGGGGGCGTGCGTCTCCCCTGGCTCGCCCTCTACACGGCCGCGGCCAGGATCGCCGGGGGAGACGCTCTCGAACTGGCCCGGAACGAACTCCTCCGCCGGGTGGCCTCCCGAGGGGGGAAGGACCGCGCGAGGCTCTACGCCCTGCTGCGCTTCTTCCCGGTCGACGAGGTTCGTTCCGCCCTCCTCTCGGCCCTGGAGACGGACCTCGAGGCCCTCGACCTGGGGGGCTTCGAATCCGGGCTCGAATCCCTGAAGGAACTCCGGCCGCCGAAGGATCCGAACCTGGGAGCCCGGCTCCGGGACTTCCTCGTCCGTTGCATCCAGAACCGGAAGCTTCCGCTCAAGCTGCGGGAACAGGCCCTCGACAACCTCGGCCGGCTCGACCGCCACCAGGGGACCGAAGCCCTGCGGCGCCTCTTCGCCCTGGGGCGCGAGGGGCTCGAGGAGAGCCTCCGGCTGCGCAGCCTGGGGTGGATCCAGACCCTCGTCGCGAGCCACATGCAGGCCAGCGCGGGGAAGGAGCTGAAGGCGCAGGCCGAGGCCCAGCTCGGTTTCCTCCTGCAAGCCCTTGCCGACCCCTCGCCGAACGTCAGGAGGCAGGTCGCGAGGATCCTGGCCGGCTTCCCTCCCGCGAAGAAGAACTTCTCCGCGACCGAACAACGCGAGTTCGCGCTCAGCATCCTCGGGCGGCTCGGCGAGGCCCTGGCCGCCGAGCGCGACCCCGGCTGCCTCGAGGATTTCCGGGCGGTCATCCTCGCGCAGGCGAGGGACACGGAGGTCGCGGGCGCGGCCCTCGAACGCCTCGTCCTGGCCTTCCGGTCCTGGGCCGCGATCCGGGAGCCCGGGAAGCGGCCGGACCTCGCGGCGATGGCGGCGGCCCTGGCCAAGGACTTCTCGGTCCTGCTCCGAGGCAAGGGGCTCGAGCCGGCCCACCTCCTCGAACTCGCCGGCATCCTGGTCGAGGCCGGGCGGAGCGGACTCGCCCGACTCTGCCTCGAGGCTCCCCCGGCGAGCGGGCTCGAGGCCGAGGATCCGAAACTCCCCGCGGCCGAACGGGAACGCAGGGCCGAACTCCGGAAGCGTAGGGCCTCCCTCGTCCTCTCGGCCGCGGGTCCGCTCGAAGGGCTCGAGGACGGCAAGGACGGAGAGGCGCGGGCCCGCTTCCTTCTCGGGGCCTCCCGCGGTCTGGCGGACCTGGGGAGCGAGCGCCCCGAGGCCCGGGCCGCCCTCGGACTCGCGAACTTCCGGCTCGGGAAGGCCGAGGAGGCCGTGCGCGCCCTCGAGCCCCTCCTTCGGTCCTCCAAGACCGGGATCCCGCCCGCTCTCGAGGTCCGCGTGCGTTCCGCCCTGGCCCGGGCCTACCTCGATTCGGGCCGTCCGGCCGAGGCCGCCAAGGTTCTCGAGGGGCGGACCGACCAGGCCTCGAGGCTCCTCCGGCTGCGGGCGCTCGCCTCCGCGGCGCAGTGGGGCCCCCTCGAGGAGGGGGCCCGGGAACTCCTGAAGGATCCCGGCCTCCCGAAGTCCGGCCCTCTCCGCGAGGGCCTGCTCCTCGACCTCGCGCGGGCTCTTCTCGGCCAGGGGAAGCTCGAGGAGACCGAGAGGACCCTCGGATCGATGCCCCTGCTCGAGAACGAAGGCTCCAAGCAGCGATACGAGATCCTCCGGCGGAGTCTGGACCGGGCGAAGAAGGAGAAGGCCGCGCGCGAGGCGAGGGAGGCGGCCGCCCGCGCCTCGAAGAAGGAAAAGGGAGCGGGGAAGGCGAAACCCGGCGGCGCTTCCGGGACGAAGAAGGGAGGCGCCGGGACGAAGGGGTCGAAGCCCTCGGGGAGCCGAGCCGGAGGGGGGAAGGCCGGGGGCGGGGGCTGAGGCCCCGCTTCGCCCTCTTACAGGCGGCGATCCCGCCGCGCGCGCACCCTTGGTTTGAGTCCGGTCCTTCCCGCTTGCATCCATGGGGCGAAGACGTACACTCCCCCGCCTTCCCCGCATGGGAAGCCTTGCAACGCGGGGTGGAGCAGTCTGGTAGCTCGTCGGGCTCATAACCCGAAGGTCGGAGGTTCGAATCCTCCCCCCGCCACCACCCCTGCCCGATCCCCCCTGGAGCCGAGCGGGCCTTCGATCCCTCGCTCCTCCCCTCCCTCTCCCCGCCGCCGGGACCCGATCTCACCCTCTTCGGCGGGAGCCGGCATGGTCTCCGGTCGCGCCCGAAGCGCCCAAGACGAGGGACCTTCCCGCGCTCCGACTCAAGGCATTTTTCCAGCCTCCACCCCCTTGACGACAGCTACGCCCCGCGATCTACAATGCGAAGCGCTGCTGACGGACACCACCCTCGGAAGCGAACGGGAGTGCCCGCCACCCAGCCCCTGAAACGAAACCCATAAGAAGGAAGGGGGTTACATGCGATCCCAACGCAAGAGTTCTCTCTCTCTCTCTCTCTCTCTCTCTCTAGGGCGGTCATACAGGCCGGATTGTTCCTGATCCTTTATTCCGGCCCCGGGGGCTTGTCGGCCCAAAGCGATCCCCCATCTCCGAATGTCTTCCACGTCTACGTGGATCCCCTTTACGGGGATGACGGCTTGGCCTCGCAGTGGAACCCGGTCGGGAATTCCTCTACCACTCAACCCAACCGTCCTGTTGCCTTCTCCCTCCACCCTCAGAACTGGTCGAACCAGAATCCTACGGGGTTTTGGAAGAAACATCAGAATTCCCGGATTCAGCACGCCCCCTATCCCTTCAAGACCCTGAACGCCGCGATGCGGTACATCCGGGCGGAGTTCGTGAACAACAACAGGGTGAATTACTTCAAGGATCCAACCACGGGACAGTATCGGATCAAGCGGGTTCTCGTGCACTGCCTTCCGGGCATCTATGCCCCCCTCCTCCCGAATGAGGTGGCCCCGGTCATCGATCCCAAGTCGGGTCTTCCCTACAACGGGGAGAAGAACGCCCAGGGGGGGGCCGGCTTTCCGATCCAGATGATCGACGGGGTCAGCATCCAGGGAACCTCGGCCTTGGATACGATCTTCGATGCCAGGGGGGACGAAGGGAACTACGCCCACGTCTTCGAGTTCAACTCCAACGGTACGACTGTCCCGACCTTCGAGGATTCCTTCATCGACGGGATTACGATCCGCAACGCCCGGTCGAGTTCGGGGACCCCCTTCCCGGCGGGTACTGCCATTGCGATTACCGGGATTTCGAAGATCTACTGCCGGGTCAGCAACTGCATCCTCGCGGCCAACCACGTGGGGATCGTGATCACCTGCGACACCCTGGCCACGACTACCTTGAAGCATAGCCCGATCCTGGTGAACCTGACCCTCGCCGGGAACATGATCGGGATCTGGAGTGGACCGAACACGACCGCCGGTCAGGCTTTCGGTTACAGCATTCCTCGGATCCTGAACTGCGTGATCGATCGGCGGGACCTTCGGACGAATCCCCTGACACAACTGACCTCCTCCGCCTTCGAGGGGCTCCATCCTGACGATTTCACCGTGCAGAGCGTCAACGCGAATCCGGTGAATCTGGATTTCAATGCCTATGACCAATCCCGCCACACGGGGCTCAAACCTCCCGGGTGGAACCTCACATCGCCCTGGCCTCGGGGGTTCACCCCTCCGGCTCGCCCGACCTATAACCCCAGGGTCGATCTGACCCCCTATGTGAAGAAGGACGCGACGCATGATCCTGGGAATACCGTTCTCTGGGTCAACGACGCCCTTCGCCGCTTCGACCAGGCGACGACCATAGATACCTCGAGGTCCCCCCACGACTATCGGCTCTCCCCAACGAGTTACGATGCATCAAATGCGGGACCCAGCCCGAACCCCCTGGTCAACAAGGGCTACCACATGGATTCCGGTTTCTCCCCGGGAATCCAGTTCAAGAACGGCGCCCCGGTCATCAAGGCTCCTCCGGGCCTTTCGTCGGGTGCCGAGTACCTGGCCAGGATCGATGCATGGGATTGGGATTGCGAAGGGTTTGGGAACCCCAGGGTCGAGACCCGTTCCGCCTTCGGGGCCCCGCCTGCCGGTTCCACCGCGATCGACCTGGGCGCGGACGAATGCGGGGAAATCGGCATCGCCGGTTACATCGACGGGACCCGGATCTTCAGCCGTTTCGTGCCGGGCCGGTCCCAGGGATGGCCGGGTGGAGACAACACGCAGATGTTCTTCTTCGATCTGTATACTCAGGGAAACAGTTTTGATCGCCCCGTATACAACACCTGGACCCAGGGGGCGATCGAACACCAGGGACTCCCTTGGTCGGGAAGCTGGTGGAATTACCTGCAATCCGTCCCCGTCGTTCCGAACCCGTACATGGACAATTCCTCCAA
>JALUUL010000081.1 GCA_027021385.1 Planctomycetota bacterium | reverse complement strand
CTTCTTCCTGAAAAACAAGCAGGGAGAGCTGGAGTTCACGTTACTCGCAGAGGGAATGCGCAAGCTCGCGCTGCTCTGGCTGCTAATCCAGAACGGCACCTTGCTCGACGGCTCGGTGCTGTTTTGGGACGAACCCGAAGCCAACCTGAACCCGATGAAGATCGGCACGCTCGTCAAGATCCTGCTCGAGCTTCAGCGCATGGGTGTGCAGATCCTGATTGCGACGCACGACTACGTCTTGCTCAAAGAGTTTCACCTTCTCATGAAGGAAGAAGACGCCGTCCGGTTCCACGCCCTCTACAGGGACGACGAAGGCAAGGTACAGCACGCATCGACCGATGACTTTCTTGCTATTCATCCTAACGCCATTTCCGACACGTTCACGGATCTTTACAACCGAGAGGTCCGCCGCAGCCTGAAGGTCGACTGATGCCGGCGATCCAGGAAGGAGAGCTTCGGTTTACGTTCCCAGCGGGCGCCGGGGTCCTGCGTTTTGACGGGAATAGCCATGGCCTTTCGCACTGCATGAAAGCAGTCGACTTCATCGTGGAGTTTGCCGATTTCCACCTTTTCGTCGAAGTGAAAGATCCCGACAACACACAGGCGACTCCGCAGCGTCGGCGAGAGTTTGCTAGTCAGCTCGCACAGCCAACATTCCCCAGGGCGATCGCTCGAAAATACCGGGACAGCTTCATCTATCGGTGGGCGGAGCAGAAGCTAGACAAGCCAGTACGTTACGTCGTGTTGCTGCAGCTGTCGACATTGCAAGCCCCGCAGTTTCTGGCGGTCGATCAAGCGCTGAAGAGAGAGCTTCCGGTCTCGAATACACCGCCATCCTGGAGCCGACCTCTCGTCGAAGGTTTGGCCGTTGTCGACATGACCCAGTGGAACGCACTCTGTGTATACGGGACGGTGGAACGTGTCTGACGTGGTCGTCGGCGACTGGGCATGGCTCCCCGCGACTCGGCAGGCCGGCCAGGTCGTCACCAAGAGTCGCCTGTGGGGCACCGAGGTCGTCGAGGTGTGGCTGCCCGCGCAGGGCACGACGGTCCGGGTCACCCTGGACCAAGTCGAAAGCCTGGAGCGGTCCGCGACGAGCGTGAGCCCGGCGAACCTCATCTACGTGGCCGCGGCCGCTCGCATCGCCGACGCGCTCGAGCGGGACGCGCTCGTCGCTCCTCTCGAGGGGACGGTCATCCCGCTCCCGCACCAGATCCACGCGCTGTCACGGGCGATGTCCGGGGACCGCGTCCGCTACCTCCTCGCCGACGAGGTTGGGCTGGGCAAGACCATCGAGGCGGGGCTGATCCTGCGCGAGCTGAAGATCTGCGGCCTGGTCCGCCGCGTCCTCGTCGTCGCGCCGACCGGGCTCGTCACCCAGTGGGTCAGCGAGATGCTAACCCACTTCAACGAGGACTTCCGCCTCGTCATCCCTGGAGACTTCTCGGCCTGGCGCCAGATCGCCGCCGTCGACGAGGGCAAGAACCTGTGGCGCCTGCACGACCAGGTGGTGTGCCCGCTCGACTCCGTGAAGCCCCTCGACGGTCGGCGCGGATGGACCCACGAGCAGGTCGCCCGCTACAACCGCGAGCGATTCGAGGACCTGGTGACCGCGGGGTGGGACCTCATCATCATCGACGAGGCCCATCGCCTGGGGGGTAGCAACGAGCAGGTCGCGCGCTTCCGGCTCGGGGATGCCTTGTCGCAGGCCGCTCCCTATCTCCTGCTGCTGTCGGCCACCCCCCACCAGGGCAAGACCGACGCGTTCCGCCGGCTCCTCGCCTTCGTCGATCGGGAGGCGTTCCCCGATGACGATGCGGTGAGCCAGGAGAACGTCGCGCCCTACGTGATTCGCACGGAGAAGCGGCGCGCGATCGACGCGGACGGTAACCCGCTGTTCAAGCCGCGCCGCACCCAGCTCGTCTCGGTGGAGTGGTCGACCCAGTACCACGACCAGAAGGTCCTCTACGACGCGGTCACGGACTACGTGCGGGAGGGCTACAACCAGGCGCTCCGGGAGAAGAAGACCGCCATCGGCTTCTTGATGATCCTGATGCAGCGCCTCGTGACGTCCAGCACCAGGGCGATCCGGACCGCGCTGGAGCGTCGGCTCCAGGTGCTGCAGCTTCCCGCGGGCCAGCTCAGCCTCTTTCCGGAGGACGTGGGCGAGCAGTGGGCGGCTCTCGACTCCCAGGATCAGATGGAGTCGATCCTCACGAGCCGCCTCAAGGGGCTCAAGAACGAGCGGGCAGAGGTGGAGCTGCTGCTGTCCGCGGCCCGGCGTTGCGAGGCAAAGGGGCCGGACGTCAAGGCGCAGGCCCTGCTCGACTGGATCCACAAGCTCCAGCGCGAGGAGAACGACCCGGACCTGAAGATCCTGGTGTTCACCGAGTTCGTCCCGACTCAGGAGATGCTCGCCGAGTTCCTGGGCGACCGCGGGTTCAAGGTGGTCTGCCTCAACGGCTCGCTCAGCCTCGACGAGCGGCGGCAGGTCCAGCGCGCCTTCGCGGACGACGCTCGCGTGTTGATCTCCACCGACGCCGGCGGCGAGGGGCTCAACCTCCAATTCTGCCACGTGGTCTTCAACTACGACCTGCCGTGGAACCCGATGAAGCTCGAGCAGCGCATCGGCCGCGTGGACCGTATCGGCCAGGCCCACGTCGTGCGCGCCCAGAACTTCGCCCTCGAGGACACGGTGGAGCTGCGCGTGCGCGAGGTCCTGGAGGAGAAGCTCGAGCGGATCCTCGAGGAGTTCGGCGTGGACAAGCTGGCCGACGTCCTGGACTCCGAGGAGGGGGGCGTCGACTTCGACGACCTCTACATCAGCGCCGTCCTGACGCCGGAGGAGGCAGAGGCCAGGGCGAACGAGCTGGCCGTGCGGATCCGCGAGCGCGCCGAGGCGGCCAAGGAAGGCTCGAAGATCCTGGGCGCCACGCCCGAGCTCGACCCAAGCGCGGCGCAGAAGATCGCCGGGCACCAGGTCCCGTACTGGACCGAGCGGATGACCGTCGCGTACCTGCGAAGCCGCCAGGACGAAGGTGCTGAGGCTGCCAATGACGATGTGGGCTACCACCTCCGCTGGCCGGACGGCACTTCGTTTCGCCGCGCCGTCTTCACCCGACGTGAGGCGGAAACAGGAGGGACGACACTCCTGTCCCTGGAGCACCGCCAAGTGCGGGCGCTCACCGCGCGAATTCCGCTCTTCGCGCCGGGGCAGCCTCTTTTGGGCATCGTGCTCGACGGCATATCCGACAAGGTGTCGGGCACGTGGTCGCTCTGGCGGATTGCCCTGCGTGCAGCGGACAGCCGGGCCCAGCGGGTCTTGCCTCTCTTCCTGAGCGACGATGGACGTGTCCTGGCGCCGACGGCGCGTGCCATCTGGGACCGCCTGATCGATCTAGATGAAGGCTCTTGTCCGATCACCCCGGTGGTGGTGGGTCGCGAGGAAGCGCGATCGATCTACGACCAGGTCAGGGCGCAGGCCGAGGTGCACGGGCACCATCTGTTCGATGAGCTGATCGATGCGCACCGAGAGCGCGTGCAGCGAGAACGGGAGAAGGGGAACCGGGCGTTCGCGGCGCGACGCTTAGGCGTCGAGCGGATCGGCCTCCCCCAGGTGCGAAAGCACCGCCTCGATGAGCTGGAGAGGGAGGAAACGGAGTGGGCAGCCGAGTTGCAGGCTCGCGGCGACGCGCTCCCCGAGCTCACTGCCCTCGTGTTGATCCGCGTTGCTCGACCGGGAGAGATCGCATGAGCGGTAGCAAGCAGCGAGCGCGGACCGGTGCAGGGTGGCGCGAGCCAATCCTCAGGCACTTCACGCCCGAGATCGCTGCTGCGAGCAGGCTCACCATCGTCGCCGACCCGGACCTCCTCCTGACCGAGCAGGAGATCTTGGATGCCCTGCGATCGCGCGGCTACGACCTCATCCCCTTCGATGACCACGTGGCCTTCCGTTTCGCCTACGAGAGCCGCTACCGGCAGCTCTGGGACCGCGGCGAGAAGACGAACCTCGTCGTGGTCCTGCGCACGCCTCGGGACGACCTCGACGCGCTTCCCTACGACCTGCTGGAACAGGCGCGCCGTTATGAACGCTGCCTCTCCTTCACGATCGCAGCGCTCTTCCCGAACCTCGTCCCGAACATCGTCGCCCAGCTCGACCGGAGCGACTTCGACGTCCTGTACAAGGCGCAGGAAGAACAGGCGCCGGGTCAGCCTGGCGTCAACGCGACCAAGGATTTCATCCTCCGGCACGTCTTCAAGGTCGCACCCGAGCTGATCGAGAAGCCCGCCGATCTGCTCCACGTGCTTCTTCGGCGCCACTACCGAGGGCTCCAGTTCCCGACGGAGCTGGATGAGAGGTTCGTGCACCTGCTGAGACTGAGCGGTCGGTGGGCAGACTGGCCGCTCGAGCAAATCGTACCGAGCCGCGCATCCTTCCTGAGCTTTCTGCAGGAGCGGTGGCCCATCTTTCTTCGGTCGCGAGTCGCGAGTCACGAGTCTCGACTCGGAGAGCCAGAGACCCCCTACGAGCTTCGGTTCGAGGGTCCGGCCGACATCCCGTTCGACCACGACGACGTAAGGATCTACGTCGACAACCTCTTCGTGGAAGGACACCTGGAGCCGACCGACGCGGTCGTCGCGTCCGAGGTTCCAGCCCCGTGGATGCTCGTCGGCGTGGTGGGGGCCGACGCGGGCAAGGGCGACGCGGAGCGCTTCAAGCGGCTGCTCGCCCGGCTCGAGGAGGAGCTGCCAGGACGGGATGCCAGCCATCGAAGCTGGGCAGACTACGCGCGGGTGTGGGCCGAGTGGGCGGCGCTCCGGTGGGAGCTGGGAGACGACCCTACGGCCAAGTCGCGTGACGACTGGGAGACGCTTCACGACGCGATCGAGGCGTCGTTCGCCTCATGGATGACAGACCACTTCGCCTCGCTCCACAACCTCTCCTTCGTGCAGCGGCCGGTGATGGTGCACCACGTCCCCCATCACATCGCGCGTCGCTTCACCGCGACCGGAGCGGGAGCCCCCGGCGCGCGGATGACGCGCCATGCCCTGGTCGTCGTCGATGGGCTGGCTCTCGACCAGTGGGTGCCCCTGCGCGCCGCGCTGCGCGAGCAGCTCGGCCCGGACACGGTGGTCGAGGAAGACGCCTCCTTCGCGTGGGTGCCGACGCTGATAGGCGTCTCGCGCCAGTCGTTCTTCGCCGGTGAGCCTCCCTTCTTCTTCGGCACCACCCTGGGGTCGACGCACAAGGAGAAGAGCCACTGGCAGCGCTTCTGGGAGGAGCGCGGCGCGCGGCGGCTGGAGATCGGCTACGCCTGCCAGAAGAAGCAGGAGCCCGACGAGGTGTTCCTGGAGCGGGTCCGAGACATCTCGAGCCACCCGAAGATGCGCCTGCTCGGGCTGGTAGTCGGCACGGTCGACCAATCGATGCACGGGGTCGTCACGGGGACGAGTGGCCTTCACAGCATCGTCCGCGACTGGGCCCGCAGCGGCGCGTTCGGGAGGCTCATCGGAACGCTGCTCGACGACGGCTACGAGGTGTTCATCACCGCGGACCACGGCAACATCGCAGGAAGCGGCATCGGCAAGCCGAACGTGGGCGCCATCGCGGACGAGCGCGGCGAACGCGTCCACGTGTTCGTCGACGATCGCACGCGGGAGAAGGTGCGCGCCGAGTTCCCCGAGAGCCTCCCATGGCCGCAGATCGGCTTGCCGGAGACCTATCGTCCTCTCCTGGCTCCTGGTCGCAGCGCCTTCATCCACGAGGGCAAGACCACTGTGGCGCACGGCGGGATCGCCATGGAGGAGGTCATCGTCCCCTTCGTCAGGGTGGAGAGAGGGGGATGATGACGAACGGCCACGGCATTGGGATCGACCGCCGCCTGGACATCGAGTGGCTGGACGCCGTGGCGGGGCAGGTTACCGCCGGAGCTTCCGAGCCCGAGATCCGCTCCTTCCTGTTCCGGCTCCTCGACGGGGTGGTCGCCGGCGGCAACCGCCGCGGGACGGCCTGCCACAAGACGGTGGGCGTCCTGTCGCGGACCTGGGTGAACGTGGCCCCCGCCTCGCGGAGCCTGCGCGATCGAGGCGCCAAGCTGCTTCCGACCTTGGACGCCGAGCAGCGAGTGGCTCTGCACTGGGCGATGCTGACGGCCGCCTACCCGTTCTTTCGCGACGTCGCGACGAATGCCGGCCGGCTGCTCGCGCTCCAAGGCAACCTGGCCCTGGCGCAGCTCACCCGTCGCATGCGCGAGGGCTGGGGAGACCGGTCGACGATGACTCGAGCCGTGCAACGCGTTGTTCGCTCGATGGTCCAGTGGAACGTCCTCGTGGACAGCGACACGAGGGGGATCTACGAGCGGCCCGCGAGGATCATCATCGTCCCACCTCCCGTCGGGAAACTGCTTCTGGAAGCCCTGCTCCTGCAAGCTGAGGAGAAGAGCCTGCCGGTGGAGCAGGCCCTGCGGCATCCCGGCTTCTTCCCGTTCCACATCGAGTTGCGAGCTCATCAGCTCCGCAGGTCGGATCGGTTCGACATCCATCGCCAGGGGCTCGACGTGGATGTGGTCACGCTGGTTCGACCCCAGAACCTGCAGGAGGCCGCGCAGCCGCGGTGAGTGTCAGGGTAGTGGGCCGCAGTGGACACTCGGCAGGGAGACAACGCGAGGGGATCGTGAGTCCCATCCGGCGCGAAGCAGGGATCGGGGGCCGCGATTCAAGGCCCGCCCGAAGGGCCGGGCGCCTCCCGCCGGGGGCGGGGAGGCGCGGCCCGGCGGTCTCCGTTCAGGAGACGGTCCAGGTGTTGCCCGCGTAGATCAGGGATTCGAGATCGCGGTCCCCCCGCGCCTTCCGGATCTCCTCGATCTGCAGGTGGACCTCCCGGTCGTAAGGCATCCTCCCGTCGAAGGACCGGATCACGCCGATGGCGGTCGGGTCGATCCCCTCCCGGAGCTGGGTCATCGCGAAGGAGAGGGCGGGGTTCGGATCCCGCGCGTTCCAGACCGGAAGATCCTCCTTCGTCCAGACCTTTCCGTGTTCATCGGGCTCCCCGAGCTTGACCGGGCGCACGGCGAAGCTGTCGAAGACGAGCCCCTTGTCCAGTTCCTTCCCGTAGACCAGGGGTTCGCCGTGACGGACGTCCACCAGCATGTCGTCGCGGACTTCCTTCTTGACGATCGGATCGTAGGCGCCGTTGTTGAAGATGTTGCAGTTCTGGAAGATTTCGACGAAGGCCGTGCCCTCGTGCTCGGCCGCGGCCTTCAGGACCTCGCGCATGTGCTTGCCCATAACGTCGACCGCCCGGGCGACGAAGGTCGCCCCGGCGCCGATCGCGAGCGCCAGCGGGTTGAAGGGCTGGTCGACCGATCCGAAGGGCGTCGACTTCGTGACCTTCCCGTGCTCGGAGGTCGGGGAGTACTGCCCCTTCGTCAACCCGTAGATCCGGTTGTTGAAGAGCAGGACCTTGAGCCCGATGTTGCGGCGGAGCATGTGGATGAAGTGATTCCCGCCGATCGAGAGGGCGTCGCCGTCCCCGGTGACGACCCAGACGTTCAGCTCCGGATTCGCGAGCTTGATCCCCGAGGCGATCGCCGGAGCGCGCCCGTGGATCGAGTGCATCCCGTAGGTCTCCATGTAGTACGGGAAGCGGCTCGAGCAGCCGATGCCCGAGACCAGGACGGTCCGGTCCCGGTCCAGGCCGAGTTCGGCGAAGACCTGCTGCACGGCGTTCAGGATTCCGTAGTCCCCGCAGCCGGGGCACCAGCGGACGTCCTGGTCGGACTTGTAGAGGGCCTTGTTGGGCTTCTTGGGCTTGGCGTCGGCGGCGGTCATCGCAGCACCTCCCGGATCTTCTCGTGGATTTCGATGTTGCTGAAGGGGCGCCCCGTGACCTTGCTGAAGGGCACGTACTCGGCCGGAATCTGCGAAGCCAGGACCTTGTGGAGCTGGCCGAGGTTCATCTCGGGAATCAGGATCCGCTCGAAGCGGGCGAAGGTCTCCTTCAGGGAGAGCGGCAGAGGCCAGACGTGCCGGAGATGGAGCCTCGAGACCTTCAATCCCTCCTCCCGGGCGCGGTTCACGCCGCCGGTGATCGAACCGAGCGTCGATCCCCAGCCGACGACGAGGAGGTCCCCGGACTCCTCGCCGAAGAACTCGGGCTCAGGGATGTCCTTCGCGATGCCCTGAACCTTGGCCTCCCTCGTCTTGATCATGTGGAAGTGGTTCTCCGGGTCGTAGCTGACGTTCCCGGTGCCGTCCTCCTTCTCGAGGCCTCCGATCCTGTGGTGCAGGCCGGGCGTCCCCGGGGGAGCCCAGGGCCGGGCGAGCGTCTCCGGATCGCGGGAGTACGGAAGGAAGCCTTCCCGCTCGGTGTGGAAGCGGACCTCGATCTTCGGAAGGTCCTCGATCCGAGGCAGTCTCCAGGGTTCGGAGCCGTTCGCGAGGTAGCCGTCCGAGAGGAGGAGGACGGGGGTCATGTACTTCGTCGCGATCCGGAAGGCCTCGATCGCCATGTAGAAGCAGTCCGCGGGCGTCGCCGCGGCGAGCACCGGCACCGGACACTCGCCGTTGCGCCCCCAGACGGCCTGCAGCAGGTCCGCCTGCTCGGTCTTCGTCGGGAGCCCGGTCGAGGGGCCTCCGCGCTGCACGTTGACGATGACGAGCGGAAGCTCGGTCATGACCGCGAGTCCGATCGCCTCGGTCTTGAGGGCGATCCCCGGTCCCGAACTCGTCGTCACCGCGAGCTTCCCGGCGAAGGAGGCGCCGATGGCCGAACAGATCCCGGCGATCTCGTCCTCGGCCTGGAAGGTGATGACGCCGTCCTGCTTGTATCCCGAGAGCTGCTGAAGGATCTCGCTGGCGGGGGTGATCGGGTAGGACCCCAGGAAGAGCTGGACGCCGCTCAGCTTGGAGGCGGCGAGCAGGCCGAGCCCCATCGCCTGGTTCCCGACGATGTTGCGGTAGGTGCCGGAGGGCAGCTTGGCGGGTTCGACCTGGTAGGTCGTATGCAGGAGTTCGGCCGTCTCCGCGTAGTTGTAGCCGGCCTTGAGGACGGCGATGTTGGCCGCGGCGACCTCGGGCTTCTTGCCGAAGCGCTCCTCGATCCCCCGGATCGTCGGCTCGAGGTCCCGGTTGAAGATCCAGAAAAGGATTCCGAGGGCCGCGAAGTTCTTGCAGCGCAGTTGCGCCTTCCCCTCGAGGTCCGAATCCTTGAGGGTCTCCTTCGTCAGGTGGTTGAGGTCGACCTTGAGGACCTTGTATCCGTCGAGATAGTCCGGATCCTCGAGAGGGTCGGCCTCGAACTCGGCCTTCGTCCAGTCCGTCTTGTTGAAGTTGCCCGTGTTCACGAGGACGATCCCGCCCTTCTTGGTCTGGGGCAGGCAGACCTTCAGGGCGGCCGGGTTCATCGCGACGAGGACGTCGGCCTTGTCCCCCGGAGTATGGATGTCGAAGCTCGAGAAACGGACCTGGAAGGCGCTGACGCCGGGAATCGTTCCGGCGGGAGCCCGGATCTCGGCCGGGTAGTCCGGAAAGGTCGCGAGGTCGTTCCCGAAGAGGGCGACGTTGTTCGTGAATTCCCCCCCCGTCAGCTGCATTCCGTCTCCGGAATCCCCGGCGAAGCGGATGATCGCCTCCTCCAGGTGCTCGATCTTGCGGGCCGAAGCCGCCTCACCCTCGGTCTGGGTCGTGCTGGTCATTTCGGGTTCCCCATGAGGACCGCGCCTCTCCGAGGCCGTCCCCCGGACGGCCCCTCAGGTAAAGGGACGCAATCGGTCGAAGCCGCGGCCCGGACGGGGTCCGGCGGCGAGAAATAAAGGTCATCAGCATAGCGATCGGCCGGATCGCGGGGAATGGCGCAGTCCTTCCATTTCCCCCGATGGTTGCGGCATTTCGTCCCCATGTCCGAAATTCGTGCGCATCCCCAAGGTCCGCCTTGCGCATTCGTCGCTTTCCGCGCGGGAGACCCCGTGTCCGAGCCCTCGCGCCTCAACCCCGGAACGCCTTCATCCTCCGCGCGAACCCCTCCAGGCGATCCCGGACCCTTCCGAGGAGACTCCCGGGCCGGTTCGGCGCCCCGGCCGGAAGACCGGTCAGGATCTCGAGGACCTCCTTCAGATCCTCGACGAGCCAGACCCGGAAATCCCCGCGTTCGACCGCCTTGAGGACTTCCGGATCGAGGCAGAGGTCTCCCTTGTTCGCGATGGGCAGGATCACGCCGGTTCCGCGGCGGACCCCCTTCGCGAGGCATGCCCGCCAAAATCCCTCGACCTTGGCGTTCACCCCCCCGACGGCCTGGATCCTGCCCTGCTGGTCGACCGACCCGGTCATCGCGAGGTTCTGGCGAATCGGGACCTCGGCGATCGCCGAGAGGAGGGCGACGAGTTCGGCGGCCGAGGCGCTGTCCCCGTCGATCCCCGAATAGGACTGTTCGAAGCAGAGGCTCGCGCTCAGGCAGAGCGGAAAGTCGCGCGCGAACAGCCCCGTCAGGTATCCGCTCAGGATCTGGACGCCCTTCATGTGGATCGGCCCGGAGAGTTCGGATTCCCGCTCGATGTCGATGACTCCGAGTTCGCCGACCCCGACCCGCGCGCTCAGGCGCACCGGCCGGCCGTATTCGAAGAGCCCCCCGTCGAGGATGACGAGGCCGTTCAGTTCCCCGACGGCCTTCCCGGCCAGCGGCAGCCTCACGAGACCGCGGCGCAGGAGGTCGAGATAACGTTCCTCGGGGAGGTTCATCCGGCGGCGGCGCTGAGTCTCCGCCTCGAGGAAGTCCCGGCGCTCGACGGCCTCCGCCCCCCGCCTTCCGGCCAGGTAGGAGGCCTCGCGGTAGAGGTCGGCCATCTCCCCGAAGCGCGTCGAGAGCCGCGTGCGGTTCCCCGCGCGCCGGACCCCGGCCTCGACGAAACGCCCGAGCCCCTCGGGCGTCGGCGGAAGGAGCCCCTCCTTCTCGTGGAGGTCCTTCGCGAATGCGGCGTAGCGCCGCCGGTTCGTCCGGGTGTTCGGCATCGAACGGTCGAACTCGGCGTGGATCTTGAAGATCTTCCGGAACTCCGGATCCTCCGCGGCCATCGCGGCGTAGGTCCCGGGTTCTCCGATCAGGACGACCTTGACCTCGACCGGAATCGGCTGGGGTTGGAGGGGGCTGGCCACGCCCTGCCCCTGGGATTCGACGCTGCGGATCTCGCAGAGGTTCGTCTTGAGGACCCGCTTCAGCATCGGCCAGACCCCCTGACCGCCGAGCACGTCGACCAGGCGGAGGACGAGGTACCCCCCGTCGGCGCGGACCAGGCTCCCGGAGCGGATCTGGGACAGGCGCGGCTCCTCCCCCTCGGGTCCGGGCAGGATGGATCCGAAGAGGTTCTCGAAGGTCGGATTCGATTCGAACAGGACCGGACAGTCGTCCCCGTCCTTCGTCCGCTGGAAGAGGGGGGCGATCTCGAGCGGACGCGGCAGCGGGTCCGGAGGCTCCTCGCGACCCTCGGTCCAGGCCAGGATCCGGTCGGGGTGCTCGTGGAGCCAGGTCTGCAAGGCGCGCAGGTAGGTCTCGCAGGATTCCTTCCAGCGTTCGACGAGCCTGTCGAAGACGGGACCGAGAATGCCGTCGGCCGTCTGCCGCATCAGGGCCCGGACCTTGTCGAAGAGTCCGAGCTGCAGGTCCCGTGCGCGGCCCTGGATCTCCCGCAGGCGGGCGACGAGGGGATCGCGCTGCGCGAGCATGCGCTTCGCCGCCTCCCGGTCGAGCTTCCCTTCCTTGATGCCCTTCGCGAGGCCCTCGGGGGGGACCGGTTCTCCGTCGAGGACCGGAAAGATGTCCTGCCCGGTCGGCTGGCCCTTCTCGTCCTGGAAGGTCACGAGGGCGAGCCCGTGCTCCTTGCAGTTCGCGACGAGATCCCCGTAGAGGCGGTTCTCCTCCTCCCGCGCCTCTTCCCGGAGGGCCTGGATGCGACGCTCGAGGGCCGGGGAGCGGAGGGTCCGGGCCAGCATCCCGAAGAGGATCCGGTGCAGGCGGCCCATGTCGGCGAGGAAGGCCTTCCCCCGCCCGCGGGGAAGACAGAGGAGGCGGGGTTCGTAGGGGTGCTCGAAGTCGGGGACGAAGAAGCGGTCGGGGGCGGGGCGGCAGATCGCTTGGATCTCCCGGAGCAGCTCGGCCACGGAGGCCGCCCGGCGCGTTCCCGTGAGGCCCGAGACGAAGAGGTTGTATCCGGGTCCGTAGAGTTCCATGCCGAGGCGGAGGGCCTCGAGGGCGCGTTCCTGGCCGATCAGGGTGCCGGCCGTCGGTTCGACCCTCTCGAAATCGAGGGGCGGACAGGACCAGTGCAGGGTCTCGACGCCGACCGGTTCCAGGTTCTTTTTTTTCATGAGGCGCATCCTAACGGGGGGACCGGCCGGGAACGGAGATCCGCGGAACCCGGATCTCTCACGGAACGCGGACGACCCGCGTAGGATGGAACTCCCGTCCCCGATCCCCGCCGGGCCGAGCCCCGGAGTTCGAACATGCGCATGCGCTCCCCTGCCCGCGAGACCCGCCCCGCCTCACGCTCCGCCGCCCGCGGGAGGGGCCTCGGCCCCCTTCCCGCCGCCCTCGCCCTCTTTCTCCCCGCCGCCCTCGCCGGGGGCGCGGCCGCCCAGACGGCCCGCAGGCTTCCCCGGGAAAAGATCTGGCCGGCCCCGACCGCCGAGGACTGGAAGAAGCCGGTCGCCGTCCGCTGGCAGCGGACCTGGGAGGACGCGCTGGCGGTCGCGCGGGCCGCGAGGCTCCCGATCCTGGTCTGCGTGAACATGGACGGGGAGATCGCGAGCGAGCACTACGCGGGCGTCGTCTATCGGCGCCCGGAGACGAGGAGGCTGTTCGCGGGCTACGTGCCGGTCGTCGCCTCGGTCTATCGCCACAATCCCCGCGACCACGACGAGAAGGGACGGCGGATCCCCTGCCCCCGCTTCGGGACCGTGACCTGCGGGGAGCACATCGCGATCGAGACCCTCCTCTACGAGAAGTATTTCGACGGGAAGCGGATCGCGCCCCGCCATCTCCGGATCGACCTCGAGGGGGCCAAGAGCTTCGACGTCATGCTGACCTGGGACGTCGTCTCCGTGCTCACGGCGATCCGCGAGGGCGCGGGGAAGACCCCGCCGATCACCGAACGAGGCGATCGGGATCCGGTCGATCTCGTCGCCTCGAGGGACAGCCGAGACCGCGAGCGGGTCGAGAAGGCCTTCCTCGAGGCGGACCCCGGCGGGAAGCGAAGGCTCCTCGAGGCCGCGTTCCGGCATCCCGAGGCCGCCCCCGGAGGACTCCTGCGGCTCGCCCTGCACGAACTCGACCCCGGGCTCGTCGACCTCGCCCTGCGCGCCCTCGCGCGGACGGATTCGCCCGACCTGACCGCCCTCCTCTACGAAGCCCTGAACTCGACTCCGAAGGGGCCGCGCCGCGAGGCCCTTCTCGCGACCCTCCGCAGGCTCGCCGAGCGTTCGGTCCTCGCCCGGCGCCTCAGCGCCGTCGAGGCCGCGGCCTCGGGCTCCTCGGGACCCCTGGACCTGGCTCGATGGCGCCGCGGGCTCGAGACGCCGGCCGGCGCCGCTCCGGCCGACCGGGGGCGTCTCGCCGCGCGTCTCGACGCGCTCGAGACCCGCTCCTATCGGCCCGATCCCCGAGCGAAGCTCGAGTTCGCGGCGGCCAACGTCGAGCTGGCCCTCGACCCCTCCTCGAGGGCTCCCCTCCGTCTCGGACTCGGATCGAAACGGAGCTTCGCTTCCCTCCTCCTCGAGGACGCGGAACGGGCCGCCCGGGAGGCCCTCTCCCTCGGCGCCTCGGACTGGCACCTCCACGCCGTCCTGGCGGTGACCGCGCAGGGTCTCGGCCGCCCCCGCGAGGCCCTCGCGCACGCGGTCCGCGCCGTCCCCGCGATCCCCCCCGGCGAGGGGAGCCGTCTCGCGATGAAGACCCTCGAGACCTTCGCCTACGAACGCCAGAGGGAGATCATCCGGAGGATCCGGGCCGGGAAGCGCTGGCCGCATTCCTGGATCCGCGACCTGCACGCCGCCTACGCCGTTCTCGACCGGCACCCCTTCGGCACCGACCGG
The DNA here is from genome assembly GCA_027021385.1 of Planctomycetota bacterium. Lineage (GTDB taxonomy): Bacteria > Planctomycetota > UBA1135 > UBA1135 > JALUUL01. Next base: position 8,198 of record JALUUL010000081.1, on the reverse strand, counting down.
CATTTCGCCGACCACTACGACTTCCTCCACTGGCTCAAGGCCCACGGGCCCGCCGCGCGCTGCCTCCGGCAGGGCCTCGAACGCTTCCCCGCCTCCCCCCTCCTCCATGCCCGCCTGCGCCGCCACCTGCTGCGGAGGAAGGGCCCGGAGGGGCTCGAACGGGAGTATCGAAGCCGCCTCGCCGCCTCCCCGCAGGCCCGGGGTCTCCCCTACCAGGCCGCCCTGGCCTCGCTCGCCGCCGCGGAGGCCTACCGCCGCGCCCGCGAACCCGGGCGGGCCCGGGATGCCTACGACCGGGCCCTCGACCTCTTCCGGACGGCCGGGGAACGCGATCCCGCGACCGAACCCTCCTGCGCGCACGGACGATCCTTGGCCCTGGCCGGGAAGGCCCGGATCGCCCTCGAGGCGGAGCGCTGGATCGAGGCCGCTGAACTCTGCCTCGCGGCCTTCGCGGAACGCCCCGAGAGCGCGGCCGCAAGGGACGGCCTCAATCTCTCGGCGGTCGACACCGCGAAGATGTGCCTGACCCGGCTCCGCGAGGCCGGCGAGGACGAGGCCGCCCGGCGTCTCGCGGAGGGTCTCGGGGAACTCGACCCCGCCCTCCTCGCCCTGCCCCCCTTCGAGCGGGGACTCGGAGGCCGGCGGTCCGCCCCGCGCCGCCGCCGTTGAGCCCCCGCGCCCCCCGCCGGCCCTTCCCCTCCCGAACGCGGCGGATTCAGTCCCGGAGATCCAGGTCCCTGCGTTCCCCCCCCACGACCGCGTAGCGCGCCCCCGGCCACACGCATTCCGCGCCGCCGTCACCGTGGAGCTGGATCCCGGTGAAGACCGCAAAATCGCAGCGCTCGACGTCGACGCAGCGGGAGATCAGGGTCTCGAGATCCTCACGGACGACCTCGTGGGCGACCCGCGTCAGCTCGACCAGGCCGGAGACCTCCGCGCCCCCGAGCTTCCGGTGGAGCCGCCGCTTGAGCAGGCCGTATTCGAGGTCGTCGGGATCGAGTTCGAGTTCGGGGCCGCCGCCCTCGATCTCCTCGAGGAGCGCCCGCAAGGCCCCGCAGGCGGCGGAGGTCCCCTTCCTCCCGGGCCGGGCGCAACGGCCGATCCCCCCCTCCTCCGAGATCGCGAGGTGCGGCATCGCGAAGAAGACGGGCCGCTCCCGGCCGTCCTCGTTCGGCGCGTGTCCGAGGGCGGCGCGGAAGCCGGTCTTCCCGAGGAGGAGCATCCCCCCGAGGCTCGAGAAGTTGAAGGCTTCCCCCCAGCAGGCATGGATCGCGTCGACCATCGCCCGCGTCCGCTCGTCCCGGCAGAGCCCGACGCAGGCGATCGCGTTCTCCCGCCGGAAACCGAGGGGGGCCAGCGCCTTCCTCCCCGCCTCCAGAAAGGCCTCCAGCGGCATCGCGTCGGGGAAGACCGCCTCGATCGCGGGGGGGAGTCTCCCGGCCGCCTTCATTCCCTCCCCTCCTTCCGGACGATCTCATACCCGGCGAAGTGCTTCCACCCCCCCTCCCCATCGCCGGCCTCGATCACGAGCCTCCAACTCCCCTTCGTCTCGTCATAGTCCAGGGTATCGCGGAAGCAGGTCTTCTCGTAAGGGACGATGAAGCGGACCCGGTTCCCATGGATCCCGCCGGTTCCGTGGGGGATCGAGGCAAGCGCGCCGAAGCGATCCAGCCAGTGGGCGATCAGGGTCCCGCTCTCCCGGTCGAAGCCGAGGAAGACCTGGGCCTCGTACTGCGGGGGGTCGCTGACATCCTTCATGTGGAGTTCGGTGAAGGCCCCGCCGAGGACCGGTCCGGCCTCCAGGTCGTAGGTGACGGGCTTGCCCATGACATCGCCGCGCATCGTCCATCGCCCGTCCAGGGCCGCGAGGAGCGAGGGTCTCGGATCGTGCATTCCGACCTCCTGTCCCGGGAAGACGCATCCCGTGAAAAAGAACGACAGCGACAAGCAGGCGAGGAGACGCATCACCGCCCCCCGCGCCGTGTCCTCGGGGGAAGGCGGCCGGGCGGGCGGATCCCGCGGCCGCGGCGACCGGTCAGGCGGTCGCCGAGGTCGTCGCGGGCCTTCTCCGCCAGCCGCCGCAGGCGGGCGACGACCTCGGGGTGCTCCGAGGCGACGTTCTTGGTCTCGCCCGGATCCCGTTTCAGGTCGAAGAGCGCGAGCCCGATCCGCGCCCTCTCGTAGGGGACGGGGCGGCCCCCGGTCCCCCCCCGCCGGCCGTTCAGGGTCCGGTAGCGGTGCGGGAAGTGCAGCTTGTAGCGCCGGTCGCGCACGGCCTGGAGCTGTCCCCCCGCGTAGTAGAAGAAGAACGCCTCGTGCGGCGAACGCGCGCCCGGCGCGCCGAACATCAGCGGGCGGAGGTCCTTGCCGTCGATCCGGCGCGGGGGAAGCTCCGCGCCGCATAGGGCCGCGAAGGTCGGCAGGATGTCGATCGTCGAGGCCAGCTCGTCGCAGGTCCGGCCCGCGGGGATGCGGCCCGGCCAGCGCATGATCGTCGGCACGCGGCACCCGCCCTCGAACATCGTCCCCTTCCCCTCGCGCAGCGGCCCGGCCGATCCGGCGTGGTCCCCGTAGCTCAGCCAGGGCCCGTTGTCGGAGGTGAAGATCACGAGGGTGTCTTTGGCGAGCCCGTGTTCGTCGAGGCAATCGAGGATCCGCCCGACGGACCAGTCGACTTCCATGACGACGTCGCCGAAGAGCCCGCGTCCGCTCTTCCCCTTGAACTTGTCGGAGACGAAGAGCGGCACATGGACCATGCTGTGCGGGAGGTAGAGAAAGAACGGGCGGTCCTTGTTCCTCGCGATGAAGTCCACGGCCCGTTCCGTGTACCAGGTCGTCAGCATCGCCTGTTCCCTGCCGGTGACCTTCGGCACGACGACGCGTTCCCCCTCGATCAGGGGAAGGTCGGGGTAGCCCCGCTTGCGGCGGGCCGCATTCGCGGGGAGCTTGGCGAAGGCCGGATGCAGCGACCACATGTCGTTCGAGTACGGCAACCCGAAATACTCGTCGAAGCCGTGCCGGAGCGGCAGGAACCTCGGATGACGGCCCAGGTGCCACTTCCCGAAGCAGGCCGTCGCGTATCCCCGGCTCCTTGCGATCTCGGCCAGCGTGACCTCGTCCTCGTTGAGGCCGATCCGCGACCGCGGGCCGAGGGCTCCCGAGATCCCGACGCGCCGGTGGTAGCAGCCGGTCAGGAGGGCGGCCCGCGAGGCCGAGCAGACGGCGGAACTCACCTCGAAGTCGGTGAAGCGCATGCCTTCCCGGGCGAGCCGGTCGAGGTTCGGCGTCTCATAGCCCTTCGCCCCGAAGGGCCCGATGTCGGCGTAGCCCATGTCGTCGATGAAGATCAGCACGAGGTTCGGGGGCCGCCGCGCCCCCTTCCCCTCGACACGGACCCGCTCCCTCGGGCCGGCTCCCGCCTCGGCCCCCTCCGCCCCCGAAGGCGCCGTCCCTCCCGCGCAGCCCGACAGGACCAGCGCGAGCGCCCCTCCGAGGAGTCCCCCACGCAAACGCCTCCGTCCGGTCCCCTCCATGGCCCTCCCGAAGGCCCCCATCATGCCCCCCGACGGGAATCGCGGGGATCGGAGAGGTCGGCCAGGTCGGCGAGACTCCAGGTTCCCCGGTGGCGGAAGAGGCGCTTGCTGAGCCTCGGGTACTCGGCGACGTCGTGGGGAAGGCGCTGCCCGAAGAGCAGGAAGACGAGCAGGTCCTTCCCGTCGTTCCGGATCGCATAGGCCTTCTTCCCGGCCGGCAGCCCGAGGAAGTCGCCCGCCCCGAGTTCGAAGGTCTCGTCGCCGAGTTCGAGCATCCCGCGGCCGGCGAGAACGTAGACGCACTCCTCCTCGTCGTAGTGGATGTGGAACTCGGTCGAGACCCTTCCGGGTTCGATCTCGACGAGGTGCACGCCGAGCTTCGTGAGGCCGACCCGATCCCCGAGCGAGCGGCGCAGGCGGACGGCGTTCGGATTCAGGAAGTGCACGCGGCGCTCCCGGGCCATGCCCTCGATCTCCGCCGCCTTCAACAGCAGGCGTCCCGATTCCTCCAAGGATTCCTCCTTTCAGCCCCCCGCGCCGAACCCCTTGACCGGTCCGACCCCTTACGACCGGGTGAAATCGTACCCCCGCGCGAAGGTGTTCGAAACGGAGAAGCCTCCCGGCTCGTAGAGAGGAAGGGTCAGGTCGATGCGGTTCGAGAAGACCAACCCCAAGGCATTCGCCTTCGGATCGGACCCGATCATCTGGAAGCGAAGCGTCGCTCCGCGCAAGCGCCGCAGCCAGGGGACGCTGATCACCCAGAGCGCAGCCGCATCGCGCGAAGCAATGGCGCGGCTCTGCGTGGGAGTCGGATCCCACCGAAGGTCCTCCAGCCCGACCGGCGGGCAAGGTCCTCCTGAAACGGCACGCGCAGGAACGAGGGACCGCCGCCGACTGGGTGCACAGGGACGGCCTCCGAGCCCCGGGGCCTAGGCTTTCTGGTAGAACAAGGGCTCGAACGATCTCGCCGCCGGCCGGCCGCCGGGCCGGCTCGGGACCCACGCCGGTCCTACCGGGCGGCATCCAACCCAGGCCCCGGAGGTCAACATGCTCAAGATTGCACTCACCGCCTGCTGCTTTTCCGCCGCCTTCTTCTTCGCCGGGCCCAAGATCTTCTACTCGGGTTTCCAGCCCAAGTGGCCGATCGGCAGCGGGGTCAAGGTCGTGCCCGACCTGACGAACGTCTGGTCCTGGCATTTCGAGAACGTCAATAAAGCGAAAACGGGCAAGGTCGAGATCGTGATCGACCAGAACGGCGACGGCAAGCCGGACCAGCTCGACTCCTTCCTCGCCGTGGGGCTGACGGATTCACAGTTCGACTATGGAGGGGATATGGTTGCGCTTAGGAGGAGAAGTATGTGCATGCTCGTCGCCGAAGATGGGACCCACCTATGGAACATGGCCGCCCCTCCCGGCACAATTCCACCCAGCTCAGGTATCCTTCACACTGGCGCCGTATCTCATCATTTCAGCACGCCCTTACTCTTTCCTCGGGGAAAACGCGTATTCCTGACTTGGAATTACAATTATTCGGTCCCAAGCGGGCCCTTTTTTGTCCATCTTGTCGGACGCACGGTCAACCTTTGAACAAACAGGGCAGCCCCGGAATCGACCGTTCGAGGAAAGTAAGATCCCTTCTCGGTACGATCATCGTACGTTCGCACGCCGCATCAGACGAAGCTATGGCGCGGCCCCAAAAGGAGAACGAATCCCGCCGAAAGTCCTCCAGCCCGACCGGCGGGCAAGGTCCTCCTGAAACGGCCCGCGCAGGAACGAGGGACCGCCGCCGACTGGGTGCACAGGGACGGCCTCCGAACCCCGGTGCCTAGGCTTTCTGGTAGAACAAGGGCTCGAACGCTCTCGCCGCCCGCCGGCCGCCGGGCCGGTTCGGGACCCATGCCGGTCCTGCCGGGCGGCGTCCAACCCAGGCCCCGGAGGTCAACATGCTCAAGATTGCGCTCACCACCCTCTTCACCACCTGCGGCCTTTCGGCCGCCTTCTTCTTCGCCGGCCCCAAGATCTTCTACTCCGGCTTCCAGCCCAAGTGGCCGATCGGCAGCGGGGTCAAGGTCGTGCCCGACCCCACGAACATCTGGTCCTGGCATTTTGAGAACGTTGGCTATGCCTATTCCGGCAAGGTCGAGATCGTGATCGACCAGAACGGCGACAGCAAAGCTGATCAATTCGACTCGTTCCTTGCTGTCCTCCTCACCGACATGCAGCTGGTTCGCGGTGGGAGTAATTTTCATTGTGCCCTTGTCGACGCGGACGGCACTGAACTCTGGGACTTATTCCCGGGCAAGCTGGCTGCTGATGCACGAGAATCCAGCCATCGGTTTGTTACGCCATTGGCCTTCCCACGGGGCAAACGAGTTTTCCTTTCATGGGCCGGCCCAATAAGATACAAGTTCTCTGTCCACCTGATCGGAAGGGTGGTGAACCTTTAAAAGCGGCACAAACAAATCCTGTTTCGATGGCGCTATGCGGCAAGAATCCCCCTCTCAAGCGTGAATCCATGCCGTCACGCGTCATTGTTTCCTTGCTCATAATCGAAAATCCAGGACAGAAAAAGCTAAGAGATGAACATGCTCGTTCGAGACGTCAATGTTCTCATTGACCGTGATAATCAGTCACCCCCAAATGTCAGAACGCATGCACGCAGAGTCTCCGTGGGACCGCGTGGTGCGTATGCGGTCACTGTGCTGACGACGGAAACCAACGGGAGTGCTGCAGACGCAAAGCTGAGGATCTACGTAGGTGATGGTTCTCACTGGTCGATTGTGCAGCTCACTAGCTCAGGCGACATTGGTGCAAAGGGACTCGTGAAAGAAACTGGTACGACGAACCACGCCTTCCTTCTGGTTGTACTCGAGGTCCTGACAGCCGGGAAGATGGTTGTCTGCGACCTCAGTATCAACACCGCTTGAGGCCAACGCAGAATGAGGCCATCGATTCCATGGTGCAGGGTGCAGGCGACGGTCGCCAGCGAGGAACCGGCCGTGATCGACTGGGAGGCCGGCGGCGCGGAGGAGTTCACCGCAACGCTCGAGGTCCTGCGGATTCACGGCGTACACCTTGCTGCGCGTCGAGCCGCTGCCGGTCGGAGCCCCCGCAACACCTCCCCTGTGCTGGCCCGCCCGCTCCAGCGCCGCCTCGCACCAGGCCGGGCGAGGATGAGCGGCCGGCCCCAACCACGCGGATTCCTGCTATATAAAGCTGGGAAAGCTCTTGACGCTGGCTGGCTGGTTGGCTGGCTCAAAATCCATGCCGGTCCTGCCGGGCGGCGTCCAACCCAGGCCCCGGAGGTCAACATGCTCAAGATTGCGCTCACCGCCTTTTTCACCACCTGCGGCCTGTCGGCCGCCTTCTTCTTCGCCGGCCCCAAGATCTTCTACTCGGGTTTCCAGCCCAAGTGGCCGATCGGCAGCGGAGTCAAGGTCGTGCCCGACCCTACGAACATCTGGTCGTGGCACTTCGAGAACCTCAATGCAGCGAGAACCGGCAAGGTCGAGATCGTGATCGATCAGAACGGCGACGGCAAGCCGGACCAACTCGACTCGTTCCTCGCGGTCCTCCTGACCGACATCCAGTTCGACTCCTCGAGGAAGAACGGAACGACTGTTATCCGCTGCATCCTCTCAACAACAGGTGGGACGGAGATCTGGAACGCTTCGGGGATGCCCTACCGTCAGGCTGCCGTCGTCTCTCAACATTTCGCGACTCCTTTGGTCTTCCCCCGAGGAAAGCGTGTTTTTTTGGAATGGACAAGTGGTCAATATACAACTTTTAGTGTTCATGCTGTTGGACGGACGGTCAATCTCTAAGGACAATCTCTAAGGAAGATTCGAAGGGTCTCATCTGTCGCTGAACTATGCGGTTTCCGTCGACGTCCGTGATGAAGTTATCAGCTGAGTTCCGGCTAAGACAACTCAACAGTCTTGAGGGGACCATAGGCAATAGCGATAAGGAGAGCAACTGATGCTAGTCAGAGACGTGAATGTCCTTATTGATCAAGGTACACCCCGAAGGCATGCCGCTTCGTGCCAGCGGGGCCAAATGGAAACTATGCCGTAGTAGTGTTAACGACCTACACTAGCAATCAAGGAACACGCGCTGCGGGGGATGCTGTTGCCCGCCTCTACGTCGGTGATGGCTCATTGTGGGTGCCTCAGGGCAGTCCTTTACAAATTGGCACGCTCACGCTGAAAGAGACCAGCTTCAAAACCGAACATGCATTCCTGCTGGTCGTGCTCGAGGTAATAGCTGCAGGGATAGTTTACAGATGCGACCTCAGCATTAACGCAACTTGAGGCTAGCCGCAGGATGAGGTCCTCGATTCCAAGGCGCAGGGTGCAGGCAACGGTCGCCGGCGGGGGACCGGCCTCGTTCGACCGGCGGGTGGTGGGCGTGGAGGAGTTCACCTTGAGGCTCTAGGTCATGTAAGGTGTAACTGTTCGGCGACGCCCATCTTTTTCCTGGGGGGTCATTGGGTAAGACGGAGTGTTTCTCGAAGGAGGAGCACATGTCGAAAGCCCGGAGCAGGCGTGAAGAGGTCCTCAGGTGGTTGGCGGTCCGACAGCGAGAGGGCCTGACCTACGAGGAGTTGGCGAGGCGTTCGGGGATTCCGAGGAACACGCTCACGAGCTGGAGTTCACGCCTGCGGAA
>JALUUL010000080.1 GCA_027021385.1 Planctomycetota bacterium | reverse complement strand
CGGGACGGCCTTCCCGGGCCTCCTCTGGGGACGACGCGAGACATCGCTTCCCGGTTCTGAGCCTCGCCCCCCACTCGAGCAGGCGGCATTCCCCCGCCACGTCCCGGCCGACCTGGCTGTCGGTCCCGACCCCGAGAACCCCGCCGGCCTCGAGATGGTTCTCGATCGGGAAGAACCCGTCCCCGAGATCGGCCTCCGTCGTCGGGCAGAGTCCGGCGACGGCCCCGCTCCCCGCGAGGAGCGCGGCCTCCCGCCCGCTCAGGTGCGTCGCGTGCACGAAACACCAGGAAGGTCCGACCTCGAAGCGCTCGAAGCAGAGTTCGAGGGGCCGCAGGCCGTAGGCGCGCCGGACCGCCTCGACCTCGGCGGGTTGCTCGGCCGCGTGCAGGTGGAACGGGTGATCGTCCCCGAGGACTTCCTTCGCACCCGCCCGGAGTCTCTCGATCTCGTCGGGGGTCACGGCGCGGAGACTGTGCGCCGCGGACCCCAGCGCCGGGCCGGGTCCCTCGGAATCGAAGCGCGCCTCCAGACTCTCCAGGTGGCGAAGGAAGACCTCGACCGGGTCCCGGGCCTCGGGGGCGAGGGAGAAGGGTTCTTGCCGCGCTCCCAAAGGACGGGGTTCGCCGTCCCCGTCGAGGCCGCCGTGCAGGTAGAGGACGGGGAGGTGCAGGTAGCCGATTCCCGACAGGCCCGCCGCCTCGAACAGGGCCGAGGCGCTCTCGATCGGGTCGGCGCCCCCCGGGCGGTGGAGGTAGTGGAACTCCGCGACCCTCGTGAAGCCGCCCTCGAGGAGTTCGACCTGGAGCCAGGCCGCGAGGTCGCGGAGGTCCTCGGGGCGGCAGGCGGCGGCGCAGGCGTACATCGCCTCCCGCCAGGTCCAGAAGTCGTCCTCCCCGCTCCCGCGCCGCTGCCCCCGCCCGAGCATCCCCCGCTGGAAGGCGTGGGAGTGGAGGTCCGGCATCCCGGGAAGGACCCAGCCCTCGAGCGGGATCGGCGAGGCCCCCCCGGGTTCCTCGTCGCGGATCTCGAGGATGGTCCCGCTTTCGCACGCGCGGACCCATGCCGGGGACCGCCACCCCTCGGGCGTCCAGAGATGGCGGCAACGGAAGATCGTGCTCGCTTCCATGGAGGCATCCTGCGGAATGCTCCGGCCTCCCGCAACGTCCGTCCCCGCCCGACCGGTTCGGACTTCCTTCAAAGGGGAGGCCCGGCGGGCACCAGGAGATCGGGACCGTCGTTGGCCGGGCGGTTGACCCTCGGGGAGACGGGGAAGGCCTCGAGCGCCCCCTCGGGAAGGCTGCCGCAGAGGGCGCGGAGTCCGTCCGGGGGCCTCGGACCCGGCTCGATCCAGGCCTCCCGCGTTCCGGCATCCTCGAGGATGACCGGCATCCGGTCGTGGATGCGCGCGCACAGGGGGTTCGGCGAGGTCGTCAGGATCGCGCAGGTCCGAAGTTCCGCTCCGGATTCGGGATCCCTCCACAGCTCGTGGATCCCGGCGAACGCGAAGGGGCGCCGATCCTTCCGGCGGATGTGGAACGGAGTCTTCGTGCCGTCCTCGTTCCTCCTCCACTCGTAGAAACCGTCGGCGAGCACGAGGCAGCGGCGGGCGTGGAAGGCCTCGCGGAAGCTCGGTTTCTCGGCCGCGGTCTCGACGCGCGCGTTGATCGCCCGGAACCCCTTCGCCGGGTCCTTCGTCCAGGGAGGCACGAGCCCCCAGAGGAAGGCGCGCAGGGCGCGTTTCCCGTCGTTCGGCACGACGGCGAGCTTCGTTCCCGGCGCGATGTTGAAGCGCGGGCGCATCTCCTTCGGCCCCTCGAGCAGTCCGAAGATCTCCATCAAGAGATCCAGGGGCGTCGCAAGCGTGATCCGTCCGCACATCGCGGGTCTCCTCCTTCGGCCTTTCGGTTTGCTCTCCTTGCGCTTCCGGCCCCCTCCGTAGATCGGGGATACCCGGAGCACGACCCCTTAGGCCCCAAGAATCCTCCGAAAGCCTAGCCCCTCCTTCTTTCGTGCGTTTTGCAGGCATTTCGGCAAGGACACCTGCCCCTCCACCTGGCGATTTCGACCGGCCGTCGGAGTCCGGAACCCCGCCTCGTCTACGCGAAATGGAAGAACGGGGATCTCCTCCCCGAGGCCACGGCCTCCCCGAAAACGGATCCCGAGGGGTTGGACACCCGACGAGGAAGGACTCGTCAACCTGCTCGAAGGACTGGGACTGCCGGAAACGCCTCCCGATCCCTGGATCATCCACGACGCCATTCTCGCCTGCACGAACGAGCTGCGCCTCGGGGCGGATCTCGGGATCGCCGCCCAATCCTTACCATGGGACTTCCTGAGGCCGGGGCGACGCGCGAGGACCCAGTGTCCGGATCCCCCTCCTTCTCCCTACCCGCAGGACACGCGGGGAAGGAGAATCGCCTCGAATGGCAACCTTCGCGGAATCGGGACCTATACTCGGCAAGATGCAATTCAGAGCCCGGTTCCTCCTGGTGGTCGCTCTTCTCTCGACGGCCGCGACCCCGGCCCTCCCGGGACAGACCCGCCCCCCGGACGCCTCCCTCGTGACCGAAGGGTCCCTCGGAATGGAGCGGGCCTTCAAGCTGCTCTTCGCGCCGACCTGGCCCGGGGATCCCCCGGACCGGAACCCCAAGGAGCGCGCGCTCTTCCTGCTCGTCGACCCGACGCCCTCGGTGGCCGCCTCCCCGCTCCTGCTTCGGCTCCGGGCCGCCCTCCCGGCCTTCCTGAAAACCTGCGCGGTGGGCGTCGCCGGCATCGGCCGGCCCAGGAAGAGCTGGCTCCCGCCGACGAAGGACGCGTCCGCGATCCTGGCCGCGGTCCGCGGGATCCTCGCGAAGACCGACAAGGGCTACCACGACGTCTTCGAGACGGTCCGGAAGGCCGCCCCCCTGGTCGCGAAGGCGGCCCCGGCCCGGGCCCTGCTCTGCATCAGCTTCGAGAACGGGGACCTCGAAAGCCGGCTCGAGGGGACCGCGAAGATCCTCCGGCAGAAGTCCATCCGCTTCTTCGGCCTGACGACCGAGGCGATGCTCGCCGACAGCTACTGGGCCTCCCGCCTCGAGACCGGCCTTCCGAAACGGGCGGTCCTCCGGGGCGGAGACGCCGGGTTCATCGACCTTCCCTGGGGCTGGATCTTGCAGGACACGATCCCCAACGAGGTCACGCCGAGCGGGTTCGGGCCCTATTCCTTCGGCCGCCTCGCGGCCGCGAGCGGAGGGAGGGTCTTCCTCCACTCCGAGGGCGGGGGCCGCCACGAATGCGCGGTCTATCTCGGGACCTGCCTGTTCTGTTCCGACCGCGACGACCATGTCCAACCCGACGAGACCTATTGGGACGGGAGGCTCCGTCTCCTCGCACCCTCGGTCGACGCGAGGAGACGGATCGCGAAGACCCTCGGGGGCGATCCCTGGTTCCGGGCCGTGCGGAAGGCCTGGCTCGCTGCCTGGAAGGCGGGCTTCCTCGCCGGCCGTCCGGAGTTCGACGCCGGCACGACCTCCGGCCCCTCTCTGCGATCCCGCGGAGTGCGGGGACTCGAGTTCCTTTCCTCGCTCTCGTTCCGGAGGAATGCCGGTCGGGCGGACAAGAAGGCCGCCGAATGCGTGACCATCCTTCGGGCCTTCGAAAACGACCTCTCCGCCCTCGACCCCGACGCGGGCTCCCCGAGGAGCCGCGCGATCGCGGCCTGGACGCGACTCGCCCTCAAGCTCCTCGAGCTGAACCTGCGGGGCTACGCGGGCTGGTGCCGCGAAATCGCGCCGAAGCTCCTCGAAGAAGAACTCCATCCCCCGCCGCCCCCCGAGGTCCGAACCCTCGCCCTCGACCGGCGTCCGGTCGGGGTCTCCTTCCAGAGCATGAGTCTCTGCCACGGGGTCGCCCCGTTCTTCGAGGTCGACCTTCCCGGGGGCCCCGCCTTCCGCAAGAACCTCCTCGAACTCGACCGGATGGCGCGGGCCTTCTTCAACCACTACGGGCACACTCCCTTCGCGGTGGCCTTCCGCCGGATGGGGATCGCGAGGTTTCACCTCGTCTACGAGGGGATCGTGGTCGCCCCTCGACGCAAGCGCCCGAAGTCGAAACGAAAGGAACCCCCGGCGACGACGACGCCGGTCCGCAGGGGCCGCAGCGGAACCGGGAGGGGTGGACGCGGCGGAGCGGGCCCTTCCACGGGGGGCGGCCGGTGACCTTCTTCTTTCCCGCCTTCCTCCTGCTCGCCTCCCCATTCGCCGAAGGCTCCACATCCCTACGCCCGTCCGCCGTCGCCCAGGAGGGTAAGGGCGCCGCCGCATCGGTCGAAACCCTCGTGAAGGACCTCGGTGCATCCTCTTCCACCCAGCGGTACCACGCCTACCGGAAGCTGATCGCCGACCGACCCGAGAAGGCCCTCCCGCTGCTCGTCGAACTCCTGCCCTCCTTCGCCCTCGACGGCAGGCGCTACGGCCTCTACGTGCTCGGAGCCTTCCCGCTCGAACGAGCCCGTCCGTTCTGGAAGCGTCTCCTTCGCTGCCGGGATCCGTACCTCCGCTTCGCCGCCGAACTCCGCCTCGAGACGGCGGGCGAGAGGGGCATGCGCGAGAGGATCCTGACCTCCATCCGCGAGGCCCCGGACGACCCGGGGTTGCGCGTCGCGATGCTCCAGCGGGTCTACCGTCCGCGGGACCCGGAAGTCCGGGGCGCACTCCTCGCCTGGTTCCGGCCCGGAATTGCCGGAGACGAACTCCAGGCACTCCTCACCACCTTCCGCACCGACCCGGGGGAGGACCTCCCGCAGACCCTCCGCGGACTCCTCTCCTCGGTGGAGCCCCGTTCGGAGCGCGCGTGGCTCCTGCGGACCTTCCTCCGAACCCGGGGGGTCGAGGTCGCGCCGGAGAGGATCCCTGAAGACTATCGCGATGTCGGCTCGCACCTTCTCGGCCGGGGGCTCCTCTTTCTCGAGTCGGCCTCCTCCCTGGATCCACGGATCCTGGAGGCCTTGACGGCCCGCCTTAAGCGCGATCGCCCCGATTCCCTCGCCGCCCGGATCCTCACGCTCCTGGCCTCGCGCGGACACAAGCCAGCGATCCCCATCGTACGCCGATTCATGAAGTCGAAGACATCCTACCTCGCGAAGGCCGCCTTCGAGGCCGCCGAGAAGTTCGGCATCCTTGGGGACGGGGCGATCTGGAAGAAGCGCCTTTCGGACCCCGACCCCTTCAAGGTGCTCGACGCCGCCGAGGCCCTCCGCAAGCGGGACTTCGCCGAGGCCGTACCCGCCCTCCTCCGCCTCCTCGAACAGCCAGGCCCTCACCGGGTCCGAACCCTGCGAGCGCTCGGGGAGACCCGTAGCCCGCGGTCCGTCGAGGCCCTCCTCGATGCCCTCGACGATCAAGACGCCGCGGTTCGCGCCCAGGCGGCCTTCTCCCTGACCCTGGTCCTCCACTCCCTCTTTCCCTACCGGAGATTCGACCTCTCCTCGACCGGCTACGCCGCCTCCGGCCCCGATGCGTCCCGCCGCCGCGGCCTCGCCAAGATCCGTCGCTGGTGGGCCCGCCACGGCAAGCGCGGCCACTGACCCTCCCCTCCGCCTCTCTCCCCCTTCACCCCACAACCTTCTCCCTCCCGATATCTCTCCCTTCTCCCCCGAATCCTCCTCTCTCCCGCACTATCCCCCCTTCACCCCCGCATCCT
>JALUUL010000079.1 GCA_027021385.1 Planctomycetota bacterium | reverse complement strand
GCCTCGGAGAATCAAGTCGAGGTCCCGAAGGTCCGGCGGGAGTTCGAGGAGCGGAACCTCTTCGGAGAACTCCGCCTGGAGCTGATGACGCGGAAGGTCCGGGAATGGCTCAGAAAGACCGCCAGGATTGTCGATAGCGGAGAAGGAGACGAATCCTGAGGGGTCCTTCCACCGCTCGATCCCTCCCCCGCCAAGGGCTATACAGGAGCGTCTCCGGAATCCCCTTCCGGAGGATCAAGGATGCCAGGAGCTGAAGAGATGGGTTATTACATCCCCTATGTCGTCGAAAAGACCGGCCGGGGCGAGCGTTCGTACGACATCTACAGCCGCTTGCTCGAGGACCGCATCATCTTCCTGGGGACGACGATCAACGATGCCGTCGCGAACACCGTGATCGCCCAGCTCCTCTTCCTCCAGAAGGAGAACAAGAGCCAGGACATCAACCTCTACATCAACTCGCCCGGAGGCTCGGTGACGGCCGGACTCGCGATCTACGACACGATGCAGTTCGTGCAGTGCCCGATCGCGACCTACTGCATCGGACAGGCGAGCAGCATGGGCGCGATCCTCCTCGCGGCCGGTACGAAGGAGAAGCGCTTCGCCCTCCCCCACTCGCGGATCATGATCCACCAGCCCTGGGGAGGCGTGGAAGGCACGGCCCAGGACATCTCGATCCAGGCCGAGGAGATCCTCAGGATGAAACGCTCCCTGGCGGAGATCCTTTCCAGCCACAGCGGCCGGGACGTCGAACAGGTCGAAAAGGACTCGGATCGGGATTATTTCATGTCCGCCGAGGAGGCCAAGGACTACGGACTCGTAGACGAGGTCATCCAGGCGGTCTGAGCCCGGAATCCGGGAACCCGTTTTCTCCGGATTCGTTCTCGGGAACGCGGGGGGGGGTTACAATGAGGGTCCGGTCGGGTCGGACCTGGGCCCCCCGCGGCGCCCCCGCGCTCCACGGGACGGAAAGAAGTCATGTCGAAAACCGGGAATCGAGGAAAGAGCGTCGAGCGCTGCACGTTCTGCGAGAAATCGCGGCACCAGCTCGACCGGCCGTTGATCGCCGGTCCCCCGGGGATCTACATCTGCGCCGAATGCGTCGAGATCTGCAATACGATCCTTTCCGAGGACGAGCGTTCCCGCCCGAAGGTCAAGTCCGCGAGTCTCCTGACCCGGGAGGTCCCGACCCCGCCGGAGATCCGGACCTCCCTCGACCAGTACGTGATCGGCCAGGAGAGAGCGAAGAAGGTCCTCTCGGTCGCGGTCTACAGCCATTACCGGCGGATCCAGAACCGGCACCGGAACGATCCGGGGGTCGAGCTGGAAAAATCCAACATCCTCCTCGTCGGGCCCACCGGATCGGGGAAGACCCTCCTCGCGAAGACCCTGGCGCGCATCCTGGACGTGCCCTTCGCGATCGCGGACGCGACGACCCTGACCGAGGCGGGCTACGTCGGGGAAGACGTCGAGAACATCCTCCTGAAGCTCCTGCAAGCCGCCAACTTCGATCTCGAGCGCGCCCAGCAGGGCATCATCTACATCGACGAGATCGACAAGATCTCGCGCACGACCCAGAACGTCTCGATCACCCGTGACGTCTCCGGGGAAGGCGTGCAGCAGGCCCTGCTCAAGATCCTGGAGGGAACGGTCGCGAACGTCCCCCCCCAGGGCGGACGGAAACACCCCGAGCAGTCCTACATCCAGGTCAACACCGAGGACATCCTCTTCATCTGCGGAGGGACCTTCACCGGAATCGAACAGGCCATCGCCCGGAGGCTCGGCCACTCCGTCATCGGTTTCGGAGACCTCGAGGACCGCAAGGAGGCCTCGGGAGCGGAGGAGACGAGTTCCACCGAACGCGACCGCCTGCTCCCCCACCTCGACCAGAAGGACCTGATCGAGTTCGGCCTGATCCCCGAGTTCATCGGGCGCCTGCCGGTCGTCGCGACGCTCAAGTCCCTGACCCGCGACGATCTGGTCAAGGTCATGACCGAACCCGCGAACGCGATCATCAAGCAGTACGCGGAGTACTTCCGGATGGAAGGATGCGAGTTGGCCTTCGAGGACGGAGCCCTCGAACAGATCGCCGACACGGTCCTCGAGAGGGAGACCGGCGTGCGCGCCTTGCGCTCGGTGATCGAAGGTCTTCTCCTCGATCTCCGCTACGACCTCCCGGCCCTCGCGGCCGATCGACCGGTCCGCGTGCTCGTCACGAAGGAATGCGCGCGGGGCGAGGGGGAGCCGGTCGTGACCCCGATCAAACCCCCCAGGGCGAAGCGGAGCCCCCGCCCGACGAAGCGGCCGCCGGTGCCCAAGGAACCCGAACCGGAAGAACGCGAGAGTGCCTGAACGGATCCCCGCCCGCGACCTGGACGCGGGGGCGCTCGACGCTCTGGTTCTCGAGGAGGGCGGCAGACCCTTCCACGCCCGGGAGTTGCATCTCTGGCTCCACGCGCGGGGACTCCTCGACTGGAACCGGGCGACGAACCTCCCCAAGGCCCTGCGCGACCGGCTCTCGGAGACCCTCGAGCTGCGCACGCTCAGACTCCTCGAGGAGGAGGAGGCGCGGGACGGGACCCTGAAGTTCCTCCTCGGCCTCGGCGACGGGGAGGCGATCGAGGCGGTCCTGATCCCCAGGGGAACGCGTTCGACGCTCTGCATGTCGACCCAGGTCGGTTGCCCCGTCGGCTGCATCTTCTGCGCCTCGGGCCTCGAAGGGGTCCGCCGCAACCTCTCCCGGGCGGAGATCCTCGAGCAGTTCTGGATCGCGCGGGAACGCCTCGGCAGACCCCCGGACAACATCGTCGTCATGGGGATCGGAGAACCGATGGCGAACCTCCGGAACCTCACGGAGGCCCTCGACCTCCTCGTCTCTCCAAAGGGGGCGGCCTATTCGGCCCGGAGGATCACGATCTCGACCTCCGGCCATCCCGAAAGGATCCGGAGACTCGCCTCCCTCGGGAAGCCCTACGAACTCGCGGTCTCCCTCCACGCGGCCGACCCCGACCTCCGCCGCGAACTCGTCCCGACCGCGAAGCACGACCCCGAAGAACTCGTCCGGGCCGCGGCCTTCCACGGGCGGGCGACGGGACGGGAGCCGACCTTCGAAATCGTCCTCCTCGCGGACCGCAACGACCGCAGGGAGGATGCGGAGGCCCTCTGCTCCCTCCTCAGGGGCCTCCCCTGCACGGTCAACCTGATCCCCTGGAATCCGGTCGAGGTTCCCGGGGGGGACCTGCGTTCCCCCGGCGACCGGCGGGTCGAGCGTTTCCGCGGCTGGCTCGAGCGGGGGGGCCTCAAGACGACCCTTCGCAGGCATCGGGGCCGCGACCGGGACGCGGCTTGCGGGCAGTTGCGGCTGCGCCGGCCGCCCGCGATCCGAAAAAAATGACCGGGAGTCCCCCGGTAACGGAAGCCCCCGGTCCTCAAGAATCGGAAGTCGCTCCCTGATCGGCCGGGGCTCGGGGATGGCTTGAGAGCGGCCCCAAGCAGGCCCGTCAGCGGGGAGGGCCCGCGAGGCAGGCCTCGATGCGGGCGGCGCTTGCGGCCCCCAGCACCCGCTCCGCCCTGGCCGCCTCGAGGGCTCCGGCCTCGCGGAGTCCCCGCTCGAGATCGCGCAGGAGGAACTGGGAGGGGGCGAGCGGAGCGGCCTTCCGGAAGGCCTCGAGGAGTCCGAGGACCTGGTGCGCCCTCCCCTGGGCCACGTCCCGAGGCAAGGAGGCGAGCAGGGCTGCGGTGCGGCGGCGGAGCACGAGTTCGTGGCCGGCCAGGACGAGGAGGAGGCCCGCGACCGCCGCGCCGGCCCCCCAGCGGAAGAGGCGGCGCCGGAGCGCGATCCTCCGGTTCCTCCGGTCCGACTCGACATCCTCCCTCAACCGTTTCAGGTCCCGGGAATCGGGATAGAGCCGCAAGGCGACCTCGAGGGTGCGCATCGCGCCGAAACGGTCCCCGGCCTCCTCGAGCCCCTTCGCGATGCCGAGAAACGTGCCCGCCCCGGCCTCGGCATGTCCGGTCTGGGCCATCAAGGCCCCCCAGCGTTCGAGCAGTCTCGGCCGCAACGCCATGTCGGGTCGCTTCCGGGCCCCGTCGAGGACCTCGCAGGCGCGTTCGACGAGCCCCAGCATCTCGAGCTGCTCGGAGAGGCCGAGCGCCGCCGCCTCGAACTCCTCGGCGTCCCCGAGTTCGCGCTGGAGGTCGAAGACCCTCTCCCTGAGCCCCGCGTCCGCGGGATCCAGGCGGACCGCCTCCCGGAAGGACGCGAGGGCGCCGCGGGCCTCCCCCTCCTGCATCGACTGCGAGCCCAGGAAGGCGTGATGGACCGCCGCGTCCTTGCAACGACCCCGGCTCTCGAGAACCTCCGCGAGGAGGCCCCGCGCCTCCCGGTGGTTCCTCTCGATCTCGAGGACCCTCGTGAGCAGGGCCTCGGCCCGTTCCGGATCCCCGTTCTCGACGGCCTCCCGTGCGAGCGCCGGGAGGTCCGTCGGCGGAACCGGACGGGCGAACCCTCCGGTGACGAGCCTGGCGATCGTGTCATGGATCTCGAAACGCCCGAGCGGCAGGGTCCTCTGGAGTTCACGAAGTTCGGTGCGGCCGTCGAGAGCGCGCCAGATCATGACCGTCTCGGGGTCTTCCGGAGGTTCTTCCTCGCCCAGGGCCTCGAAGAAATCGAAGTCCGAGGAGACGACCCGGCGGATCCGCTGCCATTCGTCCTCACGGCGCGCGGCCTCCATCAGGAAGGACGAGGGATCGAGCGCGAGCGACAGGCTCTTCTGTTGCAGGTCGAAGATCCCGCGGGGGGGAGGGCCCTCGAGGAACTCGAACTCCGCCTTCTTCCAGGACAGGAGATCGAACAGGAACTCCTCGACCCTGAGGCGGAAGGCCCGCTCGTATTCGCCGGGATCGAGGACCTTGGCTCTTGCGAGGAGATCCTGGAGGAGGCGCCGGCTCCGGCCCCTCGACCTGAGGACGCGGTCCAAGGCCTTCGCGTCGACGAAGCCCCGTTGGACGAGGAACTCGGGCATCGGGAGTCCGATCCCCTCGCCAAGGGAGACATGACGGACGAGTCCCTCGTGGAGATGGATCCAGCGGGTCTCCGTCCCGTTCTCGACCCGGAGCGTGCCGGTCAGTCTGTTGTGATGGACGTTTTGAAAAACGTCGAACAGACCGATCTCCTGCAGATCCCCCCGAAACGCCATCGCACCCTCCTCAGGCTTCCCCTCCCCCCTATCGGCCGGGGAAGCCGGGGCCTGGAGTTCCGGCCTTTCGCCCCCCTCCCGGATCTCCGTTCCCATCGGGCGGATCCGGTCTCCCTCCTCCTTCCGGCCGGACGGAGCCCGGCGAACCCGCCGATCGCCCCTTTCCGCCCAAGAAGACCTTCGCCGGAAAGACGAACGACCGTAAGCTTGCCGGTGGGGTCCGCATCTCCCTCGGGATGGAAAGAGAATTCGAAATGACGGAAGGCGTAACCGGGGCCCGGCCCAAACGCATGATCTATGACCTGGAGCGCGTGGATCCGGAGGGTTCGGCCCTCGATCTCGACACGATCCACCGCTTCCTCCCCCAGCGTCACGAGTTCGCGATGGTCGATAGGGTCTGCCACCTCGACCGGGAGGAACGGGTGATCGTCGCGATCAAGGACTTCGGCGCCGAGGACTGGTGGACGAAGGGGCATTTCCCCGGACGTCCCCTCGTGCCCGGCGTGCTCCTGACCGAGGCCTCCGCGCAGGTCGCGACCCTTCTCTGGAAGGCCCTCTCCACCCTGGAGATCGCGGACCGGACCGTCGTCTTCGGGGGACTCGAACGGGTCCGCTTCCGGGGGCAGGTCGTTCCGCCCGCGCGGGTCTTCTTCCTCGCCAGGGAAGGCAGGATCAGCGGAGGGGGCCGCATGGCCCGCTTCCCGACCCAGGCGATCCACGACGGACGCGTGGTCTACGAAGGCGAAATCATCGGTGTCTGCATCTGAGGAGAGGGCTCCATCACCGACCACCGCCCCTCCGGCCCTTCCCCGCGCCCTGCTCCCCCTCCTGGGGTTCTCGCTCGCCCTGGCGGCCTGGCTCTGGCGGCCCGAGGGCCTCGCCCTCAGGAGCGACGATTGGCTGGCCCTGAAGCATGCCTCCACCCCCGCGGGAGTCCTCGGCGACTTCTTCGGGCCGCAATACGGCATGACCCGGATCGCCCTCTTCCACCGGCCCCTGATCACGCTCTCCTTCGCCTTCGACCTCGCCTTCGGCGGGACCGGCGACTTCCTCCCCCTCCTCCAGAACCTCTGCGTCCACCTCGCCTCCGGCCTGCTCCTCTTCGCGATCGCCCGCCGTTTCGTCCCCCCCCCGGCCGCCTGGGCGGTCATGACCGCGTGGCTCCTGCACCCCGGACATCGGGAGGCCTTGTTCTGGGCGGTCGGCCGCGTCGACACCCATTCGACCTTCTTCTATCTCCTCGCCCTCCTCCTGCTTCTCAGGCGGGCGGAGAGGAGGGAGACCGGAAGTCCTGCGGGACTCGTCCTGCCGCTTTCCGCCTTCGCGGCCGGTTGCCTGACGAAGGAGCCCTGTCTGACCCTTCCGGCCGCGGTCCCCGCCCTGCTCTGGATGCGCGGGGAGCGCTCCCTAAGGATCCTGGCCCGGGAGACGGCTCCCTG
Organism: Planctomycetota bacterium; assembly: GCA_027021385.1. Lineage (GTDB taxonomy): Bacteria > Planctomycetota > UBA1135 > UBA1135 > JALUUL01. The sequence goes on along the minus strand of JALUUL010000079.1, from coordinate 207,884 downwards.
GCTCTTCACCCTTGGCTTCCTCCTGACCTGGAGGTACCTGGCCCTCGGCGAGGTTCTCGGCGGCTACGCGGAAGCCCGGCCGGATCCTCGCTTCCTCGAAGGACTCGTCGCTTTCTTCGTCCCCGGAGGCCTGGGAACGGGATCCCTCGTCCTCGCCGGACTCCTCGGAATCTCGTTCCTCCTCTTCCTGCGGTTGCGGCTCGGGGGATCCCGCGATCCCGCCCGCCCCCTCCTTGGCGCAGTCTTCCTGGCCCTGCTCACCGCCCTGCCCGGGGCCGGGGCCTCCGGGGGGCCGGACGCTCCGGCCAAGGCCCGCTATCGCTATCTTCCCTCCGCCGTGATGACTCTGGGCCTCGGTCTCGCAGGTCCCCTGCCCCCGCTCCTCCTCCTCTCAGGAGCCCTCCCCGCGACCCTCGAGGCGCGGCGCGACGCGGAACGGATCGCGACCGAGGTCCAGCGCCTCCGGACCCGGATCGAGGAGCAGTTGGGAAGCGCGAGGGGACTCGAACCGGTGTTCGTCGAGGCCCCGGCCGGGGACGAGGACAAGCCCCTGTTCCACGTCGGGGTCGACCGTCTGGGGCTGCCCCCCTTCCATCGTCCGCCGAGGATCCTGCTCCCCGACCGGCGGCTCTTCCCCATAGCCGCCCCCTTCCCCCCGCCCCGCGGCCTCCGCCGTCTCCCGCTGCGCTACGAGGGCCCTCGTCCTCTCGACGACCGGGGCTTGCGGGCCGTGACCCTCGGGAGTCCGGCCCGACTCTCCTTCCCCGGAGTCCACGCCGTCTCCTGGCGCGTCTCCTGGGCGACGGTCTTCGGACGTTTCGAGACCCGGGTTCCGGCCGAACCGGACGGGACCCTCTCCCTGAAGGCCCTCTTCCTCGCCCCCCCCGAGGGCAGGAAGTCCCCGAGCACGATCGAGGCCCTCTGGCCGGCGGTCGAGACCGCGGTCCGCCCGGAACCCTTCCTCCGCGCCCTGGCCCTCGACGGGAAAGGGCGTCCCCTCTGCACGAACCTCCGGCTCTTCCCCCTTCCCCTGACTCGGGAACTCGGTCCCTTCCTCCGCCCGAAACGACCGGGACTCTGGATCCTCGCTCTCGTCCTGCTGGCCGCGGCGGCCGCTCAGAGGCTCGGAGGTTCCGGCGGGGGGTCCTCCTCCCGGTCCCCGCCCGCCCCGCGGGCCTGATCGCCCGCATCGAGGTCCCAGGGGTCCTCGTGCCCGGCCTTCCAGTCCCCCCAGTCGAGAGGTTCGGGAAAGGCGGGCATCCTCCGGCCGTTCTCGAGCGCGGGGAAGGGTCCCAGCACCTCCCAGACGTCGAGACCCAGGCAGCGGGTGGGAACGCCGCAGAGTTCGGCGAAGCTCGGGCGGCTTCGGCCCCCCTCCCCCGAGATCCACTCCTTGACGTAGGTCCCGTGCGCGCAGTCGATCGTGATCTCGAACCTGGGCCCCTCCGGACCGGTTCCGGCCGATTCCAGGTCGAGGATCCGGACCTCGCGCAAGCGTTCCTTGTCGGCCCGGCGGTGCGCGACCCTGAGTGGGGTGCGCTGCCGGATCTCATGCACGGTCCCTCGCAGGGCCTCGAGACGTTCCGCCTTCGGCTCCTCCTCGACTGCAACCAGGGCCCGGTAGCGTTTCCGGCTCGGCGTCTCCTTCAGGATCGCGACCCGCTTCCTCGGAACCGGCAGGAGTTCGGTGATCTCGAGACGGCCCCGTCCGTATCTCAGGATCGCCTCCCTGCATTCCTCGAGATCCACGTCGTGCCGCTTGGGCTGGACGACCTCGAAGATGAACGGGCGCCCCCCTCCGAGCATGCGCACGTCGAGGTCCTCCCGGCCCGCGCCGTGGAACTTCCCGTAGCGCGCCTTGTATCTGGGCAGGACCTTCCGGGCGATCAGCTCCTGGACCGAATCCTTCGTCAGCTTCCCGTATCCCCCGCAGTTCGTGCAACGCCTTCCCCGTCCCTTGCACTCGGGACAGTAGAAGATCGTCTGCGGGAGTCCGCGGACGAGTTTCCGGTAACGGCCCTCGAGGAAGATCCTCGCCTTCGGCCTCGGATGGCGGTGGGGTCTCGGTTCCTGTCCTGGAATCACCCGGGGGTTCTATCGGGAAGGACGATCGGGAGCAAGCGGGCCGCCTCCTGCCCCGTCCGGTTTCAGGCGCTCATCCGGCGCCGCATCCGGGCGAGGATCCTGAAGAAGTCCTCCGGCACGACCGGGACCCCGAGAACCGCGAAGAGGTCGAACTTGGACCGCTGGGCGAGGAGCGACTTGACCTGCTTCGCCGAGGTCACGAGCACGACCTGGGTGTCGCGGTCGTACTCACGGAGGGAGGTCAGGAGCCTGAGTCCTTCGTCGTCCTTCGGGTTGCACCCGATGATGACGAAGTCGTAGCTCTTCTGGCGGGTCCGATGCAGGCCGACATAGCCCTCTCCGACCTCGACCGCGATCTCGGGAAAGGATTGGAGCCCGACCAGGATCTGGTCTCGGACCAGCTTGTCGCGTTCGAGCAGAAGGATGTCCACGGGCGCCTCCTTGCAGTCCGGCCGCCGGACCGGAATCCTGGTCCGAAGCCTTCTCGGGTTCTCCCTCTTCATCGGCCGGACTCCCCGGACGAGTTCAGGCCAGGAAGCGCATTCCGCGTACTCGAGGATTCCCTCCTTCCGATGGAAGCTTCCAAGGACCGCTCGACTCTCTGCGGAGTCGACGAGGCCGGGCTCGGCCCCTTGCTCGGCCCCCTGGTCGTCGCCGGCGTCGCGATGAGCGGCCCCCGCGGCCTCTGCCCCTGGGAGGCCTTGCGGGAGGCCGTCCGACGGAAGGGTGGACGCCGGGAAGACCGTCGGATCCGGATCGCGGACAGCAAGAGGGTCAAGTCCGGCGGGCGCGGGCTCGCCGAACTGGAGCGGACCGCCCTCGCCCTCCTGGGTGCGGTCCGTGGGGAGATTCCGGAGACCCTGGGGCACCTGCTCTCGCCGGTCCTCGGGGACCGGGACTTCGAAGCCTATCCCTGGTACCGGAACCTCTCGGCGGTCCCCCTCCCCCGCTGGACGGACGGCCCGAGCCTCCGCCTCGATGCGCACCGTTTCGCACGCGCCCTCTCCGCCTCGGGCGTCTCTCTCCTGGCGGCTCCGATCCATCCGGTCCTGGTCGGGAGCTACAACCGACTCATCGGCCGCCTCGACAACAAGAGTCTCGCTCTCTTCGCCGCGACCCTTCCCGTCCTGCGCGCCTGTCTCGAGGTCGGATCCCGCGCGGGGAAGGAGACCGTCATCGTCCTCGACCGTCAAGGCGGGAGAAGTCGTTACGCCCCTCTTCTGCGGGACGCCTTCCCCGGGGTCGGTCTGGAGGTCCTCGAGGAGCGCTCCGGACATTCGGCCTACCGCCTCGGCCAGGGGGTCGAACTCCACTTCGCCGAACGGGGGGAGGAGAAGGCCTTCCCGACCGCCGCAGCCTCCTGCCTCGCAAAGTACGTCCGGGAATGCCTGATCGAACGCCTGAACCGTTTCTTCCAGGACCGCCGCCCTTCGCTGAGGGCCACGGCCGGCTACTGGACCGACGGGCGACGCTTCCTCGACGATCTCGGTCCCGAACTCTCGGGCCGGCACCGCTCCCTCCTCGTCCGCTGCCGTTGAGATGCGGACCTCCCGGGAAAATCGAAGCCCGCTGCGGAGCTCAACGGTTGCGCAGGAGGATTCCGACGAACAGGAGCCCGAAAAGGAGAAGCAGGCCGGTTTCCATCCAGGACGGCAGCCATTCGTCAGGGCGTCCCGCTTCCTCCTCGGCTCCGAGCAAGACACGGACCCGGCGCAAGGATTCCGCTCCGGGCGCCCGCATCGGGCGGAGCCCTTCCCTCCGGAGTCCGCTCCCCTCCGCCAGGAAGAACGCGATCGAGCGGGCGTCCTTTGGCGAAGCCGTGGACCGGGAGACGGCCAGGACGAGGCGCGCGGAGGGAAGCGGGCCCGTCCCGGGCGGCGGATCCCCTCCTTCGAGGTCGCAGAGTCCGAAGGGGGCCGGAGGGGTGTTCGAACCCAGCCGGTCCCGGATCCCCTCCGAATGGAGAAGAGGGATCCCCGCGTCCCGGAGCAGGATCCGGCGAAGCACCCCCTCCCCGAGATTCTCGAGGACGGAGGCGTAGACCTCGACGATCTCGGGTTCGGCTCGGGGATCGGGCAGGAGGATCCTCGCATCCCCTCCCACCTCGAGGCCGGTGATCGGACGTGGAGGGGTCCCGGCACCGAAGAGCGCATAGGAACGCACCCGAAACGGCAGCCATTTCCTCCCGTCCCGGTCCAGGGCCCGGAGGTCTCCGGTCCTGGACAGGATCTTCGAACGGGGCCAGGCAACACAGAGGTCGAAACGGGAAGGGGGAGGGAGTGTCCCCGAGGTCCGGAGCCCGATCCTGCGCAGTTTCCAGGGAAGTTCCGGTCCCTTCCGTCCCACGCCGCCGCTCCAGCGTTCGAGCGCCTTCCCGAGTTCCGCAAAGGTCCCCGGATCCATACGGGCGAGGATCACGAGGGGACGCGGATCCCCCGGCGTCACCGGAGCGGAAACGGCGGCGAGACCGGCCAAGAGCAGCACGCAGGTCGGGAGGAGCATCCCCGGATTCTACCCGGGTCGGGGACGAGGCCCCGCCGTCCGGGGAAAGATGGCGGGGATCTCGCGGACCCGCTTCGGAGGCGTGTAGACTTCCGCGTCCCCGAGGCCGGGGCCTTCGGCCTCCCCCCTCTCTCGTCGATTTCTCCGGAGTCCGCCTTTGAAGATCACGATTCTCGGCGCCGGCGTCACGGGGTTGACCCTCGCGCGCCTCCTGCTCCAAGACGGCCACGACGTCCTCGTCCTCGAAAGCTCCGGGGAGGCGGGGGGCCTCTGCCGTTCCTCGGTCGTCGACGGTTTCACCTTCGACCACGCCGGCGGACACATCCTCTTCTCGAAGGACCGGGCGACCCTCGACTGGATGAAGGAGAGAGCCGGTTCGGACTCCCTCGTCGAGACCGAACGCCGGACCCGGATCCTCTGGCACGATCGCTACGTCCCCTATCCCTTCGAGAACGGAATCGCCTCCCTGACGCCGCAAGCCAAGTTCGAATGCCTGAAGGGCTACCTCGAGGCCGTCGAACGGCGGAAGGGGGGAGAACCCTGTCCGGAGGACTTCCACTCCTGGATCCTCTGGAAGATGGGCAAGGGATTCGCCGACCACTTCATGATTCCCTACAACGAGAAGATCTGGGAATGCGACCTCCGCGAAATGTCGTCCCTCTGGGTCGCGGGCCGGGTCCCCGATGCGCCGGTGGACGACATCCTCAAAGCCGTGTCCGGACTCGAAACCCGCGGGTACACACACCAGGCGCGCTTCTTCTATCCGCGCAGAGGAGGCTTCCAGGCCCTGACCGACGGCATTGCGGAGGGCCTCGGCGACCGTCTCGTGACCGGACACGAGGTCCGCAACCTCAGACGACGAGGCGGAGGTTGGGAAGTGGACGGAGATCCGACCGATCTCGTCGTGAACACGATTCCCCTCCCGGTCCTGGCGGAGGTCTTCGAGGGCCTCCCCGAGGAGATCCGCCTGGAATGCGCAGAACTCCGTCCGATCTCACTGGCCAACGTCCTGATCGGATGCCGGAGCGATCGAGGCTTGGACCCCCTTTCCTGGATCTACCTGCCCTTCGAGGACCAGGGGCCCGCGAACCGCGTGACCTTCTTCTCGAACTACAGCCCGGAGAACGCGCCCGAGGGCCACGTGTCCTTCATGGCCGAGGTGACCTACCGCGGAACCCTGGAAACCGGAAAGGAATGGCTCGGAGACCTGTGCCGCGCCCTCGAGACTTGCGGCCTCTTCCGGCGCGAGGACGTCGTGGTCCTGCACCCCTTTCACAGCCGCTACGCCTACATCGACCAGAACCTGGCCTTCCCCGACAGGATCGCGAGACTTAGGGCCTGGTTCGACCGCTCGGGGCTTCTTTCGATCGGCCGCTTCGGCCGCTACGAGTACCACAACTCCGACCAGTGCGTGCAGCGGGCCTTCCAGGCACGGGCACATATCGCCAGGCTCGCGGAGACGGGCGACGACCTTCCGCTGAGCCTTCCCGCCTGACCCTTACGGATTCTCCCCCGGTCAAGCCGCTTCGAGACGCCCGAGGAGTCGTTCGATCTCCCCGCGAAGGGACCGCGGTCCGATCCGGATCTGCTCGCGCAACACGGGAACGACCGGAGGGCCGAAGGAAAGCAGGGTCTCCTCGACCCAATCGTGCACCTTGCGGTGCGGGTATCTCAGGAGTCCGAGCATGGAGGGGACGACCGACACTCCCTGGCGGCGCACCCACGCGCCGGCCGCCTCCCGGGCGGAGGGGTCCCCGTGCAACAGGTCCTGGACCCAGGCGAGGAGGTCCGGATTCCGGACCTCCAGGCGCGCCGTCTTGGCGGCGAGAACCGACTCGAGATAGGCCAGCAGCAACGCGTGCATCGAATGCCCCCCCGCCCCCTGATCGGCATTCCCGCCCGAGCCTTGGAACCCTTTCCGAACCCCCTTCCCCATCGACGGAATCTATGAATCGCTTCCCCGCCCTCCGGGGGAATCCCCCCTCAGACGAGCGGAGATCCCCAGGGGGATCTCGCGCCGGCCTCGAGGTGGACGGGGAGGTCCCCGGCCCACAGGGCATGGCCGAAGGAGGGTGGCTCGAAGGCGGGGAGGACGAAGTACTCCGGGGAGGGGGAACCTTCTTCCCGCAACGGTCCGCGCGCGAGCCGATGGATGTGGCCGAAGAGGAGGGGACCATCATGGAGCTCCGCCGCCGCGGCCAGCGCCTCAGGGGGAGGAAGCAGGGTCGCCGGATCCGCCGCCCGGACGACCGTGCGACTCTTCGCGCGCGCCCGGGCCGCGAGCCGCCGCGTGAGGAACCAGGGAAGACCGGAGACGAGCTTCCGCATCGGGGCGGAACGAAGCCGCCGCTTCGCGCGCTGGTAGGCATGGTCCCGCGTGCAGAGTTCATCCCCGTGGAGGCAGAGAAGAGTCCTTCCCCCGGGGCGACGCAGGAGGAGCCCGCCGGGAACGACGACCGAACCCGTCGCTTCGGCGAATCGCGACTCCAGGAGATAGTCCCGGTTGCCGTGCAGGAGGTAGACCCGTCGCCCCCTCCACCCGCGGGCCAGGAGTCCGCAGAGTTCCCTCCAACCCCTGGCCTTCCGCTGCCGGGGACCGACCCAGGCGTCGAAAAGGTCGCCGAGCACGATCAGGATTCCGTTCTCGGGCCGGCTCCGGCAGAGGTTGAAAAAGGCGAGGGAAACCTCCTCATGCTCCGGTGTCAGGTGCAGATCCGAAACGCACAGGATCTCCTCCTCCTCTCCGACCTCGAGCGACCAGACCGGAGTGCCGAGGACGCGCATCCCCGGTCCTTCGAGCGGACTCGTCGGACGGACCATCGGTTCAAAGCCTCTCGAGTTCCAGGAAGGTTCCCCGGACGGGATCGAAACGGAAGGAGATCTTCCGCCCGCGCCCCAGGACTTCTCCAGAGAAGAGTTCCCGGACCGTTGCGGCGGAGGGGATCCAGAGCGTCGCCTTCCTGGAACCCATCGCGACCAGACGGGTGAAGAGCGTGGGATCCTCGCAGACATTCGCACGGATGACGAGGAACCGTCGCGAGCCCGCGCGGAGCGAGACCTTTTCGAGAACGGTCGGGTACCCGGGGACCCGGACGAGGGCGACCGGAAGGACCTCGTGAGCTTCCAGCAACCTTCGCATCCTGGCTCGGAGTTCGCGGCAGGCCGCCGCCCGATCCTCGCGGAGGCGTTCCCGATGATAGGAAGCGAGGTCCAGATCGAGGAGGACCGACCGGCCCTCGCCCCGGGGCCGGACGAAGGAGAAGCCGTTCTTCCCGACCCATTCGGCTCGAGTCAGCCCTTCGGGTCGAAGACCGCTTTCGACAAGGGCGAGACCGCTCGGCAGGCGGGGCGCGCCCTCCTCGATACGTCCACCGCAAAGGAACCTCCGCCCCTCGGAGCGCTCGATTCCGAACCACTCGTCGAGAGCGGGACGTTCCCGGAGCCTCAGATATTCGTCGTATCGTGCAGGGGTCTCGTCGGCCAGGACGAGACCGCCGAGAGTCGCGAAGCGGCGGATGCCCGCGATCGTCTCCCCGGAGAGGGCGAGGCTGCCGGGAAGGATCAGGACCTTCGGCAGGCGGCGCCGGTCGAAGCGCCTCGGCGAGAGTTCGGAGGGATGCACGAACCGGAAGGCGTAGCCCAGGTCCTGAAGCAGACGGATCCAGGAAAGGCGGAGGCTCTGCGAGGTCGAATGCTTTCGTTCATGGGACCCGAAACGACGGATCCAGGTGCGGCCGTCCCTCCGCGAATCGAGCATCCAGTGGAGTCGGACCGATTCCTGGCTCTCCAGGATCCCGATCCGCCCCGGATCGACCCGGGCCCCCGCGAGCGCCCGGACCCTGGGGTTCCGAAGGCGCGGCAGTTCCTTTGCGAGGGCCTTTCCGAAGACCGTGAGTTCGGAGGGGTCCGTACCGGCGAAGACCCTCCCCGCGCTCCATACGACGGCCCCATCGAGTCCGTGCGCCAGCATGTCGTAGAGGCGAGCGACCGCGAGGTCCTGGCCGCCCCCTCCCTCGACGGGGAACAGGGTCTCGAAATGCAGGCAGCCCTCCTTCTTCCAGGAGCGGACGAGTTCCCGCGCCCCCCCGATGTCGTAGACCTCGACTGCGTCCGCTTCGGCCAGCAGGAGACGCCAGTCGTATCCCCCGAATGCGGAAGGAGGCTGTCCTCCCTCGAAGCCGGCCGGAATCCCCGGGGCGAGTTCGCGGCAGAGATCGAGCAGGTCTCCGACGAGTTCCGCGAGGATCTGGTCCTGGAAGCGGAGGTGGTCGTTCCAATCGGCGAGGTTCCGGGGCCAGGGCCCCTTCGGGAACTCCCGCCGCCTGACCTCGTCCGTCGTCCTCGGAACCAGGTCCTCGAAGTCTGGAACCCTTCCCGGCCAGATCCGCCGGAGGGCCTCCGCCGAACCGTATCTGCGGCGCATCCACGACCGGAAGGCCTGTAGCGCCTGGGGGGAGAAATCGAAGTCGATCGGATTCGTGAACCGGGTCGTCGAGATCTCGTCCTCGATTGAGATCCAGGCGGGCCCATGCTTTCGGGCCCGTTCGACCCGCTCTCGGATCCGCCGCTTCAGGTCGACGCGCACCTTGGGGGAGAGGAGGGAATGAGGGCGCTTCAAGAGGGCGGGGTCGCGTTCGGCCTCATAGGCCTTCCGGACGCGATCGAAGTCCGGGGCCCGGAGGTGCAGGACCCCCTTGCCGGCCGCGTGGTCGAGATAGAACGGGATTCCGAGGGCGGCGACGGGGGCGGGGTCCTGTTCGTTGTCGACGCATGTCCCCGAGATCCCGATACGACGAAGCGCCTCTGCGAAGCGACGATCGCGGGCCGGTCCGCCGGCCGGCCAGAGCCAGGTCCGGAATCCGACGGGCCGCCCCCCCGTTTCCGGGGACTGTCGCAGGGGGGATGGCCCCGGAAGCAGGAAGAAGAAGAGCAGGAGGGCGGACCCGGACCTATTCGATCCCATAGTCCTTGAGTTTCTCCCAGAGCACCTTCCGGCTGATCCCCAGGATCTTGGAGGCATTCGTCCGGTGGCCGCCCACGGAGGCGAGGACGAGCTTGAGATGGGCGCGCTCCGCTTCGGCCAGGACCTCCCGGAGAGGACGTTTCTCCTGGCCCGGCGGGGCCGCCGCGGGCCCCAGTCCCACCTCCTGGGGAAGGAGATGCTCGCGCTTCAGGATCCCCTCCGGCCCGATCAGGGCGCAGGCGCGCTCGATCGCGTTCTCGAGCTGGCGGATGTTCCCCGGCCAGTCATAGGCCTCCATCGCGGCCATGTCCTCGGGGAGGATCCGGAACTCCTTCCCCCGGGCGAACCGATCGAGGAAATGCGCGGCGAGCAGCGGCACGTCGCCCTGCCGTTCACGGAGCGGAGGGAGCCGGATCGGCACGACCTTGAGCCGGTAGTACAGGTCCTCCCTGAACTTCCCTTCCCGCACGCGTTCCTCGAGGGGGACCTTCGTGGCCGAGATGATCCGGATATCGATCTGGATCGTCTTTTCGCCTCCGACCCGTTCGAACTCCCGCTCCTGGAGTACGCGCAGGAGCTTGACCTGGGTCGGGAGGCTCATGTCGTCGATGTCGTCGAGAAAGACGGTCCCGCCCTGCGCGAGTTCGAATCGACCGCGGCGGGCCTTCGACGCATCGGTGAACGCCCCCCGTTCGTGCCCGAAGAGTTCATCCTCGAGCAGGGTTTCAGGCAGGGCACCGCAGGAGATCGGAACGAAGGGGGAACTGCGCCGCTCCGACAAGAGGTGGATGGCCCGGGCGATCCGTTCCTTGCCCGTGCCGCTCTCCCCTTCGACCAGGACCGACGCATCCGAGGGCGCGACAGTTCGAACCACGTCGAAGACCTCCAGCATCGGCTTCGACTTGCCCACGACGTTCGGAAAGCCCTCGACCTCTCCCTCGAGCTTCGCCTTGAGCCTGCGGTTCTCCTGCCGGAGTTCCTTGATCTCCCGGATCTGATCGAGACGTTCGAGGACGACCTCGTTCAGGAAGGGCTTCTGAAAGTAATCGAAGGCGCCGAGCCGCATCGCCGCGACCGCCTGTTCGATGGTCGCGTAGCCGGTGACGACGAGGACCTCGACCTCGGGCAGGCGCTGTTTCGCCCGCTCCAGGATCTTCATACCGTCCGCGCCCGGCAAGCGGACGTCCGTGATCACGCAGTCGAAACCGCCCTCCTCGAGAGCCTGGAGCGCCCCGTCTCCGGTCTTCTCCCAGCGCACGAGATGACCCGCCTCCTGGAGGCTGTCGACCAGGGTGATACCGATCCCGGGCTCATCCTCTGCCAGAAGGACTTCCATCCAGACTCCAGATCGAAGCGCGCGCCGGAGGGTCCTAGGTCCGGACCTCCATAGCCGGCCATTTCCGGAAATGACCGAGGAAGCCCATGACCTTGTAGATCATGCGCGCGGCAACGGACTCGGTCACCGGGTGCCCCTCGATCGGCACGCACTCGACGACATCCATGCCGACGATGTCCCGGTCCCGGGCCACCGCGCGCAGGATCTCGCATACGGTCTGCCAGGAAAGCCCCCCGGGAACGGGAAGGTTCGTTCCGGGACAGAGGGAGGGGTCGAAGACCGACATGTCCAGGTTGACGAAGACGTGTTCGGTGAGGCTGTCACAGATATCAGGGATGACTTCGGCCTTGAGCGGGCGCTCGGCGATGTCGTGCGCAAACAGGGTCGTCACGCGGCCCTTGTCGACGAGGTCCGCCTCCTCCTCGCACAGGGACCGGATCCCGACCTGGACGATCGGCACCTCGTTGCGCAGGCGGTTCATCACGGTCATCCGGCCGAAGCGCTCCCCCTGGAAACTCTGGCGGAGATTCGCGTGGGCGTCGAGATGGAGGATCGAAAGGCTCCGGTAGTAGTTCAGGTAGGCCCGGGCCAGACCGAAGGTGATCGAACCTTCTCCACCGAGCCAGAAGACCCGTTTCCCTTCTCGAAGGAGGCTGCCCGCGTATCCCTGGAGCCAGGACTCGATCTCCTCGGCTCCGCCCTTCGGAACCTCGGGTTCCAGGGTCGAGATGCCGAAACGGACGGCGGATCGGAAGCTCTCCTCGTCGAAGAACTCCACACCGAGGGAAGCCTCGCAGATCGCCGCCGGCCCCCGGTCCGCCCCCTTGCGCCCCCCGAGGGTGGCTTCACAGGGCAGGGTGACGACGGCGAAACGGGCCGGTTCGAAATCGCTGTAGGGCGATCCCAAACGCAAGAAGGCCCCGGTGGAGGAACCCAGCTCGGACATAACATCCCTTCCTGCCCCGGTCCGGTTGGGCAGGCGCCGGGTTCGGGGCGATTCATCTTGAAATTCGCCCGAGTTCTACACGTGTGGCCGATTCACCGCAAGGAAGGAACCTTCGACGGCGGGCGCACCCGCGCGAAGAACGGACGCCCGCAGAGGAGGACCTCCCTGGTTTCGAGTCCCCGGCTCCCGGCGGCCCTCCATGCCCTCTCTTCCGGCGTTCCCGGCCAAGCGGCGACCCACAGGCCCAGGGCTTCCTTCGTGGAGGCTTTCTCGAAAGAAAGGGGCCGGACTTCACGGTGTTGGAAACGTTCGAAAGGCCCGTCCCTCGATTCCAGGACGGCGATCCGACTCCCGGGAGGCAGGGAGAGGGCGATCGCGAGCCTCCTGGCGCGGTCCCGAAGGGCCCTCGGGTCGAGGCCGTTCTCCCGCAGGGCCTTTGCGAGCGGAGGGATCGAACCGGGATCGGTGAAGACCCGGAACCAATCCTGGACCAGCCACTCCCGCGCCCTCCCCTTCCTCGTTTCCTCGGGGAGTCCCGGAAGGAAGGCATGGAGTTGCTCGAGCCATCCTTCCTCGAGAAGGTCGAGGGGAAGGACAGCCTTCTGGGGCCTCCTCAGGTAGCCGTTGGAAGCCAAACGGTCGAGCGCGTCCTTGAAGCGCTTCACATCGAGCACGAGAAGACCGTCCATGACCGGATGCTCCCTCCAGGTTTCGAGGGCCCACGGAGCCGGGGTCGCCAAGCCGTGGAGCACGACACGGTCGGGAAAGAGCCGCCCGAGTTCCCGCCCCATCTGCCGGACCGGAGGAGCGGCCCGCTCGTTCCAGATCCCGAGCCCGGTCCACGCCCCGAACGCGAGGCAGAGAGAGGCGAGGCCTAGGGCGGGCGTCCTCGGAAGGGCAGCGAGCACCCGGGCTCCGGAAAGGGCGAGAAAAGGCGTGAAGTAGACGAGCCAGAAATCGTGCAGCATCGCATGCCCCCGGAAGACGAGGAGGTGCACGCTGCCGACGAAGAGGAAGAGCAGTTCGGGGAACTCGAGGGATTTGCGGAACCACAGGACCCCGGCGACCGCCATCAGAAACCCCGCAGGGGTGAAGAACTCGAGAAAGAAGCTCCCCTGGGTCGCGAGGAAGTCCCCGAGGGAGGGCATCCACTTCTTCGCGGTCAGGATCTCGAGGATATAGCGGTCCCAGGCCGCGGCGGCTCCCCCCTGGAGATCCCCGAGGGCGTAGAGGGTGTGTGCAACGTGCGCCCCGATCGAGGCGAGGCAGACGAACCCGAGGAGGGCGACGAAGAGCAGGCTACGCCCGGGCGTGCCATCTCCGCCGGGATCGCGGGATCGGTGGAGGAGGCGGAGTCCCAGGAAAGGGCCTGCATAGAGGACCGGATAGTCGAACAGGCCGCCGAGGAAGAACAGGGAGAGCAGCCCCGCGCGGCTCCCCCGCCGGTAGGCCAGGACGATGCCGAGGAGAAAAGCAAGACAGAAGGGCTCGTAGGAGAGATTCAGCCCGTGGACGACCGTCATCGGAAAGGCGGCGAACAGGAAGAGAGCCGGCCAGGCGGGTAGCGCATAGACACGGGCCACGCGGAACAGGAGGAAGGCCGAGGCCAGGGTCGCGAAGAGGGGAAGGACGCGATGAGCCCAGGGCTCCCGACTTCCGGTCAGGCGAAACACCAGCGAGGTCAGGAGATCCACGGTCGCGGGATGCATCTGGTAGTGGACCCAGGCGTCCCGAGGAGCGGGTTCGAGGTTCCGGACCTGGGCCCCCCTCGTCGCCGCGTATCCGTAGCGCAGGTAGTTCCCCGCGATCCGACCGTTCTCGTTCCCGATGTAGTCCGCGATCCCCGGAACCCGACTGAAGGGCGTATTCCCGAACCAGGCCCAGATGCTTAAACAGAGGACGATGGCAAGGAGGGCGGGGATCCTCCAGGACGCATCCGAACGAGGGGGCGTCATCGGGCGGGTTTGTCCATCCCGCCCCTCTCCTCCCCGGAAGCGGTCGATCCCAAATCCCCGGGAGAGGGTTCGGACTCCGCCTTCCCTTCCCGGTCAGGATCGGCCTCGGGCGCCGGCGGGCTCAGAACCTCGATCCGGTTCCCGCCCAGGCGCTGGGCGAGGGCGAGGGCCTCCTCGGCCAGCATCAGGACGGAATCGAAGAACAGGGTGTTCCGCTGGACGAAGCAGGCGAGACCCGCGGACAGGGTAACCCGGATGCGCCTCGCCCCGGAAAGGATCTCGAGTTCCTCGACAGCCGCCCGGATCCGTTCGGCGGCGACCAGGGCGCCCTCGAGCGGGGTGTGCGGAAGGACCCAGAGGAGGCGGCTCTCGTTCCACCGCCCGATCAGGTCCGTGGACCTGGATCGTTGCTGGAAGGTCCGGATCAGCTGATCCTGCAGGAGATCGTGGGAGTCCTGCCCATAGAGGTCGGACAGGGACTCGATTCGGTCGATCCGACAGACGGCGAGAGTCAGCGGATATTCGTAACGGCGGGCGCGGGCGAACTCCTGCTTCGCGAGCTGGAGGGTCTGGGTCATCCCGAGAACGGGAGCCTGGCCGCCGGAGGCACGGCTTCCCCGCCGGCCGCCGGGAGCTCGGAATCCGGAAAAACCGCCTGGTCTGCCTCGAGCCGTCATGTTCCTGACCGCGACGTCCCGCCAAGAATGCAGGACGCCCCCTCTCCAACCGTATCGGCGAAATCGCCGCGCGACCCGATCTTCAGGAGGCCGAAAAGGATGTCCAAGCAAAAAAAAGGCCTCCTTCGGGGGAAGGAGGCCTTATGGAAAACAGGGGACCCGCTACGGGATGGAGAGGGCGGTTAGGGAGGGGATGACCTCCACCCCGCAACGGGTCTCCGCGGTGTGTCTTTCGGTTGGGGGTATCCGACAGGCGGCGGGAGGAACCGGCCGGAACGCCGGATCGCAAGTCTTCACGACCGAAGACAGCCGGACGAGCCTCGGTACAGGCTCGGCCGGCCGGAACATTCGTCGTGACCGCCTTGCGCAGCCTGGGGGAGGAACCCTGCCCCGTGCCTCCCGCTCGCGCGGGAGACCACGATCACGTTGATTGTCACCTTTCCTCGAGAGCGGGCGTTCCCGCTTCGGCCGACGCGAGAGCTTTCCCTCTCTCGCGCAGCCCAGTCATCATCCCCCGGCGCCTCGAGGATTTCAACCGGTTTTCCACAGTTTTTCGAAGGGGAGGCCTGGACCCGGCCCCTCCGGGAAAGGAGGCACACCCCCTTCCACCCGCGCCCAAAATCATTTCGGCAAAAGACTTACGAAAGGATCTGGGAAAGGATCGAGCCAAGGGTCCCGAGGATGCGCTCGGCCCAGGCGTAGAGATCCGCCTCGGGCCAGATCCTCTTCACAGCCACGAGACCGGCGAGGACGAGGGTCACGTGGATCCCGAACACGAGAAGTTGCCCGACGAGGGTCCCGAGGAGGCGGTTGCGCACGCGGCGGAGTTTCCTTCCCCGCCTAGGCCTCCCTTCGAAGAGACCGGCTCCCGCGACCTTCGCGTGCAGCAGCCGGTAGGCGCGGGTGCAGAGATCGGGGTCCGGGGGACTTCGATCCTTCAGGCAAGCCTCGACGAGCGCCCGGGCGTCGAAGGCCTCCCCTTCTCCTTGCAGGCTCTCCCGCAAGGCCTCGAGCCGGTCCCGGGAGATCCGATCGAGATCCAGATACAGGTTCGCCTCCGCGCATTCGCGGAAGAGCGAAGAGAGATCGGAAGCCTCCTCCTCGCGCCCGGGCTCGCTCATCGTTTCTCCTTCCCTTTCTCGTCGGGTTTCTTCTTCTTCCCGTTTCCCGGAATCGGAACCTCTCCCGGCTTCCTCTCCGGGGTCCCCCCGCCCCTCTTCGCGGCCTTCTTCGCGGCCTTCTTCGCGGCGTTCTTCGCGGGCCCGCCCTCGTCTTCCTTCGCCGGAGGCGGAAGTCGTTCGGACAGGGTCTTCTTCCGCGCCTCCAATCGCTTCAAGGTCTCTTCCAGACGGAGGAGTTCCCGGCGCCTCGCGGCCTCCTCCTCCCGCTTCTCACGCAGCCGCGCCTCCTCCTCCGCGATGCGGGCGAGTTCCGCGCGCACCTCCTTCGCCCTGGCCTGCTGCTTGTTCCTCTCCTCCTCCAGGAAACGCAGTTGCGCGAGATCCTTCCGGAGTCCGTTCATGACCACGGCGAGCTGGACCTGGACACGGTCGCTGCGGGCGGCGGCCTCGTCGACCTTCGCCTCCAGGCTGAGGGCCTTCCGCTCGAGGCGGGCCCTCTCCTTTGCGAGTTCCCGGACCCGGAGTTCGAGGTTCCCGACCTCGATCCCGAGGAACTCGACGGCCGTGGGCCGCGCCCCCCCCTCTCCGGAAACCCGGCAGGAAGGGAGGAGGGCTAGGAACCCCGAAAGGAGGGCGGCGACTGGTCCCGGCCCTCCGGGAAGGATATGCTCCCTGGCCATTTTTCTGCCCCCGGTCGGAAGGATGACGAGTTCCGGCCCGGCCCGACGGCCCTCCCCGAACCTGGAACATGAGCATGGAACGCACTCTGATTCTACTCAAACCCGACGCTGTCCAACGAGGGCTCGTCGGAAGGATTCTGGCCCGATTCGAAGCCAAGGGCCTCAAGATCGCAGGCATGAAGCTGATGCGGATGGACGAGGACCTCGCGGCCCGCCATTACGCGGCCCACAAGGACAAACCCTTCTATCCCGGCCTCGTCCGCTTCATGACCTCCCGTCCGATCCTCGCTCTCGCCCTCGAGGGGATCGACGCCGTCTCGGTCTGCCGGAAGATGATGGGCGCGACCTTCGGGAGCCGGGCGGAAGCGGGGACGATCCGCGGCGACTTCGGCGTCAGCAATTCCTTCAACCTCGTCCACGGCTCCGACTCCAAAGAGGCGGCCGCTCGGGAACTCGAACTCTTCTTCCGGCCAGAAGAGATCTTCGAATACGAGTTCGAAGCGCTTCGCTGGATCTACGATCCCGAGGAGGAGGGCGGCTCATGAAGCCCGCCCGATGACCGAGAGGGCGGAACTCGAGCTCTGTTGCTACGCCCTGCGGCCCCTTCTGGTAGGGCGAGCCATCCGAGGCAGCGGCGTCCTCCACCGACATCTCGACCTCTGCCTCTGGTTCCGCGAGGCCCCCCTCCGGGATTTCCCCTGTCTCCGTCTCGCCTGCGGCCCCCCCCACCGCGCGCGGATCGCCCTCGACCCCGGCCGCTTCGGAAAGGACATGCAACTCCACGGCGGGCTTTCGAGGGCCCTCGAGGCTTTTCACGGCGCGGTCCTCACCGGACTCCGTTGCTTGCCCGGCGAACGGATCCTCGAACTGAGCTTCCGGAAGGAGGAAGGTGGAGGACGGCTCCTCGCGGAATGCTTCGGCCCCCGGGGGAACTGGTTCCTCTGCGACACCGAAGGGCGCATCCTGGCCTACGCCCACCGCCCGGGGGGAAAGAGAGCCGATCTCCAGCCCGGAGCCCGATACCGCCCCCCGGGCGGCGGGTCCACGGACGCCGCCGTGGGCGGTTCTCCCCCCGCGATCCCGGACCCTCCCTCGGCGGAGTCCGCCCCCCGCCTCCCCCCCGACGTCCTCGAACTCGCCCTACAACGAGCGCGGACCTGGGCGGAGAGGGAACTCGAGGCCGAACTCCTCGAGACCCGGAACGCCCTCGAGCGGGTGTTGGAGAAGGAACGGCGGGGGCTCGGACGGAGGATCGAGGGACTCGAATCCCGCCGGGAACGGGAGGAGGGCTGGGAGGAATGGAAACGCCGGGGGGACCTCCTTCTCACCTGTCCTAGGCTCCAGGAGCGGGGACGGACCGAGATCGAGGTCCGTGACTGGTACGAAGAGGGCCTCCCCCGCAGGATCCCGCTCGATCCGAGGCTCGACCTCCGCGAGAACGCGGAGCGTTGCTTCGACCGCGCCCGCCGTTTGCGGGAGGGGGCCGCCCACACCCTTCGAGGGCTCGAGGAGGCAAGGACCCGGGCGAGGGAGGTGGAGACCCGCCTGGCCGAAGTCCGCGAAGCCTTCGATCGCGGGGACCTCGGGACCCTCCGCTCCCTGGCCCGATCCCTCCCCCTTCCGGGAAAGAAGAGCGGAACCGGGCGCGGCGGGGAGCCGTCCCGGAAGGACCGCGTCCTCCGCCACTGCCGCCGCTTCCGGACGAGGGATGGACTCGAGGTCCTGGTCGGGAAATCGAACACGGACAACGACGTCCTGACCCTCCGCCTCGCGAAGGGGAACGACCTCTGGCTCCATGTCGGAGGCGGCCATGCCGGGAGTCACGTCGTCCTCAGGATCCCGAAGGGCCGCTCGCTCCCGCAAGAGAGCCTCCTCGACGCCGCGACCCTGGCCCTCCACTTCAGCAGGATCCGCGGAGCGACGACCTGCGAGATCCTCTACACGAAGATCAAGGAGGTCCACAAGCCCAAGGGGGCCCCCCCGGGGAAGGTCGAACTCAGGACCCACAAGACCTTGAAGCTTCGTTTCGAGGAGGACCGACTGCGGCGCCTCCTCGCCCGGAACGGGGAGAAGACATGAGGCGGAAGGAAGCCCGGAAACAGGCCGTCCGCCCATGCCCTCACCTCGGCCGATGCGGGGGCTGTCTCGACTTTCTCGCGGATCACGAATCCCGCTGCGAGGAGCTGCGGAGCGACCTGCAGGAGCGGCTGCGCCGGGTGCTCGGAGCCTCCTGCCCCGAGATCGGATGGCTCCACCCCGTTCTCCCCGGTCCGCCCCGTCATTTCCGCAACCGCCTCCTCTACCCGCTCCGCCCCGATCGTGAGGGACGTCTTCAGGGCGGGCTCTTCGCGAGAAACAGCCATGAACTCGTCCCGATCCGGCGCTGCGAGATCCAGCACGGAGTCCTGACGAAAGCCGCCCTCTCGATCCTCCGGCTGCTCCGCGACCGGGGGGTCCAGGCCTACGACGAGGGATCGGGCCGGGGCTTCGCCCGGAGTCTCGAGATCCGCTGGATGCCCTCGACCGGCGAGGGGCTCATCGTCCTCGCGACCCTCGGCGGGCGCTGGCCCGAGGGGCCGGCCCTCGCGAAGGATCTCCTCGAGCTCCCCCGGCCGCGGGGCTTCCATCCGGTCGGGGTCGTTCGGAGCCTCCACGACGAACCGGGGAACCGTCACCTGGGGAGGCGGCAAGTCCCCCTGGCCGGGCGGGACTACTTGACGGACCGCGTCGTATTCCGCGACCGCGAACTCCGATTCCGGATCTCGGCGGGCTCCTTCTACCAGAGTCACCTTCGCGCCGACCGGCTCCTCCTCGACCCGGTCATGGACCGCATCGGAGAACTGGACGGGGCGCGGACGGCCGATGTCTTCGGCGGGGTCGGGGTCTTCGGCCTCAGGATGGCCGCCGCGGGAGCCCGGGAGGTCCACCTCTTCGAACGGAACCGGACGGCTCTCAGAGACGCCCGGCACAACGCCGCGCGCAACGGTTTCGCCGGGGTCTTCCGTTTCCATGGAGGCGGGTTCGGTCCCCCCGCCGTCTCGGACCTTCCGGAAGGTCTCGACCTCTGTCTCTGTGACCCGCCCCGGAAGGGCCTCGGGGAGGAGGGGATCGAGGTTCTCCGCTCGAAAGCGCCCAGGCGGCTCGTCCTCGTCTCCTGCGACCCTTCGAGCCTCTGCAGGGATCTCCCTCCCCTCCGCGCGAGGGGCTATGATCTCCGGGCCCTCCAGGCCGCGGACCTGTTTCCGCACAGCGGCCGGCTCGAACTGGTCGCCTTCCTCGAACGAGGACCTCGATGAGAGCTGCCCACCATCCTTCCCCGCGCCGATTCCTCGCGGTCGCGCTGTCGCTCCTCGCGGGCTCCTGTACCGCCTTCGGAGGCCTCTCGAACGAGGAGTCGGAGCGTCTGGCCGGCTACACCGAGAGGGCCGAGCGGTACTTCGCCTCCAAGGATTACCCCCGCGCCTCCCAGCAGATCGAGAAGGGGCTGAAGGTCGACGCCTACGACTATCGCTTGAACCAGCTTCGCGGTCAGATCCTCCTCAGGCAGGCTCGTTCCGACCCGGCTCGATTCCGGGACGCGCTTCGCCAGTTCGAAAGGGTCCGCGGACTTCGCAGCGACGGCGAACACGACTACTTGACCTTCCTGGGACTCGGACAGGCCAACCAGGGGCTCTATCAACTCCACCGGAGGAGATGGAGGGAGTTCCAGGCCAAGGCCGGCCGCAGTCCGAAGGGAAGCCCCGAACGGAGAGAGGCCCGGGCCAAGGCCGAGGAGAACCTCCGACTGGCACGGCGCTACCTCGACGCCGCGGAGCGGGCCTTCCAGCACATGGTCGAACTCGGAGACGGGCTCGTCCAGGCTCGCCGGTACCTGTTCAAGATCGCGGCGGACCGTATCCAGGACCTGGAGGGCAAGGCGCGTGAGCGCCAGTTCGACGAGGCCATTTCGAAGGGGCTCGCCTATCTCGATCTCGTTCTGGCCCGCAAGAAGCACTACCGGAACAAGGAAGAGGAAGGAGCGGCCGGACTTCCCGCTCCCCTTCAAATCGACCTCGAGAACGAGGCGCGGAGGCGGAGGCGGGAATACGAGATGCAGGAGATCGAATGCCGCGGCATCCTCCACGCCCTTTACTACCATTCGGGGCGATATGCGAAGGCCATCCAGCACCTCGATGCCTTGATCGCCCTCGACCCGACGAGGGCCCCTGAGTACTACAATCGCGCCCTCTGTCACTACAAACTCGGGCATCTCGAGGAAGCCTCGCGGGATTTCCAGGACTTCCTCCGTCTGACCTCTCTTCCTTTCGACGCGCCCAAGGTCCGCGAGGCCTCCGCCTACCTGACGAGGATCGAGGAATCGAAGAAACGGAGGAAGAGGGGGGAGACCTCCGACCGCGGCCCCTCTAGACCCTGATCTCGTCACTCGCCGCCCCGCCGTCCTCGGCGAGAATCGGCCCGAGCACCTCTTCCAGAAACTCGTCCACCTGCTCCCGTGAACGGCCGACAAGCCGCTCGGGCCGGCATAGATCCCGCAGCCTTCCCCGGATGAAGCCGAAGGCCGGGTCCTCTTCGAGCATCCCGAGGAGAGGATTGTTGGCCCCCTCTTCCTTCATTCTCCGGGCGGCCTCCACCGCGTGTCGCCTGATCCTCTCGTGGAGATCCTGTCGATCCGCGCCCTTCCGGACGCCTTCCATCAGAACCTCCTCGGTGATCATGAAGGGAAGGTGTTCGAGGAGATGACGCTCCATCATCCTCGGCCAGACGCGCAGGCCGGCCAGGACGTTCGTCTCGAGCTGCAGGCAGGCGTCGAGGGCAAGAAAGGCCTCGGGAATCGCGATCCTGCGGATCGCCGAATCATCGAGACTGCGCTCGAGCCATTGGTTGGCCGCGGTCTCGCCGGCGGTCGAGGACAGGGCGAGGACGAGCCGGGCCAGCGAGCAGATCCGCTCCGATCGCATCGGGTTCCGCTTGTAGGCCATGGCCGAGGATCCGATCTGCTTCTTCTCGAAGGGTTCTTCGACCTCCCCCTCGTGGGAGAGGAGGCGAACGTCGATCCCGAACCGCGCGCAGGACTGCGCCAGCCCGGAGAGGGCTGCGAGGAGATCGTGGTCCAGCTTCCTCGGATAGGTCTGGGTCGTGAGCGGGAGGACATCTCCGAAACCCAGGGCCTCGGCGACCTTGCGGTCCAGAAGGCGGACCTTCCGGTGGTCCCCGTCGAAGAGGGAAAGGTAGGAGGCCTGGGTTCCGGTCGTGCCCTTTGCCCCCCGGAACGGGAGATTCCGGGCCAGGGTCTCGATCCTCTCGAGATCCAGTTTCAGATCCTGAGCCCAGGTGCAGACCCGCCGTCCCATCGTCGTCGGCTGGGCCGGCTGGTAATGGGTCCAAGACAGACAGGGCAGATCCCGCCACTCCTCCGCCCTGCGGGCCATCGTTCCGAGAAGGCCCCGGATCCTCCTGGCGAGAAGGCGCAGACCTTCGCGGAAGATCCAGAGATCGGCGTTGTCGGTCACGAAGCAGGAGGTCGCCCCGAGGTGGAGGATGCCCCGGGCCTCGGGAGCGACCTCGCCGTAATGATGGATGTGGGCCATGACGTCGTGGCGGAGTTCGGCCTCCAGTTCGGCGACCCGATCGAGATCGAGGTCCTCCTTCCGGGCCTCGAGGGCCTCGATCTGGGAGGCGGAGATCTCGAGCCCGAGTTCCCGCTGGGCGCGGGCCAGCGCGATCCAGCATTCGCGCCAGACGAGGGCGCGGCGCCGCGGAGAGAAGAGTTCGCGCATCTCACGGCCCGCGTAGCGCGTCACAAGGGGGTTCTGGTAGTCCCGATCCCGATCGACTTGTGCCTGGCTCATGCGGGGAATCATAGCCCCCTCTCCCGAGAAGCTCAGGGTTCCCGGATTCCGGGGGTCGGGGACGCTCAACGGCACGAGCCGTCGCAGGCGACGCGCGCGAGGCGCCAGCGCCAGACATAGCCTCCGGCTCGGAGACGGATTCTCCGGAACCCGCCATGGCGCAGGCGGCGCCAGACGTAACGCGGAGGCAGATGGACGCGGACCCTCCGCCGCAGGTAGTGCCCCTTGCAGACCCTCAGGCGTCTTCGATGGCCGCCGAGATCCACGTGGACCCTCAGCCCCGGATTCCGGCCGAGAACGACGCCCCCCGTCACTCGGACCTGGGATCTCGAGGGGGAAGCGGAAAGAACGAGAAGCAACACCGTCAACCCGACCCGCATGATTCACCTCCTGGATGGTGACCGGGAACGGGTCCGCAGACCGCGTGCCGCCGGGAGCCCCCCGGATCCTCCCCGGGAACGCCCTCCGCCGGGGACCCCCGTCCTCCCGGCGGGACGGTCGGGAAGGGAAGCTCAGCCGAAGAAGGTGTCCGCGAGAGGGAAGAGGAGACAGGGGAGGGCGAGGAGGATCAGACGCCGGATCCGGATCCCCGACTCCCGCAGGGGGTTCCCGGCGAGCACCCAGGCGGCGATTTCGGCCCCGAAGGCCGCGCCGGCAGCATCCGTCGCCGCGTCGAAAAGGCTGGCGCTCCGCCCCGGGACCGAGAGCTGGCTCCATTCCTCGAAGAAGCCGAAGGCGCTGGCCAGGATCCAGAGGATCGACCTTCGCTTTCCGCCTCCCGGGAATCCCAGCCCGAGGAGGAGGGCAAGAACGGAAAAGAGGAAGGCGTGGCCTCCGTTCCGCAGGTAGGTCCAGAGGAACGAGGACGGACCCACCCTCGGGGGGGCCACGGTCAGGAAGTGGATCCCCGTTCCCCAGAGGAGGGCCAAGAAGAGATAGAAAAGGCGGGACGCGAACGACCTGGCCGGTGTCCCGCTCACGAAACCCCGTCGAAGGGCAGCCCCTCGACCAGGAGACTCAGGTCGACGGCCGGAGCGGAGTGGGTCAAGGCTCCGACCGAGATCCGATCCACCCCGGAGGCGGCGACGGCGGCGGCGTTCTCCAGCGTGATCCCTCCGCTCGCCTCGATCTCGACCTCCCGATCGAGAGCCCGAGCGGTCTCGCGGAGGATGGGGACCGTCCTCCGCAGGGTCTCGAGATCGAAATTATCGAGGAGGAGGATGTCAGCCCCGCCCTCCAGAGCGGCCCGGGCCTCCTCCAGGTCCCGGACTTCGACGGCCACCGGGCCCGCATGTCCCGAATGGTCGACCGCAGCCGCCACGGTCCTCTGGAACCCCTCGGCATCGAGACCGTTCCCGGAGAGGGCGAAATGGTTCTCCTTGAGGAGGACCCGGTCGAAGAGCCCGAAGCGGTGATTCTCCCCCCCGCCGACCTTGACCGCGTATTTCTCCAGGAAGCGGAGCCCGGGGGTCGTCTTCCGCGTGTCGAGGAGGATCGCGCCGCTTCCCCGGAGGGCCTCGACGAAGGAACGGGTCAAGGTCGCGACTCCGCAGAGGTGCTGGAGGAAATTGAGCGCCGTCCGCTCCCCCGCGAGCAGGGTCCTGGCCTTCCCCTCGATCGAGAGGAGGATCTCCCCCGGTTCGAAGAACTCCCCGTCCCGCTTCCCCTCGGGGAACAGGATTTCGGGGTCCAGCTGCCGGAAGGTCGCGCGCGCGAGGTCGACGCCGGCGAGAATCCCCGGACGGCGCGCGAGGATCCGCCCGGAAACCCGGCGTTCCTCGGGGATCACCGCCTCCGAACTCAGGTCCCCTCGTTCCCCGAGGTCCTCCTCGAGGGCCAGGGCCACGTGCTTGCGGACGAGGTCTTGGGGAAGATGCATGGGACGGGATTCTATCCCCCACGACCCGGGATTCCGTATCGAAGGAGGACCCGAACCGCGAAAAGGTCCCGGTTTCCAAGGAATGTCGTCCCTGCTCAACGACCGTGGAGATCAACCTCCTCCGCGACCCGCAGGAAATCACGCAGGCCTTCGACCGTTTCCTCGCCGAAGCCCGGAAGGGAACGGAGATCTCCGCGACTCAGAGGGCCCCTCCTCCTCCACGCGGTCCAGAGGACTCTCGCCCTCGCCTCTCCGAGTCCCGGCAGCACGGTCAGATCCCTCCAGGAGCAGCGGGCAGGATCCAGCCGCAGGGGGATCAGGATCCCCTCGCGATCCACCGGGGGCCCGAGGTCCCGTGTGACCCCCGATACGAAGGCCCTGGCCACCATGCAGGCGCACAGGATCGCAACGGCGACCCGTCCCGTCCGGCGGGTCCTTGGATTCGATCCCGGAGCCATTCCCCTCCTTCCGGAAACCGCGGAGTCTTTCCCTCTGCCTCTCCTCACGGCAGGAGCGACGTCGACTCAGCGCGTTCGCCGTCTCCTCCCCCCCCTTCCTCCGGTCTCGGAGAAGGCGGATGCGGAACGACCCGGCACCCGGGAAGGGAAGGTCCTACGCGCGGGGAGTCCGATGAGCATCTCCTCGAGACGTTGCGCGCAAAGCCTCAATCCCCGGGAAGCCGGAGCATGGGGCGCCCTGACGACGATCGGGATCCTGGAGGCCAAGGCCCCTCGCACCGCCGGATCCTCGGGAACCCAACCGCAACCTTCGACGTGCAGGTCCAGGAAACGTTTCGCGACTTCCTGGACCCTGTGCATGGCTTCCAGGGCCTGTCCCTCGTCATCCGCCCGGTTCACGAGCACGGCGATTCGCGATTCCATCCCGCGAAGGTGCAGGCACTTGATCATCGCGTAGGCGTCCGTCAAGGACGTCACCTCCGGGGTGACGACCAGGAGGACGAGATCGGCGGCTATCAGAAACTTCAAGGTCTGGGGCGAGATGCCGGCGGCCGAATCCACGAGCAGGGTGCGGGCCCGGGGCAGCTCTCCGGAAAGACTCCGTGCAAGACGGCGCATCTCCACATCCTCGAGCTGGCAGAGGCGACTGATCCCCGAACCTCCGGGAAGGACGTCGACCCCGTATTTCGAGACCTGCAGGAGTTCCCGAAGCCCGCTCCGTTCCTCGAGGAAGTCCTGAAGGTTCTTCGTCGGGCGCAGGCCCAGCAGGAGATGGGCGTTCCCGAGCCCGAGGTCGGCGTCGAGGACCGTGACGCGTTCCCGCTCCCCCGCGAGCAGAACGCCGAGATTCACGGTGCAGAAGGTCTTTCCGGTCCCCCCCTTCCCCGAGGCGACCCCGATCGTCGGAATCCCCTTCCCCAGCCGAAGGCTCGGATCCCGTCCTCCCCGGAGACGGTCGAAGATGCGGGGCATCCGGCCCTGGAGGAGGTCCTGGAGACTCATCGCCCCTCCTCCCGCCCCCAGGGGGCGCCAAACGGCGATCCGCTCGAAGGAATCGTGGTCATGACCCTGACTCCGGATTCCGGCGGTCCGCGACCCCGGCGGGGGATCCTCGATGGACCTCCCCGCCGGACTCCCGGTCCGCGCTGGTCCTCGCCGCCCCCCTGAAAAAGGGCGGCCGTTCCCCGGCCGTTTCCCCGCGACTCGAGGAGCCCGGGGAGGGCCGGCTTCATCCCGGAAAAGAGCCGGGCGGTCTTCGTTCAATCTGGAAAGAAGGCCGCCATTTCCTCCTCGGAGAGATGAACCCGCCCCCCGAGAGTCCCCCCGGACCCGGAGTCCTCCGAGCGGGTGGACAGGGAGCCGTTCTTCCTCCTCGGCGATTCCCATTCTGCGTCCCCGTCCCGGGAAGGCACGCCGAGAGCTTCCCTCTCGAGCTCCACCCGGAGCAGGGCGTCGAGGATCCTGTCGATGTCCCCCTCGTCCCCGAGGATCCAATGCTGCCCCTTCTCGGGGATCCGAATCTCCACGGAAGCGCCGTCCACTTCCACCCGGAAGTGCACGCCCCCTCGCAGCCAGATTTCACGGTGGTAGCGATCGCCCTGGATCACGGGCCGGGGATCGATCTCGTGCACCCGATCCATCAGGCGGGCCACGAGCCCCCGCATGTCCTCGTCGGCCAGGCCCTCGGGCAGCGGACGCCGGCCGTCCCGGTCCCCGTCCCAGGGGGGAAGGGCGCGCAGGAACCAGAGCCCCTCGCCCCTCACCCTGAGCCTTCCGAACTCGAGGACGGTCAGGTCCAGGGCGTCCAGCCCCTGGAGGCGTTCGAGGAATCGGGACTCATAGGAATGTGCGACGAGGACAAAGCGCAGTCCATGCCCGAGTTCGACCTTCGCGAGGGCGGGACAGGCCTGGGCCAGGAGACCCCGGGGCAGGGTCCGCCCGCGCCGGAACCATGCATCGAGGTCGAGGAGACGAAGCGGGAGTTCATCCTGCTCCTCCTCCTCGCTGGCGAGGACGGCGACCGGAGCCCCCCCCGCGTCCTTTCCGAAGAAATCGATGGCCAAACCCTCCTCGAGGACGAGGTCCTGCTCGAAGAGTTCGAGACCTTCTTCGAGGAAATCGGCGCCGGAGGGGACCGGAAGACCGGGGTCCTCGGCCGGCGGGGCCGCCTCCCCCTGCTTCCGGCTCCGGTGGAAGCGGAGCAGACCTTCGACCACGAGACGGGGATGAGGTGGTATCGGACCGGAAATCATGTTCGGGACCTGGGTTCCCGGATCGCCCGGAAGATCCTCTCCTCCGGACCTCCGGAGGACGGTGCCTCGCGGCCCGCCCCCTTCCTCGAAAGAAAAGTACCGGTCCTCAGTCCCCCTTTGCGAAGGGTTCCCACCTGGAAGCCCGTTCTTGTTACCACGGCGGCAAGGGGGGTTCAAGTGCGGCCGGGGCCGGGGGTCGGGACTTTTTCCACCCTACCCCCGAGGCTCAGCGCGTGGCAAAGAGCGGCGGCGAGAGCGTCGGAGGCATCGAGGGGCATGCCCTCCATGGCCCTCGGAGGGGCCTCGAGGCTGGCCGCCAGGAGGCGGGCCATCTGCTCCTTGCTGCTGCGCCCGTTTCCGGCCACCCTCCGCTTGATCGTCGCCGGCGGATACTGCGCGATCTCCAGGCCCGCCCGGATCGCGGTCAGGAGCACGACCCCCCGCGCTTCACCGAGACGCAAGGCGGCCTGGAGGCCACGCCCCGCGAAGGCCTCCTCGACGACGAGGACCCGCGGCCGAAGCGCCTCGATCCGTTCCTCGAGGAGTTCCGCCAGGCGAAGGAGGCGTCGCGGAACGGGCAGGGAGGAAGGTCCCAGGCGAAGGAGTCCCGCCTCCCGGAGCCTGGGCCGTCCCCCTCCCACGGGGGCCCGCTCGTTCGCGAAGTTCCCCCCGCCCTCCGGACGCGGTCCGGCTTCCGGAAGGTCGAGGCAGCCGTACCCCGCGACCCGGGTCCCGGGATCGATACCGAGGATGCGCATCGCGGACCAAGCTAGCAGAACGAAGGGGGAGAGGCGATCATGCGCGGGTGGAGAACGAGAGCTTCGGATTCGCCGCCCTCCTCCTCGCCGCGGGCTCGGGTTCCCGGCTCGGCGGGGAGATCCCGAAACCCTTCCTCGAGGTCGAGGGGCGTCCTCTTCTCCAGTGGTGCGCGGAGCGACTCGCCGCTCTCCCCGGGCATCTCGGGACGATCCTCACGATCGACCCCGCGGCGCGGAGCGGAGGTCTTCCCCCCCTGTGGCCGGCCCTCGAGCGCGCCCGGGTCCTCGCGGTCGTCGACGGCGGCGCCGACCGCCAGGAATCCTGCGCGAAGGCCTACGCCGCCCTCTGCGGGGCCGGACTCTCCGCCTGCGATCTCGTGCTCGTCCACGACGCCGCTCGCCCCTTCTTTCCGCGACGCCAGGCTCTCGAGGCCCTTTCCTCGGCCCTTCGGACCGGAGCCGCGATCTGCGCCCATCCGGTCCGGGACACGCTGAAGCGGGTCGATCCGGAGGGGCGGATCCAGGAGACCCTTCCGAGAAGCGAGATCCGCGCCGCGGCCACGCCCCAGGTCTTCCGCCGTGAGGTCTTCGAACGGATGCAGGAGGCGATCCGGACCCGGGATCTCCGCGGAACGGACGAGAGTTCCCTCGCGGAACGCCTCGGCTTCGAGGTCCGCTGCGTGCTCGGACCTACGACGAACCTCAAGGTGACCTATCCGGAAGATCTGCCCCTCCTGGAGCCCCTCGCCCGGGAGACCCTTCGTCACGACCGGGAGGAGACATGAACGCGAGACCCGACCCCTGGAGAAACGTTCCTCGAGTCGGACTCGGGCTCGACACCCACGTTCTCGTGCCCGGGCGCCCCTGCCGCCTCGGGGGCGTCGTCCTCGACTCCGAGGTCGGCCCGGCGGGCCACTCCGACGGGGACGTCCTTCTCCACGCCCTGACCGACGCCCTCCTCGGAGGGGCCGGTCTCGACGACCTCGGGACCCTCTTCCCCGACACCGCCCCCAGGTGGAAGGACGCGGACTCGGGAACCTTCCTCGAGGAGGCCCTCGAACGGTGCCGGGAGCGAGGTTTGCGCCCCCTGTCCGCCGACCTCGTCCTCGTCTGCGATCGCCCCCGGATCGCCCCCCACAGGCCCCTCCTCCGCAGGGCGCTGGCCCGACGCCTCGACCTTCCCGAGGACCGCGTCAACCTCAAGGGAAAGACCTGGGAAGGGAGATCGGAGGCTTCCGGACTCTGCCAGGTCCAGGCCGTCGTCCTCCTGGGGCCGGACCCCGAGACCGGGGCCTGACTCCTGCCCGCAGGTCCTCCCCTCAGGACTGCAGGCTGTGCAGGTGCCGGTAGAGCCCGTTCTCCTTCCGCATCAGGTCCTCGTGATTCCCGGCCTCCCGGATCCTCCCTCCCTCGAGCACGAAGATCCGGTCCGCGCTCCGGACGGTCGAGAGGCGGTGGGCGATGACGATCGAGGTCTTCCCTTCCATCAGGCGGTCCAGGGCCTCCTGGACGAGCCGTTCGCTCTCGGTGTCGAGGGCGCTCGTCGCCTCGTCGAGCAGAAGGAGCACCGGATTGCGGAGCATCGCGCGCGCGATCGTCACCCTCTGGCGCTGCCCCCCCGACAGGAGACTCCCGGCCTCTCCCACGATCGTGTCCAGCCCCTCGGGAAGCCGCTCGGCGAACTCCATGACCCGCGCGGCCTCGGCGGCGGCCCGCACTTCTTCCCCGCTCGCCTCGGGCCTTCCCAGGAGGATGTTCTCCCGGATCGATCTGTGGAACAGGAAGGGGCTCTGGTCGACGAGGGCGACGTGCCGGAGGTAGGAATCCAGATCGATCTCCTCCAGCGGGATTCCGTCGAAGAGGATGCGCCCCTCGTTCGGGGAATGGAAGCGCGCCAGGAGGTTCAGGATCGTGGATTTGCCCGCGCCGCTCGGCCCCACGAAGGCCACCTTCTCCCCCGGAGCGACGGCGAAACTGAGGTCCGACAGAACGGCTTCCTCCTCGTAGGCGAAGGTCACGTTCTCGAAGACGACTCTCCCCTCCGGATGCTCGAGTCGCACTCCACCCTCTCCGGCGGATTTCGTCTTCGGCAGGGTCATGAGTTCCTGGATCCGATCCAGGGCGCCCTGGGATTCCTTCAGGAGGTTGAAGGTCCGGGCCGCCCGCTTGATGTGCGTGTAGCTCGTCCCGACCGCCGCGAGTCCGATCCCGAGAGCCGCCAGGTCCCCCCGGGGTAGGAACTGCAGACCGTAGAGCATGCCCGCGAACCCGAGCATGTAGGTCAAGTAGAGGAGGCCCTGGGAGGCCCCCTTGGCCCGCACCATCCGCATCGTCCGTCTCAGGAAGCGCAGGTTGACCCGTTCGAACTCCTCGAGTTCCTGCTCTTCCAGGCGGTAGGACTTGACGGTCCTGTATCCCACGAACATCTGCGCCATCGCATCCGTGGCCTCCGAGAGGGCCTCGAGGCTCTTCCCCGACCCCTTCCGGACCTTCCGGCCGAAACGGGCCATCGGAAAGCCCAGGATCGGCACCATCGATACGACGAACCATCCCATCGCCGCGTTCACCGAGAACGCGATCGCCATGTTCACGAGCAGGAAAAGGGGTTCCAGGACCGCGTTCTCGAAGACGAGCGTGAACGAATGGCGGATCGTGTTCGTATCGTTCGAGACCCTGGAAATCAGGTCTCCCGTCCTCTGTTTCCCGAAGTAGCCGGAAGGTAGGAACAGGAGATGGCTGCAGAGCCGGTTCCTCATGTCGACGACGACCCTGGTCGCCGCGAGATTCGAGAGGTAGCGGTAGAAATAGATGACGACACCCCCGAGGACCGCGAGCACCGCCAGGAGGAGGGAGGACCCCGCGAGCCGATTCCCGACCCCCCTCGAACCCTGGAGGGCCTCGAGCCCCAGAGCCCCCAGGAGGCTGTCCTTGAAGCTCTCGAGGGCTTCGTAGAGGGGCAGCGATCCCGACCCTCCGGAACTCGGGGGACTGAAGACGTCGACGACGTCCTTGATCAATAAATACGGGGCCTTCGTGATGGCGGCCTGGAGGACACCGAGGGTGAGGATCCCGGCCACCAGCCCCCGATAACGGAGGAGATAGCCCCCGAGCAGGGCCAGGAGCTGGCCCAGGGACGCTCCCTGGCCTCGACCGGAATCACCCATCCAAGCACCCTCGGCGCGGCTTCCGTTTCCCCGGAAAACCGCGACCGTCTCCTCAGGTGTACCGGCCGCCCCCTCTCGAGGTCAACGGATCTCGATCCTGGAGGCGACCTCGTTCGCCCATTTCAAAAACCGGGTGCTCAAGTAATCCTGCTTGACGAGGTCCCGCATGTTCTTGTCGTCGATCGAAACGGTTCCCGTGGGCGGCTGACGGCTGTTCACCCTTCCGATGTAGACGCCGTCCTGGCCCCGGAAGGGACCCGCGATCGATCCGACTTCGATGTCATAGAAGAAGATCGCGCCGATCGAGAATCCGTGGACGAAGTCCGTGTAGTCCGTCTCCCGCAGTTCTCCGCGGAGTTCGTTGAAGGACTTCGAACTCAAGCGGCCCTGGTGCTTCTGTTCGGGGGGCCATTCCGAGTAGCGCTTCATCGCCTCCTCGAAACCGAGCTTTCCGGCGGCGAGATCGTCCATGATCCTTCTCCCGAGGCTCATGGCCTTCTCGAAGCCGCCGGGGATCCACTTCCCGGTCGCGTTGGACATCGCGGGAAGGCGGATGAAGTCCACCGAGACACGGCCGTCTCCCAGGAAGGACTTCGCGCGCTCCGCATGTTTGGCGAGGTTGTCGTCGTTGACCTCGGCCGCGATCATCCGGGAGAATGCGGTCTCCAGGCGCCAGCGCTGCTTGTAGGCTTCGAGGGAGGGAAAGCCCTTGAAGTTCAAGGCCACGACCTCGACGGTGAACGGCGACCCCTCGTAGGGCTTGCGGAACTCCTCGTAGGCCTTCGCGAATTCCTCCTCGGTCAGCCACTTCCCCTTCTTCTTCAACTCGGCCTTCAGGGCCTCGTTCAAGGCAATCTCGACGAGGGCGCGCTCCCGGTCCTCCTTCGTGATCCTGAGGGAAAGGGCCTTGATCGCGTCCTTCGTCCTCCAGACCCTGCCATTGACCTGCATGATGATCGAGGGAGGAAGCCCGTCGGAGGCATAGCGCACATCCGACCACTTCTGGAGTTGCTGCATGACCCACTGGCGGCAGATGGCCAGAAGGAGCCCCGGGACCTCCTGCCCCTCCTTCACGTTGTCGGCGAAACGGTTGTAGAAGGCCTCCCCCTGGGCGCCTCCGGCCGCGATGATCGCCTCCTTCGTCAGGTCCGGCCACTTGGACGGAATTCCGGGGAAGAACACCTTGTCGAACAACAAGGTGCTGCGGTTCATCGACAGGAACTCCTCCTTCGAGGTGTTGGACCTGCGGAGCTGTTCCCAGAAGTCCTTGTCGGGATTCTTCTCCTTGTATTCCTTGACCTGCTTCGCGATGAAGGCCTGGACTTCCTTCTCCAGGATCTTGAAATCCTCGGGCTTCCGCTTCCCCTCCTTGATGAGCTGGTCCATCTGATCGTCGACGAGGAGCTCGACGAGCTTCTGCCTCATCTGCCGCTGACCGATGAGATAGATCGTCTGGCGGTCGATTTCCTCGGGGTCCAGGAGCACACCGTTGACGCGGATCGAAGGGGTCAGCGACTTCTCGATCTCTAGAGCCCGCCGAATGGCCTTCCGAAGCCCTTCGTTCCCCTTCGGGGATTCTTCGACGACCTGCATCGGGGTTTCGGAAGCAGAGGAGGGCGCCTGCGCCGAACCGGGGAGTACGACCCAGGAGGACGCGAGGAAAGGAAGGACGAGGGAGTGAAGGAGGCGGAAGGCGGACATCAGGAGAAGACTCCGGGAAGGGGATAGTGGGGAAAGGGTCCGGGGGAAGCCGCCGCCGGTCCCCCCCCTCGAAGCGTGCGGGAGCGGTTCCGGCGGAAGGGCCGGAACCGCTGGCCCCTCATGAAACGGATCCTAGCAAGTCGGACTCCATGGAAAATCATTTCCCGCCGCCCGCGGGTCGGGTCGTTGGCTTCCCGGAGCCGGGCGTCGCGGCCTTCCCGGCCCCTTCTTTCGTCGCCGCGTCGACCTCGTTCTTTCCGGTCTCCCCCTTTCCCGGGCCGCCCACCTCGGCAGCCTCTCCGTCCTTATCCCCGCCGTCCTTCTTTCCGGCGCCATCCGAACTCTCCTTCTTCGAGTCTCCTTCTTCCTTCGCGGAGGCGGGATCGAAGAAATCCTTCGGGTCCTTCTCGAAGGCGGTGACGTCCCAATCCGGCATCGTGAAAATCAGACGGCCCTCCGCGATGACGGCATGGTATTCCTGCTTTCCTTCGACCATCTTGCCGATCCGCAGGCCGTGGACCTTTCCATCCTTCGTCTTGACGAGGACCTCGATCTTCGGGGGCTCGAGTCCGAAACGAGGCCAGAGCTTCGGGTCGTTGATCGCGATGAAGTCCTGGGCGTAGACGCTCCGCGCCCGCCCGAGGAGCGCGGTGACCTCGAATTCGCGGAGTTTGCCCATGTCCTTCGGCTTACCCTTGACCGCCTTCCAACCCTTGCCTTCCTCACGCTTGAACTGGATTTCCCCCTTCTCGTTCCGAAGGGTGATCTCCCGGATATCCGCCTCGGGAAGGTCCAGCATCGATTTATCGATCCAGGATTGAGGATCGAGATCGAGGTCGAAGCGGTCCTCGAACCTCACGACGAGCTTGTCCCCCTTCTTTCGAACGAAGACTCCGTCCGCCGACTTCTCCCCCAGATCCGCCCCGCCGGCCGTACGTCCGATGTAGAGGCCCGCGAGCATTCCCCCGTCGGCTCCGTAACATTCGATCAGGGCCGCCGAAGCCTCGTCGAGTTCGAAGTCCTTGAGCTTGATGTCGTCCGCCTTCTCGACGATCAGCGAGGAGGTCGAGATCTCGATCTCGGGGATCTTCTCCAGGATCCGGGACTTGATCTCGCTCTCCCTGGCCGGAATCCCCGCGAAGTTGCCGGAGCCGAGAATCCACTTCCCTTCCTGCCGGACGAAGGCCAGGGATTCCCTCGGAATCTCCTCCTCGGACCCCGGAACCTTAGCCTCCCCTTTCGGTTTCGAGATCACGATCTTCGAGACGTTGTCCGCCGTGAAGCCGGGGAACATCCGGGGGATCGATTCGATCGAGACGTAGTCCTTGCGGTCCGCGACGGCCTTGACGACGGAGAGAACCCCGAGGCCGAGGAAGACGACCAGAAGCAAATACTGATTCCTCACTTCGCACCTCCCTTCACCACTTCCCTCTTGTCGAGGTCGGCCTGGACCTCGGCCAGGAAGCGCCGCTTCTCCCCGATCCGCTTGGACCAGGTCAGGAACCCGAAGGCGACGAGAAGAATGACGGGCCCGAGAACGTTCAGGAACCGGAGGAGGGTCTTCTTCGCCGCGACCCGTTCCTTGTATTCCTCCTGTGACTCGCCCAGGAAATCCTGGGAGACGTAGGTCATCGTCCGATCCACGGTCCTCTGAGTCCGGAGTTCGACGAGGTCGAGATCCATCGTCAACCAATCGAGCAGGTTCATGAACAGGGCCGGTCCCCCCTGTCCGCTGTTGGGCTGTCGGGCCGGACCGACACCCTGGAGGAAGTCATCCCGGATGAAGCTGCTGTCCCCGACGACGACGACCCGGCACTCCTTCTCTCCCTGGTCGATCCTGGCCGGAAGCTCGTCCTTCCCGCCCTTTTCGGCCTGCTCCCCGGCTCCGCCCTCCGGAGCCGGAGGCCCCTGGGGAGCCGCATTCGCATCGGGCTTCTCCCCGGCCTGGTCCCCCGCCTTCTCCCCGGCCTGGTCCCCGGCGGTCCCGGACTTTCCGGTCTTCCCTCCGGAATCCTGGGCCGCCGGCGCGTCGCCCCCCGTCTCGGTTCCTTGCAGAAGACCTCCGTTCTCGTCGCTCTCCTTCTCCTGTCCCGGCCGCTCCGGCATCGGTTTGCCCTTGAAGAAGGAGGGGAACTTCCCCTTGAGAGCGACCATCAAGGGGATCTGACGTTTCGGCTCGTTCTTGAGACGATCCGCCAGACCCTTGAAAAACCCGGGCGCGTCGGGCACGGCGCTCTGCGGCGGGTCCTCGACGAGTCCGAGCGCCGAGGACCGGAGAAGGACCTTCCCCTCGACGCCCTCGGGGAGTTTCTCCGCGAGATTCACCTCGGTCGGCCAGAACACCCGGATCTTCTGCAAGCCTTCGAGGACCGGATGCTTCGGATCGATCGACGGACCGAGGCGCTTCGCGAGTTCGGGGGCCGCGGAAGGATCGTCGACAAGCTTGCTCGCGTATTCCGACCAGTCGACCGGAAGGATCCGGAACCAGTAGGGATAGGGAACGATGCCGGCCAGGGTTGGCTGGCCCATCTGATAGCCGATCTTGTAGTAGGGAAGCATCGCCTGCTGGAGGAGATCCGCCACGAGCTTCCCGCTGGCCTCGACCCCATACGCCGCCAGCTGGTCCTTCCATTTGTAGGCCGAGTCGGCCGCGTCCAGATCGAAGCTGTTGCGCATGAAACTGCCGAAATTGTCGACCTGATAATCGGCGACATCCTCGAGGACGAGGAGGTTCCCCCCTCGCATGACATGCTGGTCGATGCAGTATTTCTCCCAGTCGGTCAGCTTCTTGGGTTCGATCAGCACCAGCAGATCGAGATCCTCGGGCAGAAGCTTCCCGTCGGAGACGTCCATCTGGACGATATCGAAACGCCCCTGCATCGGCCGTTGGACGAGATCCCATCCGGGACCTCCGCGCTGCTGCTGGGCCATGAAGGGGTTCGTCGGCGCCGGTTGCGTCTTCCGGGAGAGAATCGCGATCTTGGGCCGCCGGCCGAGGACGAGTTCCTGGATCTTCGGGGTCAGGGTCGACTCCAGGGCGGAGGCGTTGGGGATGACCTGTACGACGTATTGCTTGTCCCCGCCGTAGGTCATCCGGAGCCCCTGCCAGACCTCCATGACCGAGAAGCTTCCCGAACTGACATCGGGCATCTGGGAGGCCTGGATCCCGAGGCGCGCGGCCTTGTCACGAATCGTCTGGTCCTCGAGGGGATCGAGGAAGACCAGCTTGACCTTCCCTCGTCCGGCCTGCTTGTATTCGTCGAGCAGGTTGCGGATCTTCTTGCGCTCCTCGACCATGAAGCCCGGGATTTTCTTGCTCAGGTAGGCCTCGATGACGAGAGGCTGTTCGAGCTTGTTCAGGACCTTCTTCGTCGAAGGCGAAAGGCTGTAGAGGCCTTCCTCGGTCAGGTCGAGCCGGATCGAGACGTCCTTCGTCAAGTAGAGGATCTCGACGAGGATCCCGAGCACGAGGAGGATCGTGACGAGGAGGTTCCCGGTCCCGTGGGTCTCGGCGTAGCTGAGTTTCCGTTCCGTCTTTGTCATCTTCGCACCCTCCCTCGCCTCAGCCGACTTGCTTCTTGGCCTCGAGGACCAGGGAATTCAGGTAGAGGAAGAACCCGCAGAAGGCGCCGTAATAGAGCATGTCGCGGAGATCGATGACTCCGCGGGCGATCGAACTGAAATGTTCGCGGGGGCTCGCGATCGCGAAGACCTCGGCCCACCACGGACCGATGAGCATGCCGACCTGCCGCATCAGGATCAGGAGGAGGAGGACCGAGACCGTCACGAGGAGGGCGATGATCTGGTCCTGCGTCAGGCTCGAAATGAACATCCCCAGCGCGAGGTAGGAAGCGGCCAGGAGCAGGGTCGCGAGATAGCCCCCGAGCACCGGCCCCCAATCCAGGTTGCCCAGGGACGCCAGGGTCACGGGGTAGAACAGGGTCAGGGCCAGGAGCACGGCGACGAAGCAGAGCGCTCCGCAGAACTTCCCGAGGATCAGGTGCATCGTCTTGACCGGGAAGGTCATCAGGAGTTCCAGGGTCCCCAGCTTCCGCTCCTCGGCCCAGAGCCGCATCGAGAGCGCCGGCACGAGGACCATGAAGAAGAGGGGAAGAAGACCGAAGTAGGACTCCATCTTGGCTTCGGCCGCCTGTCCCGTATCGAAGAACAGGCCCTCGAAGAACAGCCATCCGCCGATGCCGAGGAAGAGGGCGCCGACGACGTAGGCGATCGGGGAGAGGAAATAGGAGCGGAACTCGCGCTTGAGGATCACCAGGGTATCAGACACCGGAACCTCCCATGACGAGCGGTTGTTCGACCGGATCCATCGTCAGCCTGCGGAAGACCTGCTCGAGGGTCGCATTCTCCCTGTGGAGTTCGAGCAGCTTCCATCCATTCCCCTTGGCGAGGTCGAAGACGGCCTCGAGCACGTTTTCGTCGTTTTCCGGCTTGGATTCGATCCGCAGGGACACCTCGCCGTCGTGTTCGGCCGGCCGGAAGCGGACCTCCCCTCCGGGGAAGAGTTCGGCGAACTGCTTCTCGACATCCTCCCTGGGCCCCTTGACCGTGACCTTCAGTTCGCCGGGAGGGAGGCTGCCCGTCAGCTCCTCGAGGGTGCCGTCCGCGACGATCCGGCCATGGGCGATGATCATGATCCGATCGCATGTGGCCTCGACCTCCTGGAGGTAGTGCGTCGAGAGGAGAACGGTCCGGTCCGCCCCGAGGGAGCGGATCAGCTCGCGGATTTCGACGATCTGGTTCGGATCGAGTCCCGAGGTCGGTTCGTCGAGGATCAGGATCTCGGGGTCGTGGATCATCGCCTGGGCGAGGCCGACCCTCTGCCGGAAACCCTTCGACAGCTCCTTGATCCCCTTCCGCCAGACCCGCTTCAGGCCGCAGACATCGACGACACGGTCGATCGCGGAGGTCTTGCTTCCGCCCGACGACATTCCGCGGACGTCGGCGATGAACCCCAGGTAATCGTCGACCCGCATGTCGTGGTAGAGAGGGTTGTTCTCGGGGAGATAGCCGACCTTCTTCCGGACCCGGATCGGATCCTCGAGGACGTCGATGCCGTCGATCGTGACCGTTCCCGAACTGGGGATCAGGTAGCCGGTCAGGATCTTCATCGTCGTCGATTTGCCGGCTCCGTTGGGTCCGAGGAAGCCGAGCACCTGCCCCGAGGGGACCTGGAAATCGATCCCCTGGAGGGCCGCGAAGGTCCCGTAGTACTTGACGAGATTCTCAACCTGGATCATCGGCGTATCGCTCTCAGAAGGATCCGGGAATCCGGCTTTCCGCCGGGCGGTCGGAGGGGGACGGACCCCCTCGGAACCGCCGGTCCCGGGATTCGGGGGGGAGGGGACCGGACGGACGGAAACCAAAGGGAGGGAAGAGAGTAGGAACCTTCCTTCGGACTGTCAACGAAGCTCGGGTCCCCGGAAAGGCTTGCAAGAGACCAGGCCCCGCCCGACGCATTTCCGGATGGGATACTCCCGCCCCGGGGCTCTTTTCGAGGGGAAACGCCCGGCCTCCCCGGGGGACCTTCCGGACTTTCTGCGAAAACCGAACTCGACACCGCCCGAAGACGAGGCTTTGGAGCGGGTCCCGGTCCCTACTGGTTCACCCGGAAGGAAGCCAGAAACTCGGCGTTGCTCTTGGTCTGGCCCAGTTTCTCGAGGAGCAGGGGCATCGAATCCAGGGAATGCATCGTCGCGAGGACCCGCCTCAGGGTGTAGACCCGATCGAGGACGGGCTTCGGCAGCAGGAGTTCCTCCTTGCGGGTTCCCGAGAGTTCGATGTCGAAGGCGGGGAAGATCCTCCGCTCGGCGAGTTGCCGGGACAGGACCAGTTCCATGTTCCCTGTCCCCTTGAACTCCTCGAAAATCACGGTGTCCATCTTCGAACCGGTCTCGATCAGGGCCGTCCCCAGGATCGTCAGGGAACCGCCGTTCTCGATGTTGCGGGCGGAGCCGAAGAACTTCTTCGGCTTTTCGAGGACCTTGGCCCCGAGCCCGCCGGAGAGGATGCCTCCGCCGCCTCGATTCTCCGAGTTGTAGGCGCGGGCGAGCCGGGTGATCGAGTCCAGGACGATGACGACGTCCTTCCCGCATTCGACCAACCGCATGGCCCGCTGGAGGGTGATCTCGGAGAGCTTGACGTGGTTCCGGGGCCCCTCGTCCAGGGTCGAGACGAGCACTTCCCCGCCGTCCCCCACCGACCTGCGCCAGCCCGTGGCCTCCTCGGGGCGTTCGTCGATCAGGAGGACGATGAGGTGGCAGTCGGGGTCGGCCTGAGCGATCGCATTCGAAACCTTCTGAAGAAGGACGGTCTTGCCGGAACGCGGGGGGGCGACGATCAGGCCCCGCTGCCCGTATCCGATCGGGGCGAGAAGGTCCACGATCCTAAGGCTCAGGTCCCCGTCCCCGGATTCGAGAACGAATTGGGGCTGGGGATCGACGACGGTCAGGCGCCCGAAGGGGGGGAGCTTCCGCCTCTCCTCGGGATCCATCCCGTCGACCTTCGTGACCTCGGCCAGCAGCCGCTTCTGGCCGGGCTTACGAGGCTGGGCGACCAGGCCCTCGATGTAGGACCCGTACTGGAGCCCGTGGGTTCGGATCAGGAACGGGGGAACGTAGATATCCTCCTCTCCGGCCAGGTAGCTGTTCTCATAGAATCGGAGGAAGCCGCTCCCGTCGTTCTGGAGTTCGAGGACTCCGCCGCCGGGTTCGGTCGGCCCTTCGATCTTGGGCATCTGGTTGGGACTGAGCCGGCGTTTTCTCTGGTTCCTCCGGCGGTTCCCTCGCCGTTTGTTTCCGTACGGCTTCTTCTTCGTGTTCGTGGTGGTCTCGGTCAACACGGACCTTCCTTGCACGCTCCCGGCCCCTCCGCAGGAGGAAACCGGACCGGTGCTTACCAAGGGTTGGCGAACGTGTGCGGGTCACTCCGGAAACCGCCCGGCTCCGAGGTCACCCTTTTCCATTCTGCAGTTGGATGCGGAGCCTGCGGCCGGGACCGCGCTCCGCGGAAATCCCGCATTCGAACGGACTCCTCGCCGCATCCGGAACGGGGTCCCTGGATTCGGCGGTCTCCCTCCGCACAGCCCCGTCACTTCTTTTCGAGAGCGGCGGCGCCGGAAAGGTCGGGAGTCCGGGTGGACGACCGGCATGGATCGTTTCGACCATCGGCAGGGGGGCTCCTTAGCCCCGATCGTAGGATCCTTGCCGTTTACGGGGGAAGCCTCCCGCTTCTCCCGTCGCGAGCTCCCGGCTTCCGCCGGGGATCGCTGCTACCTTGTTAGCACAGACCATGGAGATCCGCCAGCGAGGGACGAAAAATTCCCGGAGTCTCCCCCCTCCTTCCCCTTCCCGGCCCTCCCCTCCGAGCCCCGGGAGCCGAATCCCTCCGCCCCATCGGGACTTCGGTCTCGCGGCCCCGGACCCTCCGGAGAGGGGAATGCTTGGTCGATAAGGAAAGGGGCCCTAAGAATGGGAACCCGAGAACATCCGGCGGGTCCGGACGTTCTCCTCCCGCGGGGGCCGGGGAATCCGGCCTCCGAGGGCGGGAGCGCAGGACCCCGACAACCCGGCGGAACACCCGCCCCAACCCGAGGTATCGAACGAGCATGGTTCAGGACAGGACTCGCGTGGACATCACCGGCACCCCGACCCGCCAGCAAGACGACGAGGAGACCCAGAAGCGCGAAGGGCCCTGGTCCCCGGGGATCGAGCATGAACTCCTCGAATCGCGGACCCTCCTGGTCAGCGGCCCCGTGACCGACAAGATGTGCCGGACGGTGGTCGGACAGCTTCTCCTCCTCGAGGACAAGGATCCGGAATCCCCGATCTCCGTCTACATCAATTCCCCCGGGGGGAGCGCGGACTCGGGTTTCGCGATGTACGACATGATCCGCTTCGTCCGCTGCCCGGTGCGGACGATCGTGAACGGGCTCTGCGCCTCGGCCGCCGTCCTCGTCTTCCTGGCCGGCGACCGGGAGTCTAGGCTCTGTCTCCCCCACAGCCGCTTCCTGATCCACCAGCCCTCGACCGCGGGGCAGGGGACCGCCTCGGACCTGCGGATCACCGCCCAGCAGGTCCTCAAGCTCAGGGACCGCTACAACCACATCGTCTCCGAGGCCACGGGGAAGAAGGAAGCGGAGGTCCTGGAAGACGCCTCCCGCGACTTCTGGCTGGACGCGGAGGAAGCCGTCGACTACGGCCTCGTCTCCCGGATCCTGACGCGGCGATCCGAACTCTGATCCGATGCTCCTCCTCCTCCCCCTCTTCCTCTGCCAGGCGCAGACCCCGGCGGGAGGGCTCGTGTTGCGAGGGAGGGTGGAGGGGGGTTCGCCAGGAAGGACCCTCGTGCTCGCCCGAGCCGAAGAGGAGGTCTTCGAGACGGACCTCCCCTCCGATCCGGGTTTCGGCCGGACGAAGATCTACGAAACCCGGACGGATTCCCGGAATCGATGGAGACTCAAGGTCCCCCCCGGGAACCTCTACCGGATCTGGGCGGTCGCCCCGGGGGAGGGACGGGTCTCCACGATCCTTCACCGCAGGAGTCCCCATTCCCTCTCGGCGCTCCGTCTCTTTCCCGCCTCCACGCTCGTGATCCCCGGAGACCCCGGGCACCGTTTCCGATGGACCTGCTTCGCCAGGGATCGGGAGACCGGAGGATCCTTTCTCCATCTCCACGGAACCTCGGATGAAGGCCGGGGACTCCGCCTGCTCCTTCCCCCGGGCCCCTACCGGCTCCTCCTGGTCCGGGAGGACGCCTTCTCCTGGAAGGCCGAGTTGCGTCTCCGGCCCCGGGAAACTTTCACGATCCGCCCCCGCTGGTCGCCCCCGCGCAGGGTCTTCTTCCCCGAGGCCCGGGTTCCCGAGGGAGGGCGTCTCCGTCTCCCGACCTCCTTCGCCCCTCCCGGAGCGGCCTTCCTCGATCCAGGGGAGGGCCCCTGCACGATCCCGGCCCTGGGCCTCCTTCTCCGGGTCCGCTGGGAATCCCGGGCCGGGACCGGGCCCGCCTTCGACCTCGCCCTCCCCGCGGAAGGAGAGGACAGGGTCCTGGATCTTCCCCCCTGGACTCCGAGGACACTCGAACTCGAGGGACTCCCCTCCCCCCGCCCCCCTCTCCACATCCTCGGGCATCGGAGGGCGGGCCCGCTCCCCTCCCGCTTCGACTGCTACCTGGAACCCCGAGCCCGGACCCTGGCCGGGCTGCCCCCGGGTGACCTCCTCCTGGAGTCCGCGGGGACTTCCTTCCGTTACCTCGCTCCGGTCCGCAGCGGGGCCCGCACGGCGGGATTCTCAAGAATCCCGACCGGCTCCCTCGCCCTCGAGGTCCGGACGAACGACCTTTCCCCTCCGTTCGACCTCAGGCTCCGGATCCGCCCGCGATCCCTCGAGGGATTGGCCGCGGACTGGACCTCTCTGCTCCCCTCCAGGCTCGCCTTCCCCGACCGGAGGGGGCGCGCTTATCTGCCACGGCTCCCGGCCGGAAGGCACCTCGTCCTCGCGACGGGGCCGCGTCTCGTGCCGGCTGCAGCGGAGATCCGGATCCGGGCGGGCGAGGAATCGGAACTCCACCTGGAACTCGACAAGGGAGCGAGGATCCACGGGATCGTGAAGGCCCCCGACGGTCGCCCCGCCCCCGGAGTAGTCGTCAGGTTGAGGCCGGTCGCCGGAGTAAAGGAGTCCCCAATCCTCGCCCTGTTGCGCAAGGATCTTCTGAGCGATGAGCGGGGGGAATTCCAGTTCGACGGGCTCCCTCCCGACCTCGGTTTTCGCTGCGAAGCCCAGCGAAGCCGCGGAACGCGGTCCGAACTCGCACGGAGGTCATGGATCCTCCCGGGCCCGGACCCGGTCGAACTCCGGCTCCAGGACGAGGATCCCGGGAACCCCGGCGGAGAAGGGAAGGAGAAGCCGGAGAGGTAATCCCCGGCTGCCGTACCCTTCCCCCAGGGCCGGATCACAGGAAGGAGAGCGGGGTCCACTTCTTCCCGAGGACCAGCGCGGAGTTCACGAGCCAGTACCTCTCAAGGAAGGTCGCATAGACCGAACGGAAATCCGTCGTGTAGGCGAAGTTCACGCGGTTCCACGCGGGCCCGCTGTATTTCGTCCAGTCCGGATAGGCGCCATGGAGTCCGCCCTTGACGGGGGTTCCCGCGACGTAGGTGATGCCCGCCGCTCCGTGGTCGGTTCCCAGGTTCCCGTTCTCGCCGACCCGGCGGCCGAACTCCGAGAAGACCATGACAACGACCTTCCGGGTCACCCCCTGTTTCTTGAGATCGTCCAGGAAGGCCTTGACCCCCTTGCTCACCGCCGCGAGCAACTCGTTCAGGGTTCCGGCGGTCGGATCCGTCGAGGTGACCTCGTTCGCATGGTTGTCGAAACCTCCGATGGACATCTGGTAGAGATGCGTACGGAGGCCGCCGGTGATGTAGCGGGCCGCCATCTGGAGGTATTTCGAGACCGCGCGCTCCTTCGAATTCGCGGAGGGATAGGTGACCAGGGGCTTGTAGTTGGCGCCCGTCTTCTGGATCAGGCCGACATCCCCGGGGGTCTTCCCGACGGCATTCGCGACGAACTTCAGGTTGGGGCCCGCCAGAGGGCGCAGGGCCTTCGCATTCGACTCGAGGAGCGCGATCTCCAGCTTCCGATCGAAACTGGTCGCGGGATCCGGAAGGAACTGGAAGGTCGAGATGCTCGTGAACGTGGGGACGGGATTCCCGGTGAACCAGCGGTTCAGGGAACTCTCAAAGTCCATCGCCGGCACGCCGAACCCTCCCGTATAGGCCTTCTGCAGGTAACGGGCCAGCCACCCGGAATAGGCCGAGGTGGCCGTAGGATCCGCCGTCGCCCAGATGTCGAGGGAGCGGAAATGGGAAAAGTTGGGATTGGGGTAGCCGACCCCGGGGATGATCGCCAGATCTCCGGCATCGAACAGGGCCTTGAACGCGGCCAGGTTCGGATTCAGGTACAGGGCCCCGTTGGTCTGCAGCTGGATGGCCTTGGTCTTCGGAATCTTCAAGGTCGGCCGCGCGGCGGCGTACTTCGGCTCGTCTGGATGGAAAAGGTTGTGGATGAAGTCATTCCCTCCACGAAGCTGCAGGATGACCAGGATGTCTTCCGTGCCGCTCCCGGCGGTCATCCAGGAAGGGGCGAGCCCGCCCCGGACCAGGGGGAGTGCGAGGCCGGCGCCGAGGCCGCCCGCGAGGAGTTCTCGTCTCGTGGTTTCCATCGTCGCCTCCTCAGTTCATGTGGTATTCGGGAAGATTCATGATCAGGTAAACGAGCCCGGAGATCTTCTGCTGTCCGTAGAGCGTCAGATTCCAGGTGAGCCGACCCGTGTCGGTCCGGGTCATGTAATCGATCAAGGCCGTCCTGACGGAGGCGGGCACTTCCCCGTCCACGAGCCGTTTCAGGTAGTGGTCGACGATCTTCGTCGGAGTCGTGAGCCCCAGGGTCTTGGCTTCGGCCACCCAATCATGGCGGTTCAGGTAGAACCCGCTGATGACGGTCCGCAGATAGCCCCTCGTGCTCCGGGTATTGAGTTCGGAG
This sequence comes from Planctomycetota bacterium, assembly GCA_027021385.1. Taxonomy (GTDB): domain Bacteria; phylum Planctomycetota; class UBA1135; order UBA1135; genus JALUUL01. The sequence goes on along the minus strand of JALUUL010000079.1, from coordinate 164,000 downwards.
GCAAAGTTGGATCGATTGATGACGTTTTGGGAATTGATCCAAGACGTGCCGTCGGGCAGGCCGTCGGGACCCGCGAAGTTGAGCAGCGGCCACCCCATGCGGAGGAATCGGTTCGCGACCCTCGTGTAGCTGACGTTGCGCTGATCGGTGTTCCGAAGGGCCCCGATAACGTATTCGACCGGGTTCTTGACGAGGGCCTTCATCGCCGAGGAGGAATAGAAAGCCTTCGAACGGAAGATCAACTCCATCAAAGATCGGAAGTTGTAGCCGTCCTGCCGGAACCTGTTCGCCAGCTTCGTGATCAGGACCCGGCTCGGGTTCTCGTAGACGAACCACTCCCAGATCTTCTTGACCATGAACTCGGCCGGCGCCTTCTGCTTGAGGATGATGTCGACGACATCGAAGCCCTCGAGGACCCCGGAGGTTCCCGTTCTTCCGGTGATCGTCGAACCCAGGAAGGTCTTGTTCCCCGAGTCATGCGCCGAGGGGTTGAAATAGAAGTAGCCGAGAATCGCCGTCCAGCCGGTGAAGGCCCGCGCAGCTTCCTTCACGTCGTTTTCGGTGTATCCGTTCCCGACCCCCATCGAGAACAGCTCCATGATCTCCCGACCGTAGTTCTCATTCGGCCTCCCCCGACGGTTGAGGCGGTTGTCGAGCCAGTAGAGCATCGCGGGATCCGCGGAGACGGCGATCAACTGGTCCCGGAAGCGTCCGAGCGCCGTCCTTCGGAACAGGTTGATCTGCTTTCCCATCATCTCCGGGTAGCGGACCTTGTTGATCCCGGTCGCGTAATGGTCATGGAAGAAGAGCGCCATCTTCTCCTGGAGTTGCCAGGAGGAGTTCGCCATGAGCCACAGCCAGGCCGCGACCTGGCCGGAATAGGTGCTCAGGTTGAGGACTTCCCCGGTGGGCAACATGTGTGTCCCGGTTTCGGGGATCGTGAGGTTGGGAACGACCAGGAAGAGGTCCACCGCGCGGTCCACCCCCAACTTGACGAGGGTGGCGATCTCGCTCGGGCGTCCTCCGAAGCCGGCCCGGCGGAAGAGGTGCCGGGCCTTCTTCTCGTCCCAGGGATCGGTCGCCGTCGGTTGCCATGGCGTCAGGTCTTCATTGGCCATCTGGGGGTTGGAGATCCCTCCGCCGCCGCGCACTGCGGAAGCGCGATGCCGGGTGAAGACCGGTCCGGTGATCTGGGTCGTCATCGACGAGCCTCCTTGGAGAAGCACTTCCGGTGGAGAAGCTCCGGAAGCGGGGATTCGATAGGAAGGGAACGAGGGAACCGGGAGGGTCCACGCGGAACGGGAAACGAGAAAGGTGATCGCCCCGGGGCGGAAACCCTGCCGCCATTCTAATGCGAAGCAGTGGCGATGCGGCCTCGGAACGTGTCGGGCTTGTAACTTCCGGATCGGTTCCGCGAGGGGTCGAGGGCCTCCGCGCCTCTTGGAGCGGCTCCTTCCGAGCCAGGGAAGTCCCTCGACCACCCTCGAACGAGGATCCGGAAATCAGTAGAGGAGATTCGCCAGGCGGCTCCGGGTCTCCTCGACGAGTTCCGCGCTGCGGTCCTCGAGAGCCCTCAGCAGGACGACGAGGGCCTTCCTGGCCAACTGGTCCCGAAACCCTCGATCGGCCGCGATCGACTCCAGGAGCAGTTCCATCGACCTGGGGAGGTCCTTCGCGACCCAGGCCCCGCGGGCGGATCGCAGGGCCTCCGCCGCCTCCTCCCCCGGGGGAGGGTCGGTCACGAAAAAGGAAAGGGCCTCCTCCAAGCGGCGCGCGTCTTCTTGATCCGGCCCCTCCTCCTCGATCCCGGAAAGGCCCTCCATCGCCTCCTTCAAGCCCTCGGGATCGCCTTCCCGAATCCGATCGAGAGCCTCCTCGAGAGGCCCCGCGGCTCCCGTCGGCTCCTCCTTCTCCGCAGCGCCCCTGAGTGCGGCCCCGATCCGGTCGAGGAAATCACGGAGCTTGGGTTCGGGAAGGGCCCCCATGAAGGCGTCCACGGGTCTTCCGTCCTTGAAGGCCACGACGAAGGGGATGCTCTGGACCTGGAAGGCAGTCGCCAGGCGGACCTCCTTCTCGGTATCGACCTTGGCGAGAAGGAACCCCCCCCCGTACTCCTCGGCAAGAGCCTCAAGCCGAGGGCCGAGGACCTTGCACGGACCGCACCAATCCGCCCAGAAATCGACGAGCACCGGGACCCTCCGGCTCGCATCGAGGACCGTGGTCGTGAAATCGCTCTCTCCGGTATCGAAGACGAAGGGACGGGAAGCTTCCATACCCGCATATTGGGCCGAACTCCTCCGCCTCGAAAGGGTTTTCCTCGGAGCCTCCGGAATGCCCCGAGGCTTTCACGTCCATCCGCCGCCCGCTTTCCCCACGGCCATCCGATCCTTTTTTCCCGGACCGAGACCGGACGCGGGGGCTCCGCGAGGCTCAGCCCTCCAGGACCTCCTTGGCCATCTGGAGAATCCTGCTGGGGCTGAAGGGTTTCGTCAGGTAATCGTTGGCGCCCGCGTCCAGGCCCAGGGCCCGGTCCGATTCCTGACCCTTCGCCGTCAACAGAATGACATGGACCTCGTTCAATTCCTCGTCCTCGCGGACCTCGCGGACGACGTCGTATCCGTTCATTTTCGGCATCATAACGTCCAGGAACACGAGACCGGGACGGTGACGCCGGATCATCTCGAGGGCCTCCTCTCCATCCCGCGCCTCCAGGACCTCGAACCCCCCCTTCTGGAGGACGAAGGTCAAGGAACGGAGGATGAAGGGCTCGTCGTCGACGACAAGGACCTTGAGGTTTTCGGTCATGATGCAGGCTCCTCGATGTCCTCTTTCGGCGCCCCCCCCCCCGGAACCTTGAGTACGAGTACGGTGACGTCGTCCTCCTGTCCGCCGGGGCCGCTCCGCGCTTCCACCGCTTCGAGGATCCCCCCGAGGATCCCTTCCGCGGATTCGTCCCGGAGGTCCCCGACGCGGACCCTGAGACCTTCTTCCCCCAACATCTCGCCGCGTGGATCCTGGGCCTCGGTGACCCCGTCCGTGTAGAGCACCAGCAGGTCCCCCGGCTCCAACCGGCCTTTCATTTCCTCGTATTCGACGGAGGGGAGGAAGCCGACGACGGGTCCTCCCCCTTCCAACCATTCCAGGGAACCGTCCGCCCGAAGGAGCAAAGGCGGGTTGTGCCCTGCATTCGTGTACCGCATGACCCAACCTGTGCGACTCTTCTCGAGGGTCATGTGGAATGCGGTCAGGAAGAGTTCGTTCCGGGTCAAGTCCTTGTGCAAGGCCGCAGCGAGTCTTCCGAGGATGGCCGAAGGAGAGGATTCGCTTTCGACCAAGAGGCGGATCTGGGACCTGGCCATGACCATGGCCATGGCTGAGGCCATGTTGTGTCCGGAGACGTCAGCGATCAGTAAATGCTTCCTCCCCCGAGGCCCTTCCAGCCAGTCGAAGTAGTCGCCGCCGACCTGATTCGCGAGGCGGTTCACGCCCGCGAGTTCCAAGCCCCTCCAACGAGGAGGGTTTCGCGGATTCAAGGTCTCCTGGATCGTCCGGGCGATCTGGAGTTCCTTTTCCGCGGCGACCCTTCTTCGGGTGTCGACCGCCAACCCGAGAAGCACGGCCACCGATTGGGCCATCTCCGCTTCCGGATTCCCGAAGGGGATGCATCGCCCGCCGACCGACCGAATATGGTCGAAGAGGAAGATCGCTCCCAAGGGAGCGCCCTTCGGGCCCCTCCCCTGACCGATCGGAACGATGCAGAGATCTCTCTCCGCAAGCTCCTCCAGGCTTCCCGGAGGAATCCCGTACCGGTCGATCGGACCATAGGCCACGGTCCCCGTCTCCAGGACTTCGCGGGTCGGGCCGAGTACGATCGGGCGCGGAGGAAGCTCTTCCTCGCAGTCCCGACCCTGCTCATCGAACAGGAGCGTCAGCCCTTCACCCTCCCCCCCTCCTTCGAAATAGACCCCTGCGCGGCGTGCCGGAACCGCTCGGATCAGGGATCGGAGACACAACCTCGCCATCTCCGAGGCGCTTTCCCGTTCGGGAAGCCGGTCCGCCAAGTCGTGCACCGCGCGAATCTGCTCGAAGCACCCCAGGAGGTGGGCCGTCGTATCCTCGGACTCGAAATCCCTGAGTCCCTCCCTTTGGAGGACATCGCCGAGCCAGGCCGCGAAGACCTTCAACCGCTCGAGATCCCCCTCCTTCCCCGAGGTCACGACGACGTGACATTGCTCCCCGTTGGAAAGATCGACGCTCTCGAGCACTCCGATCCGATCCTTGTCGAGTCGAAGCCGAGGCTTCCCCGATTCGGAGGTGGAAACGAGAGCGCGGCGGCGATCCAGAGAAGCGGCGCCCCCCCGGGCGAGCACCTGGAAATTCTCGTCCAGGATGTAAAAAGCCTCCTCCCCGTCCCCACGCGAAAAGTGCGTGGCGACCAGGGCGAGCCCGTCCGCCAGGTCCCTCAAACCGACCCCGATCATCGTATCTTTCGCCGCCTCAGGCTCTCGTGACGGCTCCGAGGAGCTGTTTCTCGAGGACCAAGACGTTCATCTCCTCTTCCCGCCGATAGGTCAGACGGTCCGTGACGGCGCGGATGATCCTGAGTCCGTATCCACCTTCAGGAAGGACCTCACCTTCCGGAGTGTCCTGGAGATCCGGCACGACGGTCGGGTCGAAGGGGAAGGCCCGGTCACGGATCTCGATCCTGAGACAGCCTTCGTGCACCCGGATCCGGAGACCGATCCACTTCCGTTCCGGGGCCTCATCCCCGTATCCGTGCCGGAGGGAGTTCGTCAAGGCTTCTTGTATAGCCAGCAGAAGGTTGTAGCGACACTGTTCCTCGTCCTCCTCGAAGAGGATCCGATCCAGGACGCATTCCGCGGCTTGCCAGGCGAGGCGAAGGAAATCCAGTTCGCCGTTCAGCTCCAGGTCGACTTCTGCATTCATCTGGCACTCCAGGATTCCAATCCCGAGGTCTAAGGTGACGACATCGGGGATCTCTGATTCCTTCGGACATCCCGGGAGGATTCCTGAACCCGAGGGGCCACGGGAAGACCCGAAACGCGGAAGCCGATCCTGGCCCGTTCCCCTGCGGCCGTTATGATCGCCCTTTCGGGAAGGTCTCCCGTCTCGTGAGCGGAAACGGAGGGGAAGCGCATGCATCTCAAGGGCGGAATCCTGATTCTGGGACTCACGGCCTCCCTCCTGGGCTGCCGTTCGCGACCGGGGCCCTATTCCTCCCCCCTCTTCCCCGCACCTCCTCTCTCCGCGGAATCCTTGCTGGCGGTCCCGCGGGGATCGGCCAGCCTCGAACTGCAAGGCCTACAGGAGAGGCTCGAATCCGGAAAACGAACGTTCCGCCTGGATCGACAAGAGGAAGCCGCCCTCGAACTCAGAATCGCACGTCTCCAATCTCTGCTCGGCAAGAGGGAGCGGGCTCTATCCACCCTGGACGCCCTCGTCAGGGACCACGCGGGAGTCTCCGAGGCCGCGCCCCTCGCCTGGATCCTCAGGGCGCGCATCGAGATGGAACGAGGAGACAGGATCGGGGCCGTCAAGTCCCTCGATGCGGCCGTGGAGAAAGGAGGAAGGAACAGGTTCGGGAAGCTCGTCGCCGGGCTGCGGAAACGGTGGGGACTGCCGGAGAAGACGGTTTCCATCCCCGCGAACCGGATCTTTCCCATGCCTCCCCTGATCACCCGCGCCCAGTGGAAGAGCCGGCGGGGGGATGCGAGCCGTATGGACCCGATGGGCCGTCCCACGAAGATCACGATTCATCACAGCGCGATGCTGGCCGCCGATGACGGTTCGGACGCGGAATCCCAGTTGAGAGCGATCCAACGCAACCATATCCGCGACATGCACTGGGCGGATATCGGGTACCACTTCCTGATCGACAGGATGGGAAGAGTCTTCGAAGGACGTGAGTTCCGATTCCAGGGAGCCCATGCGGGAAACGGCTCGACGAACCGTCACAACATCGGAATCTGCCTGCTCGGGAATTTCCAGCCGGGAAGAGGAGGGGGGCAGTTCGCGACCCGCCCTCAAACCGAGGCGCTCCTGAATCTCCTTCTCGCCCTGACCTCTCGATACCGGATCCCCCCCGCCCGCATACTCACGCACAGGGAGATCCATCCGAAAGGTCCGGGAGCGACGGCATGCCCGGGCCGGAACCTCCTCCCCCTGGTCTCATGGATCAGGAAGCGCTTTCCCGACCTCGTTCGATCCGCGACATCGCCCCCCTTGGACGGGATCAGCGGATCTTGAACGAGACGAGGGGGGCGAACTTCGTTCCGACCATGGACTGGGCCAGGAGGGTGAGCCCCCGGAGCCTCGGATCCGAGGGAACCCTCATGAAGAGTTGAACGATCCCCGTCTTCGGCGTGACCCCGGCCCAGGCGATGATCGGATCCAGGATCCCCCAGACCCCGAAGGGGGTCGAGATGGCCCCTTTCCTCGTGCCCACCGTGAGAATGGCCGGCTGGCCGCCCTTCGCCTCCAGACTGACCGCCAGGCTCCCTCCCACCGAACGCGAGCCCCCGATGTGGTTGTAGGGGAGAGTCAGGTTCATCGGGACGATCGTGAGCCTCCGGGGAGTCCGGCTGAGTTCGACCTTCGGCACGGTCAAGAGTCCGTTCGCGTCGGTCGTCAGGATGCGTTCCTCGATGACGGTGTTGGAAGCCAGTCCCGTCGTCCTCAACAGGTAATAGGTCCCCGCCTTAGGCGTGAAGGTCCGGAGTCTGCGGAACGTGAGATCGGCGTATCCGAGGGTCTTCATCGCGTAATCGCGGCGGCTCGGATCGTTCTTCAGGCCGACCTCCGCGGTGATCTTCGCAGCAGTCTCGACGACGGTCCGAGGATTGAAGTAGGCATATCCGTTCAAGGATCCGATCCCGTCCCCCTTGAGACGGTTTCCGTCTCCCGGATCGTCACTGAGATCGAGATTCGAGAAGACCGGAAGAGGCCGATCCAGACGGATCCGGCTCAGCTCACGGAACAAACGACCTTCGATTGCGCTCCAGGTTCCCGGAACGCTGTGGGTCCTGTAGTCCCAATAGAAGGTCCCGGGCTGCCGGAATCGATTCGACGCCAGGAAGAAAGCCGGCTTTTCGGACCAACCGGTCACCGCGTCGCCGCGACCGGCGGTGAACACCATCGGGGCAACTCCGCTCGCGGCCAGGTTCGCACATTGTGCTGTATAGTCGAAAAGGTCGTAGATCCGCGGCCCGAGGGAGGAAAAGAGGTTCAGGGTCTTCGTCCCGAAGATCTTGTCGACCTCCGACTTCAGGGAGAAATCCTTGTGGACGATCCCGAAGGCCGGAACCACCCCTCCCACCGCGGCGAAGCGGTCCGCATGACGGAAACCGAGTCCCAGCGCCCCCATGGCTCCTAAGGAAGCTCCGAAGGCGTAGACGCGGTTGCGGTCCGCGTTGTACGTCGTATCCGCCAGGATCAGATCGAGCACCCAGAGGATCCGGCGTTCGGTGTAATCGACGACCTTCCCCGATGGGGTCCCCTTTCCGTATTGCTGGTGGTAACCGAACCACAGGCTGTGGGTTACGGGGGGGTTGTCGTCATCGAAGAAGATGAAGATCGCGTTCCGATCCGCCCAGGTCGGAAGGGGGTAGGCCCGAAAATCCTGGGAATGGGCATGGAGGAGGACATGAACGGGACGAGGGCCGGGAGCGTTCGGATCCATATAGATCCGATAGTTGAAGACCCTTCCTTCACGGTTGGCCTGCGCGGGCATCCCGGTTCGATCCCGGGAGGTCGCGAAATGGACGAAGAACTTCTCCTTTCCCCCGTTCGTCGTCGCCTGGAGGACGGGCTTGGGCATCGAGATCAATTCGGTCACCGGCCCCGCCACGTTCCCCCCCGCGCCGGATACGATCGTCCGATTCTCCCTCCCCTGCTTGACCGCGAGGACCGCGTAGTATCGGATTCCACCCGTCACCGGTGTCGTCACGAGGAAGCCCATGCCCTTGGCAAGAGGAGGCTTCCCCTGCGCGAGAGTGAAGGGACGGTTCGCCCGGGTGTTCCAGTAGCTTCCTTTCGGCACCTCGGCGACCAGAACGGCGCTGGTCAGGTCCGCCGTCTTTGCGATCGGCTTGTTCGAACGATAGACGCGATAGGCATCCGGGGGAGTGATCCCGGCCGCTTCCTTCCAGGTGAGAAAGGTCTGTCCGAACCGGTGTTGGGCCGAAAGGGAACTCGCCTGGCTCGTCTGGGCATGGAGGACCCCCTGCCCCACGAGCAACGAGAGAAGGACCACGATCGGACGCAGGCGGAATGGGAGATTCATGCAGTCGGAACCAGGACGATCGGTAGCGAACTCGAAACCCGGACTGGAGGACGAAAACGAGGCCGGTGTTCCAGGATACACGCCTGGGAAAGACTCCCGCCAGAAACCACGGGAGGCGGTTGAACAGCCCATGAACCTAGCAGGGAAGCGAAGACCCGCAAGCCGAGGGGATCCTCCGGCAGCAGGGAAGGTTCACGGCGGAGGAATCTCCCCGGGCCCGGTAGATCGCGGCCGAGCGGCCTCGAGGGCGGCCCTCGAATGGGCGTATCCCGACTACTTCGAACGGGGGCGGAAGGCCACGCATTCCGTCGGATCCGTCTCGAGCCGCGCCGCTCCCAGGAGATCGAGGCAGTAGGGAATCGCCGGGAAGACCGCGGCGAGACAGTCATGGATGGCCGAGGGCTTCCCCGGAAGGTTGACGATCAGACAGCGGCCCCGGGTCACGGCCGTCTGCCGGGAGAGGATTGCGGTCGGAACGACCTCCAACGACACCTTCCGCATCAGTTCCCCAAAACCCGGCATCTCCCTGTCCCCGACCGCGAGCGTGGCCTCGGGGGTGACATCTCTGGCGGCGGGTCCCGTGCCCCCGGTCGTCACGACGAGACAGCACCCCTCCTCGTCGGCCATCCGGAGGAGGGCTTCCTCGATCCGCTCCTTCTCGTCCGGGACGACCCCGCAGACGGGCTCCCAGGGGGACGCGAGGATCCGGGACAATTCCTCGCGGACCGCCGGCCCCCCCAGGTCCTCGTATTCGCCACGGCTCGCGCGGTCCGAAACGGTCAGGATCCCGATCCTCGCGGTTTCCGTCATGTCCGGTTCAGAGAGCGCTGGAGGCCGGAGCCCATTCCATCCCGAAACTCGAGGCGACGGCCTCGTCGGTCAACACCCCCCTCACCATGCTCGCGGCCGTGGAAAGCGGACCGTCCTCGCGGATCGCTCGTTCCGGGCCGAGGTTCGCGAGGCGGCTGATGAAAGGGAGGGTCGCGTTGGTCAGCGCGAAGGTCGAGGTCCGGGGAACGCCCCCGGGCATGTTCGCCACGCAGTAGTGGACGATCCCGTCCACGACGAAAGTCGGATCCTCGTGCGTTGTCGGCCGGCAGGTCTCGATGCAGCCTCCCTGGTCCACGGCGACATCCACGATGACCGAACCCGGTTTCATCAGGTTCAGGTCCTCCCGGCGGACGAGCCGCGGAGCCCGATGCCCCTTGATCAGGACCGCCCCGACGAGGAGATCGGCCCCCGCCAACTGCTGCTGGATCGCGTAGGCGTTCGAATACAGCCCATGCACGTTCGGAGGCAGGAGGAAGGAGAGATCCCGGAGCCGTTCGAGGTCGATGTCGAGGATCGTGACCTCGGCTCCGAGACCCGAAGCCATGCGTGCCGCCTCCGTACCGACGACTCCCCCCCCCAGGATGACGACCCGCCCGGGACGGACCCCCGGCACCCCCCCGAGCAGGGTTCCGTTTCCGCCCCGGGGAGCCTCCAGGTGGTAGGCCCCGACCTGGACGGCCATCCTCCCCGCGACCTCGCTCATCGGGGTAAGGAGAGGCAGCCCCTGACCCGGCACTTCGAGGGTCTCGTAGGCAAAGGCGAAGGCCTTGGAGGCGAGGATCGCGTCCGTAAGGACCCGATCCGCGGCGAAGTGGAAATACGTGAACAGGACCTGACCTTCCCGGATCCTCCCGAACTCCTCGGGGAGGGGTTCCTTGACCTTGACGATCAGATCCGCGCGCCCGAAGACCTCCTCCGGACCCCGGACCAGTTCGGCCCCGGCCTCACGGAACTCCCGATCCTCGATCCCGGCCCCGAGACCCGCCCCCTCCTCGACCAGGACCTCGTGCCCTTCGCCGACGAGGCGATGGACCCCCGCCGGAACCATGCCGACTCGGCCTTCCTGCGGTTTGATCTCCTTGGGAACACCCAGAATCATCGTCATGCCTCCGTCGAAATCCTCGTGGGGCCGTTCCTTCGCGGGCCGGCATCCTAGGGAGCCCGCGAGGTCAAGGAAAGCGCGCGGGGTAGCCGGAGGGGGACGGGGACTTCCTCAGGCCTCCGTTCTCTTCGCGGGGAGGCGGACCCGTTCCGCGCTCTCCTTCCGTAGGGCCTCGACCTGGGCCTCAGGGAGGTCACCGGGCAGGTAGCAACGAAGGGACAACGATCCGTCCCCCCGGACCTCCACGCGCGGCGGAGGCTCGCAGAGGATCCTCGATTCCCCCCGCAACCAATCCGAGATCCGAGAGAAGGCGTCCTCCCGGCACTCCTCGGCCGGGATCCGGAGCCGCAGGCAGAGGGGCGGACGCCCTCCCTCCTCCGCTCCCTCTCCGTCCCCGAGAAGAGCCCCGACCCCCCTCGGGGGTTCCCCCGGGAACGGCCCCTTCCTCTCCGAGGAGGAAGGCGGAACCGAAAGGACCCGATCCTCGGCCTCAGCTCCTTCCCCCGGCCTTCGGAGCACGAGCCAGAGAAGACAGAGGAGGGCGAGAAGGCCCGGTCCCCAGGACCAGGGGTCCTCCCAGAAAATGCCGGGACCGGATACCTTTCCGGATTCCTTCTCCCTCCGGGGACCAAGGGCGGCGACTACCTCCGGCTTCCCGGTATCCCCGTCCGACTCCTCCCTCCGGGACTTCGGGGGGGGGACCCTCCCGAAGTCTCCCGAGACCTTCCGGGTCTCTTTTCGTGGACCGCTCTCCCGAACTTCTCCTTCCTTCCTCTTCTCCTTCCGGGGAGGCTCCTCTTCTTCCTTCCGGGAAGCGGAAGCGGCTTCCTCCCTTCCACTCTCCTCCCGGCCGGCCGCCTCCTTCCGCTCCCCTCGGGAGCGGACCCCCGTGCCCTTCCTGATCTCCCTTCCCAGCGCCTCGATCCGGATTCCCTGCCCATCGACCTCCGCCTTCAAGCTCCGAAGGAGGTTTCGGAGTTCCTCCCGATCCGTTTCCCGGACCCCGCGGAACAGGTCCAACTCCCGTTCGAGTTTCGTCAGCCGAGCTTCCTGCATCCTCGAGGCACCCCGCATTTCCGCGAGGGCTCTTCGTCGCTCGTCCAGGGAGCGGAGGATCCGGGCCCGGCTCTCCGCGGCGTGTTCGATCGCCGTCCCGAATTCCTTCCGGAGATCCTCGAGACCCGTTTCGAGATCCCGCAACCTCTCCGCGACCCTGGCGAGGAGATCGGCGTCCTTCCGCCCGCGCGCCGTCTCCGCGGCCCTCGCCGCGTTCCGGATTTCCGTGACCTTGACGAGGACGCTTTCCAGTTCCTTCTTCAAGCCTTCCTCGAGCCGTCGCGTCCTCTGCTCGGACTCTCTTCTCGCTGCCTCGAGCCCCTTCTCGAGGAAACGGAGGATCCGGGCATTCTCCTCGGAGACGAATTCCCGGATTTCCCGTTCCCGGGCTTCCCGTTCCCGCACGGCGAGGCGGGTCTCGAGGTCCCGGATCCTCTCCTGCAACCCGCGGTCGCGGACGCCGGCGGGAGGCAGGACGCAACTCCCGAAGACTCCGGAAAGGAGGAGGAGGAGAACGAGTCCGCGGGGAAGGAACCGTCGGAGGCTCATCGCGGCGCGGCCTCCTTCCGGACCGCGGACCGTATGGGACGCTGGGGGAGATCCCCGTTCCCCCATTCGGGAAGGAGCCGCAGGCGCTGGCCGCCTCCCGGCCCCCGGGTCCACCGGACGCAGGGTCCGATCAGATCCCCCCGCAGACGTTTCGGGGAAAGCCCCTCGAAGTGCAGGCCGAGCCGCTCGATCGGGAAAGCCTCCGGTCCTCCCTCGGAACTCTGTTCGAGGACGACCCGCACCCAGCATCGCCGGGAGGGGAGCGTCCTCCCTCCCCACGGTCCTTCGCTGAGGGGAGCGGACCATGGGTGGAAGTAGCCGCCTTCCTCCCTCCAGCCGGTCTTCAACGAGGCATCCGGAAGAACGGCCAGCGGGAGAGGGTCCCGGCCGGGTTCGACCCAGAAGAGGTGAAGGAGTACCGGAACCTTCAACCAGCCTCGGACCCTCCCCCCAGGCACGAGGAGGACGCGACTCTCGAGTTCCCATTCGAGCGGATGCCGGGGAAGCCTCGGGGCGATCCGGATCACCCCCGTTTCCGGAAGCCCGAGAACGGCCTTCCAGATCGGATCGCTTTCCAGGGCCACGACCCGGACCCCGCGCATGCTGCGCTCGAACAGGATCTGGATCCCCGCGCAATCCACACGCCGGGGTTCGCCGGAAGACGGGACTCGTACATCCAGGTCGAGGTTCATCGAGAATGGCGGACCGCGGTTCCCGGGCGGAGGATCACTGCGCCGCGAGGATCAGGAGAAAGGGCCCGGCCAGTATTCCCCTTCCCCCCTCCGCGTCAACGCCCGCCGAAAGCTCGTTGGGAAGGGGATTCGAGCTTCCGAGTAGGAGCCGCACCGCCCCCCATCCCTTCCCCGTCCCAGGAGAAGAGCGAACGGAAAGGGCTTGCATGGGCCCCGAACACCCGCTTCGATGTCCGGCCCGCGGGGACGTGAACCTCCGTGGAGCGGCACTCCGAAAGGGCGATTAGCTCAGTTGGCTAGAGCACTAGCTCGACAAGCTAGGGGTCACTGGTTCAAGTCCAGTATCGCCCACCAATCCCGAGGGTCGGGCATTCCGATGGCCCGACTCCTTTCCCGCGGTCTTCTCGGAACGCCCCGGGGAACCCGCCGCAGGGTGCCTCGACCATCGGCCCCTCGGCCGGCTTCCCCCGACCGACACCCCTGCCGGTTTTTCGGCGCACCACGGACTCATGACTTCCGTGAAGTCCACAAGCGGCCTTCTGGCAGCAACTTACAAAATCTGCCGCCCCACCGGCAACCATGCCGAGAGTTCGGCGTTTCACCCGGGATGGGTACGGTTCAGCTTGCTCTGAAAGGTCGTGCGAGGGAGGCCGAGGAGTTCCGCCGCCTTCGTCTGCTGCCCGCCTGCTTGAGAAAGGGCCCAAAGGATCATCGCATCCTCGAAGGTCTGGACCATCTCGTTGAAATCGATGCGCTCGAGCCCGTCGAGGTGGAGGGAGAAAGGTTGGAGATCCTTCCCGGGCTCCCCCCTCCGGCGGGGCAGAAAGGCGGGGAAATGCTCGGGAAGGATCTCCTCGCCCCGGCACAAGATGAAGGCCGACTCCATCGCCCGGCGCAACTCACGCACGTTGCCGGGCCAGTGGTATTCCCGGAGCAGTCGGGCGGCCTCGAGGGACAAGGGCTTCGGTTCCTTCCCCTCCCGGGAAGCGACGAGATCGATGAAGTGTTTGGCGAGCAGGAGCACGTCCTCCCCCCGCTCTCGGAGCGGAGGCAGGCGGATCTCCAGGCCCCGCAGTCGATAGAAGAGGTCGTCCCGGAACCTGCCGTGCTCGACCTCCTCGGCGAGGTCCACCTTCGTCGTCGCGATCACGCGGACGTCGATCCGGATCTCCTCCGTCCCCCCGACCCGGATCAGGGTCCCTTCCTGGAGGACGCGGAGCAGCTTGACTTGGATGTTCAAGGGCAGGTCATCGATGTCGTCGAGCAGGACGGTGCCGCCGTCCGCCCGCCCGAAGCTTCCCTCCCTGCGCTGGTGGGCGCCGGTGAACGCTCCTTTCTCATGGCCGAAGAGTTCGCTTTCCGCCAGTTCCGGAGGGATTGTCCCGCAGGCGATCGGCACGAAGGGGCCTTGTGCCCTCGAACTCCCCTGGTGCAGCGCCCGCGCGACCAGTTCCTTTCCCGTCCCGGTCTCCCCGGTGATCAGGACCGGAGCGTCATGATCCGCGAAGATCTGGATCCTCTCATAGACCTCACGGATCAGGGGGGAATGCCCGACCAACCCTCCGAAACCCTTCGCATCACCGAGGATCGCATGGAGATGGTCGAGTTCCTTGTGCGCTTCCTTCAGCTCCTGCAGTTTCTTCAGACGTAGATCCAACTCTTCGAACCGGAAGGGTTTCACGAGATAGTCCGACGCGCCCGACTGCATCGCTTCGACTGCCGTCTCGACCGTCGCGAAGGCCGTCATCAAGATGACTTCGACTTCCGGATGCTTCTCCTTGACCTTCTTCAGGAACTCGATGCCTGACATGCGAGGCATGCGCAGATCCGTGAGCACGACGTCCCAGCGCTCCTCGCCGAGCCTCTGGAGAGCCAGAAAGGGATTCTCGACGGCATCCGCGCCGTACCCCCCTTTCCGCAATCGCTGCGCAGTCGTCAGGCGGCTGATCCGGTCGTCGTCCACAACGAGGACTTGCAGATTCGGCTTCATGCGTCCTCCCCTTCGAGTTCCTGGGCCAGAGGCCGGTCCCCGAGAGGAAGCTCGACCCTGAAGCAACACCCCCTGCCCTTTTTGCTCCGGACGAGGATCCGGCCTCCATGTTCTTCCACGACCCTCCTTGCGATTGCAAGTCCGAGGCCAGTTCCCTCTCCGATGGCCTTCGTCGTGAAAAAGGGGTCGAAAATCTTCTCGATCCAGCCCTCCTCGAGGCCCGGCCCCTCGTCCTCGATCTCGATGAAGGCCTTGCCGCCGTCCCCTGACGCCGTGCCCCCACGGATCGTGATCCGCCGGCCGCCGGATTCCCGGCAGGCGTCGAGGGCGTTGTCGAGAATATTGAAAAGGACCTCGTGGATGCGGTCCGGATCGAGCATCAGGGAGGGAACGGGAGCCAGTTCGGACCGAATCTCGATCCCCGCCTTCGCGGCCTGGGGCTCGACGTAACGGATCAGCTCCCGAACCTGGTCGATGAGATCGCCCGGTTGCCTCCGGAGAGGGGCGTCCCGCGTCAGGACCAAGAGGCGGTCCGTGACTCCCTGGATCCGGTACAAACCCTCCCTCATCAGCGCGAGGTTCTCTCGATCAGACTCATCCAGAGCCTCCTCGGGAACCATCTCGAGGCAGTTGAGGACGCCATGGAGGGGATTGCGGATGCTGTGAGCGAGCCCGGCGGAGATCTCGCCGATCCGGGCCAGGCGCTGCCTCGAGACGGCGATCCTCTCGTGCTGCCGGCGGAGGATCTCCGCTTCCCGTTGCCGGCGCACGACCGATTGGAGGAAGAAGGCGACTCCGACCATCGTCAGGCAGGTCGCGAAGACCTTTCCAAGCACGAAGAAAGGGGAGATCGCAAGCAGGGAGGAGTCCTCTCCGTCGATCCCCGAGATCAGCTTGATCGGATGGTGTTCCAGGAATCCCCCGTATTCCCCGAGGCTCAGGACACAGAACATCAGGCAACCGCTGGCGACGAGCACGGCGGTCTGCCTCGTGGTCAGGAGGATCGAACCGATCGCGATGTGGAAAAGGTAGAACAGGGAGAACGGGTTCTCGACCCCGCCCGACCAATGCAACAGGAGCGTGAGGGCGAACAGGTCCACATGGAGCTGCAGGGCGATCACACGCCGGTATCGGCTCTTGGGAGGCCCCGGGATGGCGATCGGAAGGTGCTTCCTCCCTGCGGCCCAGAGCGTCGCGTTGAACAGGGACAGCCCGAAGACCACGCCCAGGGGGGGAAGGAGGTGGTCGATGACCCCCAGTCCGAAAGCCAGGACGAGGGTCAGGGAGACGCAGAGGACCGCGATCCAGCGCAACTGGATCAACCAGGCCATCGAGGATGGCAGCCCCCCCGCCTCGCCTTTCCTGAGGAGAGGACCGAGGACCTTCTTCTCCTCGGTGGAAGAGGGAGAGGCGGCGGTTTCCCCGGTCGATCGCGGAGCGTCGTTCGTCAAGTTCGCGGCCTAGTCCAGCATTTCCCCGGACCCGGCTCCCTTTCGGGGGGCGCCGGGCCCCTTCTTCGCGGGATCTTCCTCGGGGGCCTGCTTGGAGGGAACTTCCGGTAGCTCGCTCTTCGGATACTTGAACTTCTTGTGGTGACCCAACGCGTAGAATGCAAGCTTGTTCGGGCCGAACTGGTTCGTCACGAGGATCAGATGTTCGGCTTTGAAATCCGGATCGATCCTGTCCTTGAAGTATTCGAGACCCTCGTCCCCGACCCAGATCTTCGCGGGCATGTACATCTGACCGGGACCCGTCCCCGGCCCACCGAAGAACATCAGGATCCGCCCGTCCAGATCGAAGAGCTGACAGTTCTCGAAGGCTGTGTCCAGGACGAAGAGGAGGTTCTCGCTGACCCCGATCCCCTTGGGGCGCCCGAACTGCCCCGCCATGTCCCCCGGTTCTCCGATGTGGCGGACGAAATTTCCGTCCTTGTCCCAGACGTAGACCTGGCAGTAGATCGTGTCGACGACGTAGATGAATCCCTTGTCATCGACTGCTACGCTCGTCGGACCCCGGAGGAATTCGGCCCGGGTCTCCTTCTTCCCCAGAACGAACAGTTCCTTCCCCGTTTTCAGGTCCAGCACACGGAGGCTTCCCCCCTTCCGGTTCCCGTCGACGACGTAGACCCGGTTCCCCTTGACCTTCACGTCGACGGGGACGCTCCCCTTGCCGAAGGGACCCCATTCCGCCTGGTACTTCCAGTTCCGGTCGTAGAAGACGATCTGGCGCCTGCCGGCGTCCGCAACGAGGATCCGACCGTCCTCGAGTACTTCGACGGCCATCGGCTTCATCGTCCGCCCTCTTCCTTTGACGGGAGCGAGGTCCACCTTCTTCTTCTCGAGGTCGGCGATGATCACGACTCCGAGACGGGTGTCCGTGATGTAGGCCTTTCCCTCATGGAAGGTCACCCCGAAGGGCCGCAGTAGGGGCTTGCCTCCTTTCTTCTTCCCGCCGAAGAGGAGGCTGTCCAGACCGGAGGGTCCTCCCTCCAGGTCTTCACCGTCGGCGATCGCCATCAGGAACTGGATCCTCGGAGGATCGGGCGGTTCGGGGTAGAAGACCTTCTCCTGCTCCCCCTCCCTCGAACCCGCGGAGGCGCAGGATCCGAGGAGGAAGATGACGCTGCAGCTGAGGGAGAACCGACAGGCTCTCGAAAACCGGCGCATGCTGGCTTGGAAGGAAGGGTTCATCGTATTCAGGCTCTCCAGGAGAGGGACGGCTCCAGGCTAGCGGCCCCCCGGAGCGGGAAAAAGCCGCAGCTCGTTCCCGGCCGGAACGGCACTCACGGGCCTCTCGGGTTCCGCCGGAAAGCAACGGAGCAAGATCCGATCCGGACATGCGAAGGGCGCCGAACCCGAAGGGTCCGGCGCCCTTTCCCACCTCAGAGGATGGATATGCGTTACTTCACGTGGCAGGTGAGGCAGAGCCCGGAAGCCGTGCCGCCCTGTGCCGTGGTCTGGGCGATGCGGAGCAGGTGGGTGCCGGGAACGGCCTCGCCCGCTTCGTTGTGGACATCGTGGCAGGTCGAGCACTGGACCTTGGTCCCACCCTCGAGGACGTCCGCGATCGTCCCGGAGCCGCCGAAGGTCGTGGTCTTCGGTGCCAGCCCCTTGTCCTTCGTCTCGTCGTAGACGATGGAGATCGGGTGCGTGGCCCTCAAGTCGCCGGTGCTGCCGCTCCAGTAGTTGCTCCCCGGCACCCGGGCGCTGCCGCCGAGGTAGCTGCCGACCCAGTTGTCCGGGTTCTTGTCGAAGGCGTCGAGGGCGACAGTGCCGTCATGGCAGCCGAGGCAGAGCTTCGAGGTCCCGGTCGGCGCGGAGTCGATGGCTCCATCCAGGGAGGGGCTGGTATACATCGTGTAGGTCGCGCTGGAGAGCGCGTGGTTCCACAACAGACCTGAGACAAGGCCGCGCTTGGTGGTGTAGTCATGGTCGTGAGGAACGTGGCAGACCCGGCAAATTTCCGCACGGAAGTTCCAGGTCTTCGTGCTGAAGTCGTGGGTGGAGTTCTTGATCTGCGCAGAAGCGGGGGCGCTCAGCGCGATCAGGCAACCCAAGGACAGGAGTCCGGCGGTTAGTTTCATGACTTTCATCCTTTCCATCTGTGGCAGGGAAGGTGTCCAACGAACGGTTTTCAGTTTCTCGTCTTCCCGCCCCTAGGCGGGCTCCTCGGAGCCGCCTCCGAGGTGAGCGACCGGGAGAAGAGCAACAAGCAGGCCACCCGGAAAAGACGGCCCCGGACCTCGTGCGCAATTGCCGCATCCTTTTCCGGGTCCCCGCCATGCATTCGATGACATTGCGATGACAAAGTTTTGCGAGGCTCGGGCAGGCATGGAAAAATACCCCACCCCGGAAGGGGCCACGGCATTTTTTCCTGAATCAATCCTCCGTGACGACGAGTTCTTGGCAGACTCGCCGAGACTTCGGCAGATCGTCCACCTTCCTTCTCTTCGGGAAATCCGATCGAAAAAAGGCCGCTTCCCGGCACGTGCCTTGCACTACCTCCGCGTCGCCGACATCGTTCCGCTCGGGTTCCCTCGGACCCGAATGACCGCCGGACCTCCCGGGGGGGGGAAGCCTCCCGGGGAAGGGCGGACCGAGCCTTCCTCCGTACCCGGTTGACCGGGATGGACGCCCGCATGAGCACGAAGACAGAACCCGCGGCCCTCCGCTTCCTCCGCTTCCTGGGCAAGGTCCAGTTCACGATGGTCCTGCTCATCTTCGGGGTGGTCGCGATGATCGTCGGGACCCTGATCGAATCCTCGACCTCAAGGGCCTTCGCCCAATCCTGGGTCTACCGGACGGCCTGGTTCGATCTCTTCCTCTTCCTGATCGCCGTCAACTTGATCGTGGCGGTCATCAACCGGATCCCGATCAAACGGCATCAGTGGGCCTTCGTCCTCACCCACTTCTCGATCGTCCTGCTCCTCTTCGGAGGTTGGGTGTCCCGGACCTTCGGATACGAGGGGCGGATGGCCGTGCAGGAGGGAACCGAATCGAGGACCCTCTTCCTGGATCGCAGCCACCTCGATCTACGCTGGAAGCCCCTGAAAGGAAAGCCCTACCACGAGATCCTCGAACTCCCCGACACCGTGCGACTCGCGGGGATCACCCTCCTCGAGGAGGAGGAAGGGCATCCCGGCCTCTCGATCGAACGCTTCCTCGAGGATGGGACCCCTTACGTCCACCTTACGGACGCCGGGGTGGAGGGGAGCCCAGGCATCCAGTTCCAGCTCTCCGGGATGGGTGTCGAGGGCAGGCAATGGCTGATCGCCGACCATGCCGACTTCCGCAGGAAGGACGTCGGCCCGGTCGAGATCGAGTTCCTCGTGATCCGGGACCCGGAAGCCTTGAAAGGCCGTCTCCCCGAGCGAAAGACCGGTGGCTCCAGCATCCGTGTCCTCGTGTCCGAGAAAGGTTCCCCCCTGGACCTCCCCCTTCCCGCTTCTCTCGGGAAGGTCGTCCAGGCCGGGGAAGGAATCTCGGTGAAGGTCCTGTCCTTCATGCCTGAAGCCAAGATCGTCCAGGGCAAGCTGCGCAACGTCCCCGGATCGGGCAGTAATCCCGCCGCCGTCGTCGAGGTCCGGGGGAAGAGCCACACAGAGATCCACAAGGTCTTCGCCAATTTCCCTACCTTCAACTCGATCCGGGGCCAGAAGGGAGCCCCCCTCGTTCAAAGGATCCGCCTCGAGGCGAATTCCGCCGGCAAGAAGCCCTTGGTCTCGATCCTCCATGACGGAGGCAAGAGGTTCTGGATCCAACTCTCGGCCTCGATCGGGCGGGGGCCCGCCCTCGAAATCATCGAGGGGCAGACAATCGCAGTCGGAAACCTCGGATTGGATTTCAAACTCGAACGGTTCGTGAAGAGCGCCAAGGCCGAGGTCCGGGTCGAATCCTCCAAGAAGGGGAAAGAGACGAATCGCGCCTTCCTGAAACTGAAGGCCCACTGGAAGGGGAAGGAAAACACCTTCTGGATCGGCCGGGGTTGGGACGACGAAATCGGACTCGAAGGAGGCTCGCTCCTCTTCGCCTATAAACGCTCGACGAAGGAACTGCCCTTCAGTCTCGAACTCGAGGACTTCATCCTGGAGTTCTACCCCGGTTCGAGGCGTCCCAAGACCTATGCCTCGAAGGTCAAGGTGACTCCGCACGGGATCGACGAGGAGCCTATCGAGACCGTGATCTCGATGAACCGCCCGCTCGACTACGGAGGCTTCCGGCTCTTCCAAAGCAGTTACCAGCTCGGGGAGAGAGGCGGCCCGGACATGACGATCCTCTCCGTCTCCAAGGACCCGGGAGTCCCGATCGTCTACCCGAGTTTCTTTCTGATCATCCTGGGAATCGCCTGGTATCTGCGCGGACACGGAAAACCGAGGAGGCCCGGGATCGACGGGCCGGAACCCATGAACAGGAAGGAGTCGGTGACGAACATGGAAAAGAACCCCGCACAGGAGGCCACGAACATGGGTCATACCGCAACGAAGGGGGCATTGACGGGTTTCTGGTTCCTGGCCGCGGTCCTGCTCTCCTCCGTGCCCGCGAAGGCCTCAGGCGGCCCGACGGGAATGCCGGTCGAGAAGACCAAGGCCTGGGCCATCCAGTCCTCGGGAAGAATCAAACCCCTTCTCACTTTCGCGAACGAGTTCGCGACCGCGATCACCGGGCATAGGAAGCACGACGGCCTGAGCTCTCTCGAACTGCTCTGGGGCTACAACCTCGCCCCGGAGGATTTCCGGAATCGACCGTATATCCGGATCGACAGTAAGGAACTCAAGGCCTTGATGGAGTTGGAGGAGGGGAAGAAACGCTTCTCCTTCCTGCGGCTCATGATGCATCCGCGGTTCCAAGAGGTCGCCGGTCGCGCGATCACCAAGGACCGCAATCACGAAGACCTGACGAAGATCGAGAAGGACGCCCTCGAGGTCTACCGCCGCCTGGAACTACTCTCCGGGATTCTCCGCGGCACATCCCTCCGTATCGTTCCCGTCAAGGATTCCCAGGGAAAATGGGAAACTCCGAACGACTTCAAGGACGCGAAGTCGGACCTGCAAAAACGGATCTTTGCCGGTTTCATCCGGATGTCCAAGGCATGGAGGGACAAGGATCCACAGGACTTCGGCAAGGCCGCCGAAGAACTGACGGGAATTCTCCGGGAAGCGGGCCCCGAGACCTACCCTCCGGAGGAAGCCCTATCCCTGGAGATCTTTTACGAAGAGTTCGAGGCCTTCGGGAAGGCCTGGAAGGCCTATCTGCTGAGCTTCCTGCTGATCCTCTTCTTCGGTTTCGTCAAGAACCGGAAGGGATATTGGGCGGGCATGACGGCCCTGATCCTCGGTTTCGCCGCTCACACGACCGGCATCGGACTCAGATGGGCAATCGCCGAAAGGGCTCCGGTCTCGGACATGTACGAATCCCTGGTTTTCATGGGTTGGGGCACGATCGCGATCGGGCTCTTCCTCGAGTTCCTCTACCGCAAGCGTTTCTTCGGACTCGTTGCAAGCCTGATGGGCTTCCTCTGCCTTCTCTTCTCGGAGCACCTGCCCCTGGATTCCTCGATCAACCCCCTCGTGCCCGTCCTGGCCCACACCTACTGGTTGTCGGTCCACGTGATGACGATCATGCTGGCCTATTCCGCCTTCGCCCTGAACATGGGACTCGGTCATATCGTCATCTGGGTCCAGTTGTTCCGGCCCGGGAGGACCGAGATGCTCCGGACCCTCACGAACCTCACCTACAAGACGATGCAGGTCGGACTCCTCTTTCTCGCGGCCGGGATCGTCTTCGGCGCCATTTGGGCCAACGAAAGTTGGGGGAGGTACTGGGGTTGGGATCCGAAGGAAACCTGGTCCCTGATCACCTTCTTCGTCTACCTGGGCATCGTGCATGCACGCTTCGCGGGCTGGCTCCACCCCTTCGGACTGGCCGTCTCTTCGATCGCCAGCTTCCTCTCCGTCGTCATGACGTATTACGGGGTCAACTTCGTTCTCGCCGCGGGCCTGCATTCCTACGGCTCCTCGGAAGGAGGACTGCTCTATGCGGCCCTCTTCTGCATCTTCGAGATCGCCGTCATCGTGCTGTCCTATCTCAGATATCGCTCGGCCATCCGCCCCAAGCTGGAACTCACTCCTTGAGAAAGCCGAGGGATCCCTCGCTCATTTCTTGTGGCAGGTGGAGCAGACCCCGTAAGGAACGACGGGCTTGGCCGGATGGTTCGGGCCCTTGTGACAGGCCGTGCAGGTCGGCCCGTCGGCCTTGAAGGCCATCCGGTGCGAAAAGACCTTCCCGTCCTTGAGCTTGATCTTCCCCGGGGGGGGCAGGGCCTCGTGGCAGACGAGGCATCCCTCCTTCGGGAAGTCCTTGGGGCGTCCGGGTAGGACAGGGACTCCAAGGTCCTTTTCGACGACGGCCAAATCCCTGTCGGCCCGCCTCAGGATAGCGACCGCGAAGAAGGGATTGTGTATAGGACGCGCCCTCCGGAGGAATGCCAGGTCTTTCTCCGTGTTCTTCGCGGTGTGGAACGTCTTCCTGGGAACGACATCTTCTCTCTCCTCGATCCCGCGGAAGGTCTCCAGCACGCGGTCGAGACGCTTTTCGAGATGGTGCTGAACCTCCCCGACCCTCTCGAGGAAGGGACCCACGAACTCACTGTACCCCTGCCCGTGACATCCGTTGCAAGACCCCCGGGCGAGAGTCGCCGAATCCACGCGGGAATGGGCGTTGATCTCGGCCTTGGAACGGCGGGCCAGACCGTGACAGGCGGAGCAGTCCAACCCGTATTTGGACATCGGATCCGGCTCGCCTTGCACGGAGACTGCACCCTTTCCGGCGTAGAAGGCCGCTTGGGGGCTATGCGGTTCCAGGTGGCATTTGGAACAGTCCCCGTCCGGGAGCCCCTTAGGATGGGACTCTGCCACAGTTCCTTCCTCGGTTCGGAAACGGTGCTCGATCCGTTCGTGGCACAGATAGCAGTTCAATTTGTGGATCGACACGTGCTTGAGGTGCAGGGCCTCCACGTCCCCGAACTCCTCGAGATAGGAAGGCTGGTTGTGGCAACCCAGACACCTCCCCCGGCCGACCTCCCCGGTTCCTGACACGACCTCCAGGTGGCATTGGGCGCATTCCATCCCGCGCTTCAGGAAATCCTTGTGGTCGATCTTCAACCCCCCGACCGAGAGTTCCTTCCGGGGGGCTCCATGACAGACGCCGCAGGCCTCCATCGGGTCGGGGGTGCCGTCGGGGGCCTTGCTACCCTTGAAATGGCACAGGAAACAGGTGTTCCGGTCCACTTCCATGTGGTTGTCGACGGTCACCTGGGAATGACAGGAGATGCAGGCCAGCTTGATCCCGAAGGGCAGCTCCCCCAGATGCTTCGGATGGTCGAAAAAGACCCCCCGTTTCGAGAACTCCACTTCCTTCCCCAGCCCCCTCGTACTGTGACAACCCGACCGGAGACAAGAACGGTCGCTGACCTCCGCGAAGGGTCTGGAGCTGTACATCCCCGTCACCGCGCTGGCGAGCTGTTTCAGGGCCTGGAACTTGGCATGGAACTCGTTGCCGAGCCCCGGTTCGAAATGGCAGCCGATGCATTGGACGTGCTTGTGGGTCGAGCGGGACCAGGACTGCCAGTAGGGCTCCATGTGGTGGCAGGATCGGCAGAAATCCGGGCTGGAAGCGTAATGCCATCCCTCGACGGTCCCGAAGACCATGCCGCCGAATACGAGGATGAGGAGGAACACGAAACGGTATCGTCCCGCGAACATCCACTTGAGAAGGAGGAAGGGAACCCGGAACGGAAAGAGGAGAACCGACCTCATGTCAAGAATCTCCGGCCTTTACAGCTTTCCTGTCCTTGCCTCGGCCAAGGATGCGGAGAAGCAGGAGGACGACGACCACGCTCGCGACCAGGAGCCCGCTCCCGACGCCAATGAGGATCATCATCGTGACCGTCTCGGAAAACCCCTTCTCACGGTCGATCCCGTTCTCGGCGACGGCCAGGACCGTCCGAACGATGCTCTCCAGATCCTCGACCGCCTTGGAGACGATGGGACGGTTCAGGGTGTGCGATTCCTTACGCAGGGTCGAATAGGCAGTCTCGGCCCGCTTCCATTCCGCCTCGAGGAGCATGGAGACCAGGGAGGAAGGCTCCCTCGCTTGCGCCTCTTCGAGAGCCTTGTCCAGCCGCCCCAGGGCCTGGCCTCCCCGCGCCAGGAGGCTCGCGAAGGCCTTGGCCTCCCGGGTACCTACGTCCTTGGGATCGTTGTGGCAGGGGATACAGACCTTTTCCTGCAGTCCTTCCTCGGGGATCGTGTTGTGATGGTTCCCGTGGCAGTCCTTGCAGGAAGGTTCCCCCGTGAACCGCAAGGATTCGGCGTGGGGGCTCTGCGCGAGGAACCTCCGTTCCTCGAAATGGCAACTCCCGCAGACCTCCGGCACGGATCGGGCGGTCGGCGGAACGGCTCCATGGCCTCCATGGCAATCGATGCAGGTCGGAACCAGGTTCGGATTCCCCTTGCGCTTGCCGTAAAGGATCTCCCCATGGATCCCTTCCCGGTATTCCTTCTCCTGATTCGTCGGAAGCTTGCTGGCCCCCATCTTCACCGGATCCGAGTGGCAGGAGCCGCAGGTTCCGGCGATGTTCCGCCGGTGGGTCGGTGAAGCCGGATCGAGCCGCGAAAGGATCCCGTGGTCCCCGTGACAATCACTGCAGATCGGAACCCTGGGATCCCCCTTCGCCGCTAGTCGCCCGTGCTTGCTCCGTTTCCAGTCCTCGTAGACCCGGAAATCCAGGCGGACCTTGCGCATCTCCGCCTCGTCCCCGTGACAGGACCCGCACAATGCGGGGATGTCCCGCCGCTTCAGGACTCCCGAATAGCCTTTCGAACGGAGATGCCCGTCCTCCTTCGTCTCCCCCCCAGGATCCCCTCCATGGCAACCGATGCAGCCGATCCCCGCGATTCCATGGACGCTCCCCTCGAAGGCGTGCAGCAGCTTCGAGTCCTTCGCAAGATGGCAGGACATGCAATGGCTGTTACGAGGGTCCTGCGCCCCCGCCTGCGGCGAGTAGATCGACAAGACGGCCAAAAGGAACGGCCAGATCATGATTCGACCCTCCCCAAGGAGGAACTCCGCCCGGATGTTCCAAGCGCCGGAACCGGGAGCATGTCCGAGGCCCTGGAAACGCCCGGCACTCGAGTCCTCATCGTTGCTTTCCTTCGGGCGAAACCCATTCCCGAGTATGGAAAAAGGAAGCGGCGGTTCGTCGCAGTTCCGCCGGGAGGTCAGCGCCCTCCATGCGGGCCGGGACGGGAGGCCGGCTTCGAGGAAGCGGTTTCTTCCTTCGGGGATTCCGCGAGGATCCCGACTCGATGGATCTTCACCGGAAAGCGCTCTCTCAGGGTCGCCAGCCAGCGCTCCCGCGCCGAACGCCGGATCGCCTCCTCGAGTTCGATTTCGATACTCTTTCTGGCTTCCTCGAAAGACATCGTCTTCCGCGGTTTCCAGGCCAGACACTGGACAAGATGGAAGCCATAGATCGAGGAGACGAGTTCCGAGAGTTCTCCCGCCTCGAGCTTGAACGCAGCCTCCCCGACCGGCCCCCCGAGAAAACTCCCCTCCTTGACCCATCCCATGTCCCCGCCCCTCGAGGCATAGATATCCTGGGAGATCTCCTTCGCGACCTCCGCGAAGGGGCGCCCTCCGAGGATCTCCTTCCGGGCCTTCAGCATCTTCTCCTTCGCCTTCGCGATCTCGGCCTCGCTGGCGCCGGGATCGACCTTCAAGAGGATGTGGAGGAAATGGCCCTCACGGGGCGCCAGCAGCTTGGATTTCCTCGCCTCGTACGTAGCCCTCACGGCCTCCTCCTTGACCTTAGGAAGGGAGGCTTCGAAACGAGCCTCGTTCTTGTCGATCAAGACCCTCCTCTCGACGAGGGGCCGGTATGTTTCCAAGAGTTTCGCCTTCTCCTCGGACGGGAGTTCGGAGTACTTGGGACCGGCCTTCTTCAGAGAGGCCTCGAATGTCGCGCGGATCTCCTCCTCGCCCGCCCGCAGCCCCGAGGCGAGCGCGTCCTGGTGGATCAGGGCCCGTTCGATCAGGGACTGGAGGGCCTTGTCCCGGAAGGATTCCATCTTCTCCACGGGGACCTTCCCGTGATAGAAGTTCAGCGGAATCAGGCGGTTGATCTCCGCAAGGACATCGCTCTGGCGGATCTTCACCGACCCGACCTCGGCAAGGACAGGATTCTCCACCGGTTTTCCCGCCCGCTCCTTCGACTCCCGGGTAACCGGCCCTCCCGAGGGTCGGCTCGTCTGGAGAAGAAGGGGAAGAGCGAGGCTCAGGGTGAGAGTCGCGAAGATCATGTAGGCATCCTGGAAGAGGTTCTCCGGTCCGGAGCAAAGACCATACCATGGGCGGTTAGAGATGACGCTTCCCTTGGCGGCTCGGGGAAACCGCTCATTTCACGTGGCAGGACCTGCAGAGTCCGCCGTCCTCAGGGTTCCTCGAGAGCTGGGATTCCCAGGGGCTCCAGGGATCGTGGCAGCTCAGACATCCGAGGATCCCTTCCCGCGCATCCGACCTCGTCGGTCGCGGAGACGGAGGTGTCGTTTCCGCCCCTCTTACCATGGACCGGGCTCCGATCGGATGCTGCAGCCCCGACCCGGCCCTTCCCGGAATCCGAGGCTCTCCGGGAAGGTCGACCTTGGCCTCCGAAGCGACGCTTCCGTCATGGCAGCCAAGGCATCCTAGGGATATGCGGTCCACTCCACCGAGGAAGGCCTTCCTGTCCCCTCGTTCCCTCCCTCCGGAAGCGTGCGCCCTGCCGAGGTCCATCGTGTGCCCCAGACGCGACCCCGGTTCCGGATCCCGATGACAACGCCTGCACAGGACGCGAGGAATCTCCCGCAAGTGGGAGGCCCGGGATTTTCGATGGTCATCCCGGACCGTTCCCGAATCATGGCAGGTCAAGCAACCGAGCCCCAAGGCCGCCTCCCCAGGCAGGCCGCTTCCCTCCGGCATTCGATCACCAAGAGGGTGCCCCCTCCCCCGAAGATCAAGATGGCAGGACAGGCAACTCTCAGAGGTCCCTGCGACGACCGGGGAGGAGGGGGAGATCTCCATGCCAAGGGCCGTCACCGTTTCCTCTCCCCCGGCCGCCATCCCGATCGTCCCCAAGAGGACAGCGCCCCCCCAGCGCGCGATTCCAAGCATGCTTCCCCTCCGAAAGCCCTATCGGAACCCCGGGAGAACTCCTTGATCTTGCGACAAGCTGTCCGCCCTACGGCCGTTCTCCGGCATGGACCTTGCTCACTCATGTTGCAATCCTGTTCCCTTTCTCCTGAAGTCGGAGGTGCGGAAGGAAGGATCAAGAGACTCTGAGGCCGGTCTTCGGGATGCGGTTCGCCCGAGTCCGGATCGCCCGATTTCCCGACCCAAGCGAAGACAGGCTTCCCGAATGTCGCTCCGACGAAGTCCTCCGGCCCTCCTGCTTCTCCTGGCCTTCTGCCCCCTTGGAGTGACGGCTGCCTGTACGGCCCTCAAGAAGTATGAGATCCTGTCCTTCTTCTTCGACGGGGTTCCGGATCCCAGGACTCCCGGAACACCCGACTTCATCGGCCCGGTTCCCCGAATTGAACTCCGGTCCCTGACCCTAGAGGAGAGGGCCAAGCTCCAGGAGGAGCGGCTGAAGAAGGTCGAGGTCTTTTTCCACAAACCCTTCCAGGAGAAGCGATGCGGGGATTGCCATTCGACCGCTCCCCGTGGAGGAAACTCCCAGCCCACCTGGAGGCAGGGTCTGTCCGAGCTGCGCCTTCCGAAAAAGCTCCTGTGCAAGAAATGCCATAAGCCCCCCGAGGAAGCCTTCGTCCATGGGCCGGTGGCCGCCGGCGAGTGCGCCCAGTGCCATGAGCACCACCGGTCCTCATACCCCCACCTCCTGAAAGTCAAGAATCCCGACACCCTCTGCGCGCGGTGCCACACGGGGGACACCTTCGTCACGAGGAAACGCCACAAGACCTTCGAGAAGGGATCCTGCACGGAATGTCATGACCCCCATTCCTCCAAGCGCCGCTACATGATCAAGGCAACCGTCGTTCCCGGCCTGGGGAAGGAAAGCAGGGGCAAAACCCGGAAATCCATGGAGACCAGACCTCCGAAGTGGCGCCCGGGAGAGGGAGGGGGCCATCGATGAAGAACCGGGCGGGAACGAGAGCCTGCCTCACGGTCTTGCCGGTTCTCCTGGCCGCCGCGTCCTCGGTGAACGCCCAGCGGCGGACATGGTTCCATCTGACGGAGTTCGGCGGAGACTTCCAGCTCCGCGGGGAGTATCGGGACGAGCGGAGGGTCACCGACTATTCGACTTTGATCGAGAAGGAGAAGACCCTGCGAGAGGACCTCCACCTGCGCTTCGCCGGCGATATCTACCACCCCAGGCTCCTGGAATACGAACTCGCGACGTCGCTAGGGCTCGAACAGCAATGGATCGGAGGGGCCGGAGTCCGGAACCGTTCGATCAACAGCACGAACCTTGGATACGATTTCCACGCCCGGATCCTCTGGCAGCATCCCTATTCCGCACACATCTATTCCAACAGGCAGGAAACGAGGACCAGACAGACCTTCTTCGAAACGACCGAGGCCACGGTCACCGAAACGGGAATGGACCTCCTCGCGAAGAAATGGTGGATCCCCTCGAGGCTCCATTACCATCATTACACCTACAAAGGTCGCGGGCTGGACGACAACGACGAGACGAGGGACAACTTCGAGTTCGAGGGACGTCGATTCGACAAGACACGCAGGCTCCAGTATTCGATCAAGTACAACGACATCACGATCAGCAGTTTCGACAGCCAGTTCACGGACCTCGATGCCTTCTTTTCTCATGGGTGGAACTTCGGGAACAAGGACCAGGACACCTTCTCGAACTCCATCCGCTACCGGGAACAAAACGGCGATTACGACAACGAGTCCCTGATCGGAAACGCGAGTCTCCACTTCCAATGGAGAGAGAACCTCTCCTCCGACCACGACCTCATCTTCGATCACTTCCGGGTCCGCAACGCCGATACGAGTCTGAATGAGACCTGGAGGCATACATCCACCCTCACCTACGAACTCTTTTCGAGCCTGGACGTGCGCGCCGGATTCCAGGGACAGAGGACGGACCAGGGAGATGCGGCGATCAACCGCGCGGGTTACGTAGGAGATATCGATTACCGGAAGAAGACCTTCTTCGGTAACCTCCGCATCAACTACCACCAGGACACCTACTGGCAGAACGAGCAGAGTGATGACAAGCCTGTCAGCGTCCTGGATGAAAGCCATACCTATATTCCGGGCATCCCCCTTCTCCTGAACAACTTCAGCGTGGATCTCTCCAGCATCGTCATCACCGATGCGACCGGACTCACGGTCTACCAGAACGGAACGGATTACCTGATCTCGGTCTCGGCGGGCAGGGTCAGGATCGAGATTCCAGCGGGGAGCAGAATCCTCCCGAATCAGGTGATCCTCGTCGATTACCTCTTTCTTCCCCGGCCGGAGCAGCGTTTCAAGAGCGTCGGACAATCCCTGACGTTCGGATTCGATATCCTGGAGTTCGCCGACATCGAACTCGCCTGGTCCGAAACGAATCAATCCCTTCTCGGAGGATTCGATTCGGGGACTCTCGACGACTCCTCGAGGTTGAAGGCCAGCCTGGCTCTCCATTCCGGTCCCAATCAGGTCCGCGGGCTGTATGAGAACCTCGACAGCAAGTTCACCCCCTTCGAGAGGTGGGAGTTCGGCGCATCGACCTCGACGAGGATCCTCCAATGGCTGGAGGGCCGATCGAGCGCCACGACCTACGAATCCAGATTCAAGGACCAGACGGGAAAGGAACGCGGAACGACCCTCCAGGCCCAGCTTCTGGCGGTTCTCTCCGAGAACTCGAGGATCGACACCCGAGCCGAATGGCGGAAGATCAAGTATCGGACTGACAAAGGGAAAGGATTCCTCTTCGAGTCCAACTTGATCCAGAGATTCCGCGCTACGGAGGTGAAGTTCCAAGTCCGGTATTCCGACGAGGTTTTCGACGTCGCGACCGATCAGCGGATCCTGTATGCGATGCTTTCCGTGGCCAGGAGGTTTTGAGCATGGATTCTCGACCCCGTCCCCCGCGACTCCTCTGCCTCGCCCTCCTCTCCTTCGCCTCCTGCGCCGCCGGCCCCGCACGTTTCCTCCGCGTCCCGAAGGAGCGGATCAGTTGGCCTCCGATCTCGGAGAACCCCCGGGTCGAAGTCCTTATGGCCTATCATTCCACGCGGGATGTCGAGCGTAGCCGTGGGTTCTGGAGCTCCATCTTCGGCTTCTTCCTCGGGCACGACGAACTCCAACTGGTCAGCCCCTATGGTCTCGCCGTGGACGAGAAGGACCGCTTGTGGATCGCGGACCCCGGGGCCGGAGGTCTTCATCGCCTCGACCTCGAATCGGGCGAACACCTCTTCTTCCGGAATGCGGGACGGACCAAGCTGAAAACCCCGATCGGGGTCGCCCTCGGACCGGGCGGTCTCGTCTTCCTTTCCGATTCGACCTTGGGACGCATCTTCGTCTTCGACCGGGAGGGGAACTACCACAGGAAGTTCGGAAGTCCGAACGAGTTGGGGAGACCCACCGGAATCGCCTGGGATCGGAACGAGGGGAGACTCCTGGTCCTGGACACGACGGGGGGACGGATCCTGAGCTTCGACCCCACAGGGAAACGCTTGGGGGTGCACGGCCGGAGAGGAGCGAAACCCGGGGAGTTCAACTTCCCGACGAACCTCTGTATCGACCGCGAGAGTCGGATCTATATCACGGACAGCATGAACTTCCGGATCCAAATCCTCTCCCCCGCCTTCGAACCCCTGACGAGTTTCGGGGTCGTCGGACGGGGCCCGGGAACCTTCGCCAGCCCGAAAGGAATTGCGGTGGATTCGCAAGGGCACATCTACGTCGCAGATGGAATGTTCGACAACATACAGATCTTCGATCCGAAGGGCCGGCTCCTTCTTGCCGTCGGCTCCAAGGGTTCCGGACTAGGGAATTTCTACCTTCCGACGGGGCTTTACATCGATCCAAAGGACAGGATCTTCGTTGCCGATAGTGGGAACGCCAGGGTCCAGATCCTCAAATTCCATCCGAGGGAGCCATGATTCCCGTTTTCAGCAAAGTCTTGGTCGTCCTCGGCCCGGCGACACTGCTCTTCGGGGCCCTCCCCCTTCCGCTCACGCAAGGCGGCGGAACCTCGATCAAGAACACGAAGCACAACCTCTCCGTTTCCGGGCCGGGCACCTACAAGGCCCTCTCCGAGGAGAGAATCTGCATCTTCTGCCATGCTCCTCACCGGGCCCGGACCCAATTCCCCTTATGGAATCGGGACGACAGCACCCAGACCTACCTGCCCTATACTTCCTCGACCCTGAAGGGGAACGTCGGCCAGCCCAACGGATCGACGAAACTCTGCCTATCCTGCCACGATGGAACGATCGCGCTCGGGAAAGTCGTGAGCCTCACTTCTGAAATCACGATGTCCGGGTCCAGGTTCCTCAACTCGGGAAAGGCCAATATTGGGACCAATCTCCAAGATGATCACCCCGTCTCCTTCGACTACTCGACTTCGAAGGGAGGAACGGGGGTCGACTTCTTCATCGGGTCGGCCATCAAGCCTCCCGTGAGTCTCGACCACAACGGCTTCGTCCAGTGCACGTCATGCCACGACGCCCATAACGACTCCCTGGGGAAATTCCTCAAGACGACGGACAAGAACGGTTCTCTCTGCCTCTCCTGCCACAACCCGAGAGACTGGAACACCGCTTCGCATGCGAACTCCTCGGCCACCTGGAATCAGACCGGGCCCGATCCCTGGCCCAACACCACCTATACGACCGTTCAGGAGAACGCCTGCGCGAACTGTCATGTCCCGCACAGCGCCGGACAACCTCACAGACTCCTCAACTTCTCCACCGAGGAGGAGAACTGCCTGAGATGCCACAACGGAAACGTCGCATCCAAGGACATCACCACCGATCTCGCCAAGGTCTCCGCACACAACCCTTCAAGCTGGCAGGGAATCCACGATCCGACCGAGGATCCGCTGACGATGTCCAGGCACGCGGAATGCCAAGACTGCCACAACCCCCATACGGCAAAGGCCGGAACGGCCGCCCCTCCCGGAGTGCCCGGCCCCCTCTTCGGAGTCTCGGGTCTCGACAACGCCGGGCAGAAGGTCGAGCGGATCACCTACGGCTATCAGCTCTGTTACAAGTGTCACGCAGACAAGAATGGAGGGACCGCCTACGTTTCGAGGATCATCCAACAAACAAACGTCCGCCTCGAATTCAACCCGGCGAACCCCTCCTATCATCCGATCGAGGCCGCGGGAAAGAACTCCTACGTTCCGAGCCTCCTGCCCCCCTGGACGACTTCGAGCAAGATGGCCTGTACCGACTGCCATCAAAGCGACAGCTCTCCAGATTTCGGAGGGAACGGACCTCGGGGACCTCATGGGTCCAATTACCGCCCCCTCCTGGCCCTGAACTATAACACGCAGGACAACATCACCGAATCCGCGACCCAATACGCCCTCTGCTACAAATGCCACAGTCGCACCTCCATTCTGGGGGACCAGTCCTTCAGGAAGCACCGAAAACACATCCAGGGAGAGAAGGCGCCCTGCGCGACCTGCCATGACGCACACGGAATCTCCGCGAACCAGGGAAACAGCACGAACAACGCGCATCTGATCAACTTTCGGAGCAGTATCGTCACTCCCTCCAGGATGAACGGGAAACTTGAGTTCGTCGACATGGGGATGGGGAGAGGAAGCTGCTCCCTCCTCTGCCACGGCAAGGACCACCATAGAAAGGGCTATTGAATCCATCCTTCGCTTCTCTCCGTCTCGACCGGAATCCCGGGGAGACGGAGTCTCTTGACGTTCCGGAACCTGTGAGAAAGAAGCACAGGCGGAAGGTCGGCCCTCAGGCGCAGGGGGTTCGAACCGCCCTCCGCGCGGCTCATGGCTCCCCGAAGAGCGCGTGACCGCAGGGTGAAGGCCCGCCGATGGGCGGATCGTCGCAGGATGGAGGACGCTCTTGAACCTCGGCCTCCTCCCCTTGAAGATCCTCGGTCCGGATCGTGGGAATCTGCCTACCGGCACCGAGCCCCGGAATGCAGGACGACCCTTTCGAGCAGGCCGAAGGACCCTCTTTCACCGTGAGGTACACATGAAGGCGATGCCGCGGAAATCCTCTTTCCTCGGGTTGGCGCTCCTTCCTTTCCTGTCCCTTCCCTTCGGAGCTATGGATTCCCCCGCCGTCGAAAGCGGAATCCCGGCCTTCGGGTTTTCGGATCACCTCCTGCCTCTCCTTCCCCAGGGGACTCAAGGACGTGCTCCCACCACCCTGAAGAAAGGACAGAGTTGCTCGACGACGGAATGCCACCCCGGAATGGCCAAAGGGACCTACGTTCATGGACCCGTTGCGGTCGGGAAATGCCGGATCTGCCACAAGCAAGTCGAAGAAACCAAGCACGATTTCCGGAACATCGAGAACCCGATGAAGCTCTGCACGACCTGTCATGAAATGGAACTCCATGACACCGTGCACAAGCCCATTCGGGATGGAATGTGCACTGCCTGCCACAACCCGCACCATTCGGAAAACGAAGCCCTTCTGAAAACGAAGACGACGAGGGAGCTCTGCGCTCAGTGCCATGAACAGGGAAAGGGGATGGGGAAGAAATTCGTCCACGGCCCGGTGGCCGCCGGGGCCTGCACCCTCTGCCACGACCCCCACACTTCCTGGTATCCGAAGCTTCTGAACAAGAAAGGCTCCGCGAACTGTCTCTCCTGCCACACGGACATGGAACAGCAGTTGAAAGGGGCAAAATACTGGCACCGCCCCGTCAGCGAGGACTGTTCGAAATGTCATGACCCCCACGCAAGCGACCACCCCTTCCAGCTGAAGAACGAGAGGCAGGCTCTCTGCCTGGATTGTCACAAGGAGAAGAGAGAGGAGATCGAAGGGGCCACGGTCTTCCACGAGGCGCTGACGACGAACGAGGGATGCAAGAACTGCCACAACACCCACGCCTCGAAATTCCCCAAGCTCCTGGACAAACCCGTCATCGACCTTTGTCTGAGCTGCCATGACCAGCCGACGGTCCGTCCCGACAAGACCGTCGTGGCCGCGATCGGACAGAAGATCCGCGAATCCAAGTTCCTGCATGGGCCGATCCGCGAGGGAGATTGCTCGAGCTGCCACAACCCCCACGGATCCAAGAATTTCAGGATCCTCCGTAAGGAATACCCTCAGAAATTCTATGCCCCCTTCGACATGAAGACCTACAACCTCTGCTTCAGTTGCCACGACTCCCAGGTCTTCCTCAAACCCAGGACCGAGACCCTGACGAACTTCCGGAACGGCACCCGTAACCTCCACTTCGTCCACGTCAACAAGAAGACGAAGGGACGGACCTGCAGGGCCTGCCATAACACCCACGCCAGCGATCTCCCGAAGCACATCGCCAAAAGCGTTCCCTTCGGGGGATGGGAGATCCCGATCAATTTCAAGAAGCTTCCGACCGGGGGAAGCTGCGCCCCCGGCTGCCACACGCCAAAGAGCTACAACTACCTTCAGGCCGTAGAGAACAATCCTTCCCGGAAAGGGAAAGAGAAGTAGCCAGTTCCGAATAAGAGGATCGAGCGATGGGCACCCTCAAGATCGAGCATCTTCGGACCTTCCTTTTCACGATCACGATCCTGGTAGGACCGGCGGTCGCCCCCTGTCCCGGCCAATCCCTCGAGAAAGGGCAGATCGCCCCGCCCTTCACCGCGAAGGACGCCAACGGCAAATCCCTGTCCTGGGATCAGTGGGAGAACATGGCCGTCATCCTGATCTTCCACTCCGAGCACATCATGTATTCGGAACGCGGTCTCAGAGCGATCATCAAGGACCTCTCGACCGAGAAGGAGCTTGGAGGGAAAGCTGCGATTCTCCTGATCACTTCCGGAAAAAGGGACCTCGGAACTCTCACCCGGGTACTCGAACAGTCGGGGCTCTCGTTCTCCATCACGGTGGACCCGGAGCGGAAGAACTTCGCGCGATACAGGGTCGTCGCTTTCCCGACGGTCTATGTCATCGACAAGAACCGGAAGATCGTCCATATCGACAAGGGTTTCGGACCTCTCCTCCCCTTGAAGGTCACGGCCGCCGCGAAACTCGCCGCCGGGCTCATCGATGAGAAAGCCTTCTACGCAGCAACGACCAAGAGTGGTTCCGGCAAGAGCGATCACAACGCTCTCAAGCTCGCACGGACCCTGCGGATGGTCCGTCAATTGATCGCAGCCGGGATGTATACCCAGGCCCGCTCCTCTCTCGAGAAGGTGATCACGAAAGACACGGATTCCGTAGAGGCCGCCGCAATGCTGACGAAGGTGCTCCTGATCCAGAAACGGACGAAACAAGCGGAACCCTGGCTCCGCCGCGTCCGGGAGCTGGCCCCCGGCACGCCGACTCTCCACCTCCTCGAAGCCAGATTCGCGATCGAAGAGGGCCGTCCTGAAGAGTGCTTGAAGAAACTGGAGGGGATGGACGGAAGAAAGCCGGAGATCGCTCTTCTCCGCGGCCTGGCCTTCGAAATGAAGAAGGACTTCAAGGCCGCCGCCGCCGCCTACAGGAAGGCTCTCCAGGATCTTCAGGGAGCCCTCAAGTGAAGGGGATTCCCCGTCTCGCACTCGGATTCCTCGCGGCGTTCGGATTCCTCGGGGGGAACAGCCACGCCCAGAATCCCGGGGGGAAGGACTCTTGCCTCGAATGCCATTCCCGGCTCTCCGGTGCGTTGAAACGCGCCGTCTCCGATTGGCGGGGTTCGACCCACTTCGAGCAGAAGATCGGGTGCGTCGACTGTCACGGAGGGGACAAAGAGAGCGATCGCTATCCCAAGAGCCCGGGAACCGGATACGTCGGCATCCCGAGGATGCACGATGTGCCCTACTTTTGCGGAAAGTGTCACGGAGAGATCAAGGAGAAACACCTGGGGAGTCCGCACGGTTCGCATGGCCTCCCCAACTGCATCTCCTGTCACGGCCATCATGGAATCTCCAAGCCCGAACCGGAAAAGATCATCACCGAGAAGAACTGCACGAAGTGCCATGACTTCAAGGCACCGCAAAAAGCCCTGAAGGCCCTGGAGAAAGCGAACACACTCCAGAAGCGGATGGAGTCCAAACTCGAGGATCTCGAACATCTTCCAGTGGCAAAGGCCGCATTCCTCGCCAAAAGGAAGGAACTCCACCTGGATCAGGCCGGGGTCATCGCAACCTTCCATTCTTTCCAGATCGGAAAGATCCAGGAGATCGGCACGAACGCCGATCAACTCCTCAAGACCTTCACGAAGCTTGAAGAGCGGGAGAACCTGAGAAGGGTTCAGAAGGCGAGAGAAGTACCCTTCATCCTGAGTCTCATGGGCTTCCTCGTCCTAGGCACCTTCTTCGGGTTCTTGGTATTCCACAAGGGACCGCCGATCGGAACCACTTGATCCCCGGAGGCCAAAACGAAACGAACCATGGTCGACCGCCGAACCATTCTCGTATCCAGCGTCCAGGCATGCGGGCTCGCGGCCCTGGCCTCGGGCGGTTACATCACCGCGAACTACCTGGCGCCGATCCCCGAGGGGCTCGGTGAGGAGGAAGTGGAGATCCCCGCCGAGCGTTTGAAACCGGGCCAGGGGGTCCAGGTCGTCCATAAGGGGAAACCCACGCTGATCATCCGGGACCGCGAAGGAGAACTCCATGCCCTGACGGCCGTCTGCACCCACCTGGGCTGCCTCGTGAAATGGAACGAGGACGCGGAAAGGATCGAATGTCCGTGCCATGACGCGACCTTCGCCCTCGACGGAACCGTCCTGGGAGGACCCGCCCCAAAACCCCTCCCGAAGGTGCCGGTCGGGGTCAAGGAGGGAATGATCCAGCTCGGGGAGAAGACCTGATGTCCGGACTCTTTCCGAAAACCGCCTCCTGGCTCGAGGAGAGGATCGGCCTGGGCGACCTCATCAAGCGGACCCTGACCGGTTACGGCATTCCCGCCCGCGCCACGGGCCTCCCATTCTGCCTGGGAGGACTCGCGATCCTCTTCTTCCTTTCCCAGCTCCTGACGGGGATCCTGCTCCTCGTCCATTACGTGCCGACCTCCGCAGGCGCGTTCCATTCCGTGGAGCGCATCACCCTGGAAGTCCCCTTCGGCTGGTTCATCCGCGGCCTGCACAGCTTCGGCGCGACGACGATGATCATAGCCGTCATGCTCCATGCCCTCAGGGTGTTCTTTTTCGCGGAGTACAAGAACCCCAGGGAACTCCACTGGGTCACGGGAATGATCCTCCTCCTGCTGACCCTCTTCCTCGCCTTCTCCGGATACCTTCTCCCCTGGACACAGCTCTCCTATTGGGGCTCGACCGTCGGAACCGAAACCCTGCGTGACATCCCCCTGATCGGGGAACAATGCGTCCAACTCGTGAGAGGCGGAACCAACGTGGGCGAACCGACCCTCCATCGGTTCTTCGCCCTGCATGTGGTGATCCTGCCCCTTGCCTTTCTCGGGTTGTTCGGGATCCATATCTATTTCGTCCGGAGAACGGGGCAGGGCGGTCCTCCGACGATCCGCCCCGGCGAGCCCAAGTACCCCTTCTTTCCGAATCACGTCGCGAAGGAGCTTCTCGTCTTCGCGATCGTTCTTTTCGTCCTGACGCTCCTGATCATCTTCTGGCCGGAAGTACGCGAAGAGCCCGCGGACCCCTTCAATACCCCCAAACACATCAAGCCGGAATGGTATTTCCTACCGTCCTATCAGTTTTTGAAGATCGTCAGCCCGAAGTGGTTCGCCCTGCTGCTTCAAGGACTCGCCGTCATGGTCCTCGTGCTCTGGCCCTTCCTCGACCGCTCCGAAGAGCGTGACATCCGCAAGCGTCCTCTTCTACTCGCCTTCTCGATCCTGGCGATCCTCGTAGTCCTGGGATTGGGAGTCTGGGGTCATTATTCCTGAAAGGGCCCTCCCACCGGGGCCGGCGCGTCGAATACGGTCCGAACCCCGCGGCCGAGGGGCGTCCGGGGAGGATCACCTCAGGCGATCCTCGTCACTCCGGGGACGGCGACTTCGGGGATCTCGATCGGACCCCATTCATAGGTCTCGGGGCCCAGCCTCGTCTTCGAATGCAGGGCCTGCTCCCAGGTCACGGCCTTGCCGGTATAGGCGGACATCCTTCCCATGATCGCCATCAAGGTGCTCTTGGCCATGTAATCGCCGTTGTTGATCGGCTTTCCTTCCCGGATGCTCCGGAACAGCTCGTCATGCTCGACCTGGTACATGTTCTTCGAGCGTCCTTTGAACCTCCAGGGACGCTCCCCCACGATCTGATGCTTGAAGATGTGGCAGACGCCCTTGGTCCCGTATACATGGTCCGACACGTCCGTACGACAACCATCCCATTGGCGACATGAGGAGAAAGCCCGCAACCCGTCCTCGTATTCGTAGACGACGGAGAAATGATCGAAGACGTTCCCGTACTCCCTTCCCG
This sequence comes from Planctomycetota bacterium, assembly GCA_027021385.1. Lineage (GTDB taxonomy): Bacteria > Planctomycetota > UBA1135 > UBA1135 > JALUUL01. The sequence goes on along the minus strand of JALUUL010000079.1, from coordinate 125,395 downwards.
TCCTCACGGTCCGTCCACCCTGTCCATAGGCCGCCTTCGGATACTTGTCCCCCAGCGCCCAAGCGATCTTGTCGAGACTGTGTATGTGCTGCTCTGCGATGATGTCGCCCGCAAGCCACGTGAAATAGATCCAGTTGCGGACCTGCCACTCCATGTCGCTCCAGGAGGGCTGCCGGTCGTGCTTCCATAGACCGTTCGCGTGGTAGGTCGCCTGGATCGTGACGATGTCCCCGACATACCCTTCATGGATCTTCTCGAAGGTCGCCCGCATCCCGGCGTGGTAGCGCCAGCAGAGTCCGGAAACGATCGACAGCCCGGCCTTCTTCGCCTTCGCGCAGGTCGCCATGACGGAACGTACGCCGGGTCCGTCAACAGCCACGGGCTTCTCGCAGAACACATGCTTCCCCGCATCCACCGCAGCGGCGAGATGCTCCGGACGGAAGTGAGGAGGAGAGGCCAGGAGTACGACATCGACAAACGGAAGAAGCTTTTTGTATCCGTCGAAATCCAGGAATCGGTGCTCGGGAGGGACCCTGACCCGGTCCTTGACGTTCGTTCGTTCGATGGAGGCCAGGGACCTCTGGATCCTGTCCGGAAAAGTATCGGCCATCGCTACGAGTTCAGCGGCTCCGTCGGCCCGGAGCGCCTGCACGGCAGCCCCCGTCCCCCGGCTCCCGCAACCGATCAGTCCGACCCGGATCTTCTCCCGTCCTTCGACGTGCAAGGAAGCCGGAGGAGCGCTCTGGGTTTCTTTTTCCCGTTCCTCCCCACGGGAAACGGCGCATCCTCCGACCGCGGCCCCGGCGAGCGTCCCCGCGCTCCTTTTCAAGAACCTGCGGCGGGATTTCCGTTTCGTTCTGGAAGTGCCGGAAACGCTCATCGAAGGACTCCTTGCATCAAGTCGAGGAAAGGCGGGATGATACCTCATCTCCTCCTCGAAGAGACAAAGACATGAACGGATCCGGATCCTCCTCTCCCGCATCCTCGAAACCCGGGACCGGTTCCCATGCACCCCGCGAAGGACTTGCTCGGAGGGATTTCCTCGCGCTCGGCGGAATGGCCTTTGCGGTGGGATGCGCCGCCGCCGGAACCAGGTCCGCTCCGCCGCGGATCCCGCGGGCGCGCGAGGACAGGACCAGAGGCTTCCGCCTCGCGTGCAAGCTCGGGATGGTCCAGGAGAACCTCTCCCTCGAGGGACGATTCTCTCTTCTGCGTTCCCTCGGCTTCGACGGGGTCGAGATGGACGCCCCCAACACCCTGAACGCCGCCGAGGTCGAAGAAGCAACGAAAAAGACCGGACTCCCCGTCCATGGAGTCGTCGATTCCGTGCACTGGCGTCACTGCCTCTCGGATCCTTCCCCGGAGGTCCGGGCCAAGGGGGCGGCCGCCCTCAAGACCGCGATCCTGGACGCGGAGGCATACGGGGCCACGACAGTCCTCCTCGTCCCCGGGCGCGTCACGAGGACGGTCCGCTACGACCAGGTCTGGGACCGTTCCCAGAGGGAAATCGCGAAAGTCCTTCCCTTCGCCGCCGAACACGGGATCGCGATCGCGATCGAAAACGTCTGGAACGGATTCCTCCAAAGTCCCCTGGAGTTCGCCCGATACCTCGACGAGTTCGACAGCCCCTGGATCGGGGCCTATCTGGACATCGGCAACATGGTGAAATTCGGGTGGCCCACCCATTGGATCCACGCTCTCGGCGAAAGGATCCTGAAGGTCGACGTCAAGGGCTACAGCCGGGCCAAGGGGTTTCGAGTCGGGATCCTGGAGGGGGATTGCGGCTGGAAGGAGGTCGTTCCCGCCCTGGAGACCGTCGGCTACCGCGGGTGGCTCACCGCGGAAGTCGGAGGGGGCGATCGAAAACGGCTCTCCGAGATCCGGGCCGCCCTCGAAAAGATCCGCTCCTTCGCGAAGGGCTGATCCCTCTTCCGGAGGTTCTCAGCGCTTACTTGAGAGCCCGCTTCCCGCCTTCCCGGACCTCCTTCTCCTTCCTCGAGGCCGGCCGGCCGCCGGAGTTCCGGGGAAGCATGTAGGGCCGAAGGATCCGGAAGCCGACGAAAGGGGCGCTCGTGTGGTACCAGCGGCTCTGGGGAATCTGTGGATCGAGCATCTTCCACGAAGAGTCCGATCCCCTCCTGGCGGCCGAACGGAGAGCGGCGGGCTCGTCCATCCAGGATCCGCCCCGCACCGAGCGCGGGTATTCCCCCTTCGGTGCGGTGAAGGGATTCCGCAGGACTCCCTCCGGCCACTTGGCGTAGGCCCTCGGGTCGTAGCCGTCGAGGACCCACTCGCTGACGTTCCCATGCATGTCGTGGAGTCCCCAGGGATTCGGCTTCTTCAGGCCGACTTTGTGGTAGCGCTCCTCGCTGTTCCCTTCGAACCAGGCATAGTCCCCCAGGCGCGACTCCTCCCCCCCGAAGGACCATGGGGTCTGCGTTCCGGCCCGGCAGGCGTATTCCCATTCGGCCTCGGTCGGAAGCCGATAGGTCTGGCCCGTTTTCGCCGAAAGCCAGGCGCAATAGGTCTTGGCCGCCAACTGGGTGATGCAGATGACGGGGAATCCGTCCTTCCCCATGCCGAAACTCATGTCGACATAGGGCTTGCTCGGCCTCGTGACCGCGTCCGCGGCCTCGTCCCCGGGCTTCTTCTTCCGCTTCTCGACTTTCCGCCGCTTCCGATCGAGGTCCATGCTCCAAAGCTCGAACTCATTCCATGTGACCTCGAACTTGCCCATCCAAAAAGGAGCGATCTCCACTTCCCGCATGGGTCCCTCGTCCTCCTTGCGGCCCTGCTCCCCTTCCGGACTCCCGATCCGGAAGCGACCTCCCCGGATCGGAACCATCTCGAAGAAGACCCCGGTGCCCGGGATCTCCATTCGATACGGGACGAAGCCGGGAAGGGCGTTCTTCGTAGGGCGCGAGGGAGCTTTCGCCTGGGCGGAGATCGAAGCAGACAGGACCAGGGGAAGAAGGGAAAGATATGATCGATACGAGGGCATCATTGCTCCGGTCTTGTCGAGGATCCGGAATGACGACGAAAAGGGCGATCCTAGCCTTCGGTCTGGGCCTTTTCCTCCCTACCGCCTGCGCGGCCCCGGGGCCGGAAACCCGCTCGGAGACCTTCCCCCCCCGAGTCCGCAGGTGGGAGTTCGCGCGCAGGATCATGGGCGTCGACTTCCGGATCGTCCTCTGCACCCGAGAGGAGTCCCTGGCCCGAGAGGCCGCGGAACGGGCCTTCCTCGAAGTCTGCAGGGTCGATCAGGCTTGCAGCGACTGGCGCCGCGACAGCGAGATCATGGTTCTTCAAGAACGATATCGGCCCGGTGTCCCGATCGGAATCTCTCCACTCCTCGGCGAAGTCCTCGATCTCGCCGTCGGGGTCGCCCGGGATACCGAAGGAGCCTTCGATCCGACCCTGGGGCCCTTGACCCTCCTGTGGCGGCGTTGCCTGAGGACCCGGAGACTTCCGAAACCCGCCGCCCTAGAACGCGCCTTGAAATCCAGCGGATTCCGAAACCTGGAACTCGACTCGGCCCTGCGCCGGGCGACCTTGAAGAGGGCGGGGATGCGGATCGATCTCGGGGGGATCGCCAAGGGTTACGCGGTCGATCGGGCGCTCTCCGTCCTCAGGAGACGGGGGTTTTCCAGGGCTCTCGTCGACGGGTCGGGGGACCTGGCCGTCGGGGATCCTCCGCCCGGGAGGGTCGCCTGGAGGATCGACCTCGATGCTTCGATCTCCCCGCCGGCCTCTTCGCGGACCCTCCTCCTCCGGAACGCGGCCGTCGCGACCTCCGGGGACCGCTACCAGCGCGTGACCCTCGAGGGCAGGACCTTTGCCCACATCCTGGACCCCCGGACCGGTCTCGGTCTCGAGCGCGCCTTCACGGCCACCGTAATCGCCCCCTCCTGCACGCTCGCCGACGCCTGGGCGACGGCCCTCTCGGTCCTGGGCCCGGACGGACTCCGGAGGATCGAGGGCCGGCCCGGCTTCGCGGGCATCCTCCGGGAAGGGCGGGGGAAGGCTCTTCGTGTACGGGAGACCCGAAACTTCTGTTTGTTCCTCCGTCCTCCCCGCCGCCCGCGTGGGGCTCATCCTGCGGTTTCGCCGCGAGCGGATCCCCTGTAGAACCTCCGAGAACGAACGGGAGCGAGAGGAACGGAAGATGGCGGAGGAATCGTTAGGAATCGGCATCCTCGGAACCGGCTGGGTCGCGGGGGCCCATATCGAGAATTTCAAGAAGATCACCGGCTGCAGGATCGAAGCTGTCCTCTCCCGTGAACGTTCGAGGGCGGAACGGAAGATCCGAGAGCACGACCTGGAAGGGGCGAAGGCCTACGACGACCTCGACGCCTTCCTGGAGTGTCCGGGACTCGACATCGTCGTCGTCTGCACACCGCACCCCAACCACCCCGAGGAGACGATCGCCGCTGCGAAGGCGGGGAAACACCTCGTGATCGAGAAACCTCTCGCCCTCGACCGCGGGTCCCTGGCGGCGATGCACGAGGCCGTGAAGAAGAACGGCGTGCAGACCAGCGTGTGCTTCGAACTCCGCTGGATCGGGCTCTTCAAGAACATCAAGGCCCTCGTCGGACAGGGTCTGCTCGGCAAGGTCTTCTACGGGGAAACGGGCTATTTCCACGGGATCGGACCATGGTACGCCCAGTTCCCCTGGAACCGGAAGAAGGATTATGGCGGAGACGCCTTTCTCACGGCGGGGTGCCATGCGCTCGACGGCCTGATCTGGTTGATGGGTTCAAGGGTTCGGAGGGTCGCGGCGATGGCGACCACGAGCCCGGACAACCCTTTCCGATACGAGTACGAGACCAGCATCGCCGCGATCCTGGAGTTCGAGAACGGCGCCCTGGGAAAGGTCTCCACCAACATCGAGTGCAGACAGCCCTATCTCTTCCCCGTCCTCCTCCAGGGCGATCGGGGCACGGTTTGGAACGACAAGATCTCGACGACGGAGTGGCCCGGACTCGCTCCGGGGAGCTGGGCGACGATCCCGACCGAACTCCCCGATTCGGGCGATGTCGGGAACCATCCCTATCTCGGTCAACTCGAGACCTTCGTCGACTGCCTGAGAACCGGGAAGCGGCCGCCGAACGATCTCGAGGCCTGCCTCCATGTCCACGAGGTCATGTTCGCGATCCAGGACTCCCTCCGCGATCGGCGCTACGTCGAGATCCCGGCTTCCCCCTGAGTCCTTTCAGGGGGCCTCAGAATCGGGATCCGTCCCCTCGAACAGACGTCCTCGAACCGAAACCTTCGCGATCCGCTCGAGTTCGGCGAAGAGCGGGCGATGCACGTGCAGCCCAAGCTTCCGGACCCAGGCCCTGTCCCTCGGAAGGACCTCCCGGATCTCCGGCTCGATCTCCGCCCAAAGACGGACGGGCACCGCGTAGAGGACCTGCGAGAAACCCGGATCCTCCGCCCAGGCGCGGACGCAGGCGGCCGTCTCTTCCAGGAGTCTCCGATGGTTCCGCAACCTGAGTCGGGACCCGTATCGGGAAGTCCCCTTGGCCGCCAGGTAGGAGGGTTGGGCCTTCCCCCGGCCGCGGACGACGTAGCGGGAATCCGCTCTATGGCATCGCCATTCCCCCCGCCGCCAGATTCCGAGCGCGACGGCTCCGGCCCGCATTAGGAAAAATAGAACCGATCCCGGATCCAGGCGCGCCCCGCCCTCCTTGGACCAGCAGATTCTCGGAAGCTCGAGAAGGCGCCCGGAACCTTCGTTTCGGAACCGCCCATTTCCGAGCGCCCGCCATCCCCCCTCCTCGAGTCCTTCCTCCCAGAGCGCGGGGATCTCCTCCCAGGAAACACGTAAACCGCGGGAGCGACTCCCGGGGTCTTCCCGAGGATCCTTCCCGGCCGGACCGCGCTCCATCCCGACCGCTCCCTCAATCCTTCGAACCGGGCGGCTCCCTCGCTTCCAGGATCGCTCCGGGACGCAGTTCTTCGAGGAAAACCCGATCCCCCACCTCGATCCGGACCGTACCCTCGGGGAGCGGAACCCGGGAAGGAATCTGCCCCCGCAGCGTTTCGAACTCGAACACCGCCCCGGCCCAGGGTCCTTCCAGGACCCGCACCCGCAACGAATCCGCACCGGAGCCTTCCAGGAAACTCCCGGGGTCGAAGCGCGGGGGGAGGCGCAGGACGAGCCGGAGTTCGAGATCCCCCGAAGCGGGTACAACCTTCCCCCAGGCCATCCTGCCCTCGTCCTCGGCAGCGAGAAGGAACAACGACCGATCGACCGGGAAGGAGGAGATCGTGAACGAACCGGAAATACCGGTCCGGCCCAGGACGACACCCGGACCTCCATCGACCCGCCCGCGCAGTTCTACTCCGGGGACCGGAAGACCGGACCGGGCCTCGAGGACGGCGATCCGGATCGACCGCGAGGCGGATCCGCCCTGTCCCTCGAGGCGGAAGGCATGGAGAGAACCGACTCCTCGTTCCTCGACGAGGTCGCCTCCGGGAGATTCGAGCGGCCCGGTCTCGAGTCGGAGGAGGAGCCGGGTCCGCTCCTGCGGAAAACGGAATCGCCGCCAACCGGCGCCTCGATCCTCGACGAGAAGCAGGAACGACCGCGGAGAGGCATGGAGCCGGAGCCGGAACCTGCCTTCCCCGTCGGTCCGCCCCTCCTCGAGAACCCTCCGATCCCGGCGGCTCAAAAGCCTGTACGCCCCTCCCGCGAGGGCCCGGCCCGAGGAATCGAGAATCTGGACCGCTAGATTCGTGGGGTTCACCGGCCGGATGGTCCCGCCCTCCATCTTCCGGCCTTGACGCAGAAGGGTCTTTCCCCCCGTTCTCGGGATTTCGTACCAGAACAGCTCCCGGACTCCGCGGGGAAGCGCGACGAGAACGAACCCCGCCCCTTCCCCGACCGGGATCTCGCGGTGGCTCCAGGATCGGACCCTGCCGCCCAAACGCATTTCGTCGAGGAGGACGATTCGGCGGACCTCCGCGCCCCGGACCGGAATGCGGGTCCGGGCCAGGGAGGGAAGAACGAGTCGAGGTTCCCCCCCACCTCCTCGAGGATCGAAGAAACCCGAGGGATCCCCGGATCTCAGGACCAGGGGGGCGGCTTGGGGAGGACGGGCCACGAGGACCCATTCACGGAGGGGATCGGAATCCAAGCCTCCGGGGAAGAGGAAGCGGCCCTCCTCATCGCTCGAGAAGGGGGGAAAACCGGGATCCACGCATTCGTCCAGGAAGGGATCGAAGCGCAGGAGTCGGAACTCGACCCCGGGAACGGGGCGGCCCAGCGGATCCACGGCGAGAGCACTTCGGGCCTCCTCCGCCGGGAGATCGATCCGAACCTCGAGGGTCCGAGGTCGATCCAGGAGCCCGAGAGGAACCCGCACCCTGGGTTCCGTCCCCCGCTCGAGCACGGTGAGGGAAGCCCCGAGGAGGATCCCCCCCGGCCAGGGGGCCCGGAACAGGAACGTCCCTTTCGGGCCGCTCGAGGTCCGGAAGACCCCTCCCGCCTTCCCGAGATCCAGGACGACCGTCCGCCCCCCGGGCGCTCCTCCGAGCGCCCCGCGCAGGGAACCGACGATCATCAGTTCTCCATGTTCGGCCGAGGGGGTCCGGTCCGCATTCGGAGCAAGAGAACTTCCGCGATCCTCGAGATCGAACAGGCGAAGAGGGCGAAACGGAGCGAGGACGGCGAGGGTTCCGGCCTCCAGGAGGCGGGCCTCCCCCCCCTCCCGTTCGAAAAGGACCCCGTGCCCGGAACGGACCTCGATCTGCACCCGCGTCGAAGCCTCTCCCTCGGACCAGGGGTCGGTCGAAGCGATTCGATCGACCCGAAGTTCCGCCTCTCCCGAGGAGAGGAGGAAGGCCCCCCCCTGAGGGAAGGAGATCCGGAGACCCCGGGGGCCGCCTCTCCCCCCCATCTCCCCAGGCACCGATCCGTTCTTCCGGGAGACCGCCGAAGGGAGACCGGGCCCCGACGGAGCCTGCAGGGGACTGTGCACGGAAACGCGGACCCCCCCCTCGCGGAGCATCGGAAGCCCGTCGAGTCCGATCTGCAGAGTTCCCTTTCCTTCCGCGGTCAGGATCCAGGAGCCGCCCTCCCGGGGTACCGCCCGCTCCAGGACGAAACTCCCATCCTTCCAATCGATCTCCGCCGGCCCCTCGACCGGACGCTCGAGTTCGGGAAGGAGGGGGGGGCGGCTTCCCGGACGCGCCCTCTCCCCTCCGCCGGTCAGGGGACGGAGGGAGACCCGTCCCTCGACCCTGTTCAGGAGCCAGCGGCCCGTGGTCTTCTCCAGGGGAGCGCCGCCCCTCTCCACCCCGAGCGAACGGAACACCCCCCCGAACAGGAGCAAAACGGAGGCCGCCGCGGATGTGAAGGCGAGGATCCGGATCCGCCGCCGCCTTACGGCGGTCCCGGGATTCTCGCGGGTCGCCTCGGAGCGCACGCGGGCCATGACCCGCTCGGTGAACCCCTCGCCGGGCCCTTCCCGGTCGAGGGCGCGGGCTTCCCTGCGGACCCGGGTCATGACCCGGGCGGTGAAGTCCGCGGGAGGCTCGGCGGGGCGAAGGGCGGTCTTCATCTGCAGCTCGACGAACTCCAGTTCGCTCAGGTGCCGGGCGCAGGAGCGGCAGGCATGCAGGTGCTCCTCGACCTCGACCCTCCGGGGCCGGGAGATGTCCCGATCCAAGTAATCCCCGAGCCATGCCCGGATCCGCAGGCAGTCTCCGCCCGACGGAGCGCTCATTCCTCCCACCTCCGCCGCATCCGGGAGTGGAGGATCTCCCGAGCCCTCCCCAGGCGCACCTTCAGGCTGGACAGGGAGATGCCGAGGGTCTCCGCGACTTCCCGGTTCTTCATGCCGTGAAGGTATTTCAGGATCAGAGGGAGGCGGGACTCTTCCGAGAGGCCCTGAAGCACTTGACGGATCTCCTCGACATCGAGGGGTTCAGGATCCTGTCGCACCCGGGAAGGCGCCTCCCCCTCGGCCTCGAGGACGAGGACCTCGGAGTTCACGACGAGGCGCCTCTGTCTCTTCCTCAGGATGTCCCGCGCTGCGTTACCCGCGATCTTCAGGATCCAGGGGCTGAACCGGCGCCCCGGGTCGAACAGCTCCCGCGCCCGGAAGACCTTCAAGAAGGTGTCCTGGCTGGCCTCCTCCGCGTCCTCGCGATTCCCGAGCAGCTGCCGGCAGAGGCTGTAGACCCCGACCTTGTAGCGCTCGACGAGCAGTTCGAAGGCGTCCAAGCGGCCGTCCTGGACGAGAACCATCAGGTCTTCGTCGGTCCGGCCGTCGAGGTCCGTTCCCCGGGCCCTGCCCGCGAGGCCGGATCTCCGGGGACCGGTTTCGGATTCGTTCTGGGAATGCACCTTCTTCTCCGGAGCAACCGATCGGGACGGACAACCCCCGCCGGCTCCTACGCCGCCCGACGCCGAAAGGGCCAGCCTAGGTCGCGGGGGCGGGAAAGCCTAAAAAGATCGGGAAAGATTCCTTGATTCTCAAGCCCCTTTCGCCTCGGACCGAAGGAGGAAAGGCCGCACTCGACCGCTCGTAACGAAACCGACGACCCCGGCTTCCCCCTTTCCAGGAGACCTCCTCATGGCCCGACCCGGAACGAATCAGGCGATCTTCTTCGAACTCCACGGGGTCCTTCTCCACCCCTACACCGACCGCGAGGACTACGTCGTCCCGCGCTTCGTGGACGGGGCGCTCACTGCCCTCTCCCGCTTCGACCCCGAACGTTTCCACCTCTTTCTCGCGTCGAACCAGTGCGACGTCGCCTTCGGGAAACTCAGGGAACGGGATTTCAACAGGTTCCAGGAGGCTCTCCAGGCCAAACTCCAGGAAGAAGGGATTCCGATCCGGAAGATCTACGCCTGCCTCTACCATCCGAAAGGGAAGGGGCGCTGGAAGAAGGAATCCGTCTTCCGCAAGCCCAACATCGGCATGTTCAAGATGGCGGAGCAGGAGTTCGACCTGAATCTCCGCCGCTCCTGGGTCGTCGGCCGCGAATCCGCGGACATCCTCGCCGGAGACCGCGCGGGCCTCGGAACGGCCCTGATCGGCGACGAGAACGAGCGCCGCTCCTGGGAATACGACGTCAAACCCCACATCTGCAGCGGCGACATCCTGGATCTCTGCGAGAGGATCCTCTCCTTCGAGACCGCGATGCTCCACTGAGACCCGGCCTGGGGCTCAATCCTTCTTCGACGCGTCCCCTTTCTTCTCGGCCTCGACGACGAGGGTCTCGATCGCCTTCTCCAGGCGCGGTCCCCTCAGGTTCTTGAAGCGGATCCGTCCCTCGACGTCGAGGACATAGATCGTCGGCCACCCCCACACCCCCCACCGGGTCGCGATCGGCCCTCCGATGACTCCTCCGTCGAAGAAGGAGGGCCAAACGAGTTCCTTCTCCGCCGCGATCCGGCGGATCTTCTTCCGGTCGGAATCCGAGTTGACGCCGACGATCGTGAAGGGACGGCCTGCATACTTCTTCATGAGCGACCGCTCATGTGGGTACATCGCCCGGCACGGGCCTCACCAATCGCCCCAGAAATCCAGAAGGACGACCTTTCCGCGGAAATCCGACAGCTTCATCGGGCGGCCTTCCAGGTCCGTTCCTTCGATCTCCGGGGCGAGCCGGCCGATTCCGAGCGCCTCTCTCGGATGCGGACGGAGCATCGCCTCCGCGATGTCCCCGTAGGTCGCCTCCTTCCAGGGAAGCTTCCCAAACTCCGACTTCAGGTCCTTCAGGAGTTTCTCCCGCCGCTTGACGGACTCGGTGTCCTTCTTCCGGCGAAGGGCCTGAGCGAGCCCCAGCATGCCCGCGGCCCGCAGCTCGTCGGAGTTTCCGTCCTCCATCAGGCGCTCCATCACCGAGATCCGGTCCCGGGCCGAAAAGAGATAGGAGAGGTCGGCAAGTTCCGCGAGCCCCTCGGCCCCCGGGTGCAATCGGAAGATCTCGTCGACGAGGACCTTCGCCTTCTCCTTCATGCTCCCTTCCTTGCGGAACAGCCAGGTCCCCTTGAGGATCCAGATCCTCGCGGCCAGGGCGGTCGGACTCCCCGAATGGCGCTCCGCAAGAGCGCGGAACCTGGGAAGGAACTCGCGGTATTTCTCCAGTCGCAGCCCCTTCGCCTTTTCATAGGCCTTGACGAGAGCCTCGAACTCGGCGCGGGGTCCCGAAGCCCGCATCCCGCCCTCGGAGTCCTGTCCGGACTCCGGGATCCCCGCCCTCGCGCCCGCACACCGGGGAAGTTCCCGGACGAGAGGAGTGAGAGCCGGGGCGGAAAGGACCGGGGAAAGGATCCAGAGGCAGGTCCAGGTGATCGGGAACATCGTCGATTCCTCGTTTCGTGCTCGAATTCCGGAAAGTAGCGGTTCCACCGTCCGGAAGCCACACCCCCGCTCTCTCCTCCGGGTCTTCCCCCCTTCCTTCAACGAGGCTCAGGATCTGCTTCGCTCCCCGGGCCTCCGGATCCAGAGGAACAGGGGGAGGAGCAGAATCCCAGAGAGGAAGCCCCCGATGTGCGCCCACCAGGCGACCCCCTCGAGGTTCAGGAACCCGAGGACTCCCTGCACCCAGGGGAGCTGGATCGCGAACCAGTAGAGGAGGACGACCCAGGCCGGAAGCTCGAGAAAGGTCAGGAAGAAGAAGACCGGAACCACCATCAGGATCCTGGATCCGGGGAAGAGGAACAGGTAGGCGCCGAGGCACCCGGCGATCGCCCCGGAGGCGCCCACGACCGGAGTCAGGCTCTCGGGATGGAGAAAACAATGGATCAACCCGGCCGCCACCCCGCAAAGAAGGTAGAAGACGAGGAAGCGGAAGGACCCCATTCGGTCCTCGACGTTGTCTCCGTAGACCCAGAGGAAGAGCATGTTCCCGGCCAGGTGCATCGGGCCCGCGTGCAGGAACATCGAAGCGAAGAGCGGAAGGACTCCGACCTCGAGGAAATCCGCCCAGGCTCCTGCAAGAAGCCCCGGATCCGCGAGCACCGCCGTCCAGTTGTCGAAGAACTCTCGGGGTTGGAGCCCCATAGAAACAACGAGGATTCCGGCCTCCTCCTCGGGAAGACGCCATTGGAGCAGAAAGACGGTAAGGTTTGCGACGATCAGGGCGGGAACGACGAAGATCCGCCGGGTCCTCGGAGCGTCGTCGCGGATCGGAATCAACGGCCCCTCCCCGGTTTCGTCGGACGAGGGCGGGACGGTCCGTTCCGGAAATCCATCGGCGGAAACGGCATTCGAGGCGGGACCTCTCAGGTCCCTCCTTCACCTTCCGCAGCCTGGCCGACGGTTTCGCCCGGTTCGCGGGATCCGCCGATCTCCAGGAAGGAGAAGCTCTTTCCGTCGAAGGTCAGAAGGCGGGGCTCCCCCTCCTCCCTGGTCTCGAGGTGGACGGGACGCCCCCAGAGCGCCTGGACGTTCTTCAAGGTGGACTCGGCCATCCGGAACTGGAGATCGACTCCGTTCCAGTCATGCCAGAGATAGAGTTCGCCCCGGTTGTTGTGGTTCGCGTCGACGACGAGGATCCTCGGCTGGCCGAAGTTGGTAAGGGACCAGAGAAGCTGCGCCTTCACCTTGCGGTAGTCGCGATCGACGATCTCGTAGCGCCCCGTCCGCTGATTGAACCCATAGACATAGAGCTTCTGGTCTTCCGCGAACTCTGGAGTGATGAACTCATCGACGAAGGTCACGTCATTGTAGACCTTCCGAACCTCGAAGATCTTCTCCCGCCCGAGGCCGGCTCCGACGTCGTATCGCCGTCGGTCCTCCGAATCCTCAAGGCGCGCCCATTCGAGTCCGAAAGCCCCCCGGTTCCATCGATCCTCGATGTCCCGGAAGAGTTCGACACCGAGCTTGTAGGGATTGATCTGCCCAGGCCTCGTCCCCAGCGTCCCCGAGTGGTGGTCGCAGTAATCGACGACCTCGTCGGCCCTCACGAGATGCCTGCACATCATCGTCGAGTGCCAGTAGACTGCCCAGCCCTCATTCATGATCTTCGTCATCCCCTGAGGGGCGAAGTAGTAGGCCTCTTCGCGGAGGATTGCCAGGACGTCCTGCTGCCAGCGCTCCAGGGGAGCATGGTCCAGGAGGAAACGCAGGACGTCTCTCGCCGGCTCCTTCGGAAAACGAAGGTTCCCGGCCCTCGCCTCCTCCATCTTCTTCCTCTCCGCCTCGAGGTATTCGGGAGGATTGATGTAGCGATCCATGTAGTCCTTGGCGCGCAGCCTCGGAATCTCGAGGTCCTCGGACCCGTCCTCCTCCTTCGACTCTCTCCGGATGTAAGGGCTGTGGATATCGATCAGGTTGTCGATCGAAAGGACGCGGTCGATGAAATCCTCGACGACCTCGACCCCGTAGCGGTCCATGTAGTTCCGGATCCGAGTCCCGTGGTTCGCCATCGCGTCCATCATCTTCCTGTTCGTATGGGCGAACCAGGCGTTGTTCTTGAAGAAGTCGCAGTGCCCGTAGACGTGGGCCATGACGAGTTTCTGGTCGGTCAGGCCGTTCGACCGCATCAGGTAGGCGATGCAGGGATCGTTGTTGATGACGAGTTCGTAGATCTTCGAAAGCCCGTAGGCGTAGCTCTTCGACAGTTGTTCATATTCCATCCCGAAGCGCCAGTGCGGATAGCGCTTCGGGAAGCCCCCATAGGCGGCGATCATGTTCAGCTCGTCGAAATCGACGAGCTCGAAGATCACGTCGAAGGTATCGAGGCCGTAGGTCCTGGCGAGTTCCCGGACCTCCTCGTGAATCCTGGCGAGTTCGGGCGTGAGGTTCCCCATGTTCAGCGTCCCTTGCCCAGGAAATCCTTGATCGAGGCCAGGATTCCGTCCCGGTCGGGGATGTCCGAGGTCACGACCCTCTCATCGTCTCCCAGGGCCGCATCGAGGTCCTTCTTGAACTGGCCCGAACCGTAGGCGCTCTTGACCTGACCGTAACCGAACTGGTTGACGCAGGGGAGGATCCGCTCCTTCAGGAGCCTCACGCATTTCTCGGAGTCCCTGGAGGACCAGTTGTCCCCGTCGGAGAAATGAAAGGGATAGATGTTCCATTCCAGCGGAGAGTATTTCTGCTCGATCAAGCGGTCGCAGAGTTCGAAGGCGCTGGAGATCTTCGTCCCCCCCGACTCCCGCAGATGGAAGAAGGTCTCCCTGTCGACGAGATGGGCGACGGCGTCGTGGACGATGTACTCGACTTCGAGGTTCCGGTACTGGGATCGGAGCCAGGTGTCGAGCCAGAAGGCCTCGATGCGCACGATCTCCTTCTGCTCCTTCCCCATCGACCCCGAAACGTCCATCATGTAGATGATGACAGCGTTGGCCTGCGGGATCATCTCCTCCTTCCTGGACTTGAATTTTCTGTCCTCCGGGATCGGGATGATGACCGGGTTCTCGGGATCGTAGGTCCCGGCGGAGATCTGCCTCTTCAAGGCCTGCCGGAAGGTCCTCTTGAAATGCTTCAAGCTCTGGGGGCCGACGTTCCGAATCCCCTTCCAGCGTCCCCCCAGACTGGAGAGGATCTTCCTGCCCTTGGGCTCGATTCTCGGAAGCTCGAGTTCCTCGCCCAGGATCTCCGCCAGCTCGTCGAGGCCGACTTCTACCTCGAGGACGTGCCTGCCTTCGGCATCGCCTGCTTCCCCCGAACCGTTCTCCTGCCCGTCGACGGCGTCCCCCTTCTCCCCCTCCCCCTGTCCGACCCCGCCCTTCGGGTTCTTCCCGAATCGGAATTTGGGGAGTTGGATCTGCGGAATGGGGATCGAAACGTACCTGTCCCCACGCTTGCCGATCATCTCCCCGGAACTGACGAACTTCTTCAGGTTCTTCTTGATCCGGCCGCGGACGATCTCCCGGAACCTGGTGTGGTCGGTGTCGATTCTTCGAACCACGGGACCCCCGGCGGATCAGGAATCGGAGGACTTGACGTCCCCGCGGGCGAAGATGCTCGCGACGTAGTTCAAGACGTCCGTGGCGGAGATCTCGTCGTATCCGAAATCCCGGATCAGTCTCGCCTTGACGACCTCGATCTTCTCCTGGGTGTCCTTGTCGACCACGGTCGAGACGAGGCTCGTCAGCTTGATGCTGTCCTTCTGGTCCTCGAAGAGTTTCAGCTCGAGGGCCTTGTGAAGCCGCTCGTTGGTCCGGTAGTCGAAAGTCTTCCCCTCGACGGCGAGGGCCCCGATGTAATTCATGATCTCGCGGCGGAAATCGTCCTTGCGCGATTCGGGGATGTCGATCTTCTCCTCGATCGAACGCATGAGCCTTTCGTCCGGCTCCTCGTCCTTCCCGGTGTAGGGATTGCGGACGGTCTCCTTCTGGGTATAGGCCTTGACGTTGTCGATGTAATTCCCGCAAAGTCTCGCGATGGCCTCCTCGTCGGCCGCGATGGCCCTCTGGACCTCGTTCTTCACGATGTCCTCGTACTCCTCCCTGACGAGGGCGAGGAGGTCCTTGAAACGCTTTCGGTCCTCCTCCTTCGAGATCAGGGAGTGATGGGTCAACCCGGCCTCGAGCTGGTTCATGACCATGAAGGGATTGATGCAGGGCTGCTCCCCGACGAGCGCGTTGCTGATCTTGTCCTGGATGTAGCGGGGGGAGATGCCTTCCATCCCCTCTCGAGGCGCCTCGTTGCGGATCTCCCGGATGTTGTCCCGGGTGAAGCCGGGAAGCGTCTTCCCGTTGTAGAGCTTGAGCTTCTGCATCAGGGTGAGGTTGGCCTTCTTCGGCTCCTCGAGTCTGGTCAGGACCGCCCACATCGCCGCGGTCTCCAGGGTATGAGGGGCGATGTGCTTGCCCGGAACCCGAGTCTTGTTGAAGTCCTTCTCGTAGATCTTGATCTCGTCCGCGAGCCGCAGGTTGTAGGGGATGTCGATCTTGATCGTCCTGTCCCGGAAAGCCTCCATGAGTTCGTTGTTCTGGAGCTTCCTGTATTCGGGCTCGTTCGTATGGCCGATGATGACCTCGTCGATATCGGTCTGCGCGAACTTCTTGGGCTTGATCTTGTGCTCCTGGCTCGCGCTCAGGAGGTCGTAGAGGAAGGCCACATCGAGCTTGAGAACCTCGATGAACTCGATGATCCCGCGATTGGCGACACAGAACTCCCCGTCGAAGTTGAAAGCCCTTGGATCGGAATCCGTTCCGAATTCGGCGATCTTCCTGTAGTTCAAGTCCCCGGTCAGTTCCGTCGAATCCTGGTTCTTCTCGTCCTTGGGCTGGAAGGTCCCGATCCCCACCCGGTCCTTCTCCGAAATCAGGAGCCGCCGCACCCTGACCTGCTCGAGGACCTTCTCCAGATTCCCATCGAAGGCGTGCATGAAGTGCTGGAACCAGTAGCGGGAGATCGGAGAGAGATCGAAATCCAGCTGGAGCTTGTAGCTCGCCCTGAGCTTCTCGTTCAGACGGCCGAGGACTTTGTCGCGGATGGACGGAGGAAGGAGGAGGAGAGGCTCCTCGTTCATCATCGAACTCTGCACCTCTCCGTCGACGATCCAGTCGAAGGTGTAGAGAGCCCCCTCCGCCGTTCGGGAATACGCCTCCAGGCCTTTCTTCAACAGGCGAACGATCGTCGACTTGGAGGACCCGACGGGACCGTGGAGGAGGAGGATCCTTCGTTCCGGTCCGAAGTGGTGGGCCGCGGCCTTGATGACGTTCATCAGGCGGTCCAGGGAGTGATCGAGTCCGAAGAGGGCGTCCTTCCCTCCTTCCATCGGATCATCGAAGAAGTCGTAGTGCGTGACCGTCGTCTTCAGGTCCTCGATTTCCCTCTGCCCGTAGGAGAGGACCATGTCGTAGACCCTCTGGAACGAAGTCCGGCAGGCGAGGGGGTCGTCCTCGAGCAGGTCGAGGTACTCGGTGAAGGAACCCTCCCAATGTTCGTCCTGGTACTTGCTCGCATCCAAGCTCTCCCGAACCAGGTCCAGGATCTTCTTCTGATCGTTCATGTCTCCCTCCACCATCCTTCGGCCGCCGTTCCGGAGGTCGGGTCCGGCGGGTCGGCCTCTTCCCCGATCGACTTTCCCGGGGGAACGGCTTGAACCGGACCCTCCGTTGGCATGAGGGCCAGAGGCGCGCCTCGGAACCCCGGGGTTTATACCATGGAACGAATCCCTGGTTACCGCTTTCCCCGTCCCCCCCCGCGATTCCGGATATGATCCCCGGCGGCCATGTTCCGAGGAGGAAGAAATGAGTCCCAGCCTGAAGACTCCCGCCGTCTCGATCGGAATCCTTCTCGCCCTCGCCTGCGGATCGAGGGTTTCCACGCAGGACCCCGTGATCAAGATCGCGGGTCCCGGTCAGATCGTCCGGGCCATGCTGTCCCACCGGCGCGGCCTCGCCCATACGTCGGACGGCCGTCTCTGGACCCTGGTCTGGTTCCATGACGGGAAGGGGGCGACCGCCGACCTCTCCCGCCACCTCCTGTTGATGACCTCCCCGGACGGCGGAAAGACCTGGAAGCAGGTCGCGGACACGAGAACGACGGGGGACTCCTACGGGAGTCTGTTCACAGATCCTGACGGAAAGACCCTCCATGTCGTCTGGAACGCCTGGAACGGGAAGAAGAACCCGACTCGTCCCGGCGCCTTTCTGTCCAGTGTGTACTACGCTGCCTTCGATACGGTGAAGTCCTCCTGGAAGGGAACGGCGGACACCGTGATCGCCGCCGCCAAGAACGACCGCGAGCAATATTACGACCCCGACGTCGCCGTCACGCCGTTGGGAACGGTCTACGTCTCCTTCGGGAACCGCTACGTCTCCCCGCCCAACCTCGTCGGCACCCCTGGCAGTTGGAACGGACATCTCGTCTGGAACAAGGGACAGGGTTGGGGCAAGCCCCACAGGATCAACCTGGCGACCTACGGGGTCCGGGTCGACCTCCACCCCGAAGGAGAGACCCTGCGAATCGCCTATCGGAGCAATCCCGGCCTCTACGGCATCCGGATCCGGAGCTTCGACGCCGTCAAGGGGATCTTCGGTCCCGAAATCCCCATTCCCGCTCCCCCGGGAGCCAAGCTCCTGGTCCATGGGAACCAGAACGCCCTCGCCGTCGCCGGGGACGGCGGCATCTACGTGATCTACGCCCGGAACGCGAACGAGGCGAATCCGAAGGTCAGCCAGATCCGGGCCGCCTACATGGCCCCTGGAGCCACGAAGTTCAGCGCGGACCTCCTCCTGGCGACCGATACCTTCGGCATGGGGGGGAATACGACCTTCTATTCCTTCTCCCTGGGGGTCGACGGCGCGGGCAGGGTCTATGCCCTCTATTCCCTCCGCAGCGAGAAGCACCGGAACCTCTATTTGAACTATCTCATCGGAGGCAAGATGCTCCCCCGGATCAAGTTCCGGAGCGGGACGCGGAACGACCAGTTCGCGATGGTCTTAGGACATCGATACGAACAGGGGCGGCACGGCCTACTCGCCGTCTACACCGACCGAAGCCAGATCGGCCCCCTAACGGGCGGACGGGCGATGCTCCTCGGCGGCCCTTCGGGGAGCGCCGTTCTCCACGGACGGGCCTGCAAGGGTTCGCTCGCGCTTGCCCCCTCCCTTCGGGCGAGCTCCGCTCCGGCCCTCGGTTCCCCGTTGAAGCTCTCGCTGGGCGCCCATCCCTCGAAGGCCCCGGGAATCCTCTTCCTCGGGATCAGCGACAAGTTCCTCGGCGCTCTTCCCCTTCCCCTCCCCCTCAAGACCCTGGGCATGGGAGGATGCGTCCTGACCCAGGACATCGTGGTCCCGCTGATCTACCAGGCGGACCTCAAGGGAGGAGCCTCCCTGTCCCTGCCCTTCCCGAACGACCCCAAACTGGCCGGGATCCCCCTCTTCTTCCAGGCTTTCGTCCTCGCGAAGGGCGCCAACCCGGCCGGGGCGGTCCTGTCGAACGGACTCGCGGCGGTCGCCCGCTGAAGAGATCGGCGGGGGACACCCTCAGAACCAGGCCTCGACCATCCGGGTCTGGAAACCGAGGAAAAGAGTCCCCTCGAGGGGGCTGTCGGCGAGACCCTGGCGCCAGGCCAGGTCCCACTGCCAGCTCCCAACCGCGAAGGAGAGCCCGGCGGCGACCTCGCCGATCAGGCGATTCCCGGCGGGATCCAGGATCCAGTTTGTTTCGATCCGTAGCCGCGTCTCCTCGGTCGCGAGCCCGAATCCCGTCGAGGGGAGCATCCTGTCCAAGGCCAGGCCGAGGATCGCCCTCCCGTTCCGCCCGCCCCTTCCCCGGATTCCGACGAGGGCCGCCCCCAGACCGGTCGCGACTGCGTAATCTCCGACCCGCCACTCCGTCGACAGCAAGGAAGCCAGCGCCCGTTCCCCCTCGAGAAGCCCGGGCCAGCGCAATCCTTTCGGGTTTCCGGCCGGGTCCACGGCGAAGACCCTGAAGCCGAGATCTCCGAAAGCCCAGGCGTCCGGGAGAGGGCGCCCCCGGGAATCCCTCGGGGCGAGGGAGCCGCGCAGCCCGTAGACCCGATCCCCGGTCAGGCTCGTCCGGACCTCCCCCGGACGATCCCGGAACGAGAGGAGCGGAACCTCGACGTAGGGCTGCCACCCCCCTCCCGGGGCGAAGCGCACGAGGGCCAGGGACTCGAACCCGCTCCCCGGTTCCCAGAGGCTCTCGACCGCGATGTCGGAGGCGCCGGGTTCCGGACGACCGGGGAGGGAGAGCCTGGACCAGGAGGGAGCGGCGGAGGGATCCCTTCCCTGTCCCGCGCAACCGGGAAGGAGGAGGAGCGCGAGGCCGACGGAGGGGAACCAGGAACGGGAACCTCCCCTTCTCCCCGGGGGGATCAAGCCTTCGTCTTTCCGACCCGCATCAACAGGACCGGACACGGGGCCCCCTCCAGCACGGCATCGGCCGCGTCCCCCAGGAACAGGCGGGCGAGGCTTCCATGGGGTTCGTGCAGCAACAGGATCAGGTCCACTCCGCGGTTCTCCGCCTCCGCGAGGATCTCCCGCACGGGTTCCTCGGAGACGATCGCGTGCCCTGTCGCCCGAACCCCTTCTCCCTGAGCCTGATCGATCAAGGCCCGCAGGATCGTCCGGGCATCCGAGAGCAGCCTGTCGCGGAAGCCCTCCCTCGGCCCTTCCTGCACCGCGGGCCTCCGCTCGATCAGGGCGATGATCGTCGGAGAATCGATGACGGAAAGGAACAGGAGGTCCGCACCGAGCTGTCGCCCCAGGCGGACGGCATAGGAACAGAGGTCTTCCGGGTCGCGGCCGAGATCCAGTGGCACGAGAATCCGGCGGATCGGGACTTCCACCATGCCCGGAGGATAGCGGAGGCCGGAGCCTCGGACCATGCGCCCGGCAAAGCCCTGGGCCGGCCCCCCTCGATAGGATCCCTCGGTGCAGCCTCCTCCGGGATCGGGTACAACCGCCCTCATGAACGCCCGCATCCCCAGAATCCTGTTCGTCGCGGTCCTGCCGGCCCTCACCTCTTGCCAGAATCCCCCGGTCAAGGGCCCGATCGACGGCGGCCGGGCCCTGGCGCACGTCCGGAACCTCGTGGCCTTCGGGCCGAGACCCTCGGGGAGCAAGGCCCTGATCCAGACCCGGGACTACCTCCTGGGCGTCCTGAGGAAGGCGAAGATCAAGGCCGGTATCGACTCCTTCACCGATCCCGAGCGGGCGAAGGGGCTGCGCTTCCACAACGTCTGGGCGGAGATCCCCGGCACCCGCAGCAAGGAGGACCGTCTCCTCGTTCTCGGCAGCCACTACGATTCCAAGCTCTGCCGGGGGCATCCGCTGCCCGAACAGAATTTCCGCTTCGTCGGAGCCAACGACGGGGGTTCGAGTTCGGGGCTCCTGCTGGAGATCGCCCTCTGGCTCGAGCAGAACCCTCTCCCCATCCCCGTCCTCTGCGTCTGGTTCGACGGAGAGGAGAGTCTGGAGTTCGACTGGAACGAGAACCGCGCGCTCTTCGGTTCCAAGCGCTGCGTCAAGTGGCTTCGGGCGCGCTTCCCCAAGGAAAGGAGTCTCGCGTCTTGCGTGCCCGTCATGATCCTCCTGGACATGGTCGGGGCGAAGGACCTCTCTATCAGTCTCGACCTCAACAGCGACAGGGAGTTGATCTCGATCGTCGCGAAGAACGCGCGGGCGCTCGGCTTCGAGAAACATTTCTTCAAGGGCAAAGTCAGCGTGACCGATGACCACATCCCCTTCCTGAACTACAGCATCCGGGTCCTGGACCTGATCCAGTTCGGAGACGAGACGAGCGGTCCGCCGTCCTGGTGGCACACCCCCGACGACGATCTGGACATCCTTTCCGAACGGAGTCTCGCGATCGTCGGCAACGTTCTGGTCGCTTCCCTCCCCGAGATCGTGAAACGCTTCTACAAGTGAGATCCCGCCTCCCCGACGCCCCCGGCAAGAAGGGTTCCTGGAGGACCGCGAGGCGGCGGGACGGCGCTATTGTCCCTTACCGGCTCGAGGGGGAGGGGCGCCCCCTGCTCCTGATCCCGGGGCTCGGGCAGTCCTCCCGCCTCTTCGGGACCCTCCCCCGGACCCTTGCGCGGCTCGGGTTCCTAGCGATCGCCTACGATCCTCCGGGCTTCGGGAAGGCGGCCGCGGAGTCTCCGCCCTGGACCCTCGAAGGGGCGAAGGACGACCTCTGTGCGATCCTCGAAGCCGAGCGGATCCCGAGAGCCGACCTCCTGGCGACCTCCTTCGGTGGGAAGATCGCTCTCGCCTTCGCCGGAAGCAAGCCGGACCGCGCGGGATCCCTCTACCTCTACGGCAGCGAGGCCTCGGGAAGCCGGCGGTCGCGATCGATCGACAGGATGCTCGCCTTGCTCTTCCGGCGCCTCGAGGGCCGGGAGCTCGTCGAAGCAACGGCCCCCCTCCTCCTCGGTTCGAGCTTCCACGCGCGGAAACCCAAGGTCTTCACGGACCTTCTACGATCCCCCGCGCCGACGGAGGCGGAACGCATCCAGGCCATCCGTCAGCTCGAGGCTGTCCCGGCGCTCGACGCCCCCGCCCTCCTCGAGGAGGTGTCCGCCGAGGTCTTCTGCCACGCGGGTATGGAAGACACCCTCGTCTCCCCGGCCGACGTGCGCGCGACTGCGGAGGCCCTCCCCCGCGGAATCTTCCGGGCGATCGAGGGGGCCGGGCACTCGATGCTCCTCGAGGCCCCGGGGCCCTGCCTCGAGGCCCTCCGGCGGCCTTCCGGGGATCCGTCCCCCCGCGATGCGGCCCCCCTCAACTCCCGACCGACGCGGCGGCCTTCTTGTTGATCCCGTTCAAGGCGGCGATGCGGTATCCCTCGGCGAAGGTCGGGTAGTTGAAGATCTGATCGACGAAGTACTCGATCCTGGCGCGGAAGTGCATCGCGACCTGGGCGATGTGGATCAGCTCCGTCGCCCCGGTCCCCAGGATGTGGACCCCGAGCACCTCGTGCGTCTCCTCGTGGAAGAGGATCTTGATCAGGCCCTTCGTGTCCCCCGCGATCGTCCCCCGGGCGATCTCGTAGTATTCCGCCTTCCCGACCAGGTACCGGGACCCCCTGTCCCGCAACTGATCTTCGGTCTCTCCGATCCAGGAGATCTCGGGAATCGTGTAGACCCCAAAGGGGAAGTGCTCGGGGAACTGGTGTGTCTTCTGCGCGAAGGCGTTCCGGGCCGCGAGCCTCCCCTGCTCCATCGAGGTCGCGGCCAAGGCGGGCGCGCCGATCACGTCCCCGGCCGCGTAGATGTTCGGCCAGGCGGTCTGGAACAGGGGGTTCACCGGAAGATGGCCTCTCTTCGTGAGTTCGAGACCGATCCGGTCCAGGTTCAGCGACTCGACGTTCGCGAGCCTGCCGAGGGCGAAGAACAGGGTCTCCGCCTCGTAGACCTCGCCCTCGCCCGTCTCGACGCGCGCCCTTCCCTCCGGGGTCTTCATGACCTTCGAGATGCTCCGCCCACAGCGGATTTCGACTCCCATCTCCTCGATGAAGCTGCAAAACCGCGTGCCGAGTTCGGAATCCACGAGACCCAGGGGCCGCGGAGCCTTGTCGATCAGAGTCACCCGGCAGCCGAGGGCGGCCATCATCGTCGCGTATTCGCTTCCGATGATCCCTCCGCCCAGGACCAGCATCGACTCGGGAATCCGCGACATTCGCAAGAGACGGTTCGAATCCAGGATGCAGTCGTCGTCGAAGGGGACGTCGTCGGGGTTCCTCGGCCTCGAACCGGTCGCGATCAGGATCTTCTCGGCCTGGACCCAGTGCGTGGGTTCCCCTCCGGGCCCCAGGACCTCGAGCAGGTTGACCGACAGGAACCGGGCCGTCCCCGCCAGGACCTCGATCCCATTCCGCTCGAACTGCTCGCGGATCAGGGCACCCTGCCCCTCGAGCACGAGGTCGAGACGGTAGACGAGGTCCTGGATCGAGAGATCCCCGAACCCCTTCTGACCGCGACCGTAGAACGAGCGTTCCCGGAAATCCGTGAGATCCAGGATCGCCTCCCGGAGCGTCTTCGAGGGGATCGTCCCCCAGTTCAGGCAGGCCCCCCCCATCCGGGATTCCCGCTCGATCAGGACGACCTTCTTCCCCAACTTCGCGGCCTGGATCGCCCCCTTCTGACCGGCCGGACCGGCCCCGATCACGGCGAGATCGCACTTCACGTCCCGGATTCCATCGGTTCCGCTCATGGAGGATGTTTCGAACCATCCTTCGAGGCAGCCTGAGGAGAATCCCCCGCGCGCGGGAACCGCCGATGTCCCCGCCGCCTCGAGGACGGCGGCACTCGCCCGAGGCCCCTCGACCCTGCACAATGCGGCCATGACCCGGACCTTCCTCCTCGACGGCACGGCCCTGGCCTACCGCGCGCACTTCGCATTCACGGGCCGCGGAGACGGCCTGACGACCTCCGCCGGGCACCCGACCTCCGCGACCTTCGGATTCACGACGACCCTGCATTCCCTCCTCCGGGAGGAATCGCCGGACAGGATCGCCGTGGCCTTCGACGGACCCCGCGAAGCCCTGGAACGGACGAAGGTCTACCCCGAATACAAGGCGACCCGGGACAAGGCCCCGGAGGAGCTCATCCTGCAGTTTCCGGACATCCGGGAGGTCGTCGAGGCGCATGGGATCCCGATCCTCGAGATGGAGGGCCAGGAGGCCGACGACGTGATCGGGACTCTCGCGATGCGCTGCAAGGAGGCCGGAGACGAGGTCCTGATCGTCACCGGGGACAAGGACTTCATGCAGCTCATCGACGACGGCAAGGTGCGCCTGCTCGACATCATGGGCCGCCGGGAGGAGGGTTTCCGGTTGATCGGCCCCGAAGAGGTCCGGGAGAAGTTCGGGGTCCGCCCCGACCAGATCATCGACTTCCTGGCGCTCATGGGCGACAGCTCGGACAACATCCCGGGGGTGCGGGGAATCGGGAAGAAGACGGCTTCCGCCCTGCTCGCCGAGTTCGGAAGCCTGGACGGCATCTACGAGAACCTCGAGTCGATCAAGAGGCCGGCCCAAAGGAGAGCGCTCGAGGAGCACCGAGAGGAAGCCTACCTCTCCCGGGACCTCGTCAGGATCCGGATCGACCTCGACCTTCCGCTCTCCCCCGAGGAGATCCGGGTCGCGCCCCCCGATCCTGAACGGCTCGAGGCCCTGTTCCTCAGGCTCGAGTTCCGCGGGCTGGCCGAGAGGATCCTCGCCGGACTCCGGACCCCCGAACCCCGCGATTCCTCGAGGGAGAACGCCTACCGCGTACTCACGACCCTCGAAGCCTGCAAGGAGTTCGCGGCCTCCCTCGCGGAGGCGGGGCGCTTCGCCTTCGACACCGAGACGACCTCGCTCGACGTCGGCAGCCTGGAGGTCGTAGGGATGTCCTTCGCGATCGAGGAGGGGAAGGCGGCCTACGTTCCCCTGAAGGGCTTCGACCTCCCGGAGGGACACGATCCGAAGGCCTGGCTCGAGCCCTTCGTCCCCATCCTCGAGGATCCGGGGATCGAGAAGGTCGGTCAGAACGCCAAGTACGACATCGAGGCCATGTCGAGGGCGGGCGTCCGGGTCCGAGGGGTGGTCTTCGACACCCTGCTCGCGAGCTACTGCGTAGCCCCCGGCATCCGGCGCCACAATCTGGATGAGCTGGCCCTTCGGTATTTCGACCACCGGAAGATCCCGACCTCGGATCTCCTGGGTACGGGCCGGAAGGCCCGGACGATGGACCAGTGCCCCGTGGCCGAGGTCGGAACTTATGCCTGCGAGGATGCGGACTACACGCTCCGCCTCGTCGAGCCCTTGAGCCGCGAGATGAAGGAACTCGAGGTCGAATCCGTCTTCCGCGACATCGAGATGCCCCTCCTCCCGGTTCTCGTCGACATGGAGATGCGCGGCATCAAGGTCGATTCCCCCTACCTCGAGGCCCTCTCCTCGGAGTTCGCCGAGAGGATCGAGGAACTCACGCGGAGGATTCACGGGATCGCGGGGGAGGAGTTCAACATCCAGAGTCCCCAGAAGCTGGGCGTCGTGCTGTTCGAGAAGCTCGAGGTCCACAAGGAATGCGGTCTCCGCAAGCTCCGCAGGACGAGGACCGGCCAGTACGCGACCGACGCCTCGGTGCTCGAGAGCATCTCCGACCACCCGATCGGAGCCCTCCTCCTCGAACACCGGAAGCTGACGAAACTCAAGGGCACCTACGTGGACACCCTTCCCCGGTTGGTCCGTTCCGAAACCGGGCGGATCCACACCTCCTTCAACCAGGGGGTGGCCGCGACCGGACGCCTCTCCTCCGACAATCCGAACCTGCAGAACATCCCGATCCGCACCGAGGAGGGCCGGAAGATCCGCAAGGCCTTCATCCCCGGGGGAACGGACGGAATCCTCCTATCCGCCGACTATTCCCAGGTCGAACTCCGGATCCTCGCCCACATGTCGGGGGACGAGAACCTTCGTCGCGGGTTTTCCGAGGGGGAGGACGTGCACCGGCGGACGGCCGCCATCGTCTTCGGCGTCCTTCCCGAACTCGTCACGCCCGAGATGCGTTCCCACGCGAAAGCCGTCAACTACGGGCTGGTCTACGGGATGGGACCGGCCAGACTCGCGGCGACGACCGGCATGTCGCGGAACGAGGCGAAGAAGTTCATCGAGGCCTATTTCCGGGCGATGCCCAAGGTCCGTGAATGGATCGACCGGACCCTCGAGACCGCGAGAAGGACGGGCGAGGTCCGCACCCTCTTCGGGAGGAGGAGACCCCTGCCGGACATCGATTCGAAGCTCGACCGGGTCCGGGTCAACGCGGAGAACGTGGCGCTGAACAGTCCGATCCAGGGAACGGCAGCCGACATCATCAAGATGGCGATGATCCGGCTCCACCGGACCTTGCGGGAGGAGGGCCTCGACGCCCATCTCCTTCTCCAGGTGCACGACGAACTCGTCGTCGAGTGCCCGCGGAAGGACGGCGACCGCGTCGCCGGGATCCTGAAGGACTGCATGGAGAAGGTCGTCGAACTCTCGGTCCCCCTCGAGGTGGAGATAGGCCGCGGCCGGAACTGGCTCGAGGCCCACCCCTGAACTCCTCCCTCCGGAGGACCGCGGTCAGCCCCGCCCGCCTTCGAATCCCCAGAGTTCGATCTCGAGTTCGAGTTCGATCGAGAACTCCTTGCATACCCTCTCCCTGACCTTCTCGATCAGTCTGACAACCTCGGCCGCGGTCCCTCCTCCCTTGTTCACGAAGAAGTTCGCGTGCTTGGTCGAGACCTCGATCCCCCCGACCCGCTCGCCCTTGAGCCCCGCCCTGTCGATCAAGGCACCGGCGGACTCGCCGTCGGGGTTCTTGAAGATGCAACCCAGACTCTTCTCCGTCACGGGTTGACGCCTGTTCCTCCATTCCAGGAACTCGGTGAAACGCTCCCGGATGGTTTCCTTGCTCTCTTCCTCGAGAACGAAGGTCGCGGTCGTGACCAGGGAATCCCCGAGTCCGCCGTCCCGGTAGGAAGGCTCGAGATCGGAGGTCCGGAGATCGCGGATCCCGCCTTCCGGATCGACGATCCGAACGGAAGCGAGGTGATCGAAGGTCGAACCAAACCTCGTCCCCGCGTTCATGTGGACTGCACCCCCTACCTGCGCCGGGATCCCGACCAGGGTCTCGAGTCCGCCGAGACCCGATTCTCGGGCCTTGCGCAGCAGGGAAGGAAGGGAAGCCCCGGCCGAGGCGATCAGGCGGTTCTCGTCCCGGACGACCCGGTTCCAGCGGCCCACGTGGAGTACGAAGGCGGAGACTCCTTCGTCGGCGACGAGGAGGTTGCTGCCCCCTCCGAGGAACAGGAGCGGAAGCCCATGCTCCCGGCAGATCCGAACGGCGGTCGCCGCGTCCTCTTCGGACCAGGGTTCGAGGAGGACCTCGGCCTTGCCGCCGACCCTCATGTGGGAGAACGGCGCAAGGTCCACCCCCTCCCGGACGACCCCCTTAAAGGTTTCGAACCACTTCCGCGACCAGTCCATCGACATCTCCCGCTCCGAGAATCATCGGCAGGTCTTCCGGACCCAGGCGTTCGAGGAGGTTTCCAGCGAACTCTCCGACCTCTCCCGCGGGATCCGCGGTCCCCCCCGCCTCTCGGATGCAGGCCACGAGATCCTCCGGTCCGATCCCGTGGTCGAGGTCGGGATCCTCCCGGGCCGGATAGATCTTCGTAACGTAGCAATGGTCGGCGATCTTCAAGGCATCCGCGAACTCCCGGCAGAGATGGCGGGTCCGGGAAAACTGGTGGGGCTGGAAGACGACGAGGAGCCTCCTGTCAGGAAAGGCGGCGCGGGCCGTCTTGAGGACCGCGCGGACCTCCGAAGGATGATGGGCGAAGTCGTCGATCAAGAGCCCTCCCTTCGGGCCGATGTGCAACTGGAATCGCCTCGCAACTCCCTGGAACTTGGAGAGACCGCGCGCGGCGTCACGGGGATCCGCCCCCGCTTTCAGCGCCAGTCCCAGGGCGAACAGGGCGTTCGTGACCTGGAACCTGCCCGCCACCTCGAGTTCGATCCTGGGAAGGTGCTCCCCACGGAACTTCGGAGTGAACGCGAATTTTCCCCTCCGTTCGACGAGATCCACCGGCCGGAGGTCCGCGAAGAGGCCTTCTCCCACGGTCAGGACCTCGAGGTCTTCCGGAAGGTGCAGCATGACGCCGTGGGGAAGACCCTCGTCCACGAACAGGGAACCCTCGGGCTGGATGCCGTGCGCGAACTCCGCGAAGGACTCGACCAGGGTCTCCTCGTCCGGATAGCAATCGAAATGGTCGCGCTCGAGGTTAAGAATGACCGCGTGGCGGGGAAGGAGATGATGGAAGGAGCGATTGAACTCGCAGGCTTCGACGACGAAGTAATCCGAGCCCCCCGCGTGTCCGTTCCCGTCCGGCAGCGCGACGTCTCCCCCGATCAGGTAGGAAGGGTCGATCCCCGCCTCGCAGAGGGCCGTCACCGTCATCGCGGTCGTCGAAGTTTTCCCGTGCGTCCCCGAGACCGCGAGGGTCTTCAGGTTCCGGGAAAGGCGGCCGACGGCCTGGGCGTAGTTCAGGACCTTCCAACCCCGCCTCCGGGCCTCCGCGAGTTCCCGATTCCCGGAGGGGACCGCCGCCGAGTGGACGACCCACCCGTTCCCGAGGGGGGGCAGTTCGTGCTCGTGGCCAACCCTGATCGGGATCCCGAGCCTTCGGAGATTCTCGAGGCGGACGCTGTCCTTCAGGTCCGAACCGCTGACCTCGACGCCGAGCCCTTGCAGGAGCCTCGCGAGCGCCGAAACCCCGGCGCCTCCGATCCCGACCAGGTGGGCCCGGTCGATCGGGAGCCTCGGCTTCGGAGTCATTCCGAGACCTCCGCGCGTCCTGATCCTTCGAACAGCGACTCGAGATCCGCGAGGATCCGCGCCCGCCCTCCAGGGGGGAGGACCCGTCTCGCCCGGGCTCCCATCTCCTCGAGGAGCCCGGGAGGCTCCGTCATGGAGAGGAGGAGTTCTCGGCCTCCCCCCGCCTCGAGTTCGCTCTGGGGAAGGATCCGCATCGCCCCCCGTTCCTCGAAACAGGCGGCGTTGGCTTCCTGGTGCCGGTCCCTGTGCCATGGATAGGGTACGACGAGGGCGGGCCTGCCCGCCGCGGCGACCTCCGCGAGGGTGGTCCCTCCTCCGCGGCAGACGACGAGGGAAGCAAGAGCGTAGAGTTCCGGCATCTCGCGATGGAACGGAAGGACATGGGCGTCGACGCCCGTGCCCTCGTAGGCCTTCGCGGAGGCTTCCTCCTTTCCGGAGCCGGCGAGATGCAGGACCGCCCATCCTTCCTTCCATTCCTTCGGGAGGGCCGCGAGGAGCCTCGGAAGTCCCTCGTTGAGGGCCAGGGCCCCCTGACTTCCCCCGAGGACGAGAAGGATCCGGCGGCCGGGAGCAAGACCGAAACGGCGACGGAGCCCGGGATCCTCCCGCCGGTCGAGTCCGGGACGGAGGGGAGGACCCGTCGCCTTGTTGGAGGCCCCGGGAAGGAGTTCCGCGGTCTCGGGGAAGGCGAGGTAGACCCGCCGGGCCCTCCGGGCGAACCATCGGGTCGTCCGCCCCGGAATCCGGTTCTGCTCGAGCAGCACGAAGGGGATCCCGAGCCGGCCGGCGGCGCGGAGGCAGGGGAAGGCCGTCCGGCCCCCAAGGCCGGCGACCAGGTCCGGCCGCCACTCGCGGAGGAGGCGAAGGGCCTTGCGACCTCCCCGCCAGAGGTCGAAGGCGAGGGCCGCGCCCCGCGATCCGGCGCGAAGGCCCATGTCCTCGAGAATCTCCCCGTCGAAAGGAAAGCGCTCTTCGACCTCCCGGCCCTCACGGACCAGGGCCGGAACATGTCCGCGCTCCTTGAGCCCCGCAGCGAGGTTCAAGCCGGGGACCAGGTGCCCCCCCGTGCCGCCCCCCGCCAGCAGGACCCTCATCCCCCGCACGCTTCCTCAGTTCCGTCCCGGCAGCGGAGGGAGACGCAACTTCATTCCGACCGTGAGCCGGTCGGGACTGGAGAGCCCGTTCCTCTCCGCGACGAAGCGCTGGATCCGCCGGGAGGACCAGGAGGATCCCTTGTAGAAACGCCGGACGATCCGGCTCAGGGAGTCCCCCTTCCGGACGACGTAGATCCTGGGACTCTCCTTCTCCGCCTCCGGCCGCCGCCCGGTTTCGGTCCCCGGAAGCTCCGGCATCCGGATCCTGTGGCCTGGGATCAGCTTCCGGTCGTTCAGGCCCGGGTTCGCCGAACGGATCGCCTCGAGGACCGTGCTTCCGCCCCGCCCGTAGACCAGCTTCGCGATCCGCGCGAGAGTGTCCCCCTTGCGGATCGTATGGAAGCGGATCGGTTTCCGGGGCTTCGGTTCCTTCCCGGTCCCCCGGTCCGTTTCCGTCTTCCCCCTCCCCCGGTTCCCGGGGAGGAGACCGCCCCCGTCCTTCGGGAGGCTCGAACCACCGGCGAAGACCGGTGGAGGAAGGACCCCGGTCGCGGTCCCGGTCCCCTCGTCCGATCTTCCCGGGTCGAAATCCGGCTCCTCCGTGTCGTCCAGGACGATCCGGTCCTGCGTGAGGACCGGAGGGGGATTCCCGTTCCCGGACACGGCCGGGGTCCTCGTCCCGGCCCGCGTCTCGTCCTCCCCGAAGATGCCGACGAGCACGATCAGGGAGCAGAGGAGAAACAGGGCGCCGAGCCCATAGCGTTCCACGATTCCCATCGTTCCCTCCCGGAGCGGGTCGGACCGCCTCCCCGCCCTCTCATGTCGCAGATCCGGACCGCCTTCCGGACGCCTCGCTGGACGCGATGTTCGCGAGGACGCCGACGGAAGCAAGAGCGAAGAACAGATTCGTCCCTCCCGAGGAAAGGAAGGGCAGATCGATACCCTTCTCGGGGATCGTGTGGGTCACCCCGAGCATGTTGAAAAAGGCCTGGAAGGCGATCGTCGCCCCGAGTCCGAGAGCGGCGAGCCGATGCCAGGGATCCCTGCAGGCCCTCGCGATCCGGTGGACCGCGAGAAAGAACAGCAGGAAGAGGGCGACGACCGCCAGGCTGCCCGCCAGCCCCCATTCGTTCCCCAGGGCCGCCAGGACGAAGTCGTTCCGGGCCTCGGGGATGAACATCCTCTCCCGGCCCGCCCCCAATCCCCGGCCGAACCATCCCCCCGCCTGGATCGCTGCGAGCCCCTGCTGGATCTGGTATCCGGGCTGGGCGCCGAGAAAATCCCGGAGTCGGTCCTGGGCATGCCGGTAGGTGTTCGTCAGGACCAGGGCGAGGACCACGGCCCCCGAACCCGAGAGCCAGAGCGCGTGCCGGATCCGCATGCCCCCGACCAGGAGCAGGACGAAGGCCACGGACAGGAGGAAGAAGGCGTGCCCGATGTCGGGTTGGCTCAGGAGGGCGACGAAGGCGGCGCCGCAGATCCAGAGAGCCGGGAGAAGCCCCCGGCGGAAGTCTTCGAGAAGGGTCCGCCGGCCCGCGATCCGCGAGGCCAGCGCGAGGACGAGAAGGGGCTTGAGCCATTCGACGGGTTGTAGGGAAAGGGCGCCGAGGCGGATCCACCGGTAGGTTCCCTTGGACTGCATGCCCAGGAGGCGCGGCAGGAAACAGCAGAGGACAGCCGCGAGGAAGAGCCAGGGGGCGGCCTTCCGGATCCATGAGGTCGGAATGCGCACACAGAGGAAGAACGCGGCGAGACCGGCGGACAGCCGCAGGGCCCTCGAGGACATCGCCTGACCGAGGCTTCGGTCGAGGTCCGTCCCCGCGAGGCTGTAACCAACGACCAGGCCGATGCCCAGAAGGGCCAGGACCGTGAAGAGCAGGCATTCCCTCCAGAACGGAAGACCGGCCTCTTCGAGGGACCCCCGCACGGCGATTCCTTCCTTCATCTCGAACTCCGACCTTTCTCAGGGGCAGGAACCGGTTTCATCTGAACTTGACCAGGAGGAGGCTGAAGACGGCCAGGAGGGCCGACACGATCCAGAAACGCGCGACGATCTTCGTCTCGGGCATTCCCAGTTTCTGGAAGTGGTGATGGACCGGGGAGCAGAGGAAGATCCTTCTGCGGCGCAGTCGGAACGATCCGACCTGAAGGAGGACCGACAAGGCCTCGGCGACGAAGAGTCCCCCGACGACGGCGAGGAAGATCTCCATCCGACTCGCGATCCCCGCGAAACCGAGAAGGGCGCCGAAGCCCAGGCTTCCGACGTCCCCCATGAAGAGTTCCGCGGGGGAGGCGTTCCACCAGAGGAATCCGAGAGCGGCGCCGACGAACCCGCCCATCAGGACCGCGACCTCTTTGCAGCCGGGTACATGGAGGACGTAGAGATAGCGCGCGATCCTAAGGTCGCCGACGAGGTAGCAGATGCCGACCAGGGCGATCCCGGAGATCACGAGCATGCCGGCCGCGAGACCGTCCATACCGTCGCTCAGGTTCACCGCGTTCGCCGACCCGACCAGGACGAAGGCGACGAGAAGAAGGAAGAAGATCCCTCCCGAGCCCGCCAAGCCGAGCCAGGGCTCGGTCGGACCGGGGTTCTTCAAGAAGGGGAGGACCAGCGAACGCAGGTAGGCCTCCTCGCCCGTCCAATGGAAGAAGAAGAGGAAGCTCCCCAAGCCGAGGCCCACGGCGGCCAGGAGCAGGATCTTGCGCTTCCAGGGAATGCCGTGCCGGACCGGATCGCAGAGCTTGACGTAATCGTCGTAGTATCCGATCGCCCCGCAGGCGAGGAACACGCACAGCCCGGCGAGGCCGAGGGGTTCGCGGGGATCCATCCAGAGGAACGCGGCTCCGAGGATCGCCGCCGAAGTCAGGAGTCCTCCCATCGTCGGGGTCCCGGCCTTGCCCTCGAGGATGAGTTCCTTCCGCGCCTCTCCAAGCTTCGCGTAGCCGTCAACCATGGAACGCCCGCGCTGCCATTCGATGAACCGCCGGCCGAAGAGGAGGCAGATCAGGAAGGCCGTGAAGAAGGACGCGCCGATCCGGAAGCTCGGGAAGGCTCCGAGCATCGGGAAGCCGTGGTGTTCGATCAGATACTGGAAGAGGAGGTAGAGCATGAAAAGGGTGGCGCGCCTCGATCCTCCGCCCCGGGGATCAGCGCATCCGCGATCCTGTCCAGGGCCATGACGCGGGAGCCTTTGATCAACAGGACGTCCCCGCTCCCAAGGAGGTCCCGAAGAAAGGCGAGACATTCCTCCGCCCGATCGAAACTCCGGACGAGAGATCCGGGATCCGCCTTCCGGAAGGCCGAGGCGGCGACGGAGGCGAGAGGCCCGAGGGAGAAGAGACCGTCGATCCTGCCGCCGAGCGAGGTTCCGAGTTCTTCGTGAAGGGCGGGGCCCGCCTCGCCGAGTTCGGCCATGTCCCCGAGCAGAAGGAAGCGGCGCCGGGCCCCGGGCCAGGTATCGAGGACCGCGAGCGCGGCCTGCAGGGATTCGGGGTTGGCGTTGTAGCTGTCGTCAAGGAGGGTCGCCCCCCGCCATCCACTCTTGCGTTCGAGGCGGCGCGAGGGTCCGCGCAGCCTCGGAACCTCGGCGAGAAGACTCTCGAGGGGGAACCCGAGTCCCCGCCCGGCGGCCAGGGCCGCGCAGAGATTGCGGAGGTTGTGGGCCCCCGGAAGGGGAACCTCGATCGGGACGCGGGATTCGTCCCCTTCCGTCCGATCCAGGATCGTGACGACCATCCCCCCCTCACGCGGGCGTGGATCCAGGGCGCGGAGATCGGCCCCGGAACGGAGCCCGAAGCGGAGGATGCGGCGGCTCCCGGCCCGCGCGGCGAGCTTCTCGGCCCGCGGGTCGTCCGCCGGGAGGACGCAGATCCCGTCCTCGGACAGGGCGTCGAGGAGGGCCGCCTTCTCCTCGAGGACACCCTCGAGGTCTCCGAGCCCCTCGAGGTGGCCCCTTCCGATCATCGTGAGGACCGCGACGTCGGGGGCGGCCGCGGCAGCCAGTTCGGCGATCTCCCCGCGCCGATTCGTCCCGAGTTCGAGTATGCAGAGTTCACTCCGGGCGTCGAGACGGAAGATCGTCTTCGGAACCCCGACTCGATTGTTGAAGGACTTCTCGGCGACCACGAGGGCGGCAAGGGGCGTGCAGAGCGCCGCCAGGAAGTCCTTCGTAGTGGTCTTGCCGCAGCTCCCGCTGACGGCCACGACCCTCGCGGGACAGGCCCTCCTCCAGGCCGCGGCGAGATCCAAGTAGGCCTTGCCGGTATCCCGGACCCGGACGCAGAAGACCCCGGGGGGCAACCGGTCGAACCAGGTCCCTTCCGCCCTTCGGACGACGAGGCCCGCCGCCCCGGCGCGGACCGCGTCCACCAGGAAGTCATGTCCGTCGAAGCGCGCCCCTTCCAGCGCCAGGAAGAGGTCCCCCTCCCGGAGCGTCCGGCTGTCGGTCGAGACGGCGCGGGCGACCCCGGAACCCGCGAGCAGACGCCCTCCGGTCATCCGAGCGACAGCATCCGCGGCCAGGAAGGCGCTCCCGGGCCTCAGTTCCGCTGCAACCATGCCCGCACTTCCTCCCGGTCGTCGAAAGGGATCGTCCGGCCGTCGACCTCCTGCCCCTGTTCGTGGCCCTTGCCCGCGATCAGGACGAGATCACCCTCCCTTGCCTCCGCCAAGGCCCGGCGGATCGCCCGCCTCCGATCCCGGCAGAGGTCCACGCGGATCCGGTCCGGGACCGGGACCCCGTCGAGGATGTCCCGGAGGATCGCCTCGGGGTCCTCTCCGCGCGGGTTGTCGTTCGTCAATACGATCCGATCCGCGAAACGGGCCGCGATTCCCCCCATCCTCGGTCTCTTGCCGCGGTCCCGGTCACCCCCGCACCCGAAGACCAGCAGGAGCCTTCCCGGAACGAGGGGACGCAGCGAGGCCAGGACCTTGGCCAGGGCGTCGGGACTGTGCGCATAGTCGACCAGGACCTCGAAGCCGAGCCCCTCCGTCGGCATGCGCTCGAGACGGCCCGGAACGGGCGGGGCGAGGGTCAGGGCTCCGGCGGCGCGGAGAGGTCCGATGCCGAGGGCGACGGCGCCGGTGAAGGCCGCCACCGCGTTGCGGACGTTGTGCTCGCCGACCAGCGGAAGGCGCAGCGGGATGTCGGCGCCGCCCACGTGCAGGCGGAGCCTGGATCCGCGGAGATCCGTCGAGAGGATCTCGCATTCGACATGGAGATCCCCGGGACCCGCCCGGCGGCCGAGACACCAGGTCGCGAGGCGCACGCCCGACGGAAGGGACTCGAAAACGGCCGCGGCGCTCGGATCGTCCGAGGGCAGGACGGCGACCGCGTCCTCCCCGAGGCCGGCGAATAGCCGCGCCTTCGCCCTCGCGTAGGCCTCCATCGTCCCGTGGTAGTCGAGATGGTCCCGGCTCAGGTTCGTGAAGATCGCGACCTTGAAACGCACGCTGTCGCAGCGACCCTGGTCCAGCGCGTGGCTGCTGACCTCGAGGACGGCCGCCCGGGTTCCGCGGTCCCTCATCTCCCGGAGGAGGGACTGGACCGCGATCGGCCCCGGGGTCGTCCGATCCGCGGGCAGGACCTTCGCGACCCCGGAGGCGTCCCTCCCGAGGTGGAAGGCCACGGTCCCCAGGACCCCGACATTCCCGTATTCCTCCTCGAGACAGAGTGCGCAGAGCCTGGCAGTCGTCGTCTTCCCGTTCGTCCCGGTGACCCCGAGGACGGGCATCGAGCGCGAGGGGTCCCCGAAGAAGGCCGCGGCCGCCTTCCCCGCGGTCCGCCGGACGTCCTCGACGACGAGGAGCGGCAAGGGAACCGGCAGGGGCCTGGAGGCCACGATCGCGACCGCGCCGCGGCCGAGGGCCTCGGAGGCGAAGGCGGCCCCGTCCTCCGCGTGCCCCGGAACGGCGAAGAACACCCCGCCCGGGCGAACCTCCCGGCTGTCGTCCGTGAGCCCGAGAACCGGACGATTCCGATACCGAAGGACCTCGACCGGATTCGAGATCGCGCAGAGGTCCTCGAGATCCCGGAGTCCGACCTTTCCGGAAGGCCCCGTCCCCGAGCCGGGAACGGGGATTTCGATCGATCGCGGCACCGGCCCTCCCTGACGCCGACCGCCCTTTGTCGGCAACACTCCCAAGGCCGCGAGTCTATCGAAGCCCAGCATCCGAGTCCTCCTTCCTTTCCTCCGCCCCGAATCCGGCGATGTCCGCTTCCGAGGAGGGGCCCACCCCCTCCTCCTGGGCACCCTCTCCTTCCGCCGAGGCGGCCTCCGCGGCTTCCCGAGAGGTCACGAAGCGGCAGAGGTCCCGGACGACCGGAGCGGCGTACCGCCCCCCGTAGAAATGCGAGGTCCCCTTCTTCTGGAGGACGGCCAGCGCGAGCCATCGCGGTTCGCCCACCGGCCAGAAGCCGCAGAAACTCGCCGTGTAGATCCTCGGCTCCCCCTTCGTGTGGCTCGTCCCGGTCTTGCCCCCGAGGAAGCCGCTGATCCCGGGACCGGCGATGCGATGCGCGGTTCCTTTCGGATCCTCCACGACCCTCCGCAGGGTCTCGCGCAGGAAACGAACGGTCCTCCCGGAGAGGATCCTCCGCCCCGGACCGGCGGCGGGCATCGCTAGGGCTCCGCCCCCCTCGGGTTCGACCGTCAGGAGGAGACGGGCCCGGAACTCCCGCCCCGTCACGACCGAGGCGAAGGCCTCGGCGAAGGTCAAGGGGTAGACGAGCAGCTCGTATCCGTGGCTCAACGAGGGCCCCGTCCAGAGCCTGTAATTCCTTTCATTCCGGAACCGGCCTTCCCCCGGAATACACCCCCCGACCGGCCGCCGCCCGTCCTTCCCGGTGGAGAGGGGAAGAGGAAGTCCGATCTCCGGAGGGCTGCCGAGCCGAAAGACCTTCAGAAGCCGCCGGTGGAGGGCGGGGCCCCCCAGGTTCCCGATCCTCACCGCGCCGATGTTGCTCGATTGCACGAGGACTTCCGGAAGGGGCACGACGCCCACGTGATGGTCGTCGCGGATCACTCTCCGGCTCCTCCGTCCGGGAAGACACAGGGTCAGGCAGTCCCCCCCCTCGTCCCCCTCGCAACGGATGATCGAATCCTCCCGGACGACCCCCGCCTCTAGGGCCAGGGAGACCAGGAGGGGCTTGAGCACCGATCCGGGCTCGAAACGGGCGAAATGCGTGACCGGATAGTAGCTGTCCCCTTTTCTCCCGTGCTCGGGATCGAAGCCGGGCACCCCCGCCAGGGCCCGTACATCCCCGTTCCGGAGGTCGAGGAGCACCGTCATCCCCCAATCGGCCTCAGCCTCCTTCCAGGCCCTGTGGATCACCCTCCAGGCCTCTTCCTGTATGTCGGCATCGAGCGTCGTGACGACCCCGCTCCTCCCGAGATCCCCGAGAAGGGGGATCGGATTCCGGGCGAGCCAGTAGCCCCGTCCTCCCCCGCGGGCGTATTCGACCGTGAACTCCCGCTCGTCTGCGCCGCGCAGTACGGGAAGAGCCTCGAGGCCCGTCGTCAGGAGTCGAGCGCGCCTTCCGCTCCCGACGCGACGCCGCATCCCGACGACGTGGCTCGCGCTCCGTCCGAGCGGATAGCAGCGGCGCCAGGACGGTTCGATCCGGATCCGGAAGCGCAGTTTCTCTTCTCCCTGGGGAAGGCTCCGCTCTCCAATCCGCTCGAGCCGCGAGAGGCAGGCCTTCGAGGCGAGCCCCCGCGCCAGGACCCTCGTCCAGACGAATCGGGGTAGATCTTTCCCCTTCTCCCCCAGGACCCTGCGGTCGAAGCGCCTCCTCGGGGGGGGAACCTGGAGGATCCTCCGGATCCTGGCCTTCTCCTTCGGATCGAGGATCCGGTCGTATTCGAGGGCCTCGACGATCTCGTCGGCGAGTCCTTTCGGAAGATCCCGGTCGGCGAAGCAATCGATCCACGCGTCGAAGGCGGGGACCGAGGCCGCGAGAATGCGCCCGTCCCGATCCAGGATTCTCCCCGGGGGGCCCGAAAGCCTCTTCGTGCGCAAGGAGGCCGCGACCGCCTTCCTCGAATCCCCGGCCTGCACCCCCACGAGCCGGAAGGCGAGCAGGAGCGCGAGGACGGCTGAGGAGCCGATCAGCAGTTTCTCGGCACCCAGGTCCGAACGGCGCGGGAAGGAAGGAAGACGGTCGAACATGGCCCGCATCGGCGAGAAACACCCCCCGGTCTCCGGCGCTTCCGCCGGAATCGGATCGAATGGTCGGAAAACGGAAAGACGGATGGAGAAGAGCCCGAGGAGTCACTCGCGGTCGGCCGCGAAGCGGCGGAGGAGGGCCGCCTCCAGGGCGGCGCGCCGGCTGCGACGGAGGATCTCCATTCCCAGCCGGGCCTGCTCCGCCTCGAGATAGAGACTCCGCTTGTGCACCTCGAAGATGCGCGCCCTCAGGCGTTGGGCCTTCAGGCGAAAGGTGACCGCCAGGAGGCACGCCCCGAGGCAGAGAAGGCAAGCCGCCACAGCTCTTCCCCACCTCACGAGGCGCCCTCCCGGTGGTCCGTCCATGGATCGGAAGCCAACCGTCCCCGGACGGCGATCCGGAGCTTCGCGCTCCGGGACCGCGGATTCGCGCGCCGCTCCTCCGACCCCGCTACCACCGGCCGGCGGAAGAGAGGCTCCATTCGGGCGCGCAGGAAACGTTTCACCCGCCGGTCCTCCAGGCTGTGGAACGAGATCACCGCCAGGCGGCCCCCGGGCGCCAACACCTCGAGGACCTGCTCGAGTCCCCGTTCGAGGATCTCGAGTTCGCGGTTGACCGCGATCCGGAGGGCCTGGAAGACCCTCGTCGCGGGATGGATCCTGGATCGGCGGACAGGCCTCGGCACCGCCCGGGCCACCAGATCCGCCAACTCCCTGGTCGTGCGGGGGAGGAGCCCTCCCTCGCGCGCGCGAACCAGGATGCGTGCGATCCTGCCCGCGTGCTTCTCCTCCCCGTATTCCCGGAACACCCGGCCCAGTTCCTCCTCGGGAAGTTCCCGTAGGAGATCCAGGGCCGTTCGTTCTTGAGTGGGATCGAAACGCATGTCGAGCGGACCGTCGAAACGGAAGGACATCCCGCAACCGGGATCGTCCAACTGGAGAGAACTGGCACCTAGGTCCATGAGCACGCGGTCCACGGTCCGAAGACCGCGCGCCGCGCACACGGCAACCAGGGTGTCGTACGAGGCGTGCACGAGGTCCACCTCAGGGGGAAGGTCTTCAAGACGCCGGCGGGCGAACTCCAGGATCCTCGGATCCCTGTCCAGCCCCAGCAGACGCCCTTCCGGACCGATCCGGCGGGCAAGCCCCTCCGCATGCCCTCCGGCGCCGACCGTGGCGTCGACCACGGTCGTTCCCTCGAGAGGTTCGAGACCCTCGAGCACTTCTTGGTAAAGAACGGGTATGTGCGGCCAGTCCGGCGCCCCGCCGTCCATCGTTCATTCCCGAGGGACGGGGGAGCGACCGGAGGGGCGACGAGCCCCTCCGGCCGGAGGAAGAGGGAGACCTCGACCGATCCTCGGATCGGTCATGCTCCCTCCTCTCCCCTTCTGAGGACCGCTTCCAGGTGGTCTGTCCAATCCTTGCCCTCGTCCGAGGCGAAGACGGCCTCGTCGAAGGCTTCGTATCTCTCGGGATTCCACAGCTCGAGACGCCGGCCGGCGCCGAGCACGAGGACCCGCCCCTGGGGCTCCAAACCGGCCAGGCCGCTCTGGCCCTCCGTCAGGGAGATCCTCCCCTGGCGATCGGGCCGGACCTTTTCGCAGTACTTGAGGAACTTGCGCTGGGTCTGCCTCTGCCGCGGATCCCCGATCTCGGTGATCCTCATGCGCCGCAGGATGCGCCGGTATTCGACCTGGTCGAGGAGCCAGAGACAGCCGTCGAGCCCGGGCGTCACCCAGAGGACCTCCAGGCGTTTCGGCCTGCCGTCGGGCCCGATCTCGTCCGTTTCCAGGAAGCGCTTGGGAAGGGTGAGTCTTCCCGTTCCGTCCAGCTTGGCGGTCGCTTGCCCGGCTACGTCCATTCAGCACCATTTGACTCCAACTTCCCCCGACTTTCACCAATCCTAACCAGCCCCCGATCCGTGGCAAGCCTCTTTTCCAACGGATCCACAGCCCTCCCCATGCCCATAACCAAATACAGATAATGAAGTTACAATCATAAACGCCTGGGGGCCCACGAAATCCTCCTCGAGGCCCTCCAGTTTCCCCCAGGCTGTCCACAAGAAGAAATCCCGAAAAAATCGTCATAACTCTTTACAGAACAAGACAAACAGCATTTTCACCCCCCACTGCCCTCCCTTTTTCCACAAACAGGGATCCGGGGCCGGAAGATCCGAGCCCCGCCACGGGAACCTCCCGGCTTTCCTCTTTCCCGGAGCCGCGGGATCGGTTTCCCTGGGCCCGGAAACCGCCCTCCCGCTCGGAGGGGAATCTCGGGTCCCGGGCGGCGGCCCTCCTCCTCCCGGGGAGGCGACGGACGCCCTCGGGTTCCGTCAGCCCGGAGACAGCGCGTGACCGCCAGGGACTTCGACGCCGCCTACTACCGCCGCTTCTACCTCGACCCGCGGACCCGGGTCGCGGGACCGGAGGACTATCTCCGTCTCGTCCGCTTCCTCACGTCCTATCTCGCATTCCTGGGGCTCCCCTGCCGATCGGTCCTCGACCTGGGTTGCGGGATCGGCGGATGGAAGGAGGCCCTGGCCGAGGTCGCTCCCGATTGCCGCTACCTGGGCGTCGAGACCAGTCCCTATCTCTGCGAACGCTACGGCTGGGAGAAGGGGAGCCTCCCCACCTACCGGCCCGAGGAGGCCCACGACCTCGTCGTCTGCCAAGGGGTCCTCCAGTACCTCGACGACGACGAGGCCGCCGCCTCCCTCGGGGCCCTGCGGGAGTTCGCGGAGGGAGCCCTCTACCTCGAGGTCCTGACCCGCAGGGATTGGGAAGAAGCCTGCGATCAGGACCGCACCGACGGCCGGGTGCACCTGCGAAACGGGGAGTGGTACCGGGACCGGTTGCGCGGGGCCTTCCTCGATTGCGGCGGAGGGCTCTTCGTCTCGACGAGGACGGGTCTCGAACTCTT
The DNA here is from genome assembly GCA_027021385.1 of Planctomycetota bacterium. GTDB lineage: Bacteria > Planctomycetota > UBA1135 > UBA1135 > JALUUL01. The sequence goes on along the minus strand of JALUUL010000079.1, from coordinate 84,460 downwards.
CGAACTCGAGGCCCGTCCCTGAAGACGCCGGATCCGGCCCCCCGGATCCTCCGGGGATCGACCGCCTCCCCGGACTCAGGGAAGGCGCCGGCAGACCCAGTCGAAGGTCCTCCGCTCCTCCGCTGCCTTCGAGTCCTTCCGGTGGATCGAGAGGATCCGCAGATGCAGGAGCCCCTCCCCGTCGAGGACGCCGAGGAGACCGTAGCGCCGGAGGCTTCCCCCCCTCGCGAGGTCGTCGAAGGAGAGGGCGTAGGCGGCGACCGGTCCCCGGAAATCGTTCAGGAAGAGATCGAAGGGGCGCCGCCCCTTCCGTTCGAAACGGAGCGCCTGGCTCCTGCGGTCCATCGCGTCCTTCCCGAGGCGTTGCAGGGCTCCACCCTCGATCCGCACGGTCGTCGAATCCCCGACCCTGTCCTTGTCGATGCGCAGCCAGGTTCCGTCGAAGGAGCCGGGGCGGGGAGAGGGGGACGGAGCTTCCAGCCATCCCGGCGGGGAGCCGGGAACCCGGGCGGCGGGCGTCCCCGAGGCGGGGACCCTCGAACAGCCGGGAGCCACGAGCGCCGGGAGGAGGAGGATCCCGAGAACTCCCGGAAAGCGGAGGAAACGCAGGCCGAAACGGCCGCGGCCATCCGTGGAGGCTCCCGCGATGAGCTTCACAGGACGAAGCGAAGGAAGCGAAGGACCTCGAAGATCTCGCTCGATTCGAAGGCGACACCGTCCTCCCCGGAACGCTCGGCTCCGGGATAGAAGGACATCGCATAGGCCGTCGCCGGCGACTTGTATCGGATCTCGAGACGATGGCGGTCGACCCGCTCCGGAAGGCAGAGGGAGAGATCTCCGGAAAGAGCGCGCTCCGCCTCCTCGCGGATCTCGGCCACGACCTCCGATGGATGGCGGCTCACGACCGAGGGCCCGACCCCGCGTTTCGTCGCCACCGTCCGGACCGCGGGCCTGCGCTCGGAGATCTCGAGGCACAGGGCCTCGTCGCCCGAGACGAAGACGACCGGAACCCCGTGGACCTCCGCGGCCCGGGCGTGGAGGTCGAACTCGGAGATCGGAAGGCCGTTCCAGCGCATCGAGGCGACCTTCGAGGAGGACATCGTGTGGGCGAGGGGATTCCCGTCCGACCCCGCCCGGGCGTGGTATCCGACCATCAGCACCGCGTCGAAACCTTCGTCCAGTTCCTGCACCATCGAGAACGGGTGCCCGCTCCAGCCTCGGACGAGCCGCACGCCCGCGGGGAGTTCGGCCCCCCGGAGATTCCTTCCGGTCGCATGCGCATCCTTGACGAGGACCTCCCGGGCCCCCGCCGCGAAAGCCGCCTCGCAGGCGGCCCGGGTCTCGGCCTCCATCTGGGCCCGGAACTCCGGATACGAAGGGTGCCCCGCCCTCGCCTCGTCCCAATGGCAAAGGCCCGCGACGCCCTCGATGTCGGCGCTGATCAGGATCTTCATACGGGGAGCGTATCCGCTTCCGGAGGCGAACTCGACCCGGACGCCCCCGCGGCCCGCGCCCTCCCTCAGACGCGCCGCGCGGTCTCGAGAGCCGCCTCTAGGTCGTGGATGACATCGTCGGGCTCCTCGAGTCCGAGGGAGAGACGGATCCCCAGATCCCGCGTCGTCGGGTCCTCCGGACCGTAGGCGCTGTGGGTCATCGCCCCCGGCATCTCGATCAAGGTCTTCACGTGCCCGAGGCTGACGGCCAAGGTCACGCAATAGGCCTCCTGCGCGAGATGGTTCATGAAGGCGACCGGAGGGACCTTCTCCTCTCTCAGGTGGAAGTAGATCATGCTCCCCGGCATGAAATAGCCGTCGGGATTGCGCATCTGGCGTTTCGCGAGGTCCTGCTGCGGGAAGCTCTCGAGGCCGGGGTAACGGACCTCCCTCACATCCTCATGGGCCTCGAGGAAGTGGGCGACCTTCATCGCGCTCTTCTGCTGGCGCTCGAGCCTGACCGCGAGGCTCGGAAGGCCGTAGACCTGGATCGCCCAGGCCGATTTCGAGGCGAGGCTCGCCCCGAAGTCCTTCCGGAAAAGAAGGAGATCCCGGTACTCGTGTTCCCGGCAGATGACGGCTCCTCCGATCTCGGTCCCGAAGCCTCCGAGATTCTTCGTCAGGCTGTGGCAGCTCATGTCCGCCCCGAGGGTCAGCGGACGCTGCCCGTACGGCGTCGCGAAAGTGTTGTCGCAGATCAGGAAGATCCGCTCTTCCCGCGTCTCCCCCCCGCGCAGGTCTTCGGCCAGGTCGCGGAGAGCAGCGAGATCGACGAGGTCCAGGGTCGGGTTGACCGGAGTCTCGACATAGATCGCCCGGGTTTCGGGGCGCACGGCCGCGCGCACGGCGTCGAGATCTCGGCAGTCCACGCGCGTGACTTCTATCCCGAGACGGGGATACCAGTTCGTGAAGAGGGAGTGCGTGCATCCATAGAGCAGATCATGCGCGATGAGATGATCCCCGGTCCGGAGGAGGGAACCCAGGGCCCCGGAGATCGCTCCCATCCCGGAGGCGAAGGCCACGCAGGCCTCCCCCTGTTCGATGTCGGCGAGTTCCGACTCGAGGAGGGCGCGCGTCGGCTCGTCGAGACGGTCATAGATGTAGACCGGCGGTTCGTCGAGGTCCCCGATCGGGTTCCCGAACTCGGCGAAACCCCGAGCGCCCCTCTTGACCGAATCGAGCCTGTAGGTTGTCGACGAGGAAAGGGGAGGCACGACGTGGTGAGAGAAATCCCATCGATGCGTGAACCCCGGTCCGTGCACGAGGCGGGTCCGCATCGCGTACCCGCGGCGTTTCTTTTCGCTCATGTTTCCTCTCCACTTCTTCTTCGCCCTTCGAGGGCTCGTTCCAGGGGCAGGGGTCCGTCGGCCTTGACCGGTGAGAGCACGAGACTCGTCTCCATGCGACCGAGTCCCGGAAGGGCCGCCAGGGTTTCCGTCAGGAACCTCTCGAGTTCCGCCACCGACGGGAGCAGGGCCTCCAGATGGAAGTCGGCCGCTCCGCTCAAATGGAAGACCTGCCGCAGCTCGGGAAGGGCGGAGGCGGCCCTCGCGAAGTCGTCGATCGTCTCCCGATGGTGATCCTGCAGGCGGACGGAGATCAGGACCCGGAGATCCAGCCCGATCCTCGCCGGTTCCAACTCCGCGCGGTAGCCCCGGATGACCCCGCCCTCCTCGAGACGGCGGGTCCGCTCCAGGGTCGCCGAGGGGGACAGGCCGATCCGCGCGGAGAGTTCCTTGTTCGAAAGGCGGCCCTCTTCCTGTAGGTTCCGTAGAATCATCAGGTCTGCCTCATCCATTCCGTAGATTCTACAGGGTTTCCCTAAAATAACCGCTGCTCCTGCGACAACTGGGGATGGATTCCGACACGGCTCCGGGATTCCGGGGGAAGGCTCCCCCGCGACCTCGGTTTCCGGAGGGTCGCCCCCACAGCGGACTTCGCCTGGAGCGGGGGCGAAGCAACGGCTCCCGTCCTTCGTTTCCCCCTCGCCCCCCGACGGGGGCTCGATCCCTGTCCCCGGCAAGGAAGCCGCTCCTCGCCGGACAGGAAGGGACTTGGGCCTCCCGGACTCGATCGGCCATGATCCTCCCGAGGACACGTATGAAACGGACCGGACTCCTGGCTTCCCTGACGATCTTCACCGCCGCCGCGGCCCTCGGATACTTCGCGGGGTCCCGGGGCTCCCCCCCCCTGCCCGGACGCCTGGAGGCCTGGACGCCCCCGCCGGCGGGGCAGGGCAAGCGGATCCGGAGCGAGCGGATCCCGAGGAAACGGGAGGACCCGAGGGTCACCCCGGTCGTCCTGGCCGTGGCCAAGGCCGCGCCCTCGGTCGTCAACATCCAGGTCAACCGGAAACTCCGAACGCCCAGAGGGGTCGTCCTCCAGAAGATCGCCGAGGCCTCGGGCGTAATCGTGGACGACAGCGGCCTCTGCATCACGAACTGGCACGTCGTCAGTCTCCACGAGCAGCCGGGATTCACGCTTCGGATCACGCTGCGCTCGGGGGAGACCCTCCCCGCCAAAGTGCTCAGCACCTACCGGAAGAACGACCTCGCCCTCCTCCTGATCGAGGGGAAGAACCGTCGTTTCCGGCCGATCACGATGGGCGACTCGGACGACCTGATGATCGGCGAGACCGTGATCGCGATCGGAAACCCGAGGGGGCAGGCCAACACCGTCACCGCGGGAGTGCTCTCGGCCGTCAACCGGAAGGCCAAGGTCATCCCTCCCGGCGAGCGATTCCCGATCGACTTCGACCACCTGCTCCAGACCGACGCCGCGATCAATCCCGGCAACAGCGGCGGCGCCCTGCTCGACATCCACGGGAACCTGATCGGTATCAACACCCTCGTGCAGAAGCAGGCGGAGGGCATCAACTTCGCGATCCCCGTCAACCGGGTGAAGGAAGTCTTCGTCAAGGAACTCTTGAGCTTCGACAATTTCGATCGTTTCTGGACCGGCCTGCGGATCCGGGAACGGAACCATCGCCTCCTCGTCGAGCGCGTCGTCGCCGGAGGTCCAGCCGCTCTCGCAGGGATCCGGCCCGGGGATTCGATCGTCGCGATCCAGGACGAGGAGGTCCGGGACATGAAATCCCTGACACGACGCCTGATCACTTTCGAACCCGGGGAGGTGCTCCCCCTGAAGATCGAACGGGGAACGGTGACGACCCGCGTCAAGCTGCGCCTCTGGTCCAAGGAGCAGGCGCGAACCTTCTGGCTCGCGGGGTTCACGGTCGAGGAGATCGATCCGAGGAAGGAGCGCGCCCTCTATCGGGCCGTTGCGAGGGAACTCGCGCCCGAGGGCGGCCTCGCTCCGTTCCGTCTCCTCAGGATCACGCACCTCCAACCCGACGGCCCCGCCGCCGACCTCGGGCTCCGACTCGGAGAAGTCCTCCTCGGTTTCAAGTACGAGGACTTCTTCGGACGGGAATACGTGCAGACCCTTCCAGGCGGAGCGGCCGATCTCCTCGCGCAGCTCGAGATGCATCGCGGGCGCAGCCTCCGGGTCCTGATCTACCGGCGGGGCGAGGGCATCCTCGGCGGCGATCTCGACGTTCGCTGATCCCAGGGCCGGGAAAGGAGGGCCGCCCGGGCGAGGTCCGTCCGGAGAAGAAAGGCGAGTCGGGTCGCCGCATCCCGAGGGAGCCCCTCGGCCTCCCGGATCGAAAGGACGGGTCCCGATCCGAGGATCCCCTCGAGCAGGGAGGGAAGCTCCCGCGCCACGCGGCCCCGATACGACCGCAGGAGGCGCAAGCCCTCGAAGAGCCATAGTTTCCGGAAGGAACCGGCCCCGAAACGGAGCGGCCGCCACTTCCCCCGGACCCAAAGGTAGGCGGGAAGGGGAAGCCCCCCCCGCTTCGCGAGCCCCCGCAGGGAGCGCCTCCATCCGCTCAGGGCCGCTCGGGCCTCCGGAAGCCCCAGGGCGGCGGCCCGGGCCAGGGCCGGGGCCAGAAGGCCCGCCTCGACCCAGAGATCCCGGATCCGGCGGCCGCCGTCCTTCGAACTCCGACACAGGAAGGCCCGCGGATCCCCGACTCCCCTCGCGAGCCGACAGAGCTTCGCGGCGGCCGCCCGCCATCTCTTCCGTTCGGGCCGGATCCGTAGCCCGGCGCAGAGCGCGACCAACGGCCAGGCGAGATCGCGGACCCTCCGGAATCTCAACCCGTCACCGAGAATCCAGGAGGACAGGTCCCCGGCGACCCCCGCCCAGCTCTCGAGCAGTTCGCGATCGGCCGTGCAGAGGGCGAAGAGCAGACTCCCCTCCAGGAAGACATGGCCGGGATCCGGTCTCCCTCTCCCATGCCCCGGCCCGTGGGGGACGGGAAGCCTGAGCCCGCCCCCGGCGCCCCCCCACCGGCGGCACAGGTCCCGGCCGAAGAGGTGGCGCACGGCCTCCCCGGCCCAGCGCCAGGCCTTTGCGGATCTTTTGGTCGCGGCCAGGACGCAGAGGGCCCAGGGCAGATCGAACTCCCCGTGGGCCCAGATCCTCCCTCCCCCGGGGAGGACTCGGATCGAATCGCCCAGGTTCACGGGGTCCAGGGCTCGGACCCGCGCCGCTTCCTCGAAGAGGGAGCGCAGCCCGGCGTCGAAGCGGGGCCCGGGCCTTCCGGCCGCTCCGGTCCCCCGGAACCCCGCGAGGACCTCGGGCGGCGGAAGGACCAGGGCCGAGGGATCCGCCTCGATCTCTCCGGTCCCGAACACCGCCCGGACCGAATCCCCGGGCCGGAGCCGGGCGCCCTCGAGGCGCAGCAACCACCCCCCGGGCGCCTGGAGGAGCTTGAGTCCTCCGCCCCGGAGAAGCCGCAGGGGCCCCCTCCCGTGAAACCGGAGGTCCGGAGGCGGAAGCTCCCCCGATCCGCCCTCGAGGGACAGGAGAAGCCTCCCCTCCCAGTTCCGGGGGGTGTGCCGGATCCAGACCATGTCGAAACGCAGTCCCGGACCCCTCCCTTCCCGCCGAAAGCGCCGCACCCCCTCGCGTCGTTCGGTCCGCGGGGCCCCGCCTCCGAGGTCGTCCGCGGCCTCTAGGACGAACGGGGGGCCCGTCTCCGACTCCCCGGAGGTCCCCGCCTCGTCCCCTCCGTCCCCCGAGCGCCGGACGAGAAAGCGCCCCTCGGGGACCCTTCCCTCGAAGACGCACCACCCCTCCGCGAGTCCCTCGAGGATCCGCCCCCGCCCGACCGTGAGCCCCCCCCGGACCAGACGGGCCCACCCCCTCTTCCAGGCGCGGGGGATCCCGAAACGCGCGGGCCCCGCGCGCCTCGCGTTCAGGGGACCGTAGGTCTCCCCCCCGAACGCGGCTGGAAGCGGGAGAAAGGCGAGCAGCAGGAGGGCGGGCGTCTTCCGAAGGCGAAGGGGCTTCACGGCAGGGGAAACGCAAATCCGAGGTTCCGTTTCCCGCCCGAAACGCCCAAGATCTCCAGCTTCCGACCTTTCCCGTCCCCTTCCTGACGGAGATCTTCGCATGGCCGAACCGAGGGTCCTGATCCCCCTTGCCGAGGGCGCCGAGGAGATGGAGGTCGTCATCGCGGCCGACGTCCTGCGGAGAGCGGGGGCCGGGGTCGAACTCCTTGGAATCGGAGGCAAGGGACCGGTGCGCTGCAGCCGGGGACTCGTCCTCGAGGCCGAGAAGGCCTTCGAGGGGAAGGAGGAAGGCGATCTCTGCCTCCTTCCGGGAGGGGCGGAAGGAGCCCGGCGCCTGGCGGAAGATCCGCGGATCCATGATCTCCTGCGCGATTTCGAGGCGCGGTCCCGGCCGCTGGCCGCGATCTGCGCCGCCCCGATCGTTCTCGCCGCCAGCGGTGTCGGGAAGGGGCTCTCGATGACCTCCCACCCCTCGGTCCGGAGCGAGATCGAGGGCTTCGCCGGGGCCTGGATCGACGCCCCGGTCGTCCAGGACGAGTCCCTGGTGACCGGACAGGGGCCGGGCGCCGCCTTCGCATTCGCCCTCACTCTCGTCGTCCTCCTCTTCGGCAAGGAGAGGGCCCGGGCCTGCGCGGATCCGATGCGCTTTCCCTCGGGGGAGATCCCCGGAGTTCTCTGGGATCTCCGATGAAACCCGAGGGTCTCGATCCCGTCCATCCGCCGGAGGACGCCCCTCCCCGCCTCTCCCTGACCCGCCGGGCCTGGGCCCGCGTTCGTCCGGTCTGGAGAGGGGCGCTCGCGATGTACGGCCTGGCGATCCTCGTCGGCTTCGTCGCCGGAGTCGGAGCCCTGGCCTTCGAGGCGATGCTGCAGTTCGTGTCCCGCTTCGCTCTGGACGGGGCCGTCGGATACCACCAACCGGCTCCGAAGGGGGAGGTCCGCCTGTTCGAAATGGGAGAGGGGCTCGCCCTGGAAGGCCCGCTGGTCCTGTGGGCCCTCCTCCTCGTCCCCGCGCTCGGCGGCTTCCTGAGCAACCTCCTGACCTCGGCCTTCGCGCCGGAGGCCGCGGGCCACGGGACCGACGCCGGCATCGAGGCCTACCACGAAAAGAACGGGTTGATCCGGGGCCGCGTGCCCTTCCTCAAGGCCCTCGCGACCGCGCTATCGATGGGTACCGGGGGGAGCGGCGGGCGCGAGGGGCCGATCGCCCAGATCGGCGCGGGCTTCGGTTCGTTCCTCGGGAAGATGCTCCAGCTGACCTCCCGGCAGCGACGGATCCTCCTGGCCGCGGGCATGGGGGCGGGAGTCGGCTCGATCTTCCGCGCCCCGCTCGCGGGCGCTCTCTTCTCGGCCGAGATCCTCTACCGCGAAGCCGAGTTCGAGTCGGACGTCATCATGCCCTCCTTCCTCGCCTGCTCGGTCGCCTATTGCACGTTCTGCGGCTGGGCGGGGGACTTCGGAACCCTGTTCCGGATGCAGGAGAGCTTCCACTTCCGGGACCTCGGGGAACTCCTCCCCTACAGCCTCCTCGTGCTCGCCCTCGTGCCCGCGGTCTGGTTCTTCGTCCGTTTCTTCTACGGCATCGAGACCCTCGTGCGGAGGCTGCCGGGCCCCCGTCCGCTCTGGGCCGCCGCGGGGGGACTTCTGACCGGGGCCGTCGCCGTCCTCCTCTGGAAGGGCCTGGGCGACGAGCGGGCCCTGGGCGTCCTCTCCCACGGTTACGGCATCCTGCAGGAATCCCTCGACGGAAGGATCCTCGGCTACGAGGGAGCCCTGTTGCTCCTTCTCGTCGCCGCCGGAAAGGCCGTCACGACCTCTCTCACGATCTCCAGCGGGGGGAGCGGCGGGGTGTTCGGCCCGAGCATGGTCATCGGCGGAGGGATCGGAGGCGCGCTCGGCCTTCTCTTCCACCAGTGGGGTTGGATCGCCCGCCCCGAACCCTTCGTGCTCGTCGGCATGAGCGGGTTCTTCGCCGGAGCGGCCTCGACTCCGATCTCGACGATCATCATGGTCAGCGAGATGACGGGCTCCTACGAACTCCTCCTGCCGGCCATGTGGGTCTGCGCCCTGACCTTCCTCCTGTGCCCGCGCTGGACCCTCTACGTCAAACAGGTCGCGAACCGTGCCAAGTCCCTCGCCCATCGCGGCGAGTACATGGTCCCCCTCCTCGAGAAGATGACCGTCGCGGAGATCTTCGAGCCCAACCCCGGCCTCATCACGGTCCGGCAGACCACCCCGCTCTCCGAGATCATCGACCTGATCGCCACGACGACCCAGGACTACTTCCCGGTCCTGGACGAGGAGGAACGGTTCATCGGAATCTTCTCCTCCCACGACGTGCGCGCCCTGACTTTCGAGCAGAGCCTCTACTCGTTCATGCTCGCCGACGACTTGATGGTCACCGACCCGATCGTCCTCAGCCTCGACGACGACCTCCACACGGCCATGGTCCGCTTCGACCAGAAGAAGCTCGACTCCCTTCCGGTCGTCATGCCGGACGACAAGCAGACCCTCCTCGGTCTCCTGCCGCGGAGAGCCATCACCCGGGCCTACCAGCGCAAGCTCGACGAACTGGATGCGATGCGGGAGAACTGAGGACTCCCAGCCCTCGGAACCATGGTGCGAGAGCCGGGATTCGAACCCGGACCCCGTGAGGGAGCGGATTTTAAGTCCGCCGCGTCTGCCGTTCCGCCACTCTCGCCGAGAAGTCCTGCCTACCGCGGGGAGGACTTCCGCTCAAGTCTCCCGGAGCTTCGAAACCGCGTATTCGACGTCCGCCTTGGAGCCGATATAGAGCGGGCAGCGCTCGTGGAGTTCCCGGGGCTCGAGGTCCAGCAGGCGGAGCGATCCGTCGGAGGCGGCCCCTCCCGCGTTCTCCGCGACCATGGCCAGGGGGGAGGCCTCGTAGAGGTACCTGAGTTTTCCCCGCGGGCGGTCCTTCAGCGGCGGATAGAGGAAGATCCCCCCCTTGAGCAGCGTCCGGTGGAAGTCCGCGACGAGCGCCCCCGTGTAGCGGGCCGAACGCTTTCCGACCGTTGCCTCCCCCCGCCGGAAGGAGGCCACGAGGTTCCGGACCTCCTCCGTCCACTTCGGCTCGTTCGACTCGTTGACCGAATAGCTGCCCTTCCCTTCCGGAATCAGGATATCCCGGTGGGTCAGGAAGAACTCCCCCACCGAGCGGTCCAGCGTGAAGGCGTTCACTCCGGTCTGACCCGGAACCGTGTAGACGAAGACCGTCGCCGGACCGTAGAGGATGTACCCCGCGGCGACCTGACGGGACCCGGGTTGGAGGAAGTCGCCGAGCTCCGCCCGGCCCTCCCCCCCGCGTCTGCGGTGGACCGAGAAGATCGAACCCAGGCTTCCGTTGATGTCGATGTTGCCCGAACCGTCGAGCGGATCGAAGAGGACGATGTACTTCCCGCGCCGATCGGAGTCCGGGTAGTACATGATCTCCTCGCATTCCTCGGAGCCGAGGGCGTTGACCGAAGGAAGGGTCTCGAAGACCCGCTTGAAGATCTCGTTCGCGAGAACGTCGAGCTTCTGCTGCTCTTCCCCCTGGACATTGACCGATCCGGCCTCGCCGTGCTCGCCGAGGAACCCCGCGTTCAGGATCCGCTGGGCGATCATCCGACCGGCAAGGGAGAGGCGGGCCAGGATCCGGGATAGTTCGCCGTGCGCCTCGTGGGGCTGGCTCTTCAGGATGTGTTCGATCAGGGTCGGGTTCGGCATCGCGCCCCTCCTCGGGCTCCATGAAGCCGACATGATCCGATCCCCGGGCCGGGATGCAAGTCCGCCCGGCCGGCCATTTCCGGGAGACAGAGATTCCCGGACCCTTCAGTTGCCCTCGAACCAGCCCTCCGATCGACCGATCCGCTCGGGTCGTTCCGCTCGATTCGCGACCCGGTACCCGAGCAGGAAGGAGAGGCGGGAGACCCGGACCATCTTCTCGAACTCGAGCTTGTCCGGCGTGTCGGTCGGCATGTGGTAGTCGGCATGCTCGTCGTCGCAGAAGAAGACGACCGGGATACCCTTCTTCGCGAAGTTGTAGTGGTCGCTCCTCCGATAGAACCGGTCCCCGTTCGTCATCCGCAGCCCGAAGGCCTTCCCAAGCCAGGCTGTCTCACCGGCCAGGGTCGAGAAATCCCGGTTCCGGTAGGTGGGGGTCAGGGCGATCGCGTCGGAGGGGACCTTGTCCGTGCTCCGTCCGACCATGTCCATGTTGATGTCGGCGACGAGGTCCTCGAGCCGCCAGCGCGGATGTTCGACGAAATGCGCCGAACCCCAGAGTCCGAGTTCTTCCCCGGAAACAATGAGGAAGAGGATGCTCCGCTTCGGCCGTAACCGTTTCGGGAGCTTCGCGTAGGCCTCCGCGATCTCCAGGATGCAAGAAGTCCCGGACCCGTTGTCGTCCGCCCCGAAGAAGATCCTTCCGTCCGGAGCCATCCCGAGGTGGTCCATGTGGCCGGAGTAGACGACGGCCTCCTTCTTCAGTTTCGGATCTCTTCCGGGAAGGTAGGCACATACGTTCAGGGCCCGGGAATGCTCGACCTCCGTTTCGAAGCGGAACGAATAGGTCCCCTTGCTGAGTTCCCCGACCGAGGACTTCCCCTCTTCCCGATCCTTGCGGAGGGTCTCGAACTCGAGCCCGAAGACTCCCAGGACCTCGGAGGCGTCCTCGTCGCCGAGCACGAGGACGGGAACCTTGGTCCGCATCATGAAACTCATGCCGCCCCTGCGTTTCCCCTCCAGAGAGACGCGGGGCTTCCCGGGATAGATGCCCACGAAGTTCAGGGCGTTCGCGAGCGAAGTCGGGAACTTCGAGTAAAGGACGACGAGCCCCCGGGCACCGTTCTCCGAGGCCCGCTTCGCCAGACCGCGGAGCTTCCCGAGCAGGCGGAACCCCTCCCCCATCGCGCGCATGACGGTCATCCGCCGGTTCTTCTTCGGAAGGGTCATGTCCAGGACGGGGATCAAGCCCTTCAGATCCTGCCCCTCGAAATCCCCCCGGCGCCCCCGTCCGAGGAAGATCAGCTTGCCCGCGGTCTCGACCTTCTCCCCGTCGGAGGAAAGCCAGCCCCCGTGCCGGTGGAGGAGCCTCCCCTTCGAATCGAGGAGCCCCGAGCCTTCGAGAACCTTGTTCAGAGTGATCGGATAGCCCTGGAAGAACGAGGGGCGCCCACGCTTCTTCCCTCCCTTCCCCGCCGCAAGGGGGCGAAGGGGTTTCAGACCGAGCTTGCGAAAATGAGCCGCGATGTATTCGGCCGTCTTGATTTGCCCCGGGGTTCCCGTCAGACGGCCCTGGTAGGCTTTGGAGGCCAGTTCGAAGGCATGCTTCCGCAGGTCCTTCTCGAGGATCGATTCCAAGGCCGCGGGGGCTTCCTTCAGCGCCTCCTCGAGACTCTGGCCATGGAAGGGGGGAACCGGGGCCTTCTGGGAAAGGAGGGCGGCGGGAAGAAGGAGGACGGAGAGGAAAAGACTGCGACCGGATACCATCGGGTTTCCTCGAGCCGTGGGTCGGCGGGGGGCGGAAAGCGAAACAGCCTATACGGAAACGGGCCCGGCATCCTCCCCGGAAGAGGGAACGAAACGAATCCTGTCCGAGTCCTTCCCGATTCGGGCGCCCCAGGGTCCCCTTCCCGGCTTCGGGAGGAACTCCTCCCTGCAAGCCGTCGTGGAAGGGGCTCGGTCTCGAAAGCACGCCGGTCGAGAATCCCTCGGCGACCCGCTAGGCTGCGGGCCTCGTGAGACCCGGACCTCTTTCCCCTCGGAACCGCCCGCACGTTCCTCCCCTTCTTCTTTTCTCCTTGCTGCTCCCCGCCTCCTGCAGGAGCGGCCGGGAGATCCTCCTCCCCCGACTTCCCGACCTGGTGGACCGCGGGACCCTCTCCGAGATCGGGCAGGCTCCCGCGATCGTGCATCCGCATGGAGTGCGGGCCGAGGTGGAACTCGCCCTCGCCGAGGAGGACCTCGAGGAGACGGGATCGGGGAGGAAGAGCGGAAGAACGGCCTTCGTCGCGACCTTCACCCTGGAGAACGGTGGGGACCGTCCGATGGAGTTCGCCTGGGGAAAAACGAGACTCGCCCTCTCGATGGGGCCGCGGCTCACCGCGACCTCGGCTCTGGCCTTCGACGAAGAAGAGGATTCGTGGAAGGAGGCGCCGACCCGCCTTCGCCCCGGAGAACGCGCTCTCGTCCTCCTCCGCTTCCCCCTCTCCTCGGGCCTCGATCCCGCGCGCATCCTCCGCGTCTGCCTGCATTGGGGATACCGTTACGGTTCGAAGTCCCTTGCGGTCGCGAGTCGGGCCCGCCTGCCCTAGCCCTTCCCTCAAGGGCTCCGCTTCGAGGGGGTGGAACGCGGATCCCGGGAGTCGCCGGATCGATCAATCCAGTTCGAAACCGAGTTTCTCCTCGCCGGCGATGCGCCGCCGGGCCCCGGCGGGATCGGCGCCGAGGGTCTCGGCGGCCCCTCGATCCCGGGAGGGGATCCCGGCCGGAGGGGAAGCTCTCCGCCGGCCAGCTCCGGGCGTTCCCGGAGTCTCGAGGACCCGGTCGACTCTCCCCGAACGGACATCCTCGAGGCGGACGCTCATGCGGGCCGACACGCCCTTGCGGGGCATCGTGACTCCGTAGAGGACCTGGCAGGCGACCATCGTGCGCTTGTGGTGCGTGATGACGAGGAACTGGGTCTTCTCCGTGAACTGTCCCAACACCCGCAGGAAACGCTCCACGTTCGTCTCGTCCAGGGCCGCGTCGACCTCGTCCAGAATGCAGAACGGGGAGGGCTTGACCTTGAAGAGGGCGAAGAGGATCGCGAGCGCGGTCAGGGATCTCTCCCCGCCCGAGAGGAGCCGGATCGACTGGAGTTCCTTCCCGGGAGGTTGGGCCAGGATCTCGATCCCCGCCTCGAGAGGATCCTCGGTCTCGACGAGGCGGATGTCGGCCCTTCCCCCCTGGAAGAGGATCCGGAAGATCTCCTGGAAGTTCCGCCGAGCCTCCGCGAAGGTCCGCTCGAAGAGATCCTTCGACCTCTGGTTGATCTCCCGGATCGTCTCCCAGAGATTCCGCCTGGCGGCCTCGAGGTCCTTGCAATCCTTCTCGAGCTGCTCGGACTCCTCTTCCTCCCTCTCGAGTTCCTCCTCGGCCGCGAGGTTCACCGACCCCATCCGCGCGATCTTGTTGGAGAGGAGTTCGCACTCCTTCCGGGCTTCCCCGAGATCGAAACCCTCCTCCTCCCATAGCCTGGGTAGGCTTTGCTCGGCGAGGTAGAAATCGGGCGGGGCGAGCGGGCCCTTCAAGGAGGAGTCCAGGACCCTTTGCCGGATCCCGGCATCTTCCGGAAGCGGGGGCCCGAGGATCGGTTCGGGCGCCCAGAGACCGTAGCCCTCGACCTTCCCGGCGAGGCGCGCGAGTTCGACCCCGCACTCCTCCCGCATCCGGCGCTCGAGTTCCATGAGCGCAAACGAGGTCTCCTTCTCCTTCATCCGGAGTTTCGTGCGCTCCTCGCGGGCCTCCTCCACCTCCCGCTCCATGCGCTCCTCGTCCCGCCGGGAAGTCTCCCGTCCCCGCAGGAGTTCGCTGCGCCGGGCGGTCGCGCTCTCCAGCCGGGTGACGGCACGCGCCTCCTCCAGGGATCCGGCCAGGCACGCGCCCAGGGATTCCGACAGTCGGAGGTCGAGGGACTCCGCCTCCTCCTCCATCGCACAGGTCGCCGCGGCTCCCTGTTCGAGCCGTCCCCCGAGATCCTCCAGGCTCTTGCGGAGAAGGCTGCGGCGTTCCATCAAGCCCTTCCATTCGGCCTCGATCCCCGCCCTGCGCTCCTGGAGTTCGGCCAGGCGCGCCTGAGAGCGCCGCACCGAATCCTCGACCTCTCGAAGGACCTCCTTCGCGGTCTCCTGTTCCGCTTCGAATCTCTCCTGCCTCCGTTGCAGAAGGAATCCGTCGAAGAGGGGCTTCATCATCCGGACCCGGCTGTCGCCCTGCTGGGCGCGGCAGGCTTCGAGGTCCTCCCGCTCGGTCGAAAGCCGGGCTTCCCACTCCTTCTCCCCGCGCTCCAGGACCTCGAGCCTGTGCTCCTGCGCATGCAGCCTCCGGGCGAGCCCTTCCCGGAGGAACTCGAGACGGGCTCTCCTGCGCATGCGCCGGCGGAGGCGGTCCTCGAGGTCCTTCCGGAGTCGAACCTCCGCCGCGAGGGCGGTGTTCATGCGCTCCAGATCCTCCCGGAGCCTGAGGATCGCGCTGCGACGCTGCACGAGGCCGGCGGAACGTTCGAGGCGATGCACGCGGACCCAGGGCCCCTCGACGATCTCCCCCTTCAGGGTCACGAGGACCCGTTCCGGCACCCGGCCGCGGAGCCGTTCGGCCGCGTCGAGATCCGCGACGACCCGGGCCCGGGAAAGGACATCCCCGCACAGGGCCTCGACTTCCGGATCGAGGCGGCAGAAGGACGAGAGCGGAAGGCCCTCCGCGGGCAAGGACAAGGGTCCGTCCCCGGGCAGGGGCGATTCCCCCATCTTCTTCGGGTTTCCCTCGGTATCCGGGCGGACCGCGAGGCAGAGGCTCCGTCCCTTCGTTCCGGCGGTGCGGGCGAAGGCGGCGCGGAGAGCCTCCCGGTCGGCGACGAGCAGGGCCTGCACGAAGGGACCGAGGACGGCCTCCAGGGCGGGGCCGAGCTCGAGAGGGCAGTCGATGCCCTCGACGAGCCGCCGCACCTCGCCCTCCCCTTCCGCGAGCAGCTCCTTCGCGGCCTCGTCCATGCCGGTATGACCGGATTCCAGCTCCTCGAGCAGGCGGAGTTCGGAGGCGGTCTCCGTCTTCCGGTCCGCCAGCTCCTGGATCCTGCGGACGACCGCCTCCTGCGCCTCCTCGGCCTCCTCGACCAGCCCCTTCTGCCGGTCCAGGTATCCAAGGGCCCGCTCCAGACGCTGTCTCAGGTCCTCGGCCGCCCTCGCCTCCGCGATCCGTTCACCCCGCATCGCCGCGCCCCGCGCTTCGAGTTCCCCGATCTTCTCCTCGAGGCGCTGGGCGCGGGCCCTCAGGTTCCGGATCTCGGTCTCGGCCTCCCGGACCTCGTTCCCGGCCCTCGTGCGGGCGTGCATCGTCTCGAGGATCCCCTGTCTCGCCCGCTCGAGGCGGTCGCGGGCGGCCTGCGCCGCCCGCCGATCGGTCTCGGCCGCCTTCCGGACTTCCGGAGTCTCGCCCTCGATCCGGTCGAGTTCGGCCCCGAGTTCGGTCCGTTGCGTCTCCAGGGCCTCGAGGTCGGCGCGGGTCCGTCGGATCTGCCGGCTCAGATCGTCGAGTTCCTGGAGCGTTGCGGACCGACGGTGTCGGATCTCCTCCAACTTCCGCAAACCGGCGTCAAAAGCCTCGGCATGCCGCCTCGTGTCCGCCCGCTTCTGGGTCAGGGCCTCCCGGGCCTCCTCGACCTCCCGGCTCAAGCCCTGGAGTTCCCTCTCCTCCGCCCGCAGCCTCCTCCGGAGGTCCTCGCGCCTCTCCTCCGCTTCCTTCAGGGCGAGATCGGCCTCCGACAGCCGGGCCCGGAGTCCTTCGAGTTCGACCTCGAGGAGCCCGGACTCCTTCATCGCCACCGCGACCCTGAGCGCCCTCCTCCTCTCGGCCGCCTCCCGCCAGGTCCGCGCCCGGGTCGCCTGGATCTTCAGGGATCGCAGGCGCGAGGCCTTCTCCTGACGGAGATCCTGGACCCGGGCAAGGTTCTGTTCGGTCCGTTCGAGCTTCCGGAGCGCCTCCCGCCGCCTGAGCTTGTAACGGCTGATTCCGGCCGCCTCGTCGAAGATCTTGCGGCGTTCCTCGGGATTCGCGGACAGGACGGCGTCGATCTCGCCCTGTTCCATGACGGCGTATCCCCCGACACCCAGGCCGGTGTCGAGCATGACCTCCCGGATGTCCTTCAGGCGCACCGTCCGGCCGTTCAGCAGGTACTCACTCTCTCCCGAGCGGAAGAGCCGGCGCCCGATGCTCAGTTCGGGACGCTCGACCTCGACGATCGGACATCCTTCCGCGGTCCGGAGCGGGGAGCCTCCGTCCTCCTCCCTCTCATCCTCGAATCCGAGCACGAGCCGGACTTCGGCGACCCCGGAAGCCGACCGACCCTCCGCTCCGGCGAAGATCAGGTCGAACATCTCCCGTCCCCGCATGGCGGTCGGACGCTGCGAGCCGAGGACCCACTTCACCGCGTCGACGACGTTGGATTTTCCGCAGCCGTTGGGCCCGATGATGCCCGTGAGGTTCGCGTCGAAGCAGAACTCGGTCTTGTCCGCGAAGGACTTGAAACCCGAGAGGACGAGACGTTTCAGTCGCATCGGCCTGGATCCGGAACGAGGCGGGGTCCTCCAGTCATCGGGAATCGAAGGCTCAGAGATCCGCCTTCTTCTCCAGCATCGGCCGGAGTTCCTCGAGGAACTGGGAGACATCCTTGAACTCCCGGTAGACGGACGCAAAGCGCACGTAGGCCACTTGGTCGAGGTCGCGCAGCACTTCCATCACGAGCCGGCCGATCATCTGCGTCGGCACTTCCCGATCGAAGGCTTCGCCGCACTGGCGCTCGACCTTGTCGGCCACTTCCTCGATCCGCTCCTTGGAGACCGGCCGCTTCTCGCAGGCCTTGTAGAGACCCGCAAGGATCTTGTGCCGGTCGAAGGGGACGCGGCTGCCGTCCTTCTTCACGACCCGGAGGGGAGTCTCCTCGATCTTCTCGTAGGTCGTGAACCTTCGCTGGCAGGCCTGGCACTGTCTCCTGCGCCGGATCGTGAACCCGTCGGCCGAGGATCTCGAATCCACGACTCGGTCATTGTCCGCTTTGCAGTAAGGGCAACGCATGGCCTGTACGCTCGATTCGGAGCTTCGCTCGAAGTGGCCCCCCGCCCTCCCATACGGCATGCGGGTCCACACGCACGACATCCGGCCGCCCGCCGGAGCCCCGCCGGGCGCCGCCCCGTTGCGGCGCCGTCGGAGGCAACGCAAACCCTACCATCCCAGCTTCTTGCGTCCAAGGGCCGCATCCTTTCGAGAGCTTCCTCTGCATCACTTCCCCAGGCAGAACGCGGCGAAGATCCGATCCAGGAGTTCCTCGGGAAGGCGGGATGAGCGTTCCGGGTCGAGGATCCCGGCGGCCTCGCGAAGTTCGGCTGCCACGCACTCCGGACCGAGGCCCCGATCCAGGGCCGCAACCGCCCGGGCGAGAGCCGATCTCATCGTGTCCAGCCCGGCCCGGCGGGCCGCCTCCAAGGCCGCGGTCCAATCGCTTTGGCTTCCGAGAGCCCGCAGGGATTCCCGCAGATCCTCGAGCCCCTCGCCGGATCGAACGGAGACCGGAAGCCAGCCGGGGGGCCTTCGCCCTTCGGTCCCCGCTCCCCGGAGGTCCGCCTTCCCGAGGATCTTCAGCGCGGGAGTCCCCGGAAGGGCCCGCGGCGGCCCCTCGAGCCGCCCTCCCGGTCCCGGAGACTCCATCCAGATCCAACCGTCCGCCCGCGCGAGTTCCCGCTCCAGGATGCGGCGTTCCTGGTCCCCCCCCTCCCCCACCTCTCGGAAACGCCCGCCCGCGGAATCGGCCAGGCGGAACTCGAGACCCGCGACGCGCCTCCAGCGGATGTCCCTCGTCGTTCCCTCCGTGCTCGAGACGAGCCCCCGCCCCTCGGTTCCGTCGAGGCAGAGGGCGTTGCAGAGACTCGTCTTTCCCGCGTTCGGAGGACCGAGCAGGAGATAGGAGGGAAGGCCGCACTCACCGCCACCCACCGGAAGTTCTGGCGCCATGCGGGCCGCCCTCCTCTCGAGCCGGCGGAGTTCGGGTTCCCAGAAATCCCGGGACACCTCCCCGGTCTCTCCCTCGGAGAAATCCAGCCCCGCCTCGAGGAGCGCCCAGAGATCGAGAAGGGATCTCCTGAGTTCCTCCTCCGGGCTCCCCCCTCCTCCGAGGCCGCGCCCCGCACGGGCGAGGGACTCCTCGTCCCTCGCCCGGATCCATGCGATGACCGCTTCCGCGCGGGCGAGGTCGAGGCGGCCGTTCTGGAAGGCCCGGCGCGTGAACTCGCCGGGCCAGGCGCCCCGCGCCCCGCATTCCTCGAGCCGCCGTCCTAGGATCGCCAGCAGGGGTGGAGAGGACGCGCAATGGATCTCGCAGAGATCTTCACCGGTGTAGGAGGCCGGACCGACGAAACCGAGACAGAGGGCCGGGAGGAGGAGGGGAGTCCCCCCCTCCTCCAGGATCAGGTTCCGGAACTCCCCCCCCCGTCTCCTCGAAAAGGGGGCGCCGCAAAGCCGCTCGAGGATCGGGAAGGACTCCGGTCCGGAAAGGCGGACGATCCCACGAGGAGCGACTCCTTTCGGGCTCGCCGGGGCCCAGATCGTATCGAAGGGGCTGCCGCGGTCCTTCCCCACCCCGGCGACGGCCTCAAGCCCCGAGGATGTCCCCGAGCCTTTCCTTCAGATCCTCGAGAACCTCGGGCGTGAAGTCCGGAGCCGGAATCCTCAGGATCCTCTTCCCTTCCTCGTCCCGGGGGTCCTTGAAGATCAGGTCGCCACGGGCTCCCTGCGCTCCGCGGACCCTCTTCAGGATCTTCTTGCGGAAGAGCAGGAGTCCGACCACGTAGCAGAGCGCGGCGTATTCCTCTTCCTTCCGTTCGAGGAGGTCGAGGAAGAGCCGCTCGAGGGATCCGAGATCCACGAGGTGTTCTTCCCTCGCGCCGGGCCGCCTTCGGGTCACCCAGTAGATCGGTCCCGGACCGTCTTCCCGCAACTCTTCCCTCCGATTCTCCCAGCAGGAAAGACAGTGGTCGACGCGGATCAGCCTCGGGAGGGCCTCTCCGCCCTCGAAGAGCAACAGGGAGACGAAGCGATCCTCGGCGAGGAAGGGGCGGGAGCATCGGGCGCAGCGGCGGTTCGTCTCGGCGATCCGCCATTCACCCGCGGGCGGCCCGAAGGTCGTCTTTCTCGCGGAACTCTCGGTCTTCGGGTCCATGCTCAACCCCCCAGCCATCGACGCCAGGCCCGCACTTTGATCCCGAACCTCCGGCCGGTCAAGCGTTCGAGGGCGTCCGCCGCGCTGCGCGCCTCGGCCGCGTCCCCGTTCCCGAGGGCCGTCTCGAGGATCTCGACCAACAAGGGAGCGTTCCGCAGATCGCCCAGGAATCCCAGGGCCTTCAGACACTGACGCCGCACCCAGGGGTCCTCCTCCTCGCGGCGACGGTCGAGGAAGAACCTCGCGGCTTCCTTCGGGTCCTTCCCGAGCCCTTTCCACTGGAGAGCCAGGGGAACCATCGCCGCCCCCCTCCTCTTCCAATCCCCTTCCCGCGTCCGTGGGAGCAGGAGACGGACCAGGGCCTCGTTCGGGGGGAGTTCGCCGCAGAGCTTGAGGACCTCGCGGATCGAGACCTCGTTCCCCTCCCGGAGTTCACGCTCGAGGTCGGGCAGGAGTTCCCCCAGGGGATGGACCCGCAGGAGCAGGCGGCCGGTCCGCCGGTTCGGGTTCCGATGGTCCCGGAGAAGATAGACGAGGATCGCCCGCCTGGCGTCTTTCCCGAGCCTGCGGAGGCCTTCCCGGGCCCGGGCGAACAGGCTTCCCCGAAGACTTTCCGGGACCTTCCCCTTTCCGAACGCGACCTCCGGAAGGACGCCGCGGGCGAGGAGACGGTCGTTGCCCGAGAGAGCGTGGCCCAGCAGCATCTTGGCCAACCAGGGCCCGTAGCGGGGGTCTTCGGCCCGGACCTCTTCCAGGATCCCGGGAAACGAAGGGTCCGCCTGCAGGAAGGACCGCTCGACGGCGGCGAGTCGCTGGAGATCGGCCTTCGTCAGGTTCTTCGCCTCCAGCACGGGCCGGGAGGAGCGCCCCTCCCCGTTCGCGCAGGCGGCGCAGAGGAGCAGGATCGCGACCCGGACAGCGGGAAAGCCTCTCCGGGGGGCGCCCTCCTCGATCCGGTTTCGCAGGTGAAGCATGTCTTCGATGTTGGCACGGAGCGGCCTTTCAGGCAAAACGCTTCCATGAGTCTCCGCCTCCAGCGCGTCGAGAGCCGCAGGGATCTCCGCCGCTTCGTCGATCTCCCCCGTATCCTCCTCGGGGACCGGCGGGGCTTCGTCCCCCCCCTGACCTTCGAGGAATGCCGCCGGCTCGATCCCCGGCACAATCCCTTCTTCGCCCACGCGACCGCCTCCTTCTGGCTCCTCTACCGGGGAAGGGAGTGCGTCGGTCGGATCTCCGCGGTCGACGACCGTCTCGCCCGCGATTTCCACCGCAGACCCGAGGGGGTCTTCGGACATGTCCTGGCCCGGGACGCAGAAGGCCTCGCCCGCCTTCTCGGCGCCGCCCGGGACTACCTGGCGGAGAGAGGGTTGCGGCGCATGCTCGGCCCGATCGAACTCTCGATGAACTACACCTGCGGCTTGCAGATCTCGGGATTCGATCTCCAGCCGATGATCGACATGCCCCAGCACCCGGAGGGAATGGACGCCTGGATGAAGGAATGCGGCATGCGGAAGGCCAAGGATCTCCTGGCCTACCGGTCCCTCGCGGAGGACCTCGATGCGAGCAAGCTCGAGCGCATCGCGAAGGCCGCCGCGCGCCGCTTCCCCGCGGAGGTCCGGACGATCCGGAACGCCGACTTCGACCGGGAGATTCGAATCCTCCACGAGATCTATCTTTCCGCCTGGGAGAAGAACTTCGGCTTCGTCCCGATGAGCCCGGAGGAGTTCCGGTCGATCGCGAAATCCTTCCGGAAGATCTACGATCCCGAACTCTGCCTGATCGCGGAGCGGAACGGCAAGCCTGTCGGATTCATCCTCGCTCTTCCGGACGCCAACGTCGGGATCAAGGCATGCGGCGGACGGTTGTTCCCCTTGGGCTTCCTGAAGTTCCTGGCCGCGATGCGCTCCTGCCGGCGCACCCGGGTCATCACGCTGGGCCTGCTCCCCGAGGCGCGGGGAAAGGGCCTGGACGCGCGGTTGACGGCCGAACTGATCCGCGTCGGAAGGGCCCGGGGCTGTCTCGAGACCGAACTCTCCTGGGTCCTGGAGGACAACATCCCGATGGTCAAACCGATCCTGCGGATCGGAGGGAAGGAAGCCCTCCGTTATCGTCTCTACGAGGCCGATTTCGGGGAATCCGGCTCCGCTACGGCGACGACGAGATCGCCGAAGCCATAGGGAATCGGGATCCTCCGGAGCGGAGAATCCGCCAGACGCGCACCCAGGGAAGTCCAACCCAGCCTGCCGGCCGCCGTTCCGAGAGCAAAAGACAGGCTGACGGTCTTGCCCCATGGTTTGAAGGAACGAAGCTTGAATCCCGTACGCCGGAGGATCTCCCGCAGGCTCCGCTCCCCGAAGAGGTGCTGGACCGCCGGAGGACTCACCTGCTGCCACATCCTTCCGAAAAGGCGAGCGATCGAACTCTCGGCGTTCCAGGTCTCGCAGACGAGGACCCCCCTCGGGGCGAGGAAGGGTCGAATCTCCGCAAGCATCCGTTCGGGTTCCCGAAGGTGCGCGAGAACCTGAAACAGCAATACCGCCTGGCAGGCGCCTCGGAGCCTGCCGGGAAGTTCCTCCGGGGAGGCGACGAGATAGCCGGGAGCCCGGAGGGCCGCCTTCGCGCGGGCGTGGTCGGAGAGTTCGACTCCGTGGACCCGCCAACCCTGCAACCAGGCCTCCTCGAGGAAGAATCCATAGGCTGGACCTATCTCGATCATTTCCCCCGGCGGGCGCAGACCGAGGCTTCGCAGGAACGCGAGCCTGCGCCGGGCCGTCTTGCGATGCCCGGATTCATCGAGTTCATACCGGAAATAGCCACCTTCCCGGCCGCCCTCGAAGTACTCCTTTCCGAAGATCTCGCGGAGAGTTCCGGGTTCGGGAAGAGGGTCGAGCCAGCCGTGGCCGCATCCGGCGCACCGCAGGTAACGGAGTCCCCCTCGTTCCAACCAGGGTGTGGAATGCTCCCCGGCGCAGCAGGGGCACGGAGGAGAACCATGATCCCGGGGATCGGACATCGGAGGCAGCCTGGCGAGGATCGAGACGCGGGAAGCCGGGACATCCTAGATCATTCGAGAGGGAGGAGGATTCGACCATGAGGACGCGGGTTCCCCGCCGGGTAGCTCAGAAGAGGTCGGAATCCCCGAGGCAGTAGTGCCAGTTCCGCCGCAGCCATTCGGGCTCGAGTCCCGCCGTCCAATCCCTGGCTCCCAGTTTCCGTTCGAGCCAGTCTCCCGAGGGGTGCGCCCGGAACCCCAGGGCCTTCAAGCTCCGATCGTACTCGAGATGCGGATTCACGACGGTCATCAAACCCCGGCGGCCGGCATCCAAGGCCTCGACACGCGCCCTTTCGAGGAGGGCGGCCAGACAGTCCAGGTCCCCGGGATCGCAGAAGACATCTCCGAGCACGGCGTGCTCCGGCACGAGACCGCCCTCGGTGCGGCAGACTCCAAAGCCGACCAACTTCCCCGCCCGGCGGGCCGCCAGGAAACGATATCGCACCGAAGGCGCCTCGAAATACCGCCACCTGAGGTAGCCCTCGTCCCGGACCGTCGTGCAAGCGTGGAGAGGCGCGAGTTCCTCGAGGAGGGCCCGGCAGTCCGGAGGCACTCCCTCGCAGACCTCCGCCGCGGCCTCGTGCGGAGGCAGGGGTTCCTCGATCCCGCGGAGCAGGAAATCCAGGACCTGGACGAGCCGGTATCCCAGGTAACGTTCTCCGATCCTCCAGGCGGGCCTTACCGGATACCCGAATCCCAGGTGATCGACCTTCCCGGCGAACCGCTCGAAGAACCGTTCCGCGACTTCGAGGAACAGCGGACGCTTGCGCAGGCCCTTCCGGAACTCCGGGTGCACCATCGAGTCGACCGCGTGGAAGAAGGAGAGTTCGCGTCCCTCCGCCGAAACCTTGATCGGGACCCCCGCGTACTGGGCCGCGACCCGTCCTTCCGAGGTCAGGGCCAGCATGATCCTGCAACCCGACGGGTTCTCGAGGAACTCCCAGCGCCAGGTCTCGAGGTTCCGATCCTCGAAATCGGGTCCGCAGACCTCGCGGAAGGTCCGATTGAAGGTCTCGAGGATCGCGTGCTCGTCCCCTTCCTCGTAGGGGCGGAAGATCAGTTTCGACGTTTCCATGGAACGGTCATCGGCAAGAGGAACGGTCTCACACGAGATCGGAGTCGCCGAGGGTGAAGAACCAGCGGTCCCGGAGCCACCGGACATGGTCGCGGAAGCTGTTCATCACGAGAAAATGGCTCGGAGGACCTACGAGGAAACCGCGACGCTGGAACCGGAGGAAGCGGGGGTCGTTCTGGGGAAGGACGCAGAGGAGGAGGGGCAGCCCTTCCTTCGCGGCCCAGGTTTCCAGACCCGCGAGCAGGGCCGCTTCGCAGGGTTCCTCCTCACGGGGAGCGATCCAGTCGACGAGGAGTCCCGCCCGCTCGACGACGTATCGCCCGGCCCTCGCGACGGCCAGGGCCCGCAGGCTCCCCGCATCGTCCCGGAAGGAGAGGAAGCTGTACCGGTTCCTCGGATGCTCCTCGTAACGCCACTTCAGATAGGCGCGGTCCCGCACCAGGCCGAAACGGATCTCTCCTGCGAGGCGGCTCCAGA
The DNA here is from genome assembly GCA_027021385.1 of Planctomycetota bacterium. Lineage (GTDB taxonomy): Bacteria > Planctomycetota > UBA1135 > UBA1135 > JALUUL01. Next base: position 60,030 of record JALUUL010000079.1, on the reverse strand, counting down.
GATCGTCGGCGTCCTCCGGGACCGCCCCTGTCAGGGAAACCCCCTCGGGAAGCCGCTTTGGTTCGGTCCGGATCTCCCGGAAGAGCACGTCCATGTCCCGAACCATCTCGGAATCGAGATACCTCCGGGCGATGCGCCAGATCGGATAGGGATACCCATAGAGCAGGTCGTGTCCCCTTTCCCGAAGAGCGGCCCCGGGACCGCAGTACCATTCATGCAGTTTCCGGGCGAGATGGATGATGAGTCCCGGCCTACCCAAGGCCCTCCGATGGGGAGGAAGCACGAAGGCGTCGACGACGAGACCCGTCGAGATCTCCTCTCCTTCCCTGAGGCTGCGCATCGGAAGGCAGGCGTATTGGCCCACGATCTCCCCGTCGAGGACCGCGACCGCCGCTTCCATCGGGCCCGTTGGGTTCGAGCGGAACGCCCAGTCGAAATCCTCGGGACCTCTTGGTTCCAGGCCGTCCTGATCCGGGAAGATCCGGTTCCATCCGGCGAGGACCGAGGCCCCGTCCCCTTCTTCCAGCGGGCGGATCTCGATTCGGTTCATCGGGAGGGACAGACTAGCGGGCATGCGTGGCATGGACATCCTTCCGAAGGGAAAGACTCGCGAAGCCCTGCGCCTCTGCCTCCCCCCTCTCCTCACCCTCCTCCTCCTCCTCGCCTTCCTCGCCTGGATGCGCCGAACCGGATGGCTCGAGATCCTGGAGTCGCGGGACCGGATGGAGAAGGCCTTGCAGGGATACGGGGCCTGGGCCCCTCTCGGCTTTCTCGGATTCCTAGCGCTCCGTCCGTTCACCCTGATTCCGGGGGTCCTGTTCGCTCCCGTCGCGGCGGCCCTCTTCGGCCCTCACATGGGAACGGTCTGGAAAGTCTGCGGCGAGACCCTCGGCGCCTCCCTGGCCTTCCTTGCGATGCGGTTCGGTTGGAAACGGAGCCTCCACGCCGGAATCCGAGGCATCCGGAAGGATCCCGGGAAATGGGATCGGATCGGGAACCGGCTCCGCCGGAGAGGATTCCTCGCGGTCCTCGCGCTGCGGCTCAACCTCCTCCTGCCGTTCGACGCGTTGAACTTCGGCCTCGGACTCAGTCCCGTGAGGTTTCGCGACTACCTGTCGGCGACCCTCCTCGGAATCCTTCCCGGGACCTGGTTCTACGTCGCGGTCTCGGAAGCCGCGATGACGGGCGAGGGGTGGCGGGCGGCCGTCTTCGCCGGGGGAATCCTCGCGATGGTCCTGCTCTCGATCCCCCTCGCGAGAGACCTCCTCCAAGACGAGGACCCCGCCCCCCTCCCCCGGGACTCCGAGGAGGAGTCCTGACCCTCAATGCCGGCGGCGTTTTCGCGAACCCTTCTTCGGCTCCAGGGGACCCAGGGCCCCCAGGGCGGGCAGGGCCCGTTCCAGGAGGCCGCGGACCCGATCCGCGGCCCGGTCCCCTTCCGAGATGACCTCCTCATGGCTCGGAGCCGTCGGAGAGAGACCCGCGGCCCGGTTCGTGATCACCGAGAGGCCGACGACCCGGACCCCCATCGCCGCCAAGGCCAGGGCCTCGGGAACCGTGGACATGCCGACCGCGTCCCCCCCGAGGCTCCGGAGCATCCGCACCTCGGCCGGGGTCTCGTAGGAAGGCCCCGAGACCTGGACGTAGACGCCCTCCGCAAGGCCTGAGCCCGGATCCGCCTCCTTCAGGATTCTCCGGGCCTCGGCGTTCCAGATACCCGTCATCGAGGGGAACCTGGCCCCGAAGAGGCGGTGGTTCGGGCCCGAAAGGGGGTTCACCCCCGTCAGGTTGACGTGGTCCAGGATCGCCATCAGGCTCCCGGGGACCAGATCCTCCCGGATCCCCCCCGCGGCGTTGGTCAGGAGGATCGTCGGAGTCCCGAGCAGGGCCAGGAGGCGGACGGCCCGGACGACCTCCCAGGCGTGATAGCCCTCGTAGAGGTGGACGCGGCCCGACAGGCAGTGCACCCTCGTGTCGCCGATCCTTCCCTGGATCAATTCCCCTCCGTGTCCGGGGACCCTGGGTTTCGGAATGCAGTGGAGTTCCGCACAGGGAAGGACCCTCGCGTCCTCGAGGCCCTCGGCTACGCCCCGCAAGCCGCTCCCGAGAACGACCCCGACATCCGCTCCCCGGAACCCCGAGTTCTCGAGGTGGCGGAGCGCACTGCGGAGGAGCTGGACCTCCCCCTCGATGTTCCACTGGATCCCGTGCCCGTCTTCCTGCATGCCCGGCCTCCGGTCGTCAGATCAGGATGCCGGCGACCGCCGCCGTCATCCAGCTCGCGAACGCCCCGGCCATCATCGCACGGAATCCGAGGCGGGCCAGATCCTTCCTGCGCTCCGGGCAGATCGCCGAGATGCCTCCGATCTGGATGCCGATCGAACCGAGGTTGGCGAACCCGCAGAGGGCGTAGGTGGCGATCGTCGCCGAACGCTCGGAGATCCCCCCCCGGATCGGCTCGCTCGTGAGGGCGCTGTACGCGATGAGTTCGTTCACGGCGATCTTCGTCCCCAACAACTGCCCCACGGCCGGAACATCCGCGTAATCCACCCCGAGGAGGAAGGCGAAGGGGGAAAACAACCAGCCGAGGATCCTCTGGAGGGTCAATCGAGGTTCGAAGAGATGATGCCCCCAGGGCAACGAAGGGTCGAAGAAGGTCAGGATCCAGTCGACGACCGCAACCAGGCTGAGAAAGGCGATCAACATGGCCCCGACGTTCAGAGCCAGCGTGAGGCCGTCGGTCGTCCCGTTCGTCGCCGCTTCGACGAGATTGGACGAGGGTTTCTCGTCATGGAACACGACCTTCCCGTAGGTTTCGCTCTCCCGGGTCTCCGGCACGAAGACCTTGGCCACGACCAGGGCGGCGGGGGCCGACATGACGCTCGCGACCATCAGGTGTTCCGCCGGGACCCCGAAGAGGACGTAGAGGGCGAAGACCCCCCCGGCGATCGTCGCGAACCCTCCGGTCATGACCGCCATCAGCTCGGACTCGGTCATCCTCTTCAGAAAGGGTTTGATCAGGAACGGGGCCTCGGTCTGTCCGACGAAGATGTTCGCGGCCACGGAAAGGGATTCCGAGCCCGAGGTACCCATGAATCGGACCATGAAACGGGCGATCCACTTCACGATCCACTGCATGACGCCGAGGTGGTACAGGACGGCCATGAAGGCGGAAAAGAAAATGATCGTCGGCAGGACCATGAAGGCGAACAAGAACCCGTTCTGCGGTCCGAACACGCGCCCGATCTCTCCCTGGTCCGTCAAGACCCCGAAGACCATCCTCGAGCCTTCGATCGAGAGTCCGAGGAAGTCGGAAACGCCCCGGCTCACCCCCTGCAACCATGCGTTGCCCGCCTCCCAGTAGAGAACGAGCAGACCGAGGCCGAACTGCAGCGAGAGCCCCACGAACACGGTCCTCCACTTGATCCGGCTCCTGTCGGTCGAAAAGAACCAGGCGATCGCGAGGAACGTGACCAGGCCCAGGAGCGCGATGAATCGATGCATGCGGGACTCCGCTCGAAGGGAAGGACTCAGAGGTTCTCGGGGCGGATCGTACCGAGAAGGAGGGGGGAGGCGGCAGGTTCCTCGTCCTCGATCCGGACCGCTCCGGCGAGGTCCAAGGCCGCCCTCTCCGCCGCCCCTTCGTCGCGTGCGTGGATCTCGATCAGGGGACAACCCCGTTCGACCCGGTCTCCGAGGCTCGCGAGGAGGACGAATCCCACGGCCGGGTCCACCGAATCGGAGGCGACCTTCCTCCCCGCACCCAGGACGACCCCCGCCCAACCGAGGGCGAGGGGGTCGAGATCCGCGTAGAAACCGCCCCTCGGGGCCTCGAATACCCGGAGGATCGGGGCCTTCGGAAGGACCTTCCCGGGGTCCTCGACGACGGCCGGATCCCCGCCCTGGGCCTCGACCATCGCCGCGAAGGTTTCGAGAGCCCGACCCTCCTCAAGGCATTTCCGGGCGAGACGACGGGCCTCCTCCTCGCCCTCGGCGAGATCCGCCAAGACCGCCATGTCCGAGGCCAGAAGGAGGACGCATTCCCGAAGGTCCTCTGGGCCCCCTCCGCGAAGGCACTCCAGGGCCTCCCGAACCTCGAGGGCGTTTCCGACGGTTCTCCCCAGGGGTCTGTCCATGTTCGTGATCCGGGCCATCGCCCGGCATCCCAGGGACCCCGCCGTGCGCACCAGGGCCTCGGCGAGTCTTCCCGCCTCGGCCGGATCCTTCATGAACGCCCCTCGCCCGCACTTGACGTCGAGGACGAGCGCGTCGATCCCCTCGGCCAGCTTCTTCGAGAGGATGGAGGAGACGATCCACGGAAGATGAGGAACCGTCGCGGTCACGTCCCGGGTCGCGTACATCCGCCGGTCCGCGGGGGCCAGGTCTCCCGTGGCCGCGGCCATCACGAGCCCGTGGGTCGCGAGAAGCCTCCGGAAAGTCCCGGAATCCATGTCCATCCGAAACCCCGGGATACTCCCGAGCTTGTCGACCGTACCTCCCGTGTGCCCCAGTCCCCTTCCCGAGACCATCGGGACGAGGACTCCCATCGCGGCGGCCAGGGGACCGAGCACCAGACTGACCTTGTCCCCGACCCCCCCCGTCGAATGCTTGTCCACCTTCCGGCCCGGAAGATCCGAGAAGTCGTGGACCTTCCCCGAATCGCGCATGGCCTCCGTCCAATCCCGGACCTCCTCCATGGTGCTGCCTCGGAGAAAGCCCGCCATCAGCAGGGCGCCGAGCTGTGCGTCGGAAAGAGTCCCGTCCGTGATCCCGCCCACGAGGTCCCGGATCTCGGCGCGGCTCAACGCGTCGCCGTCACGCTTCTTCTCGATCAACCGGGCTGGGAGGTAGTGCATCCTGACCGAAGGCGAGGGGGAGGAGATCCGAAAGGAGAACCCGCCGGACCATATCCCCCCGGCACGCGAGGAATAGGACGAGATCGGGGGCGAACTCGAAAAGGCTCTGGCGACAGGCGCCGCAAGGAGAGACGGGCGAGGGACGGTCCACGTAGAGGACGAGGGCCCGGAAAGCGCGGTATCCCTTGCAGACCGCCGCGCAGAGGGCCGCGCGCTCCGCGCAGACGGTGAGGGAATAGCTCGCGTTCTCGACGTTGCAACCGGGGATGAGGTCGCCTTCCTCCGTCACGAGACAGGCCCCGACCGCGAAACTCGAATACGGGGCGTAGGCCGATCCCGCGGCCTTCCTCGCCTCCACGAGGGCTTCCCAGAAGTCCGAGTCCAGGTCTTCCCGTCTCAGTGTCTCCATCCTTCCAGCATATCTGGAAGGGCCGCGAGGCGGACCGGTTCAAGAAGCCTGCTGCCCCTCCGACGCCTCCTCGTAGATCCCGACATAGGGGAGATCCCGGTATCTTCCGTTCAGATCCATCCCGAACCCGATGACGAACACGTCCGGAATCTCGAACCCCGCCAAATCCACATCGACATCGACCACTCTCCTGGAAGGCTTGTCCAGGAGCGTGCAGATCTCGATCGAGGCGGCCCCCCGCTCGAGGAGGATCCGCTTCAGGAAGGCCAGGGTCCGTCCGGTGTCGACGATGTCCTCGAGGATCACGACACGACGTCCCCTCACCTCGAGGCTCATCTCCTTGACGATGCGGACCGCTCCCGAACTGGTCGTCCCCGCGCCATAGGACGCGAGCTTGATCGTGTCATAGGCCCCGGCTTCCCGGCCCATGGCCTTGCAGATCCGGTCCGCGAAGGTTCTTCCCCCGTCGAGGACGCAGATGAGATGAGGATCGGCTTCCCCCGCATCCAGGAGCTCGCGGGCCATTTCCGCGATTCGGAAATCCAGGGATGGACGATCGATCAGGACGGGAAAACCCTTCGGAGGTGTTTGCACGTCAGGCCTCGGGGAACGCGGAAACGGCGGACGACGGTTCGAACGTCCGGAAGAACGGCATCCGAGCCCCCCGGAAAAGTGTCGGATTCCCCGGGACTCCTCAAGGGAAACGGAAGCTCACGGACGGGGAGGCCTCCGGAATCGGCTTCGGACCGAAGGGATCGAGCAGGAAATGCCCGAACCATCCCGTCCGTCCCTGCAAACCGGGGACCCTCGGAACCGGGATCCGCCATCCCCTCAAGCCGCCCGCCGGAACGGTTCCGACCGCCCCCGGGATCTGGATGCTCGAGAAGAACAGGGTATCGGGATTGAGGGGGACTTTCACGGAGGAGACCTTGAAGCCCGGCACCGACCCCATCGACAAGGCCATGATGTCGAGCTTCCCGACCCTGGAGAGGGCGGCTCCGATCAGGTGCAGGGCGGGTCCCGAGGGGATGCCAACGGCCTGGACCTCGACCCCGGCCCCCAGCGGATGGATCGTCCTGTCGTTCGCATTCTGGCGACCGGGACTCCCCTTTCCCCCGGGACCATACGAGGAGACGGCGGCTTTCCAGTTGGAGGGGCTCGGGGAGGCCCGAAGATCCACCCGTTCGGCGCTGACGTTCTTTCCTCCGGGAAAACCCGACCCGTAGGAGACACGGTCGATCACCCCGGAGGCCCCAAGACTCAAGGTGACCGTGTCGGAAGCGTCCCCGAGCGAGAAGGCCTTGTAGGGCCAGCAGTGCCCAAGAGGCAATCCCCCGTTCCTGGAGGGATCACCGTGCCGGAAGAAGATCAGGCTCTCCCCCGGGAGGAGGCGATATGTCGTCGCCAGCGTGAAAGTCCCCCCGCCAGAGGAGATCGTCAACCCATTCAGATTCAAGGGCCCCGGAGCGACGGAAGTCACCTCGAGGAATTCCCCGTAGGCGAGAGAGGAAGACCTCTGGATCTCCGAGATCGCGAGCTCCCCCTTCCGCGGGGCATAGCCCCGGACCTCGTCGGTGAAGAAACCGATCTTCCGCCCGGAGGCGTCCTCGAACTCGTATCTCCAACCATCCGTCCTGCAGGTCATCGTTCCCGCGGTCGAAAAACCCTGCCATCCGACTCCCGGGGTCGTCCCGAGGATCAGCCTGGAAGCGGCTCTCGTATTCAAGCGGTTCAGGACCGTGGTCGAGGGATGCCCGTAAGGGTTCTTCAACCCGGCCGAGGCCACGCAGACCTCCGGATCCAGTCGGGACACGAGAGTCGAACTGGTCGAGGTCCAGGAACCGTGGTGATCCACCTGGTAGACGTCCACGTCGCCGACGACGGGGGCGACGAGGCTCTCCATGTCGTAGGTCCTGTTCCCTCCGCCGGTCAGATCACCTCCGAGCCAGAGCTTGAACTTCCCGTAGGTAACCTCGAGAACGACGGAAGCCGCGTTCTCCGCCTGGTAGGTCCCGGATATCGGAGCCCGGCTCTTCCTCCCGAGAACCCATCCGTCCAGGCAGACCACGCGGACGCCGACCCCGGGGCCCAGGTTGAAGGTCTGCCCGAGGCGCAGGGTGTTCCTCTTCGTTCCGGCGGCCCTGACATAGGCCTGGTAGTACTTGGAGTATGTCGGGGCCTTGTTCGTACCCCGGTCCCAAACCCTGTCGACGGTCGTCCCTTTGAGGATCTCGTCCATCCCTCCGATGTGGTCGGGATGGTAATGGGATACGACCATTTCATGGACCCGGCTCGCTCCGAGCTTCTTCAGCGCCGGAAGCATGGCGGCCGTCCCCTGACCGTCGAAACCCGCATCGAAGACGAGGACCTTCCCCGTCGGCCCGACCAGGATCGTGCCGTCCCCCTGCCCGACGTTGACGAAGACGACGGTCAGACCGCGGGGGCTCCCCAAGGGACCCGTGGCCCCTTGCGCGGGACCGATGCGCGAGGAGGACAGGACGGAGATCCAGAGAAGGAAGACGAGGGACCATGGGCGGAGCGGCGGTCGAAGCATCTTGACCTCGAAGGGATAAGGGAAGGAGGAGACCGCCCCGCGCAGACCGGGGGGGCGACGGCCCCAAGCTTCGCCGAATCTCGAAGGTCTCGCAAGTCGGAGACCTCCCCCCTCCGGCCCTCCCCGTGAGAAGGGGGCCTGGCCCCGGGCACCGACCCCGCAGTCGGCCCCCCCTCGGGACCCGAGGCCTCGGCAAGGGAGCCGCCCGGGCCCTGGGAACGAACTGGGTGGGCACCGGGGAACCGGGAGCGGCAGGACCCCGTTCCTCCGCCTCTTTTCTTGCGGTCTCCTCCCTCCCATGATGCGATGGATTCATGAGGACCGGCGAACTCGAACATCGTTACGGCCCGAAGGTCCATATCCTGGACTCGCCCGTTCTGGCGACCTGGCTCGCCAGGATCGGCAGCCCCGAAACCCCGATCCCCGAACTCCGCCCCCTGCTCCGCCATATCTACGAAGCCCTCCTTCTGGCGGCGATCGCCGGCGAGTTCCCGACCCGGGAGGCCGAAGTCCCGACCCGGATGATGCAGGTCACCGAACACGGGGTGTTCCGGGGAAGGATCCTCGACCGATCCCAGGAAGTCGTCATCGCATGTCTCGTGCGGGCGGGGGTCTTGCCTTCCGAGATCTGCTACGAGGTCCTCTGCCGACTCCTCGACCCCTCGAAGATCCGGATCGACTACCTTTCGATGAGCCGCAGCCTGGACGCCGAGGGCAGGGTGACCGGAACGAAGGATTCCGGACTGAAGATCGGGGGGCCGATCAAGGACGCCGTCCTGTTGATCCCGGATCCGATGGGCGCGACGGGAGGCACGGTGGCCCGCACTCTCGAGATCTACCGGGAACTGGACCTGGGCCCCGCGAGGAAGACCCTCGCCCTTCCGATGATCTCCACCCCCGAGTTCTTCCGCCGGCTCATCGCCGGCTTCCCGGACCTCGAAATCTACACCGGTCGTCTCGACAGGGGACTCAGCCCCCCCGAGGCCCTTTCCCAGCCCCCCGGGACCCACCCCGAGGAACGGGGCCTTACGGACAACCAATACATCGTTCCCGGCGCAGGCGGAGTCGGCGAGGTCCTGACGAATGCCTGGGTCTGACTCCCTTTCCGCCCGTCAATTCCAATCCCGGCGGGGATCCGTCCCGGAAGGCCCCGTGAATCGAAGCTTCGTGATCCTCGAGGTTTCGGGGTGGGGCCGGAGCAGATCCGGGACCGCCGCGAGATAGAGGCCCAGCCAAGTCCTTCCTCGTGCGCCAGCCCTTCCGGGGCACAAGGCCAACGGAGCCCGGAAGAAGCCTCGGAACAGAAGGGCGGCGATCGCGACCGCCCTCCCCGCCAGGGAAGCGACCCTCCCGTGGTGGAGTTTCAGATAACGGATCTGGCTTCTTCGAAAGGCGAGAAAAGTCTTTCTTCTCGCCGCCTTGGCGCTTCCTCCGACCTCATGGAGGAACGAGGTACCGGGGAGGTACCCGACCTCATATCCGGCCTTCCAGGTACGGCGACAGAAATCGGTTTCTTCAAAATACATGAAGAATCCCTCATCGAGGCCGCCGATCCGTTCGACGAGTTCCCTCCGGAGGAAGAAGACCGCCCCCCCGACGTAATCGACGGTTGTGGGATCCCTCCATTTCCTTTCAGCATAGCGCTCCCAGTTGAGAAGATGGGATCTCGGAAACAGCCGGAACAGGAGGAAGGCGAGACTGGTCATCGTCCAGAGGCTCGGAAACCGACGGGAAACGTCATGGAGATTCCCGTCCAACCCTCGAACCTCCGGACCCAGGACCCCGATCTCGGGATGGGAGTCCAGAAACCGGCAGGATCGCTCCAAATCCCCCTTTCCCAGGACCACGTCGCTGTTGAGGAGAAGGATATAGGGGTGCCTCGCCTGTTCCAGCCCCCGGTTCACCCCGAAGGCGAACCCTCCGTTGCGGTCCTGGGGCAAAGTTCGAACCCAGGGGTGGACCGCCCTCACGGCCTCGACACTTCCGTCCCCGCTGTCGTTGTCGACGAGCAGGACCTCGACCTCCCGGGACATTCCTTCGATCTCCCTCCCCAGGGCATCCAGGAGGGCAAGGGTCATCTCCCTCGTGTTCCAGTTCACGATGATGATCGAGAGACCCCGAGGCTTTCCTTTCGAATCGGGCACCTCTACATCCCCGTTCCCTTCAAGACCGTTTGGACGGTGCGGGCCATGAGCTTCAGGTCCATCCAGAGAGACCAGTTATCGATGTAGTAGAGATCCATCTCCATCCACCTCGAGAACGAAACCTTGTTGCGCCCCCAGACCTGCCAGATGCAGGTGATCCCGGGCCGGACCGAAAGCCTGCGTCTCTGCCACCAATCGTATTCCCGCACCTCGGCCGGGATCGGGGGTCTCGGTCCGACGAGGCTCATATCCCCCTTCAACACGTTGAAGAGCTGAGGCAGCTCATCGAGGCTGTACTTGCGCAGGAAACCACCAACCCTCGTGACCCGGGGATCCCGGCGGATCTTGAACACGGGACCGTCCTGTTCGTTCGCATTCTTCAATCTCTCGAGTTTGTCCTCGGCGTCCAGGCACATCGATCGGAACTTCAGGCAATCGAAGATCCGTCCGTTCTTCCCGGCACGCTGCTGGCGGAAGAGGATGGGGCCTCTGTCCTCGATCCAGATCGCCACGGCGATTCCGAGCATGACCGGGAAAAGAAGCACGAGGGCCATCGCCGAGAGGACGATATCGATCCCACGCTTCAACGCCATCCCCAAGGGCGCCCCCGGACCGGGCTGGAAGGCGAAGGCCGGGGTGTCCCCGTACCAGACGATCTCCGTCCTCAGGTTCCGGAGACTGAAGAAGCTCGGGGCGTAGTGGCAGGGAATCCCCGCCTCGTCACACGCCAGGAAGGCCTCGTAGATCTCCCCCGTCCTGGCCTGGTTCGAGGGACAGATCACGACCGTGTCGACGACATACTCCGCGAGGACTCTCTTGAGGTCCCGTATCCCCCCGAGATATCTTGCGGGGTCCACCTGCCCCTTCTTCTCTCCGGTGAACTCCACGAGCCCGAGAAGCCGTAATCCGAAATGAGGGTTTCTCCGGATTCGGTCGGCAAGGACCGAGGATGCCCGCCCCCGGCCGACCAGAAGGATGTACCGGAAGTTGAATCCTCGGACTCTGAGGAAACGCAGGATCCCCCGGATCGCGATCCGGGAAGCGGACAACCCGCACCAGGAAATCAATACCCCTGTAAGGGGAGGGAGGACGACTTTACCCAGAATCGTCCAGGACAGGGTCGATCCGAAGGCGAAGGAGAGAAGACAGACCTCGAAGAGCCCGACGAACTCCTTGAAAAGGGATTCGCTTCGTCGAGAGGTATATAGGTTGACCCGGAAAGTCAGGAGAACCCAGCTGCAGACCAGAAACGACTCGGCCAGAAGCAACTCTCCTGGAAGAGGAGGAACTCCCCCGCCCCAGGGGGGCGGCCAGGGGATGGCATGAGCCGTGTAACCACCCACGACCAGGATGCAGAGGTCGAGGAGGCGGACGGCTCCGCTCAACAGACGGTGTTGGCTGTGCAACATGAATCGATCCGGAACGGACGGCCGGGCCCATTCGAAGGAAAGGCCCTGGGAAGGGAACGGTCGGAATAGACCCGGCTCGAACGGATTGCATTCTTTTCGGAATCCATCGGGGTCCTTCCGGAGCCGGAGGTTTATATTCCTCCAACCATGGTCCGTCAATCCAGGCCGCCGGTGACGGGAAGCCCCTCTCCCCGGCCCCATGGGAGGATCGGCCCGATTCCGGAATCCGGACCCGGGACTCCCGACCTGGATCCCGGGATCCCGGGGCCGGCCCCAAGACGAAGGCACTTTCTGGCCGAAGAAGGAATCGGAAGGCGGACCCGGACGGATTCAGACCATCCTCGAGGAATATGCAGACCGAAATCCAACACAGCCCCCAACTCCCGCAGATCCAGGCATATCCGGTCTTCTCCCCTCCTCCACAGGAGGAGTCCTCGGATGTGAACCTGAAGAAGATCGCAGCGACGATCTTTCGGGGCTGGGCTCTCTTCTTCACGACGACCCTCACCGGCCTTCTGATCGGGGGGTTCCTCGCGGTCACGAAACCGAACTTCTACGAGAGTACGGGGACCTTCCTCCTCAGACCCGGAGGCGAGAACTTGAGTCTCAATCCAGGGGCCGACCCCGAGGTCTATCAGCGATTGAACCTCAGGGCGAACGCGGAGGCCATCCTCCTGTCCGAGGAACTCCTGCGAAGGGTCGTAAACCGAATCGGTCCGGCGAAGATCCTCGCCCCCTATCAACCCTCGGACGGGCCTCCCCGCCCCGGCGAAAGCTGGGTTTCCAGACTCCGACGGGGAATTCATCGTTTCCAGCGGTGGTGGAACGATCCGGGCGACTACGTTCCGAACGAGCAGGACGCCCTCCTCCACCTCCAATACAACCTCCTGACGATCAAACCCAGGCGCTCGGACACGATCACGGTCTCCTACGCCGCCTACAATCCCTTGCTGGCCCAGGAGATCCTCAGGGTCTACATGGAAGAGGCCCGGAAACGCCATGTGGAAGCCTATACCGACGTGGACATCCAACTGGTCGAGAAGGAACACCGGGAAGCGAAGACGAAGATGGAACGGGCGGCCTTCCAGCTGGAGAAGTTCCTGAAGGACCTCGAGGTTCTCGACTTCCCCAGCGAATTGTCCCAGGCCCGGGACGTCCTCTCCAGGGCCCGGCTCGAGCAGACGACGATCCAGAACAGGATCCAAACCAACCAGATCATTCTGGAGAAGCTCCAGAAAAGGCTCCAGGAGACGGAGCGTTACCAGACGCTCGAGGAACCGATGAGCATGACCCGCCCGCGGGTCATGGCCCTTCAAAACAGGGTCAACGAACTGGAGGAAGACCTTGCGAGAGCCAAGGGGAGGTTCCAACCCGGCGCCGACGAGATCCTCCAACTGGAAGAACGTCTTCGAGCGACGAAAGATCAGTTGGAAGCGGAACTCGCCAAGGGTCCGATCATCCGAGTTCAGAAGCGGCGGAGGGAAAACCCGGAGTGGACCGCCATCCAAAACAGGGCCTACGAGATCAAACTCGCCCTCGAAGTCGATCGCCAGGCCGTCGTCCAGGCCGGCATCGAGGTCAAGAAGGCGGAGGCCCGCCTCACCGAACTCGCGGACCACAAGGATCGGTACCTCGAACTGGACCGTCTCGTCCGCTCCACACGGGCCGATTTCGAGTTCGAGGAACAGAGACTCCGTCTCGCTCGCAAGAAGAGCCTCGCGGCGCAGGTAGGAATGAGTTCTCTCGGTGTCATCGCGCATGCGAACCTTCCCCTCGAGAAGTCAGGGCCGAATCGTTTCAAAATGCTTCTCGGTGGAATCTTCGGAGGAGCCTTCTTCGGTCTCTTCTTCCTCCTGTTACGAGCTGTCACCGATTCGACGATTCGAAACCCGGAGGATCTCGAGAAGCTCACGAAACTCAAGGTCCTTGCTTCGATTCCCAAGTTGACCCGCAGGAACCTCCGTCGCCACCAGGCCCTCCGGATCACGACCTGGAGTTGAGATGAAAAGCATCGTAGATGCCGGTCAGAACACGGGGGCCCGAGGCCCAAGGGCACACATCCTCAGAGAGGAGATCCGCCATCTCTGGAGCCGCCTTCAGGGGGATCTCCCGCGGGATCCCTCGGAAGGGCTGCGGATCGCATTCTGCGCGAGCCATCCCGGCGAAGGAACGAGCACGATGGCGGGAAACTTCGCGATCTTCCAGGGGGAACAGGGCCGGCGGACGACCCTCGTTGAAACGAACCTACGCTCCCCTTCGCTTGCCCCTCACTTCGCGGTCGGTTCGACCCCGGGACTCGCCGAATATCTCGACCAGACTGCCCAGTTGAACGAATCGACGAGGACCAACGTCGCGCCCTTCGTCGACCTGATCCCCGCGGGAAGCGCTCCCGTGGACCTCTACAACCCGTTCGGTGACGGAGCCCTTCTCCAACTCCTCGACGATCTCAAGCATCAAGCCGAAATCGTCGTCTTGGACGTCCCGGCCCTCAGCGCTTCCCCCGAGGCGGGTCCGATCCTTCGGGCCGCGGACCTGACCGTCCTCGTGGCTCAGGCCAACGTCGTCCGAAAACAGTCCATCCAAAAATCGATCAAGACGATCCGGGATCTCGGAGTCCCGCTCGGAGGGATCGTCCTCAACCACCTGACCTACGACCTGCCCCCCTTCCTCGAACGCCTGCTCTGATACGACGCACCCAGAGGCCGAGATTCACGATTCCTTTCGAGATCGAGGACTCCCAAGCTTCGAAACACCCTCCGTTCCGGGCCTCCGATCCCCCGAATCCGTTCTTGAAGGAATGGACGCCGGGATTCTCCTCGGGGTCGATCCCTCCGAGATCGTAGAAAGCGAATCCCCTGCGACAGGCCTCCTCGATCACCCTCCAGTGCAGGAGATGGGCGGCGTACTTACGGTCGGGAGGGATTCGTCCCTCGACTCTGGTCGCCCCGAGAAGATAAAGGACGGTGTCCCCCAGGAAGGAGTGGACGGCGGCCGCCAGGTCCGTCCCCTCCTTTCCGACGATCCGGATCTCCATCTTCCGGGAATCCGGAAGGGCATCCTGGAGTTCCCGGAATTTTCTCGGATCCACCCCGCTCCGGAATCGCTTCCGCTTCCACATCCGGTCATAGAGGTCGAGGAAGCGATCGAACAGCGCGGTCTCCTTGCCCACTTCCATCTGGAAACCGTTTCTCAGGGACCGATTGACGTTGTAGCGGAACGACCTCCTGAACCCCTCCTTGACGACCTCGGGTCCGGACCGCAGGTCCACGACGAAGGTCCGGTAGGGCGGCGGATCCTCGACCCGAAGGAACCCCTCAGCCCGGAAGATCCTCTCCTGGACGGAGGGCTCGGGGCACAGGGGGGGGAGGACCCTGAGAAGAAGCCCTTCCTCGACCACGTAGATCCGGCGAAGGGCGCGGACGGCGACGGCAAACCGCTCCTCATCCTCCGGGGGCGAGCAGAGGGGTCCCCAGTAGACCTGTGCGAGCCCCGGTCCCCGCCTCCCGAAACGGCGGATTCTGACCAGGGCGCATCCACCCCCGGGAAGGGCCCACCCCTCGAAACGGCATCCCCCCCCTCTCAGAGCTTCGTATTCCCAACACTGGTAGAGGTTGAACTTCGGATGCGTCGAGGCCAAGGCCCCCCATTCCAGTGCCTCGGAGATCCTCCGTCCGCCTCCTCGGAAACCCATGTCAATGTCCATGGACCGCCGAGGGGAGATGGAGTTCACCTTCGAGCGCGGTCAAGAAGGCTCTTCCCGACTGCACCGCCAGTTCGAGTTCCGGATCCGTCGTATGCAACACGGCCCAGGACCCTTGCTTGAGGAAGGCTCGATGTCTCCACATCAGATCCTGGAAACGGGGGTCCGATCGACCGGTGACGGCATGTGCTCCGAGATCCGCCGCTTTGGCCAGAAGGGCTTCGAAAGCAGCTTCCGGGTCCCCTCTGCGGACTCCGAATTGCAGGACCTCGAGCACCCCGTTGGGGCGCAGATAGGCGAGCACCCAGGCTTCGGAGACCGGATCCGTTCCCTGCCATTCCAGAGCCAGGAATCGACCTCTCCGATCCTGTCTCTCCAGAAAGCGCAGGAGCCATGCACACTCCCGATGGTCGTAGACAGGTTTCAGGATCGAAGGTTTCGAAGCCGTTTCGATGGACTCCAAGAGGCCCTCGACGTCCATCGTTTCCCACCCCTCGAGCCCCCGCCGGCCGGCTCTTCCGAGAACCCTCGAACCGACGAGATCCAGCGGGAAGGCGAGGATCCGGAATCCCCGCCCCGGAAGGGACCCGTCCCAGCGCTTCATTGCGGCCAAACCCCGGAGAGGATTCAGCAACCTGACCCAGTTCAGACTGAGGATCGGAACGACTCTGGCACGCGAGGCGGTAAAGGTCTCCATCCCCTGTCGGTTCGCCCCGTCGCTCCAGACGAAATCGAAAGGACCCTTGAGAACTTTTCGCACGAGCCGGATCGGAGCCAGGGGGTCCTTCGTCCCGGGATCGAACATGAACCTCCCGAGGATCGCCATCCTCAGCTCCCTGTCCCGGAACCGGAATCTGCGTGGAATGATCCCTAGGAAACCGGTGACGGCCCCCCCAGGTCCCAGAACCACCTGAGACCCCATGCCACAGTCCGGGAAAGGATGTTCCAGGAACGCATCCCGATAGAAGGATGCGACCCCCTCTTTTCCCTCGGGACCCTCCGGCTCTCCGAAGACCTTCGCATGAAGATCCGCGATCCCCGGGAGATCGTCCGGAACCATGTCCCTGATCATTGCGCTCGTCCGATTCATGCTCCGAGAACCCGATTCTGAGTCTTCATCGGGTTTTGGCTCCGGAAAAGAATAGCCGGGGAGCATCCTTCCTGGCGATGTGCTATAGAAAGCCGCCGGTATCTCGTGATGCAGCACTTCTTGTGGATCCTTCCCGTCCTGCTCGCACTGTGGTTCGGGGTTCCTTTGGTCTTTGCGAAATGGGCCCGGTTCCGGCTCGACCGCCGGACGAGGAGGGCTCGGATCTGTGTCCTCAGTTTCGATGACGGCCCCGGAAAGACCCTCACTCCCGCCGTTCTGGACTTCCTGTCCGAGAGGCGGTTTCCCGCGGTTTTCTTCCTTCTGGGGGAGAAGCTCGAGGATCCGGAGCTCCGAGAGATAGCCGGGAGGCTCTCCCTGGCCGGATACGAGATCGGATCCCACGGATACGCCCACCTCCACCACTGGAAATCCCTTCCCTGGGTCGGAATCAAGGACATCCGGAAAGGTTGGAGAATCCTGGAGAGGGAACTGGGGCTGGAAGGACCGCGCCTTCCCTTCCGGCCTCCCTACGGCAAGCTGAATCTGGCGAGTCTCCTCTTCCTCCTCTTCCACCGCACCCCGATCGTCTGGTGGACGATCGACAGCCACGATACCTATGGAAGGGAGGGTTCCCGACCCTCCGACGCCGCCGAGAAACTCTTCAAACGCGGAGGAGGGGTCATCCTCCTCCACGACTTCGAACGGACCGACCCCTCGGCCGAACGTTTCGTGATGGACTGCCTCTCCTCCCTCTCGGATCGGAAACCGGAGGCCGCCCCCGTTTTCGGCACGCTCCGGCAACTCGGCATCCTGTCCGGACACTGATCCGGACCAGGCTCCCACTCACCCCATCAGGCCCGAGCCCCCCGGTTCCGATCCTCCTTCCGGGGGAATCCAGGGGATCAAAGCCTGGCCGATCCGTCCTCCATCCTCCCTTTCCGGAGGAACACGGCCTTGACCCTCTCGCCTTTCCCGGTCTTTCGGAGAACCCGGGCGACATCGGAGGGAGAGGCGATCGTCTTCCCATTCAACTTCAGAAGGATGTCCCCCCTCCTCAAGCCGATCCGTTCCGCGAGGCTTCCTTGGAGCACCCGCTGGATCCACAGCCCCTCGTCCTCCTCGAGGTCCAGATACTCTCGGAGGGCCGGCGGGATCTCCTCCCTTACATAGACGCCGAGCCTCGGAGGTTCGGAACGCCCGGTCTCCTCCGAACCCTCCTCCCTTTCGAGCCGTTTTTTCCTCTCCCGGCCTTCATGTCCTTCTTCGTGCCGGCCTTCCTCTTCGCTCTCGCCGGCCTGCCGGCCTTCCTCCTTACGGGAGCGATGCTTTCCCCGCCCCTCGTCGAACATCCTCCCGAGATCGATGCCGAATCCTCTGAGAAACCATTCCGGGAACCTTTCGATCTTCAGGAAATCATCCAGATCCTCGATCTCCAAACCCTTCCTACCTCCGCCGAAGATCCCGAACCCTCCTCCCTTCCCGACTCGGATCTTGCCTCGCAGTTCGGGATGGGCCTCGAGCAGGGAGTCCATGTCCTCGGCCTCATAGACCTTGCGACGGGTTTTTCCACCGGGATCCTTTTCTCGGATCTCGACCCGAACCCCCCTCGGACCGATCTCCACCTTCATCGAGCGCTCCTCGCCCGAGATCCCGTTGCCGCCGGGGACGGTGAACCGAGGCATTCTCGGGAAGCGGATCTTCGGAAACGGGAATCCCCTCATCCCCGGAAAGCTCTCCTCGATCTCCCGGCGCATTTCCTCGAGACGGGTTTCGAGTTCGGAGATCCTCTCATCGAGTTCACCGCGCCGCCACCCGCGCCGGCCCCGGACCTTTTCACGGCGCAGGGCCTTCCCCCGGGTCCGGGCACCGCCCTCCTTCCCCCGTTCGTCTCCCTTCGCCCCCTGCTTCTCCAGCTTCCGCAGGAGACGGCGAATCTGCCATCTCGCCTCAGCATTCTCCGCCTTCTCCAGGGCCCTCCTCAGCTTGGGGACCACCCTTCGTCCCATCGCTTCGATTCTTTCCGCGGCCTCGGACCTCGTCTCGAAGTCCGGAGATCCCAGTTCGTGGAGAAGGCCCTTCAAGTCCTCCCCCCCCTGAAGGGATCCGTTCTTCGTAGAGACTTCCGCCCCTCCCTCGACCTGAGCAAGGACCGCGGGGGCGGCGACCCCCAGGAGGGAAAGCACGAAAAGCCCGGAGGACAGGGTTCGGAAGATGCGTTTCATGTTCAATCTCTCCTTGCTACGGGCCGCGTCGCGGAGAGGGGCTCCAAAGCCCCGCCTCCAAGGGCTACCCAACGTGAGGACGTGGCCCTTACTCCCGGGAGGAGTCCCCTCCCCTGCTTCGGACCGGAGCTCGGGAGATCAATCCAGACGAAGCTTGAGGAGAAGGCGTTCGGCCCCCCGGAGGACCTGGAGGTCGAGGACCTCCCCGAAGCGGTGCCTCGCGAGGACTTCCCTCAGCTTCGTCGTCCGGTCCAGCACCACTCCGTCCAGTCGGAGAAGCCTGTCATAGACGCGCAGGCCGGCCCGTTCCGCCGGCCCGGCCCGGCAGAGTCCCAGCACGACGAGACCTTCCTCGCCCGGGGACTCTTCCGCTTTCTGCGCAGCCGAACCGCCCGCTCCCTTCCCCGCCCTCCTGGAGGCGGGATTCCGCCGGGAACTCGAACGGAGTCGGGCCCTCCACCTTGCGTAGGCCTCGGCCTCGAGAACCGTGACCCCGATCGCGAGATCGTCTTTTTCCGGGGGGAAGCTCGCCGCCAGTCGGAGCCCGCGTTCGCGGAGCATGTGGGCATCGAGAACGAGGGCGAAATCCTCCCGGTTCCGGGGGGAGATCCTCCGGGACCCGCCCTCCTTCGAGGCGGACTCGTATTCCCCTTCCCCCCGCCCCCTCTCCTCGTTCCTCCCGCCCCCGGAAGAAGGCTTCCCCCGCCGGAAAAGATGCCTCTGGGGCCGGACGAGCATTCCGAGCAGGGTGCCGTCGCAAGTCAGAACCATGGACCCCGGAGCCGATTCCGCGTCCCGAAGTCCATACGCCGGACGTCGACCTTCGTGAATCCCGGATCGCGAAGGCCGATTCGCTCCCCCCCTTCCGCTCATTCGCCCCCGCGGCCCGCCCGGAGGCGGACGGAAGCGAAGCCTGCGGCCCGCGGAAAGGAAGACGAGACGGGTTCGCCCCCTCGGCCCGAGGACGAGGGCGAGGTCGCCGCGGTCGGGGGGGGGAGTCGCCTCATCCATCCCGATCGGAGCGGGAAGGCCCTGGAGATGGGTCGCGTCCTTCATCCGGAGAAAGGTCACGAAGGGGCGGTCCGACCCCAGGACGGAGAGCCTCATCCGCCCGTGATCGAAATAATAGGTCGCTCCCCGTCCCTGTTCGGCGTCCGGAAGAAAGGGAGTTGCGACGATCCCCCTTCCCAGGTGGAGGGCAGGATGCATCTCCCGCCCCCGGCGCAGGCGAATCCAGCCGAGCCAGCGGGCCCGCTCCCGGATCGCCCGGATCTCCCTCGCGAGGCCTCTGAGGATCGGGTTCGCGAGCGGACCGGCGGAGGAACTTTCATGCTCGGTCTCCCGGCCCACGGAGAGCTTCGACCTCGGATCCCCCCCCTCCCGTTTGGGTGAATCCTGCGCTGCAGGGAGGGGGCCCAGGAAAATCAGCGCGAAACCCAGGGCCGGAACTCTCCTCCCGAAGGATCCGCACACCCACCGGGAACCGAAACTCAGAACCGGAGGGGTCATGAGGTCAGAAATCCGTCCTCCCGAGGACATTGCCCAGGATGGGAGACGGAGGCCCTTCCGGTTCCGACTCGGGAAGATCGAAACCGCCCGCGGAAAGATCATCCCCGGAAGCCATCGTCTGATCCTGGAACTCCCGCCAGATCTTTCGGAGTTTCTCCGCGAACTGGGGATCCGAAGCCAGGGCTCGGAAACCCTTGGAATCGAGCAGATCCTTCGTGTCCTGGGGAAGATGCACGGACTTCTCCACGATCCTGCCCCCGCCGGCATGCGCGGGCCCTCCGGCCGGAGAGTCCTTGGGAGCCTCGGGGCGTCCCAGCCCGCGCCCGAGGAAGAGCCCCAGGAGCAGGGTCGCGGCGAGGAGTCCGATTCCGGGAAGCCCCGCTCCGAGGACGCGGAAGCCCCCTTTCCTCGTCAAATGGAGATCCCGGATCCGGGCGTCCTCCTCCCTCTTCTTCCTCCGCCAGTCGATCTCCTCGAGCACCTCGGCCCTCATCGACCGGAAGAAGTCCTCCGGCAAGCTCGGGCTTCCGGCCCCACCCTCCTTCAGGAGGGCCAGCGCCTCCCGGGCCTCCTTGAGACGCACGCGTTCCGCCCCGCAGGCATGGCAGTGCCGGGCATGGTCCTCGAGGAGCTTCATAGCTTCTTCGTGGAGTTCCCCGCCGAGGGCCTCGGGAAGGAGTTCCCGGACCAGACGGCAGGACAATGGAGACCTGCCGGCCTGCGGAAGGCCGGGGATTCGTGCGCCACCGTGCTCGGGATTCATCGATGATCCTCCCCCTTGGGCAGGCTTCGCTCCCAGTGGAGCCGGAAGAGTTGCCGGGCTTTGTGGAGCCTCCAGCGGACGGTCGCGTAGGTCAGATCGAGAATCGGGCCGATCTCGCGGCAGGAGAGTCCATGGAGATCCCGGAGCGCGAGGACCGTTCGGAAGCGGGGCGGCAAGGTATCGAGGACTGCTCGGACCCTCGCGGCACGTTCCTGCTCCTCGGGAGAGGCGGTCCGACGATACCGCTCCTCCTCGTCCGGGAGATCGATCCCCTCCCCCGAGACCTGTCGCGGTTCGTTGCGGCTCTTTCGCAGACTGTCGATTGCAAGGTTCGTGACGATCCGGTAGAGCCAGGTATAGAAATTCCTCGAAAAATCGAAGCGATCTAGAGAACGATGGACCCGGAGGAAGGCCTCCTGGACGAGATCCCGCGCCTCCTCGATGCTGCCGACGACCTGGAATGCCACCCAGAAGGCCTTCCGCTCGTAGCGGGCCATCAACCCGGCGAAGGCCTCCATCTCTCCGTCGAGAGCCCTCTGGATCAGCGTATTGTCCTCGATCGCGGGGTCGGGGCGCGGGCGGCCGGCGTAGTCCTCCCCCATCGCTCGCATCGCCTGCGCGTAGCGCGACAATCTCGGGCTCTCGTTGCTTTCCATGCGCCGCAGTCCTGTCCGGCCTCTGATCGGCCGTTCGCACCGGAATCCTGGACGGGTTCCTGAGCCCCCCGAAGGCCGGAGGGCGCCTCAACCATACGTTCCCCGGTTTCCTGATGTGAAGGATTGGCGAAAAGAGCGCTTCCACGGGGAGGAAAGCTCCTCGGAGAGGCCCTCCGGGGTCCTCTCTCCCACCCCCCGATCCCGGCATGCCCCCCGGTTCAGGCCTCGACGGGGTGGCCCTCCCCCTGCTCGACCTCCCCCATCTCACGGAACTTCCGGAACCTCCGTTCCATGAGTTCCTCAGGGGCCATCCCCGAGAGGGAATCGAGGCCTTCGAGGACCCATTCCCGAACGGTGGCCAGAGTCTCTTCCGGGTTCCGATGAGCACCCCCGAGGGGTTCGGGCAGGACGTCGTCGACGACTCCGAGGGATTTCAGATCCCCCGCCGTCAGTTTGAGGGCCTCCGCGGCCTCGGGTGCCTTGTCTCCGCTCTTCCAGAGGATGGCCGCGCAACCTTCGGGCGAGATGACCGAATAATAGGCGTGTTCGAGGATGCCGACCCGATCCCCGATCCCGATTCCGAGGGCTCCGCCGGACCCGCCTTCCCCGATGACCAGGGCGAGGATCGGGACACGGAGTCCGAACATCTCCCGGATGTTGTAGGCGATCGCCCGGGCCTGCCCCCGCTCCTCGGCTCCGATCCCCGGATAGGCGCCCGGGGTGTTGATCAGGCAGAGGATCGGAATCCCGAGTCGTTCCGCCAGCCGCATCTTCTCGAGGGCCTTTCGATATCCTTCGGGGTGGGCGCAACCGAAGTTGCAGAGGAGCCTCTCCTTGACCGATTTCCCCTTCCGGTGGCCGACGAGCATCAAGCGGCGCCCGTCCAGCATGCCGAAACCGGTCACGATGGCCGGGTCGTCCGCGAAGAGGCGGTCCCCGTGCAGTTCGACGAAGTCGTCGAGCATCCGTGTCAGGTAGTCGGAGGTCACCGGCCGATCCGGGTGGCGGGCGACGTTGACCCTCTCCCAAGGGGTCAGCCGGTCGTAGACCTGAGAGGTCACCTTCCGGAGGCGCTCTTCGAGGGCCGTCACCTCCCCGTTCAAGTTGAGGTGCGTGGACTCCGCCAGGGACTTCAGCTCCTGGATCTTGTGCTCCATCTCGAGGATGGGGCGCTCGAAGGCCAGGGTCCCCTCGAAGGACCTGTCCCTGGTCTTGTTCTTGTCGTCTTGTTTCGCCATCGCCGCACCCGAGCGAGAAAGAGGGTCCAAGGTCCGCCCCGGAAGGCTTCGGAATCCAGGTTCTCGGAAAAGGGGGAATTGTAGGAGGCGAAGCCCCGGAGAAAAGGATGCCCTCCCCCCCATCCCTCCGGACCTTCCCGCAGGAATGCGGAAACCTTTCCTTCCGGGCCTTGCCCGGCCCCCCGGGGCCTCGGAACAATGGGGCGCCGCGAACACCGTGTTCCTGCGGGCGGAAGCCCCGGGGGCGATCGGAAACAGTGCGGGCAAGACCCGCAGGACCCCCGATACAGAGATTCAAGAACATCCATGATCGACACCACGACCCCGGAGAAGACCGAACTCCGGGTCTTTCGGAATACGGGAATCGCCCCCCATTCCCTGGATGCGGATGCCGTCAAGGTCCTCTCGAGGCTCCAGCGCAAGGGGTTCGAGACCTACCTCGTCGGCGGATGCGTCCGGGACCTCCTCCTCGGAAGGACTCCGAAGGATTTCGACATCGCGACCGAGGCCCGTCCGCGCCAGGTCAAGGCCCTCTTCCGGAACTGCCGGGTCATCGGGCGCAGGTTCAAACTCGCCCACGTCCATTTCGACGGGAAGATCCTCGAGGTCTCGACCTTCCGAACGATGCCCGCTCGGCGACGGAACGAGGAAGAACTCCTCATCCGCAGCGACAATGAGTTCGGGACCGCCGAGGACGACGCCTATCGCCGGGATTTCACGATCAACGGCCTCTTCTATGATCCGACCGAAGACCGGATCCTGGATTGGGTCGGAGGGATCCATGACCTCCAGCTCCGTCTGGTGCGGGCCATCGGTTCGCCCGGGATCCGGATGCGGGAGGATCCGATCCGGATCCTTCGGGCGATCAAGTTCGCTTCCCGTCTCGGGTTCTCGATCGAAAAGGGAACCTGGGAGGCGATGTGCAGAGTCTCCCGGGACCTCGCAAAGGGAGCCCCTCCCCGGATCCTCGAGGAGATCCTTCGCCTCCTGAAGAGCGGGAAGGCTTTGCGCGCCTTCCAGCTCCTTCGCGATTGCCGGGCTCTCGGAGTCGTCCTCGAGGATCTTCACGGTTTTCTCGAACACACGGAGACGGAAGCGAGGCTCCGCTTCTGGAAGAAGCTCGAGGCCCTCGACGCCCTCTGTCAGGAAGGGCCACCTCCGAGCACGGCGCTCTGCTTGGCCGCCCTGTTCTACGACTTCCTCGAGGCGCGCAGGAACGGCCCCGTCGGTGACAGGGACCTCGGTCGTTGGGTCTACGACCAGCTCGATCCCCTCTTCCGGGCTCTGAGCCTTCCCCGCGCGGAAGCCGCGAAGATGAGAAGGATCTACGTCGTCCAGAACCGATTCTCGGTTCCCGAAGGGAAGGGGGGACGGACGGGAAGACCCTCGGTCTTCGTCAAGCAGGAATCCTTCCCCGAAGCGTTCCGGTTCTTCCGCCTCCGCTGCATGGCGACCGGACGGGGCTTCGAGGACCTCGAACGGTGGACCGCCCTCGAGCGGAAGGAGCGTCCCCCCGAGGACGGGAGCGCCCCGGAGGACCGGCTTCCGGAAGGGGCGACGGCCCCCGCCTCCCCCGAGGAGCCCCCCCGGCTCGAAAAGCGGAAGCGGCGAGCCCGAGGCTCCAAGAAGTCCGGAGGTCGAAAGGAAGCGGGGACCTCCGACGAGTCCCCCTCCTCCCCCGAGGAATCCCCCGCCAAGGAGGAGAAGGGTGGAAAACGCCGCAAACGGCGGAGGAAACGTTCGGAGAAGGCCAAGCCCCTTCCCGAGATCGCCCCTCTTCCGGACATCGAACTCGACCCTTCTCAGATCCCGACGTACGGCTCGGTCATCGGGGACCAGGCCGACCCAGGAAAATGGAAAGCCCCCGGCCGGGGAAAAGGGAAAAAAAGGAAGGTCCCGGTGGAAGAGACCCCCTATGTCCCCCCCCCTCCGCCTGAAGAGGACCCTCGGGGGAACGGCGAGGACGAACCTGACATCTTCGGGGACTGGTAGGTCCCCGCCAGGAGGCTCCCCATGAGCCAGGAAACCGCGCCCCGATCCCGAAAGGTGACGACCGAGGCCCTCCGCCGCATGAAGGCCAAGGGGAAGAAGATCGCCTGCCTCACGGCCTACGACGCCCTGATGGCCGAACTCTGCGACCGGGCCGGCATCGACGTCCTCCTCGTCGGAGACAGCGTCGGAACCGTCGTCCAGGGCCTGGATACGACCGTCTCCGTGACGATGGACCAGATGGCCTATCACTGTCTCGTCGTCGCCCGGGCGGTCCGAAGGGCCATGATCGTCGTCGATCTCCCGTTCCTGTCCTTCCAGGTCAGCGAGGAGGAGGCCCTCCGGAACGCTGGGCGGTTGATGAAGGAATCCCAGGCCGAAGCGGTGAAACTCGAGGGGGGCAAACCCTTCCTCAAGGTCGTCCGGCGGCTCGACGAGTCCGGCATCCCCGTCATGGGGCATCTCGGCCTGACCCCCCAGTCCATCCACCGCTTCGGAACCTACAAGGTCCGGGGGACGGATCCGGAGGAGCGCCGGAGGATCCTCGAAGACGCCCGCGCTCTCGAGGAGGCCGGGGTCTTCGCCCTCGTCCTCGAGAAGGTCCCCGCGGACCTCGGCCGGGAGATCACCGAAGCCCTGGAGATCCCGACGATCGGGATCGGAGCCGGTCCCCACTGCGACGGCCAAATCCTCGTCACCCACGACATGCTCGGCCTCTTCACCCGTTTCCATCCCAGGTTCGTGCGCCGCTACGCCGAACTGGCGCACTTGATGGAGGAAGCGTTCAGGCACTATGTCCGCGATGTGAGGGAGGGGGAGTTTCCGAACCTCGACGAGAGCTACCCCTGATCCCCCCGGAAAGGCGCGGGAACACCTCCTCAACCCCGCAGGGAGAGGGCCGCTCCCCGTCCTGCAGCCGCTCCTGTCGCAAAGGCGATCCAGAAGCTGAATCCTCCGATCGGCCCATCGACGTCGAGGAGTTCGCCCGTCACATGGAGTCCCGGAAAGCGCAGGAGTTCCATCGTCTCCGGATCGACCTCCTCCAGCCGGACCCCGCCCCCCGTCGACTCCGCCTTCGTGAAACCGAGACTCTTGCGGACCCCGGGATCCCATCGCTTCAGGATACGGCAAAGGCCCCTGCGCTCCTCCTTCCTGAACTGGGGAAGAGGCTTTCCAGGGAGGCCGTGGATCTCGAGCAGATGCCGCACGAGCCGGAGCGGAAGATCTAGTTCGCGCTGAAGGGTCCGGGCCGCATCCCCCCCCTTTCGGAAGAGGGTCGTGAGAAGAACGTCCTCCGGAACCCCCGGACATAGATCGATGACGACCCTGCGGCTCCCCAAGGCCCGCTCGAGGCAGGAGCAGAGATCCATCGCCGCGGGCCCCGAGAGCCCCCGGTGCGTGAACAGGAGGGGACGGCGCCGCCGGAGGAGGATCTTCCCGCTCGGTCCGCGTATCTGGGCTTCGCACTCTTTCAACGTGATGCCCGCGAGCGGCGAGAGCCCTTCCGCCTCGAGGGGGGCGAGGGCGGGATGGGGTTCGACCAACCCGACTCCCAGGGATCGAAGCCAGGAGAAACCCTCGCCGACCGTCCCGGTCTTCGGATAGCTGCATCCCCCGACCGCGAGGATGAGAGTCCGGGCCCTGAGGCACTCATCCGCGGCTGTCAGCACCCTCCAGCGCGGACCCGGCCCCATCGGGGATCCGATCTTCTCGACCGCGAGGGCGCGGGTTCGGAGCCGGATCCCCGCTCCGGCCTCCCGCGCCCGGGCGACGAGGGCGCGGGCGACATCCTCCGCCTTCCCGGAAGCGGGAAAGACCTTGCCGAAATCCTCGACGACGGTCGGAACTCCCTGTTCTTCGACCCAGGCCCGGATCGTCCGGGAGGACGTGCGACGAAGGGCGGATCGGAGAAAACGCCCGCCTTCCCTCCCGAACAAGGGTTCCGCCTCGCTCGGTCCCAGGGTGGTCGTCAGGTTGCAACGCCCTCCGCCGCTGATCCGGATCTTCAGGGCGGGTTCCGAGTTCTTCTCGAGCACGAGGACCCGGGCGCCCAGGGAGGCCGCCTCCGCGGCCGCAGCAAGACCGGCGGCGCCGCACCCAAGGATCAGGACCTCGACGTCTCGATCGTTCACGGCCTTCCGGCCGCAGGAAGTTCAGGAAACGTCCGTCGGAAACTTGATGTGCACGCGCTTGGGCAGGCGTTTCGCGACCTTGCGGTTCCGGGTCGAGCATCCTTTGCCCAACATCTTCCGCCGGAGTCTGCTGCGGGTGCACCCACGAGCCATGATTCGGGCCTTCGCCATGGTAATCGCGCTCCTCCGGCGCTCAGCGCCGATTGCTCTTCCTGATGATCACGAAACCCCTGTTCGGCCCGGGGATCGCCCCCTTGACCAGAAGGAGGTTCCGTTCGGTGTCGATGCGGACGACTTCGAGCCCCACGGTCGTCACTCTCTCCACACCGTACTGGCCGGCCATCTTCTTGCCCTTCGGCATGCCCTTGGCCGTGCTGTAGGTCCGGCCCGTCCCGCCCGTACGCCGGTGCACCTTTTTCGTCCCGTGACTCATCGGCTGGCGGCGGAAGTTCCAGCGCTTGATCGTCCCGGTCCAGCCCCGTCCCTTCGTCGTCCCGGTCACGTCGACCTTCTTGACCTCCGCGAGGGCCGACAGATCGACGTCCTGACCTTGGGTGTAGGGAGGGAGGCGGTCCCAACGGATCTCGCGGACGAAGTAATAACTCTTTCCCTCGGGAACCCCGGCCTTGGCCGCGTGACCCGAGGCGGGTTTCGACGAGGTCCGGGCGGGGCGTTCGGCGAAACCCAACTGCACGGCGTAGTACCCGTCGGGCCTTCGCCTGCGCTCGAGGCGCCCGCTCCGCTTCCCCCGGTTCTCGGACACGGTCCGATGCTCTTCCGGTAGTTCCGAGATCTCCTTGACCTTGACCTGGAGAACCCGGCAGGGCCCCGCCTCGATCACGGTCACCGGGACGACGGTCCCGTCTTCTTCGAACAACTGGGTCATCCCCAGCTTCCGCCCCAACAAGCCTTCACTCATCTTCGGTCTCCGTTGGATCGCCCCCTTCAGGGCATGGACCTCGAGGGGATCCGCCTCACGCCGCCGTTCCGCAGAGCCCCGGAAAGAAAGGGCGGAGAATCCTAGGAAAATCCCTTCCCTCCCGCAAGGCTGGAACCGGGAGATCTCCCCACTCGCTTGTTCCTACTTCCTCGAACCCCTCTCCCTCCCCCCTCGTGAACGGAGGCTTCCGAAGGGCCGGCTCCTTTCGCATCTCCGCCGTCGCCTCCCCCGCCCGTAGAGGCTATTCTCGGACTTCCGATTGTTTCCCCGGAGCCAGGGCTCCGACCCTTTTTCCTCCGATCCGTACCGAACGATCTCCGTCCCCTTTCGAGGACGGTCCCCCGCACCCATGGCACAGTCCTCCGGAACCTCCCGCAAACGCCGATCCGCCCCCTCCACGAAACGCCGCAGCTCCCAGCCCTCGGGGAAGAAGGATCTCGATCTTCCGGAAGACTGGGAGGACCTGTCTCCCGACAAAGCGGTCGATTCCTTCGAGGACATGGGGCTCTCCGAGGACCTTCTCGACGCCCTCGACGACATGGGCTTCGAGAAGCCGACGGAGATCCAGGCTCTCGCGATCCCCCAGGCTCTCGAGGGGAGGGACCTGGTCGGACGTGCGGAAACGGGTTCGGGAAAAACCGTGGCTTTCGGAGCCCCACTCGTCGACCGGATCGAGGAGGGCCGCGTCGCGGTCCTCGCCCTCGTCCTCTGCCCCACGAGGGAACTCGCGGCCCAGGTCGCGGAGGTCCTAACGGAACTCTGCGCCTACAAACCCCTCAGGGTCGCCCTGGTCGTGGGAGGAGAACCGATGGGCGCGCAGATCAAGCAGCTCCAGAAGGGCTGCCAGATCGTCGTCGGAACGCCCGGACGGATTCTGGATCTCGTCAAGGAGAAATGGCTGCAGCTCGGCTGGGTGGAGTTCGCGGTCCTGGACGAGGCGGACGAGATGCTCGAGATCGGCTTCATCGACGAGGTGACGGCCATCCTCGAAGCCACGCCGAAGGAGAAGCAGACGATGCTCTTCTCGGCGACCTTTCCGGCTCCCCTGATGGAGATCGCGAGGAAGTATCTGAAGAACCCGATGACGATGGGGGCGACGAAGAAGGCGGCCGCCGCCAAATCCATCGAGCAGGCCTTCCTGCATGTCCATGCGGAGGATCGCCCCGAGGCTCTCGAACGGGTGCTCCACGCCCATCCCGCAGACGTCTTCCTGGTCTTCTGCGAGTCGCGACTCGAGGTCGAACGGCTCTACAAGCGTTGCAAGAGGCTCCCGTTCCCGGTCTTCTCCCTCCACGGGGGCTACGAACAGGCGGTCCGCCGCCGGGTCATGGACCATTTCCGAACCGGGAAGGTCCGGGCCTTGATCGCGACGGACGTCGCGGCCCGGGGCCTCGACATCACCCATGTCACCCAAGTCCTGAACTACTCGGTGCCCCGCACCCTGGAGACCTATTTCCATCGGATCGGGCGCACGGGGAGGGCCGGAGCCTCGGGCAAGGCCCTAACCTTCGTGACCCCCAGGAAGAAGAAGATCTTCGAGGAGTTCATCCGCCGAGGGAAGCTCGAGATCCGGGAGGCGGATCTCTCCGATTTCGAGGACCCGCGCGCCGATTCGGCCGGCCGCTCCGGCAAGAGGACGCGCCGGGAAAGGTAGGACCGAACCGGCCCTTCCCCGGCGGGAACCTCTTCCTGCCCTACAAGCCCCCATAGGCCTGGAAAGGCTATTCTATTGCAGTTGCGTTGCGTTATGATCAGATGTCCGGACCTTCAGACCCTTCCCTAGACCCGCAATCTTCCCCTTCCCCTCATCGAGAACTCCATCATGAAACACCAACCCCTCCTTCTTCTCGGTCTGTCTTTCCTTCTCTCCGCTCCCGTGATCGCGCAAGGCTCGAAGAACACTGGCCTGGCGGGAAGGGCCAAGGACTTCGCGCGATTCAGCGACGTCTGGGGATACACCGCTCCCAACGGCACCGAGTACGCCCTCCTGGGCGTCTACAACGGGCTGGCCATCTACGACACCTCGGTCCGCCCCAAACCCAAACTCGTCGCCTTCTTCCGAGGAGCCAACTCGACCTGGAGAGACATCAAGACCTGGAAGAACTACGTCTACGTCGTGACCGAAGCCGGTTACCAAGGCATGTGGATCATCGACATGAGCAAGCCCGCTACCCCGAGAATGGTCAACTCGGGGTGGGGAAAAACGATCTACAGGAACTGCCACAACCTCGCGATCGACACAGACACGGGAATCGCCTACCTCACCGGCACGAACGTCGGCATCGTCATCGCGGACCTCAAGACCAACCCCGCGAACCCCAAGCATCTGACGACCTATCGCGGCCCCTATGCCCACGATCTCCACGTCCAGAACGGCTTCGCCCATCTGGCCGAGATCTATCTGAACCGCTACAAGATCCTCGACGTCAGTAAACTCCCCCTCCTCACGACACTCGGTTCCGCCAAGGCGCCGGGGATCAGGTATTGCCACAACACCTGGGCCACTCGGGACGACCGGTATTGCATGACGACGAACGAGGCCTCCGCAGGGCCGGTCGGGATCTTCGACATCTCGAACAAGAAGGCGCCGAAGCTGATCGCGAAGTACCAGGCCAATCCGCGAACCGCCCCGCGGGCGATCCCCCACAACGTCCTGATCCGGGACCGCATCGCCTACATCTCCTACTACACCGAGGGTGTCCGCTTCGTCGACATCAG
Organism: Planctomycetota bacterium; assembly: GCA_027021385.1. Lineage (GTDB taxonomy): Bacteria > Planctomycetota > UBA1135 > UBA1135 > JALUUL01. The sequence goes on along the minus strand of JALUUL010000079.1, from coordinate 29,701 downwards.
CAACCCCTCCTCCCCCCGGGAGGTCGGCTTCTATGACACCTGGAGCGGGTACAGCTCGGGCTACAACGGGGACTGGGGAGTCTACGCCCTGAATCCCTCGGGCAACGTCTTCGTCAGCGACATCACCTCCGGCCTCTACATCGTCAAGATGATCGGGACCGGAAAGCTCTACGGCAAGGCGACGCCCCCCTCGGCGACCAAGCCGGCCCCCGAGATCCACCAGTTCGGGGCTCCGTACCTCGGAAACCGTTTCTTCGCCATCGAGGCGGAAAACCTCGTCCCCCGGGCCCTTTCTCTCCTCGTGATCGGAGGCAGGGCCGCGAACGTGACCGTGAAGGGGTTGACCTTGAACGTCGATCTCGCAGCGATCCCCCCCCTGATCCTCCCGGTCACCTCCGCCCTCTCGAAAGCGAAGGTCCCGCTCCCGGTTCCGAACGATTCGAATCTCGTCGGGGCCTACGTGTATGCACAGTGGTTCCAGCTCAACTCGAGTCATCCTTCGGGACTGACCGGAAGCCGGGGACTGCAATTGGGTTTCATCCGCCCCTGAAGTCCCAGATGGAGGGGGCCGCGACGGCTCCCGTTCCCTGGTAAGCTGGTCCCGATGCGGACCCCTCTCCACGTCGCCGCGCTCGTCCTGCTCGCGGGGATTCCCCTTCCCGCGCAGACCGCCCGGAACACCCGCCTCCTCGGAGCCTTCACGACCCGAGGAGGCGTCCTCGACCTGGCGCTCGTCTCCGACGCCTCGGGAGGGTCCTTCGCGGTCCTGGCGACATCCGCCGGAACCTCCGTCGTCGACTGCCGGGTCCCGGGTTCCCCGAAGGAGACGGGGTTCTTCCCCGGACCGCGAACCGATTGGCGCCGGGTCGCCCGGGCGGGAAAGTACCTCTACGTCGCGAGCGAAGGCGGACCGGGCCTCCGCATCCTGGACCTTTCCTCGCCCCTGCGCCCCAAGCTCGTCAAGTCCTGGAACGGGAATCTCTGGAAATGGGCGCACGGGCTCCGCGTCTCCCCTGACGGCCGGCACCTCTGGGTCTTCGGCACGGATCGAGGACTCCTGGTCCTCGACATCCGGCGGCAGCCCTCGAACCCGATCCTCGCCGCGGCCTGGAAGGGCCCCTGGGTCGCCGACCTCCTCGTCCATGGAGACACGGCGGAACTCGCCGAACCCTTCGCCGGGACCTGGACCCGCCTGGACCTCACACGGTTCCCCCTCCTGACAAAAAGAGTCTCCGTCCGGACCCCCCTGGCTTTCCCCCGCTCCTTCTCTCTGGACGATTCGGGACACCTGCTGGTCGTCGAGGACCATCCCGCCGGAGGGGATCTGGCGATCTACGATCTCTCCCAGCCGAAAGCGCCGAAACTCCTCGGCCGAACCCGGGCCGCGAGTTCGTCCAAGGGCCTCGCCTTCGGAGTCGAGGCGAGAAAGGGGCTGGCCTTCACGGCCTGGGGAACGGAGGGCCTCAGGATCTTCGATCTCCTCCGTCCCGACCGCCCGACGGAGATCGCCTCCTACGACACCTTTCCCGGAGCCAGCGGAGGGCGTCACGGCGCCTCGGCGGTTCGGCGGGACCCGGTGAGCGGACGGATCTTCCTCGCGGATCTCGACCGCGGACTTTTCATCCTGGAGAGTTCGACCGATCGAAGACTCTACGGAGTCGGAACCCCCGGATACGAGGACCTCGTCCCGGAACTGGACTTCGAGGGATCGAGCGCCGCGGGACGGATCCTCCGCCTGGATCTACGCAAGGCGCATCCCCAAGCCCCCCTCTTCCTCCTGCTCGGGACCTCGAAGGCGTCCCTCAAGCTGCGGGAACTCACGATACTCGTCGACCCTCGTTCCGCCCTCGTCCTCCCCGCGGGCTCGACCGATCGAGGCGGCGCCTTCCGCATGGATCTCTCGTTCCCCGTCTCGATCGGCGCCGGAAACAGTCCCCTCGACCTCCAGTTCCTCGTTCTGGACAAGCTCGGCTCCCTGGGCTTCGCGGCGAGTCGAGGCCTCTCGCTGGCGGTCTTCCGCCCCTGAAAGGCCGCGGGCCCGGTCAATCCTCCGGAACGAGACCCGCTTCCCGGACCTTCGCCCGCAAGGTCTCGAGGGCGCGACGACCCTCCGGACCGAGATCCAGGGTCCTCTCGTTCACATAGAGATCGACATGCTTCCGGCAGACCTCGGGGGTCAACTCCTGGGCATGACGGAGCATCACGGGCAGCGCGGATCGCGGGTCTTCGCGCGCGATCCGCAGGGACTCCCGGATGGCCCCCGTCACACGCTCGAGGCGGGCGGAACCCAGAGAACGGCGCCCGAGCAATCCGCCCAGGGGTAGAGGGCACCTAGTCTCCGCCTCCCAGCGGGCTCCGAGGTCGACGGCGAGCCGGAGCCCCCTGTCCTCGAAGGTGAACCTGCCCTCGTGGATGACGACCCCGTACTCCGCCTCCCCGGAAGAGAGAGCCGGCATGATCTCCGAGAAGATCCGGAACGCGGGAGGCGGGCCTTCGGGAACGAAGAGCCGATACAGCAGAGTCGCCGTCGTCCATCGTCCGGGACAGAGGACCCGGTCCCCCGGCCCCGGATCCCTCCCCGCCAAGTCAGGATCGCGCGCGAGCAGGAGCGGGCCGACTCCGAATCCCATCGCCGCCCCGACCGGGAGGATCTCGTAGCTGTCCTCGAGAAGGAAGGCCGCATGGAAACTCGCCTTCGCGATGTCGAACTCCCCTCGCATGAGCCCTTCGTTCAGGACCTCGATGTCGGCCAGGGTGATCTCGAATCGCGGCTCTCGAACCTTCCCCTCCAGGATCGCCGCGAAGGCGAAGGTGTCGTTCGGGCAGGGCGAGATCCCGAGCCGCAGGCGCCGCCCCCCGTCACCCCCTCCCGGACCGGTCACCCGTTCTCCTCCGCATCGAGGGAATCGAGCATTCGGTCCAGCCCCTCCCGCAAGGCCCGGCCCGCCGCTTCCATATTCCAGTTCTCCCGGTCCCGATCCCCGCATCGGTTCGAGACCGCGCGGAGGCAGAAGGTTCGGAACCCCGCGAGACAGGCGGCTCTCGCCACCGCCCAGGTTTCCATGTCCTCGGAAAGGGCCTCGGGGAAGGCCCGCCGGCGGTCTTCCGCCTGCGCCGCATCCTCGCTGCAGGCGCAAACGGTGAGGAGGACCCCGGACTCGATCGCGGCCGATCCGGCCGCTCCTTCGAGCCCGCGGGGAGGAACGAGAAGTTCCTGCCGGACCGGCGGGGCCGGACCGAGATCGCGGTCTCCGCCGCCCGCTCCGGGCGAGAGGAAGGCCTCCATCCCTCTTTCCCCTTTTCCGAGCCCGAGCCCGGCGATCACGCAGGCCTCTCCCAGGAGCAGGTCGCCGGCACGAAGATCGGGATCCAACGCTCCGGCGCATCCGAGCAGCCAGACCTCCCCCGACGAAGGGGGAGCAGCGCCCGATTCCGCAGGACTCCGGATCTCCCGAAGCAGGAAGGCCGTTCGGGCGGCGGCCTCGACGACTCCCATCCCCGAGCACCGGAGAGGAACCCCCCGATAGGCCCCCCGCCCTTGCCGGGCTTCCTCCGCAACCGCCGATCCAAAGATCGCGGCGATCTCGATCGGAGTCGGCACGAGGAGGATCCCCGGCCCCGTTTCCCTATCCGCTTCGGACAAGACCCCTCACCTCCTGAACGGCCGCATACCACGGTTGGCGAGGGCATCGGCCGCCTCGTTCCCGGGATCTCCCGCGTGCCCGCGAACCCAGGACCACCGAACGCTCCGGCGAGAGGCGAGGGCGTCGAGACATTCCCACAGGTCCCGGTTCTTGACCGGTTTCCGCGCGGCGGTCTTCCAGCCGTTCCGCTTCCAGGCCCGCATCCACTCGGTGATGCCCTTGCGCAGGTATTCGCTGTCGGTCCGGATCTCGATCGAAGCCCCCTCGGGCACCGCCTCCAGAGCGCGGATCGCGGCCAGAAGCTCCATCCGGTTGTTCGTCGTGGAGGACTCCCCTCCGCACAGCTCCCGCGGCTTGCCCCCCTCCACAAGGAAGACCCCCCAACCGCCCGGCCCCGGGTTTCCGCTGCAGGCCCCGTCCGTCCAGGCCACCGTCTGCTTCGACACTCCCATGCCCCTGTTCTACCCCCGATTCCCCACGATCCCAGCCTTCTCCAAAGGGCGCCCCGTACCGACGACCGGGCGCGAAACGCCGGCACCAGGGGAAGATGAGGATTCTCCATGACCCATGGATAGACTTCGGGCTCGAACCCCCGAATGCCGAATACGGGAAGCGGGCCTCCTCCGTCCAGCTGGAGGAACGGCCAAAAGAATCGAAGGGCCAGACCCAGGGGGCTCCCGGAAGGCATCCCCCTGGAGGGAACCCCGGACTTCCGGAGCTGGAACGGAGACCTGACCCAGGATACGAAGCGGCATGGAAGGAACACGAGAAGGTCCCAGGATCCTGCTCCTCGGAGCCCCCCCCGACACCGGGAACATGGGGGTCACGGCTCTCTGCCACTCCGCGATCGAGTTCATCCTCTCCCGTTTCGAGGACCCCGAAATCTTCGTCGTCGACTATGGAACGGGAATCCGGGAGGATCGATACCGCCGGCCCGGCGGGGACTACGTCTATTCCAGGATCGGATGGAAGCTCACGAGGAAGATCCACCGCCCCGACTCCTATTTCCGCGTCCGCTGGTCTCGCAGACTCGGAGGGCTCGGCAACCCGGTCCTCCGTCTCCTGGAATCCCTCGATCTCGCTATGGACGTCAGCGGCGGGGACAGCTTCACCGATCTCTACGGGTCCTTTCGCTTCGAATCCGTCGTGCAGCCGAAGGAGTTCCTCCTTCGGATCGGAATCCCCCTGGTTCTCCTCCCGCAGACCTACGGACCCTTCCGGGAGGAGAAGAACCGCAACAGAGCCTCGAGCGTCGTGAAAGGTGCCCGGGAATGCTGGGCCCGGGATCCATACAGCTTCGAGATCCTTAAGAACCTCGCCGGATCGGAAACCCCGGAGGAACGGCTGAGAAACGGAGAGGATCTCGCCTTCCGACTCCCCCCCCTCGAACCCCTCGCTCCTCTTCCGGAAAACCTTGCTTCATGGATCGAGGAGGGGAACCCCCGGATCCACGGCCTCAATATCAGCGGACTCATCTACAACGATCCCGAAACGGCCGAATCCAGGTTCCGCCTGCGATCGAACTACCACGCCCTCGTTCATCGATTGATCGAAAAAATCCTCGAGAGGAGCGATAGAAGACTCGTCCTCGTTCCTCATGTCCTCACCCCTCCTGGACATTACGAGTCCGACGAAGGAGCCTGCCTCGAGGCCTTGGAGAATCTTGGCCTGCAAGGAGACCCCCGGGTCGCATGCCTTCCACGGACCTATTCCCCCGGCGAGTTGAAATGGATCATCTCCCATTTCACGTGGTTCTGCGGAACGAGGATGCACTCCACGATCGCAGCCCTCTCCAGCGGGGTCCGGACCTTCGCGCTCGCCTATTCCGACAAGACGAAAGGGGTCTTCCGGACCAAGAACAGCGAGGAGACCTGCTATGACCTCCGCGACTCGATCGATCCCGACGCCCTTCCCGAACTCCTCGAGGTCGACTGAATGACGGTCTCCTTCGCATTCGCTGACCTTGCGGAAACCTCGATTCCCCCATCGAAAGAATCCGGACCGTCGCCGCGGGATCCGTTCCCAGTCCCGGACGGAAGGGCTTGAGTTGGGGAAGAAGTTCAAAGGCAGCGCGATCCTCTCCGTCGGTCTGGCGACGGACCAGGTCGCCTCCTTCGTTCGGAACATCATCCTCGCGCGGCTCCTCTCAAAGGAGGAGTTCGGAATCGGTGCTTCCTTCCTGATCATCATCACTCTCGTCGAGATGGTGAGTAACTTCGCGGCGGATCGGATCCTCGTGCAGGACCCGGATGGAGATGAGGAAACCTTCCAAGGGACGGCGCATCTCCTCCGTTTCATTCGAGGTTGCCTGGGGGGGATCATGATCCTCCTTCTCGCTCCTTTCCTCGCTTTCCTCTTCGACGCTCCGGACTCGGCCGCCTCCTACCGGAATCTGGCGCTCGTCCCCTTCCTGAACGGACTCGTCCACCTGGACATCGAAAGACTCCAGAGAAAACTCAGATTCGGCCCGCTGTCCTCCACCTGGATCCTTTCGACGACCCTCTCCCTCGCCCTCGCCTATCCGATCAGCCTCTATTTCCGCGACCACAGGGCGACCCTTTGGTTACTGATCCTGAGGACCGCCCTCTTCGCCGCCGTCTCCCATCTCACCGCGGAACGGAAGTTCCGCTGGTCCTTCGACAAGATCACCGCGATCAAGTACTTCCACTTCGGCTGGCCCCTCACGGTCAACGCCCTTCTCTTCTTCTTCTCGTTCCAGGGAGAAAAGCTCATCGTCGGCTCGGGAAAGACCCTTTTCGGCAACCCCGAACTCTCGATGGAAAGCCTGGCCGTATTCTCGATCGCCTTCAGTCTCTGCTTCCAACCCACCCGGTTCCTGAGTTCGCTCCAGGGCTATCTCCAGTTTCCGATCCTCTCACGCCACCAGGATCGGCCCGAGGATTTCCGTGAGAAGGCGAGGCTCTTCGCCTACATCTCGTTGTTTTTAGGGAGCCTCACTCTCGTCCCGCTCGTCCTCCTCGGGGGAATCGTCGCATCCGCGCTGTATGGAAGGGCCTACTTGGAAGTCGAATCGATCCTTCCGATGATGGCCGTCGCCCTCGTCGTCCGCTTCCTGCGGAACTGCTCCACCGGCGCCTCGATCGCCCTCGGGAAGACGAAGGATCCGATGCATACGAACATCGTCCGCGCCCTCTTCCTGATTCCGATCATCCTCCTCGCCGTCTTCCAGGGGAACCTCGTCCATTTCGCGGAAACGATGGTCGTGGCGGAGAGCTTCGCGTTCTACCTCTCGATCCGTCTCCTGAACCGCCACGGCATGATCGACCCCCGTCCGTTCTACCTGAACCTCTTCATCATTCTCCTCCTGGCGGCTCTCCTGTTCGCCATAAGGATCTTGCTGTTCGACTCGCTCGACCTGGTGGAGAAGTGCGGGTTCACGGCTCTGCTTCTCGGCTTCCTTCTCCTCATCGGGCTCCGCACGCAGGATGGAAAAGTTCTGATCCGAATGGTCCGCAAGATATGAGCCCCGGTCTCTCGAGTCTCCTCGTCCCCCAGAACCCCCACTTCACGCATTCCTGGGACAACACGACCACGGTGGATCCGATCGGCCTCGTGGTCCTTGGAATCATGATGCTGTGCCTTCTCCTGCTCCCCAAGGCCAAGGCGACCCTCCCGATCATCCTCCTCGCCTGCCTGATCCCCGCTGCACAGCGAATCGTCGTCTTCGGTCTCGACTTCAGCTTCTTGAGGTTGATGATCCTTACCGGCTGGACGCGCTTCCTGATCCGCAATGAGCTTCGACGGTTCCGATGGCTCCCCCTCGATACGGTCATCATCGCCTGGAAGCTGGCAGGAATCATCCTCTTCACCCTGCAGCAAAGGAGGTTCGGGGCCTTCATCTATCAATGCGGTACGGCCTTCGACCTCCTCGGCATCTACTTCTTCTTCCGGATCGCGATCCCTCGATGGGACCAAATCCGCCAATCGGTTCAGTCGTTCTTGATCATCTCGATTCCCGCCTTGATCCCATTCCTGATTGAGCGGGCGACAGGAAGGAACCTGTTTGCATTCATGGGGGGAGTTCCCGAACAAACCATGATCCGAAACGGCCGACTTCGGTGTCAGGGGGCCTTTCCGCACCCGATCATCGCCGGTTGCTTCTTTGCCACCCTGCTTCCGATCTATGCATCCCTTCTCTTCCGGAAAGGGGCAAACACCTTTTTGATCATTCTTGGGGTGATTTCGACGATATTGATCGTCGTCAACACAGCTTCGAGCACACCCGCGATGGCCTTGATCGCCGGTTTCCTCGCCTTCAGTTTCATTCCTCTGCGGCCCTATCTGTCCCTGATCCGGATTGGCGCCGTGCTCATGCTGACCGCTCTCCATTTCTACATGAAGGGGCCTGTTTGGAGCCTCCTGGCCCGGGTGGATCTTTCCGGAGGATCCACGGGCTATCACCGTTACATGCTCGTAGACCAGTTCATCCGGCGATTTTCGGAATGGGCCCTATGGGGCACCCCCTCGACCGAGCACTGGGGCTACTTCCTCTTCGACACGGCCAATCAATACGTTGCCGAGGGGACGGGAGCGGGATTGCTCAACCTCCTCCTGTTCCTCTGGATCTTCGTCCTGGCGTTCCGCTATGTCGGGAGAGCCTGGCGGTTCTGGGAGCGCGACCGGGAGCGCTTTCTCGGCGCCTGGGGTTTCGGCGCCGCCTTGTTCACACACATGGTCGCCTTCATCGGAGTCGCCTATTTCGGACAGATCTCGGTCGTGCTCTTCTTCCAGCTCGCCGTCGTCGCCAACTTCGAAGAGGAACGGCAAAGGCTGTGCAGAATCCTCCCGGCCTTTTCCTTCCCCGTTACTCCTACGCCCCCCAGGGTTCGGACCTGACCCTCGATTGGACATCCTCTTCAGCCCGCCCTATCTCCAGCATTCGAGCCATGTCCCTCCTTCTTGCGCACGACCTCCGCTCCGTCCGGTCCGCCTTCTTTTTCCTTTTCCGGAGCCGGAAGCGGGGATAGGGAATAGGCCATGGGGAATCGATCGCGCTGGGCCAAGGCCTTGGGATTCCTGATCCTGGTCTCGATCACCGGGGTGCTCTACTTCCATTTCCGGCTCGGCTTCGACTGGGCGGAGGCCTTCTACTTCGTGACGATCACCCTCTCGACCGTCGGCTACTCCGCCCCCGAGGGGCTCGGGCACGAGGGGATGATCGCCGTGGTCCTGTTGATCATGCTGGGAGTCGGGACGGCCGCCTACGCCGGAAGCCTCCTGGTCTCCCATATCGTCGAGGGGGATCTGGCCGATGTTCTGGAGAAACGCAGGATGATCAAGCAAATCCATGACCTCAAGGGACACGTCATCGTCTGCGGCATCGGGCGGATAGGCAAGCTCATCGCGCGCGATCTCAAGGAACGTGGGAAGGAAGTCGTATGCATCGACCGTGACGAGAGCCTTCTGATGGAGATGCGCCGGGAGGGTTTCCTCGCCCTGCAAGGCGACGCGACGGAAGAGCAGATCCTCGTCGACGCCGGAATCGAGAACGCCGAAGTGCTCGTGTCGGCCATGCCGAGCGACGCCGAGAGCGTCTTCCTGACCCTCACCGGTAGATTCCTGAACAGGAAGATCCGAATCGTCGCCCGGGGGACCGATGAAGCGACCGAACGCAAGCTCAAGCGCGCGGGGGCGGATGTCGTGATTCTTCCCACCCTGATCGGCGGGCGGCGGATGGCCCAGGCGGTGCTTCTCCCCAATGTCATGGACTTCGTGGACCTGACGACGGGAAAGGGCTCCCATTCCCTCAGGCTCGACGAGGTCCGCATTCCCCGGGGATCGGACTACGACGGGCGCGCCCTTCGCGAGGCCGACCTCCGCTCCGGTTACGGACTGATCATCGTCGCGATCCGTAAACCGGACGGGGTCATGCGGTTCAACCCATCCGGAGAGACGCGTCTCGAGGCGGAGGACATCCTCGTCGCCCTCGGGGAAGGCAGTTCACTCGAGAAGCTGAAGCGGGATCTCTCCTGAAACGGTGTCCCCGGCCTTCGCGCTGCAGGCGCAGACCCCGAAGACCTTTCGGGCGCCCGCCTCCTCCAGGAGGACGCGCGCGCAGGCTCTGAGCGTCGCGCCCGAGGTGCAGACGTCGTCGACGAGGAGGATCTCTCTTCCCAGGCACGCTCCCCTCCAGGCGTCCCAGCCCGGACGGATCGCCCCCTTCAGGTTCTCCTCCCGTTCTTCCGGAGCGAGCCTGCCCTGGGGGACCGTCGCGCGGACCCTGCGAAGCGCGCTGCGGGCGACCCCGTAACCGCCTCGGCGCCCAAGGAAGCGGGCGATCTCCTCGGCTTGGTTGAAACCCCGCCTCCTCCTTTTCGACCCGGCGAGGGGGACCGGGACGAGCAGGCGGGGACGAGGCGCCCCACCACTCCCGAGGTCCCGAGCCCTCAGACTCCGCCGCATCGCGCCCGCCAGGAACGAGAGACAGCCGTAATCTCCCGAAAGCTTCCCCCTGCGGACGAGTCGTCCTCCGCTTCCGCGGTAACGGAACGGAGCGATCACCCCCGACAAGGGGCCGAGGAACCGGTCGCAATCCCCGCAGGGAAGAGGGCCGCTGCAACGGGGACAACCAGCGCCGGGGCCCGCGGACTCGAGCCCGCTTCGACAGGATGGGCAGAGCCGGATCCAGACCCCCGTTCTCTCTCCGCAAAGCAGGCAGTTCTCCGAGGTCGTCCAGGCCCGAATCCCGCGCAGGAGGGCGGCCCGGAACCGGAGACCCGGTGGATGGAAGGAGACGGGACTCACGAAGAGCGAGAACGCGCTTCAGGGTGGAGGGTTTCCCAGGCCAGGCCGGATCTCCCTCGTTCCGGGACCGGGAGGATTCAGAGGTGTTCCGAGACCGGAGGGACCGGGGCGGCCATCTCCCGCAGGCGGCGGGACCTGGCGGATCCCTCCTGGCTCGGAGTGGGGGCCGGAGGAAGGCCGAGGGCCCGCTTGACCTTGCCGACATAGACCTCGACGGAATCCTCCGCTCCTTCCTCGATCCCGAAGGCCTTCCCGATCTGCTTCGTGATCTCGAGGTTGCGCTCGAAGGGGAAGGGAAAAGTCTGGAAGAAATCCCGGAGATGGCGTTTGAAGGCCCGCCGACTGTAGAGGTTGCCGACGAAGTACACGCAGGCGGCCAGGGCGAGGAGACCTCCGCAGATCAGGAGGACCGGAGTCGGGCGCTCGATCTTGGGCCAGGCCCAGAGGGCCTGGAGGAGGAAGCCCGAGGTCAGGAACAGGAAGCCGATGACGACCTGGATCTTGTTCAGGACGTAGTCCCGGAGCGGCCGCATCGACCCCTTGTCCACGTTGAAGAACTCGGCGATCAGCTTCCGCGGACTGCGGAAGACGATCGAGTTCGCCAGCAGGAAGAGCCCGACCAGGTTGCAGGTCAGCCCGATGACCAGGAGTTCCGGAGAATCATCCATAAGCTTGAGGTTCCGCGCCGGCCTCGCTCCGTTCTCCGGCGCGGGCTCACACGAACGGAACATTCTATCCTCGTCCCACCCAGGAAAGGCAGTGCTCTCGCGGATCGCAAGCTCGGAATCCCCGCCTCCGGGATAGAATCCCCGTCTTTTCCGCCTCGAGAAGGGTCGTTTCCTTGTCCGACCTCCCGGAATCCCTATCCGATCACCTCGCCTTCCTGGCGGGACTTTCCCTCGCCGAGGATGAGGCCGGGGAACTCCTTTCCCAGTGCGATCGGATCCTGGACTCCCTCCGTGTCGTCCAGGCCGCGGGCCTTCCCGAAGAAGAACAGGAATATTTCCCTGCCTTTTCCCACTGGAGGGAAGACCGCCCTCGGGGCTTCCCCGGCCCCCTCCCCGAACCCCGCGGGAAGGCCTGGCCCCGTCCCCCGGTCTTCGGGCCGTCCAAGGAAAACACCGAGGAGGAATCGGCGCGGTCCCCGGGCGGGGAGACCGCCCCCGCCCGCGAAGTCCCGGACCCTCCGGGCCCTGCACCCGGCCTCGGAGAGCATCCGCCCCCTCGGAGATCCCCCCTCCCCGAGGGACCGAGCCCGGAAGGGTCGTCCGCCCTCTCGGGAACGGACCTCGTGGATGGGTTTCGCCGCGGGGACTTCACATGCCGCGAAGTCCTCGAGGCCTGCCTCGAGGAGATCTCGAATTGGGAGCCGGGACTCGGAGCGGTGATCGAGGTCTTCGAGGAGGCCGAGGAACGGGCCGCAGCCCTCGACCGCCTCCCCCCGGAGGAACGGGGGCCGCTGCACGGCGTCCCCGTCCTCGTCAAGGACAACATCTGCATCCGCGGCAAGGAATGCCGCTGCGGTTCCCTCATGCTCGAGGGGTACCGGGCGCCCTGGACGGCGACCGCCCTCGCCCGTCTCGAGGCGGCGGGAGCCGTCCTCCTGGGGCGGACGAACATGGACGAGTTCGCCTTCGGGTCCTCGACGGGGACCTCCTGCTTCGGGAAGACCCGCAATCCTTGGAACCCCGAACTCTGTCCCGGCGGAAGCAGCGGAGGCACGGCGGCCGCCGTCGCCGCCGGGCTTTCCCCTCTCGGACTCGGCAGCGACACCGGAGGAAGCATCCGGCAGCCCGCGGCCCTCTGCGGGATCACGGGCTTCAAACCCACGCGGGGGCGCGTCAGCCGGGACGGACTGGTCGCTTTCGCGAGTTCCCTCGACGGGATCGGACCGATGAGCCGGGGAGTCTCCGACCTCGTCCTGTCGCTTGGGGTCCTCGAAGGACCCGATCCGAGAGACCTCACGACCCTGTCCCTCCCCCCCCTCGGGAAGATCGAAGTCCGGGGAGCCCGGCCCCTCGACGGGATCCGGATCGGGCTCCCGCGCGAGCATTTCGGCATGGGACTTCCGGAGGCTCATGGAGGTCTCGTCCTCGAGGCCGCCCGGATCTTCGAGGAGATGGGAGCGACCTGCGTCGAGGTCTCCCTTCCTTCCACCCGCATCGCCCTGTCGATCTATCACCTCCTCGCTCCCGCCGAGGCTTCCTCGAACCTGGCCCGCTTCCCGCTCCGGGGACCGCGAAGCTCCCCCTCGAGTCCTCCGGACTTCTTCGGGGCGCTGCGCTCGTTCCGGGGAAGGACCTTCGGCTCCGAGGTCAAGCGCCGGCTCCTGGTCGGCGCGTTCTGCCTCTCGGCCGGTCATCGAGAAGCCTGGTATGAAAGAGGCCGGGCCGGGGCCCTCCGCGTCCGTTCCGAATACGCGGAAGTCTTCGAAAAGGTCGACCTCTGCCTGGGTCCGACGACCCCCGTCCCGGCCTTCCCTCTCGAGGACCGATCGAGGGATCCGTTGGCCCACTACCAATGCGACGCCTTGACCGTCGGCGCGAACCTCGCGGGCCTTCCGGCCTTGAGCCTTCCCTGCGGATTCGACCCGGAAGGCATGCCCGTAGGGCTTCATCTCGTCGGTCCGCCCGGACGGGACGGGTGCGTCCTTCTCGCGGGGCTCGCCTACCAGGAAGGGACCGACTGGCACCTCCGGCGTCCTTCGCCGCCGGAACGGCGCCGAAAGGAAAGGGCGCGGTGACCCTCCCTCTCAGGCCGAGGATCGGCCTCGAGATCCATGTCCGCCTGGCGACTCGGACCAAGCTTTTCTGTTCCTGCGAAAACCGATTCGGAGCTCCGCCGAACAGCCTCGTGTGCCCGACCTGCCTCGGGCTTCCGGGGTCCCTTCCCCATCCGAACCGGACCGCCCTCGAACTCGCCCTGCGCGCGGCCCTCGCCTTCGGTTCGGAGATCGCCCGGCGACAGAGTTTCGACCGCAAGCACTACTTCTATCCCGACCTCCCGAAGGGCTACCAGTGCACCCAGCAACGGACCCCCCTCGCCCGGGGCGGTTCGTTGACCCTTCCCGACGGCCGAACGGTCTCCTTCCTCCGCCTCCATCTCGAGGAGGACGCGGGAAAGAGCCTGCACGCCGGGAGGAAGACCTGGATCGACCTCAATCGGGCCGGAACCCCGCTCCTCGAACTCGTGACCGAACCCACGATCCGGTCCCCGAAGGAGGCGCGTCTGTTCCTGACGATCCTCCGCCGGCGCCTGCGCTGGCTTCGGGTCTCCGACGGCGACATGGAGAAAGGGAGCCTGCGCTGCGACGCGAACGTCTCCCTCGATCCCGGGGGCGCCCGGAACGACCGAAACGAGGAAGGGGCTCCCGTCCCGCGCATCGAGATCAAGAACCTCAACTCGTTCCGGCGCGTCGAGGCGGCCCTCGACTTCGAGATCGAAAGGCTTCGGGAGCTGGCGCGCAGGGGCGTCTCGATTCGATCGGAAACGAGGTCCTGGGACGAGAAGAACGACCGCACCCGCCACATGCGCTGGAAGGGGGAGGCTCCGGACTATCGTTACCTGCCCGAGCCCGACATCCCCCCTTTCCGAATCGACGAGGAAGTCCTCGAATCCCTGCGTCTGTCCCGGCCCGAATCCCCCCGCCTGCGCGCCGAGCGGTTTTCGAGGGATCACGGGATCCCCCTTCCGGTAGCTTCCGAACTCTGCATGGAGCGGGAGAGCGCCGACTGGTTCGAGGCCCTCGTCGAAGCCGGGGCGGCTCCGGACTACTGCGCGAACTGGCTGCGCAGGGAGTTCCGCTCCTGCCTGCGCCGCGCGAGGATCGTCTGGGACGAGATACCCTTCCTTCCCGGAGAATGCGCGAAGCTCTTGAGGATGCTGCAGGAGGGAACCCTCTCCCCCTCCGCCGGCCGGAGGGTCCTGGAAGCTATGTGTTCTCCGCTCCCTTTCGAGGAGGCCCTGGCCCGCGTGGGCCGTCCCCCGGCCGGACCGGAACCGGACCTCGACCGTCTCGTCGAGGAGGCCTGCCGGAGAAGACCCGAGGCTCTCGAGGACTGGAGGCGGGGCAAGGAGAACGCGGTCCACGCTCTGATCGGAGAGGCGATGCGTCTGAGCGGAGGATACGCGGACCCGAAGGCCCTCAGGGCGCGCTTCGATGCACGCCGGGCCCCCGGAACCTAGGATCGAATCATGAGCAAAATCATCTGGATCGCCGGAGGAGGAGCCCTCGGGGCCGTTCTCCGCTATCTCGTCGCCGGCTGGGCCCAGAACCTCACCCGCGGGACCTTTCCCCTTGGAACCCTTACCGTCAATCTTTGCGGCTGCTTCGTCCTCGGAATGCTCGCCGCTCTGACGACGGGAAGCCTCCTCCTCCGCCCGGAACTCCGGCTGGCCCTCCTCATCGGCCTGCTCGGGGGGTTCACGACCTTCTCGACCTTCGCCTTCGAGACCTTCCAGCTCCTGGCTTCGGGGTCCTGGTTCGCGGCTGCCTCGAACCTCCTCCTCTCCAACCTCCTCGGTCTCGGCGGTGTCTGGGCGGGATGGAGGCTAGGATCACTTTTCTGAGCCGGGTCCCCTCGCCGAGAATCCCCGGGAGATCGGAGATCGACCATGATGGAATCGGGTGAAGCCGTGCTGCTCCGGGTGTTCCTGGGCGAAAACGACCGCTTCGAAGGGAAACCCCTGTACGAGGCCATCGTCTCGAAGGCGAGGGAACTCCACCTCGCGGGGGCGACGGTCCTCAGGGGGCCGATGGGTTTCGGCAAGAAGAGCGTCCTCCACACCGCCAAGGTCCTAAGACTGTCCGAGGATCTGCCGATCGTCGTGGAGATCGTCGACAAGCAGGAGAAGATCGATCTCCTTCTCGCCGAACTCGAGCACATGGTCGGAGAAGGACTCGCGACCCTGGAGAAGGTGCGCGTCATCTGGTACCGCTGAAACTCCGCGAAGGCCCATGTCCTCGGCCCCTTCCAAGACCCCGGCGCCCCTTCTCCGGCTCATCCTCCCACACCTCCTCCTCCTTCTCCTCTCCACGTTTTTTCTCTGGACGATCCTGGTCCTCGGAAAACTTCTCCTTTTCTTCCGGCCCGCGCTCACCATCTCCTGGCAGAGGAGACTGCTCCGGATCTGGGGCGCCTCCTGCTGCGGGATCCTGGGCCTGAGGGTCCGCATGGCTTCCGAACCCCCGCCCCCCCCCTTCCTCCTCGTCTGCAACCACCTCTCCTGGACCGATATCCTCGTCCTTTCCTCCGCGTGCGGAGGGAACTTCCTCTCGAAGAGAGAAGTCCGGAGATGGCCTCTCGTCGGCCTGCTCGCGTGGAGCGCCGGAACCCTGTTCCTGGACCGACTCCGCCCCACCGATCTCCCCCGAACCCTCGAAGGGATGCGGTCCCGGCTCACCCGGGGCGGAGGCCTGATCTTCTTCCCCGAGGGGACGACGAACGACGGGAAAGCCCTTCTCCCCTTCAAGAGCGCATTGTTCCAGCTCCCCTGCGATCTGGAGTTCCCCGTTCACCTGGCCTGCCTCAGGTACGGTGCTCCTCGAGGAAGTGTCCCGGACTCGTCCGCCCTCTCCTGGACCGGGAACGAATCCTTCCTCGCCCACTTTCTCAGGATCCTCGGCCTGCGGTCCTTCGATGCGGAGATCATCTTCCTCGGGGCCGCGGTCCGGGGGAAGGACCGCAAGGAACTCGCCCGGATCTGCAGGGAGAGGATCGAACAGGCTCTCGCCTCGCTCGATCAGGAAGAGAGCGGAAGAAAGAGAGCACCCTCGATCCCCCGATAACGTTCCGGGACACAGGTGAAGATCAGGATCTGCATCCCCGCCGGAGGACGGGACAGCACCCTCCCGATCCGAGCCATGCGCTCCGGGTCGCTGTGCCCGAAGCAGTCGTCGAGGACCAAGGGGAAGGCCCGCCCCTCCTTCGTGAACAAACGGCAGCATGCAAGGCGATGGAGGAGGGCCAGCTGCTCCCTCGCACCGAAGCTCAAGGCTTCGAAGGGCAGTTCCCGCCCCTCGAGGATCCTGGCTTCGATCTTGAGGTTCTCGTCCAGGCGGACGCCGAAACCCTCCCCCCAGAGACCGCGGCCGAGTTCCGCGATCGACCCTTCCAGCGGGTTCTTCCAGGCCACGCTCCGCTTCTCCCTCGCCTCCTCCCAACATCGCTTCAGGAGCGCGGCGGCGGCGGCCCGGCGTTCGACCCGCTCGGCCTCCTCCTCGGCCCGGAGCCGTTCCCGCTCGGCCTCCTCGATCTCCTCGTAGAGCCCGTCCGCCCTGCGGCGTTCGAGCCTCCCCTCGAGACGGTCCGCATCCCTCCGGCAACGCTCCAGTTCCTGTTCCGCCTTGCGTTCCTCCCGCAAGGCCTCCTCGAGGCCCTGTTTCACTTCCTCCAGGGAGGCCGCCTCGGCCTCCCGTTCGGCTCGATCGAGTGCGGCCCTTCTCCCCTCAAGGTCCTTCTCCGCCTTCTCGACGGCCGCGCGCAGTTCCGGATCGGTCATCTCCTCCCGATCCTCCTCGAGACGCCGGCGAAGGACCCGAAGCATCTCCTTAAGACTCGAAGCTTCCCGCCGGTCCGAGAGGAGGCGGCCGACGAGCCCTCGAACCTCCTCCAGGGTCTCCTCGACCCGCCCTCGATCCAGACCGGGAGAGGAGGTCCAGGCTCCTCGCTCCTCGTCCCCCCGGATTTCCTCCAGAACCCTCTCGAGATCCTCCGCCCAGGTCCGCCGCCCCGGAGCCCGCGGCCCCTCTTCCGGCACGACCGCCGGAAACACCGGTCGGATCATCGCCTCCAGGCTCCGCTGGAGGGATTCCAGTTCCCGGGACTCCTTCCGGGCCGCCTCCCTCCTCCGGACGGTCCCCCGGAGTTCTTCGACCGAAACGCATTCCCACTGGGCCAACAGGCTCCGGAGTTTCCGTTCCAGGCATTCGCGCTTCTTCCGTTGTTCAGGTTCCCAGGTTCCGGGAAGGAGATGGAGACGGAGGATTCCCGGGATCTCCAAAACCCGCTCCCTGTCCAAATCGATCTCCAGGACCTCTCCCTCCTCGAGCTCCGGGGCATCCGAACCCCGCAACTCGAGACGACGGAGGGCCTCGAGACGAACCCTGCCTCCCTCCCCTTCGCGCCCGGCCCTCCCGAGGGCGGCGAGAGCGGTTTCCAGGCGGTCCGCCTCTTCCCCGGACTCCGGACCGGGGCCGTCGCCTTCGAGAAGGCGCTCGCATTCCTCCCGCCTCGAAGAAAGCTCCTTCGCGATCCGGATCGCACTCTCGAGAATCCGGATCTCCCCTTCTCGGATCCGGTGATCCAGTTTCTCCAGGCGCCCCGAAAGCCCGCGCTCCTCCTCCGCCTTCTCCTCCCGGGCCTCGAGGCGGCTTCGAAGCTCCTGGAATCGAGCTCCGGCCTCTTTCTCTTCCGCCTCCGTCTTCCGGAGCTTCTGTTCGAGAGCCCGGACCTCCTCCCACTTCCCCCGTCTTCCCTCGACCTCCTTCCTCCATCGATTGCGGGCTCGGATCAGATCCGGAAGGCGATTCCGACAAACCTCCAAGGCCTTCAGGTCGGCCTCGAGTTCTCCGGCCTCACGGTTCAGAATCCGGCACCTCGATTCCGCCTCCTCGAGCCTCTTCCGCGCGAGATCCAGGACCCCGTTCCTCTTCACCCGGCCGGTGCCCGTCCAGCTTTCCTCGTAGGTCTCCAGGATCCGCCCCGCGAGGTCCCCGCCCTCCAGCTCCCCCGCGTCCGCCTCGAGAATCCCGAGCAGACCTTCCGCTCGTTCCAGATGCACGAGATCCGCTCCCCGCCCCTGTTCGGAAAGAAGGGCCCGGAACAGCTCGTAGCCCGCGGATCCTTCGAGAAGTTCCCGGATCCGATCATGGGCTTCCCGACCCGAGAAGGAGAGAGACCGCCCCGCCACTTCGTCCCGGGGACCCTCCGCCACCTCGTCCCGGGAAAGGAGGACGATCTCCGTCAAGGTCTCCTCGGGTTCCTTCAGGAAGCGCTTCCGGTATTCGAGCCTGCGGCCTTCGAGTTCCATCGAGACCTCGACCGCCGGCCCGCGGTCGAGACCGACGGTCCGGACGGCCCTCACCCGGGCATGCCGGGAATCGGCGGGAAGATCGAAACAGAGCGACAGGGCTTCGCAGAGACTCGATTTCCCGACCTCGTTCGGCCCGTGAACGACCGTCACCCCTTCCCATGAAGGAACGATCCGCGCCCGGGAGATCCCCCGGAAATTCTGGACTTCCAGAGCCAGAAGCCTCATCGGGGGAGACTCTATTGCCTCGTCGCGAGATCCTGGAACAGAAACAGGGCCTCGGCGGCGATTCGCGCGTCCCGGCTCTCCCCTTCCGCGCGCCGCCCGAGTTCCTCCCAAACATCCCTCGCGATCCCCCGAAGTCCGAGTTCCTCGGCGCTCTTAGCCGGCCTCCGCACCCTCCAACGACTCCGCCCCCTCGAGGTGAAAAGGGCGCCGTAGACCCCGCGCCAATCCTCGAGCGCCCGTTCGAACCCCCTCAGGACCTCGGCCTCACCCCACAGATCCAGGACCAGTTTGAGGACCGTCCGTTCCTTCCCCTCTCTCGACTCTAGATCCTCGAGGAACCGCTCGACGTCCCCGGCGTCCCGAATCCGGACCTCCGACTCCTCGAACTTCCAGGTGCCGATCTGGTGGACCTCGACCCGAGGCGGTCCCCCGTCCTCGGGAAGATCGACCGAAATCGCGGTCCCGGGCCTCCGCTCGACGAAGTCGGTGACTTCCGGGGTCCCCGAATACCAGACCCTTCCGCTCGTTCCGACCTCGGTCAACGAATGCCTGTCCCCCAGCGCCAGAAAATGGAAGAGCCCCTCGCCGGCCGCCCGCTCCAGGACCTCGAGGGGCAGTTCCGCCCCCCCGGCATTCGGTCCCCCGATCTCCGGCACCCCTCCGTGACCGACCATGACCCGAATTCCATCGGGAGCTTCGAGTCCTTCCAGGACCTCGATCAGGGGATTGGGAACAGGCTTCCGGCTCAACCAGGGAGCCCCCCTGACCTCGACTCCGGGGACGGGCCGGTACCCTCGCCCGGGCTCGAGGACCGTCACGAGATCGGACAGGCGGTCGAGGAATACCGGGCTCCTCCACACCGCGCCCCCGTCCAGGGGGTCATGGTTCCCCGCGAGGAGAAAGACCGGCGCCTCGTATCCTCGGAGAACCTCGACGGCCCTCCGGACGACCCCCTCTCCGACTTGGTTGGATTCGAAGACATCCCCCGCGACGAGAACGAAATCCGCCCCGATCCCCCCCGCGATCTCCCCGACCCGCCGCGCGGCTTCCAACCTCGCCTGATCGAACCTGGCCTGGGCCTCCCCCTCGAGGAACCACCTCCGCATCCCCAGCTGCCAGTCGGAACTACAAACGAAGATCATTCAGAAATCGTTTCAGCTCGCCATCGACCACGATCCAGGACTTGTTCAACAGGAAGAACTTCTCTGGAAAGATTTCACCAGAAGGAAACAATCGGTTCAAATCTCTACGGGACAGCAACCTTATCTCGCGCACCGACTCCAGAGCCTTTTCATACGAAGGATAGGGCCCTCTCTGACCGACCCTCATCTTGCTTACAATGAAAGCTCGAACGGGGACGGGCATGAACTGCCAGAATGGACAAAGGAAATGAGGCTCGACCGGAAACCAGTAGTTGGGAGTTTGCACCCAAATCGATTTGGCGACACGCAAGATCTCACTCGCCATTTTCTTTTGGTTTTCGAAACTGAAAAGATGCTCAATCGCGGAGTTACTGAAGCCGACATCGAATTCGTCCTCATGAAACATGGAAAGATTCGTTGCATCAGCCTCGACAAATCGAATATTCGAAAAGGACGAATCCTGAGGGTCGATATTGACAACGGTGACATGGAAGGAAGAATCGCCGGCGACTCCCATCGTCTCCCAGAAATTCACAGTCCCCCCGAGATCAACGATCCTGACAGGAGCCTCGAGATCGGAGATCAACGACAAGAACAGATTGAATCTCTTGGCTCGGAGTCTGCATGCCAAGGATCCGGGGTCACGAACATTCGCAAGTCGCAGAAGGGTTCTCATCGCCCTTACGACATCACGCGCTTGAAAGCAGACAATCCATGGATCTCAAGATTCTCATGGGGATTGTCAAGAGCTGTGGATGGCTGAATCACGCGGCAACCTTGGTTCCGTCCTTGAAATGGACTCCTTGGAGGACATCCCCGAGGAGTTTGTATCCATTCAGCTTCCATCACTTGCGGTGTGTGTGCAAGTCTTCTTCCTCAAGAACGCCTCGAGGTCTTCGTTCGACAGGCTCAACGCCTCGATCGGGAGACGGAGCTTCTCCCTCCTCAGTCCAGCGATGAGGTACCTTGCCGCCATCCCTTTGGTTGTCTTGCGTCCTATCCATGGTGCACACAGTAGACGTCACACTAAGCCATTGCGATAGCGACGACTCCGAAACACCAACTTTCTTTGCCAGGGCCGTCGCGTTGATCCACTCTGGTCCCGACATCCTCTGGACCATACGCTCCTTGAATCCATTCGAAAAACACACAGATCTTCGCTTCCTTGCCCCTCCGGAGGATCTGTGGAAAACGATCGCCCCCACGTGGAACTCCCTACCCTTCGGGCAGAGCCCCGAATCTAGTCAACCGCCGCCTCGCGACGGTTTGGACCTCGCAACCATCATGGGTTTGCCTCCCTTCCAAGTGTCGAAGGCCGCAATTATCCTGGTAACCTGTCACATTTGATGAGTGCAATTCATAGATGGAACCAAGGTCGCCGCGTGATTCAGTCCTCCACAGTTTTGGACAATACTTCCTTGTAACACGTGAGGATCCACTCCGCGTTTTCACGCCAGGTTTCAAGGGAGGCCAATCGAGCCCGTGCGCACGAACCTAATTCCATTCGTAGATGGACGTCCGTGATCAACCGTCTTAGGGCTTCGGCAATCTTACTCGCGAACCGCATGGGCTCGTCGGGTTCAATCTTGATTGCAGAAGAATCATCCAGGATGAAATCGGGACCACCGTAGGAAGTTGTAATAATCGGGAGGCTCCAGGACATTGCTTCAAAGAGCACACCGCCCATCGGTTCGCGGAAGCTGGGGAAACAAAAAATGTCGGCGCGCCTGTAAAGTTCTTCAACTTCCGAACGTTCTATTCGGCCAAGGAAATCCACGCGATCCGCCACCCCAAGGCGGCCCGCTTCTTTCCTACATTGCTCGAGGTTGGGACCGTCTCCGGCAGAAATAAGATGGATGTTCCGGTATTCTTTCAGCAAAGCAATGGCTCGAATTGTGTCCAGGAGACCTTTAGTCCGTATCACTCGACCAACATGGAGAATCGTAATCGGACCCTCCATTCTCTGGCTGGACAGTTTCGGAGGAAGGGGCTTTTTTGAATTCGGGTTACAACGCTCGGATAAAACCCTGAAATCTCGAACTTTGAACGGGGCGAGGATGTCCGCCACATAAGGTGCTACTCCAAAAACAATAGCAGCCTCTTCGAAAGATTTTCGAAGAAGTGGATCGAAACGTGAACGGAATGCATCTACAATCGGAGCAATTCGGGTAAGAGATAAAGGGCTTATTTCCCCTGCAAGGGGGGGAGGCGGGGGCAGCCCTCCACCCACTGGGCCAATGACGTAAGGAAAGCCGAGCCCTCGGAGTGGAGTGGGATAACGGGCACCTTGAGGTGTGATTTGGTGAGCGATGTGAAAAGTTACCCCCCGCTTGCGTTGGTCCTTCAGCCATTGGCGGACTTTATAATAAAAAAATGGCCAAGTCGGCTTGACCCTTTCATCGAGGCGGCCAAGGATGGAGGAGGCCGAAGGTTCTTTCCAGGAAACCACTTTCTTCGCAAAAGGGAAGTCCTTTTCCTTCACAGGGTTTCTATCGCAATGAGAAGTAAAAAGCGTCAAGTCGGCCAGCTCAGAAAGGGCTTCGATCCGTTTGTATGCGGAGTATGCTTCTCCAATGGAAACCCTCGAGATGCGCGGCCCGATGACCAACAGTGACAGTCTATTCCTGCTATTTGCTGCCTCAAGCATTGCTATCTCTTGTCTGGATTTATCTGAACCATAGAATTGTTCAATGAAAAGATGAGCAGTATCAAGACAGGGTCGCTAACATAATTTTCTTTCTCCTGAGCTGCTTTCTAGATAATTAAAAATGTCAGGGGAGATATTGTCGATAGATTCGGACTATGGCCTAACAAACGAAAAGCGGAATATCCTTGATTCCGGAAAGAAACAAACACCCTCGGGAGCGTTAGAAGAACCGTGTAATCGGCTGAGATCCTAGAATCCATGGTGTTGTCAGATGGTAGGGATTCGGCCAGGAAAGAAGATTGTGAACTGGTCTAGGACGGTGTTCAAGATGCGGATGCATCCGGTCCACTTCTTCTCGAAGCGACGTAACTGTTAGGCGGGTGGGTCCCGACCCCGCCGGCTTTCGGCGGATTCGGTGAGGCTCAGGCCTGCAGCATTTCGGGGGGTGTATCAGTAGCGGTGTAAATTCGCTGGCCGCCTGACCGAGCGGAGGAAGGGCTCTCGCCCCCGAGAGGAGCCCTTCCGGAGCGATCGGTTGGCGTGGCCGGCCATCTCGGTGTTTCGTATTGATCACCTACGAACCCCACGAGGCACGAGACGACCCACCACGAACCCGATTCTACGATGATCGCCATGGCCCTGGAAGTCCTGACTGAGCACGGACTCGAAGGGGCCGGCTCGGCAGTCCAGACCCTGATCCACGAAGCCATGCAGCTCGAGCGGTCGGCCTTCCTCGAGGCTGGCCCCCACGAGCGGACCGAGGACAGGCGGGGATACGGGGGCGGCGTCCGAGACTTCGCGGTGCTGATGGCGGTCGGTGTCGGCGTGGACGGCAAGCGAAGCATCCTCGATGTCAGCGCGGCACTCTCCGAAGCTGAAGTCCACTGGCAGACCTTCCTGGAAGAACTCCGGGCACGAGGTCTGTGTGGGATGCGGATGATCACGAGCGACGATCACAGCGGCTCGCCCTGGCTGTCGAGCGCTACCGCGAGACGGTTCCCGACCTGGCTGCGTGGCTCGAGAACAACATCCCTGACGGGCTGTCCATCTTCGAGCTCCCGCCAGCGCACCGCCAGCGACTACGTACGAGCAACGCGCTCGAACACCTGAGCCGCGAGATCAAGCGGCGCACCCGCGTTGCAACGCTCTTTCCGAACGCCGCCTCCCTGCTCCGACTCGTCAGCGCCGTCGCGATCGAGATTTCAGAGGAGTGGGAGACTGGACGCATCTACCTCAGCATGGACACCGAACGAGGATTAACACCGCAACTGTTGCTCTGCCATCCGTTCTGCTTCCGTCACTTACACTTGGTGGACTGAGAGAGCTTGAAGACCATGGTCAGGCAGGCCGTGCGTGAGCCCGACCCCTTGGTCCTTTCCGTACGCAGGCGCACCGTCGCAAATATTGATTCAATCGGGTTCGTCGTGTTCAGGAACCGCCAGTGCTCTGCTGGAAAGTCCTAGAAGGAAAGGAAGCTCCTTCTTGGATTTCGACCATATCTCATACGCTTGCCGGCTCCCTTGATCGAGGAAGAGGTGAGCAGTGCCGAAAGCACCGTTCGGGGGGGCTTCGCCAGGGGCCCGCTCTCTTGGGGAAGGAGAGGGTCTGGACGCATCGGTCGGACAAGGTTCCTTCCTCGGCCCCGGGTCGGAGGATCGCCGGAATGATTCGGAGGGTCGCCCGGCCGGAGGCGGAAAGACCTCGCATCGCCCCGTGGTTTGGGGGTGGAATGGATCGACCGGGAGGGTTTCGATTCGCGGGTTTCCCCCGGGGATCCGGAGGCGTCGATGAACATCACGGGACGGGGCGCGGTCGCGACGAGCCAACCGCTGGCCACCGAGGCCGCGGCGGAGGTCCTGCGCGAGGGAGGGAGCGCGGTGGATGCCGCGATCTCGGCCAACGCGATGCTCTGCCTCGTCGAACCGACGGGGGCCGGGATCGGCGGAGACCTCTTCGTCCAGGTATGGAATCCCGGAAGCCGGAGACTCGAAGGCTGGAACGCCTCGGGACGCTCCTCCCTGACCGCATCCCTCGAGGAGATGCGCCTCCGGGCCGGGGGCGGACGGCTCCCCGCCCACGGCGCCCTGACCGTGACGGTCCCCGGTTGCGTCGAGGGCTGGGCCCGCCTGCACGACCGATACGGACGGCTCCCCTGGAGACGCCTCCTCGAACCCGCGATCGAGGCCGCGAGACGGGGCTTCGAACTCACGCCGGTCATCGCCGGGGAATGGGCGCGCAACCTCGAGGTCCTGTCCGCGTTCCCCTCGGCTCTCGCGCTCTTCGCGCCGCCCGGGTTCAGGCCCGAGCCCGGAGCCCGCTTCCGGAACCCGAGGCTCTCGGACGACCTCGAGGAGATCGCGCGCGAGGGCGCGCGCGCCTTCTACCAGGGCCGGATCGCCCGCGCCGTCGCCGAGGTCGTGACCGAGGGGGGCGGCTTCCTGACGATCGAGGACCTCGCGCATCATCGGAGCGAGGAATGCGCACCCCTGTCCGTCCGGAGCCGGGGGATCGAGGTCTCGCAACTCCCGCCCAACGGGCAGGGACTCGCCCTCCTGGAGATGTGGCTCCTCCTCGACGGCCGGTCCTTCCGGAAATCCGGGTTCGGGTCCGCGGAGACCCTCCACGCCTGCATCGAGGCCAAGAAACTCGCCTACGAGGACCGCGCGCGCTGGATCGCGGACATG
Source organism: Planctomycetota bacterium (assembly GCA_027021385.1). Taxonomy (GTDB): domain Bacteria; phylum Planctomycetota; class UBA1135; order UBA1135; genus JALUUL01. The sequence continues at coordinate 4,560 of JALUUL010000079.1, read as the reverse complement.
GATTTCGTCGAACTCCCGCTCGACGCGCTCCTCGACCCCTCGCTCCAAAGGGCCCGCGCCGAGGGCATCGACCCCGCGAAGGCCGCAGCCACCGTGGAGCCGACCCTCCCCCTCCCGAACGAAGCGGAGGCCGCCCCTCCGGGGGAGGAGCCGGGAGACACGGTCTACCTCTGCACGGCGGACTCCGACGGCATGCTCGTCTCCTGGATCCAGAGCAACTTCCGAGGCATGGGCTCGGGCCTGGTCCCCACGGGCTGCGGCTTCATGCTCCAGAACCGCGGCGGACTCTTCGACCTCCACCCGGGACGCCCGAACAGCCTCGCCCCGGGCAAGCGCCCCTTCCATACGATCATGCCGGGCTTCGCCTGCAAGGACGGCCGGCCATGGCTCTGCTTCGGCGTCATGGGCGGGGACTTCCAACCCCAGGGACAATTGCAGATCCTCCTCGACCTCTGCGAGTTCGGGATGGATCCCCGGGAGGCGGGCCGTGCCCCGCGGTGGCGGCACGAGGGCTCGTCCACGCCGACCGGAGAACGGGCCGCCGGGCCGGGCAGGGTCCTCCTCGAACCGGGCTTCGCGGACTCGACCCTCGAGGGGCTCCGGGCGCGGGGGCACGCGATCGAGGTCCGGGAAGGCGGATACGGGGGCTACCAGGCCATCCTGGTCACGGAGGAGGGCGCCTACGTCGCGGCCGGCGAACCGCGCAAGGACGGCACGGCCCTCGCGTTCTGATTCCGGTTCCGGAGCGTTCTCCCTTCCGGCCCCGCTAGGATGGCCGGATGCGCATCCGCATTCACTGTCCGGTCTCCCTGGAACCGGCGCGGGGGAACACCGTCACCGCGCGGCGGTGGCTCCGCATGTTCCAGGACGAGGGGCACGAGACCTTTCTCACGACTCCGCGGATCGCGGCTGGCGAGGAAAGAGGGGGGAAGGGGGAGACCGAGGATCCCGAGGCCGGACCGCCGGCGGAGGTCCTCGTCGCCCTCCACGCGCGGCGGAGCCACGGCGTGTTGCGCGCCTTCGCGGAGGCTCATCCCGAGGCCTCCCGAATCGTCGTCCTGACCGGCACGGACCTCTACGGAGACCTGCCGGACGATCCCGAGGCCCTCGATTCGCTGGACCTGGCCGACCGCCTGGTCGTCCTGCACGACGAGGCCCGCCGGGATCTCCCCGAGGCCTTCCGCGGGAAGTGCCGCACGATCCTCCAGTCCGTCGCCATCCCGAAATCCCTCGAGCCCGCCGGCCCCGAGGCCTTCGAACTCGACGGGGACCGGCCGGGGCTCCTCGCCCTCGTCGCGAGCCATCTCCGGGAGATCAAGGACCCCCTGCTTCCGGCCAGGGCCCTCGCGCGACTTCCCGGGGAACTCCCGATCGCCCTCCGCCTCTGCGGGGAACTCCTCGAGCCCCGCCTCGAGATCCCGGTCCGCCGGGCGGAGGCCGCGGATCCGCGCTTCCGCTGGCTCGGCCCGAAGGACCGCCGGAAGATCCTCGGGATGACGGCCGCCGCGGACCTCCTGATCCTCCCCTCGCGCATGGAGGGAGGAGCCAACGTGCTCGGGGAGGCCTGCCGCCTCGGACGGCCGGTCCTCGCGACACGCATCCCAGGAAGTCTCGGCCTCCTTTCGGGGGACCATCCCGGACTCTTCCCGGCCGGGGATGCGGAGGCCCTGGCCGGACTCCTCGCACGCTGCCTCGAGGACCCGCCCTTCCTCCGCGAACTCGAGCGGCGGAGCCTCGCGCTGGCGCCGCGCTTCGACCCGAAGCGGGAGCGGGCCGCCTGGACCTCCCTCCTCGCGGAGCTGCGCTAGGCCTCCCCCGCAGCCGGCCGCGGAACGGTCAGACCGGCCAGCAGGTAGAGACCGGCCGCGAGAACGAGCACGAGGGTGAAGCCTCCCTCCATCGCGAGGATGATCGAGAGGATCGAGGCCAGGACGGAGGCGGTCCCGTTGATGCCGAAGGCCCAGGGGATCGTTCCCGGCGCCCGGCGGCCGAGGATCCCGAGCCCCGTCGGGAAGGGCATGCCCATCGCGACCGCGATCGGAGCCAGGGTCGCGACCGCAATCAGGATGCGCGCGGCCTCCGGCCACCCGAGGGTCCAGCTCAGAAGCCTTGGCACGACGAGGGCGTGCAGGAGGAGCAGGGCGACGACAAGGAACGACGCGGCGACCGCGATGCGCCGGCCCCCGCGGAGCCTTCCGGCCCAGGCCGATCCCAGGCCGGAGAAGAACAGGAAGGAGGCGAGCCCGACGGTCAGCGAATAGGTCGGGTGTCCCAGGTAGAGGACGTATTTCTGGATCGTCGCGATCTCGACGAGGAGGTAGGCGAGCCCAAGGGCCCCGAAGTAGGCGAGAACGCGCAGGCGGCCGTTCCCCCCGGTCTTTCCGAGGAAACCGAGGCGGAAGAGCGGCAGGATGACGAGGAGCAGGGCCGCGGCGAGAGTCTGCACGAGGAGAGCCGCGAGGATGTAGAGACCGATCGGTTCGCTTCCGGTCAGCGCCGCGTAACCCTCGTCCGAACCGCCTCCGAAGCCCTCGAGATCCGACCACGAGTAGAAGTTGAAGAAGAAGGGCTTGTCGTCGGTCGCGGGCTCGACCCTGTAGGGATAGGATCGCAGGAAGTCGTCGAGATCCCCCTTTCTGAGGGCGTCGAGGAGTCTTCCGTATTCGGTCCCGGGGTCCTCGGGCGATGTGCCTGCGGCGTAATGGAGCCTATGGAGGACGAGATTCCCCTGGTCGAGGGGAGGCAGGGCTCTCCGGATCTCGTCGACCTCCTCCTTCGAGAACGGCGTCCGCCGGATCAGGGTCAGCGCGTAGCGCAGGGGTTCCTTCGCGAGCTGCGTCAGGCCGAGTTGCTTCGCGATCCCCATCGCCTGGCGGTCCTCCTGGTCGATGACGAGGACGTGTCGTCTCGCGTCCTCGATTCCGAAGCGTCGCAGGGCGACGGCCGCGGTCCCGACGAGCTTCAGGCATTCCCGAGGGGGTTCGAAGCGGAAGCGGATGATCGAGAGCACCCCCTTCCCGCCGAGGTGGGCGCAGAGGTCCTCAAGGGCCTCGGCCGTGTAGAGATAGGACTCGGAGAAGATGTAGCTGCCGGAGGAGAGGGCGGCGTAGGTGTCGGTGCCCGACATCTGGATCAGGTCGTAGTCCCCTCCCTCGCGCCGGAGGTAGCTGCGCCCCTCCGAATGCACGACCCGGACCTCGGGGCGGTCGTAGAGCCCGCCCGTGTAGTCTCCGAAGTCCTCCCGCACCATCCGCAGCGTATCGCCGTTGATGTCGACGGCGTCGACGTGGACCGCGCCGAAGTGCAGGGCCGTCTCGACGTCGTTCCCCCCGCCGGGTCCGATGACCAGGACGCGCGGTTTCGAGACCAGCCGATACCCGAGCCCGTAGAAGTGCCGGTCGTATTCGTGCTCCCGGGCGTAGCCCTTCCCCCAGATCACGGTCGGGGCGTCGCCATCCTGGAAGACATGGACCTGCCCCCTCGGACCGCCTTCGGGGTCCTCCCGGTCCCGGCGGTCCCGCTCGAGATCCTTCGGGATCGGAACCGCGTCGAGCCGGCAGAGCGGAGTCCAGATCGTCCGCCGCAACCCGGGATCGGTCCCGCGATACTCGGGGTCTTGCTTCTTGAAGAAGGCCTCGAAGCGCGGGTAGATCCGCCCGTAGAGGGTCTGCGCCTTGCTCGGGGCGGCCCGGATCGGAACCAGGGCGTCCGCCGCCTCCGGAAAGAGCGCGAGGAAGGGCCAGGCGAGGGTCGCGAGCCCCCCGAGAACGAAGGCCGCAGACCGCGCGCCCCGCGAGGCCCGCGGGAGGCGCCCTCGGCCCGGGAGGGCGGCCAGGGCCGCGAGCCCCCCGAGCGAGACGAAGGCGAAGAGGCAGCCCGGTCCCCCGAGCGGCCGGATCGACAGGACGAAGAGGAAGCTGCCGATCGCCGAACCCAAGAGGTTCCAGAGGTAGACGCGGTGCACCGCCTCCCGGTACTCCTGCAACGCGACGGCCACCGCGAGCCCCGAGAAGAGGAAGGGGAAGATCAGATAGGCGTAGGTGAGGAAGAGGAGGAAATAGCGGCTTCGATCCTTCTCGATCTCGAGGGTGTCGAGGGGATGGTGCGTCAGGAGGGCGAAGGCGCCGAGCAGCGAGAGCCCGAAGAGGGAGGCGCAGAGGGAGACCGGGATCCCGGGGTCCCCACCGAGACACCCGATTCGCGGCCAGAGCGCGAGCAGCGCTCCCCCGGCCGCAAACCCCAGCAGCGTCACCGTCACGACCATGTAGGTCAGGTGGTGCCAGAGCATGTAGCTGTAGAGGCGCGTCTGGAGGACCTCGACGGCGAGCGTCGCGGCGGAGACGAGGAATACGCCGGCGAGCAGCCCGGCGCCCGGCTTGTTTTGCCCTGGTGTATCCATCGAGTCGCGGGATTCTATCGACCGCTCCGGAGAGGACCTTCCACCGAAATGGAGGTTCCCTGGAATCCCGGCCTTCCTTGTGCCCGCCGCCCGAGCCCTCCGCGGGTCAATCCGCGTCGGAGAGCGGAATCCTCCCCGCTGCCTCGTCCGCGACCGGAGGG